>DASXQT010000063.1:0-50974 GCA_036507005.1 Candidatus Eiseniibacteriota bacterium
GGTGATGGCGCCGGTGGTGGAGCCGGTGCCGACGTTGGTGACGACCAGGGTGTAGGTGCCGTTGGAGCCGTCGACGAAGCCGGCGGTGTGGCGCTTCTGGAGCGCGAGATCGGGCACGGCGCCGACGGCGGTCGGATCGGAATCGGTGTCGTTGGCGGCGTACGGATCGCCCGCGGTGTTGACGGTCGCGGAGTTGGTGACGCCCGGCACCGCGGCGGGCGACACGAACACCGTGAGCGCGAGCACCAGGCTGTCGCCGACCGCGACCGGGCCGGCGTGCGAGGCGGTGACGATCTGGCCGGCGGCGCTGAAGCTCCAGCCCGCGCCCGCGCCGGAGACGTAGCTCAGGCCGGTGGGCAGCGTGTCGGAGACCGTGATCGCGCCGGTGGTGACGGCGGTGCCGACGTTGGTGACGACCAGGGTGTAGGTGCCGTTGGCGCCGTCCACGAAGGGCACGGTGTGGCGCTTGTCCATGGCGAGATCGGGCGCGCCGCCGACGACGGTCGGATCGGAGTCGGTGTTGTTGGCGGCGTACGGGTCACCCGCGGTGTTCACGGTCGCGCTGTTGGTCACGGCCGGGAACGCGGCGGGCGAGGCGTTGACAGTGAGCGTGAAGACCAGGCTGTCGCTCACCGCGATCGGGCCCGAGTGCGAGGCGGTGACGATCTGGCCGCTCGAGCTGAAGCTCCAGCCCGCACCCGCGCCGGAGACGTAGCTCAACCCCGTGGGCAGCGTGTCGGACACCGTGATCGCGCCGGTGGTCGCAGCCGTCCCAACGTTGGTGACGACCATCGTGTAGGTGCCGTTGGCGCCGTCCACGAAGGCCGCGGTATGCCGCTTGTCCATGGCCAGGTCGGGGGCGCCGGCCACGTCGGTCGGGTCGGAGTCGGTGTTGTTCGCGAGGTACGGATCGCCTGCGACGCTCACGGTCGCGACGTTGGTGACCGCCGGGAAGGCGGCGGGCGAGACGTTGACGGTGAGCGTGAAGACCAGGCTGTCGCCGACCGCGAGCGTACCGCCGTGCGTGGCGGTGACGATCTGGCCGGCCGCGCCGAAGCTCCAGCCCGCGCCCGCGCCGCTCACGTAGCTCAAGCCCGTGGGCAGCGTGTCGCTGACCGTGATGGCGCCGGTCGAGAGCGTCGTGCCTACGTTGGTGACGACCAGCGTGTAGGTGCCGTTGGCGCCGTCCACGAACTGCGCGGTGTGCCGCTTGTCCAGCGCGAGGTCGGGCGCGCCGCTCACGTCGGTCGGATCGGCGTCGGAGTCGTTTGCCGCATACGGGTCGCCCGGCGTGCTGACGGTCGCGAGGTTGACGACCCCGGGCACCGCGGCCTGCGACACGTTGACGGTGAGCGTGAAGATCAGGCTGTCGCCGACCGCGACCGGGCCCGAGTGCGAGGCGGTCACGACCTGGCCCGTGGTGCCGAAGCTCCAGCCGGCGCCGGCGCCGCTCACGTACGTCAGGCCGGCGGGCAGCGTGTCGAGCACCGTGATCGCGCCGGTGGTCGGCCCGGTGCCGACGTTGGTCACGACCAGCGTGTAGCTCGCGCTCGCCCCGTCCGCGAACAGGTCGGTGTGCCGCTTGTCCATCGCCAGGTCGGGGACGGCGCCGACCAGCGTCGGGTCGGAAGCCCGGTCATTGGCCGCGTACGGATCGCCCGCGGTGCTGACGGTCGCGCTGTTGATCACGATCGGCACCGCCGGGGGCGACACGTTCACCGTCAGCGTGTAGACCAGGCTGTCGCCGACCGCGATCGGTCCCGCGTGCGACGCGGTCACGATCCCGCCCGACTCCGAGAAGCTCCAGCCCGCGCCCGCGCCGCTCACGTAGCTCAAGCCCGTGGGCAGCGTGTCGAGCACCGTGATGGCGCCCGTGGTCACCGCGGTCCCGACGTTCGAGACGACCAGGGTGTAGGTGCCGTCGGCGCCATCCACGAACGGGACCGTGTGGTGCTTGGCCATCGCCAGGTCGGGCGCGCCGGTCACGTCGGTCGGGTCGGTGGCGGTGTCGTTGGCCGCGTAGGGATCACCCGCGGTGTTCACCGTGGCGGAGTTGATCACGCTCGGCACCGCGTCCTTGCCCGCGGTCACCGTGATGGTGAAGACCAGGCTGTCCCCGACCGCGAGCGGGCCGGGGTGGGTCGCGGTGACGAAGCCGTTGAGCTCGCTGAAGCTCCAGCCCGAGCCCGCGCCCGAGACGTAGCTCATCCCCGTGGGCAGCGGGTCGGTCACCGTGATGCCGCCCGAGGTCGTCGAGGTGCCGACGTTGGTCACCACCAGCGTGTAGGTGCCGTTCTGGCCGTCCACGAACTGCGCGGTGTGCCGCTTGGCCATCGCGAGATCCGGCGCGCCGGTCACCGTGGTCGGGTCGGAGGCCCGGTCGTTGGCCGGATACGGATCCCCCACGGTGCTCACGGTCGCCGAGTTGATCACCGCCGGGACCGCGGCGGGCGACACGACCGCCGAGAGCGAGATCACCAGGCTGTCGCCGACCGCGATCGGACCGGCGCTGGTCGCGGTCACGATCCCGCCCGATTCCGAGATGCTCCAGCTCGCGCCCGAGGCCCCGTAGAAGCTCAGCCCGGCGGGCAGCGTGTCGAGCACGGTGATCGTGCCCGTGGTGGCCGCCGTGCCGACGTTGGTCACCACCAGCGTGTAGGTGCCGTTGGCGCCGTCCACGAAGGCGGCGGTGTGGCGCTTGGCCATCGCCAAGTCGGGGGCGCCGGTGACGTCGGTCGGATCGGTGGCCCGGTCGTTGGCCGCGTACGGATCGCCCGCGGTGCTCACGGTCGCGCTGTTGATCACGGCCGGCACCGCCGGGGGCGACACGTTCACGGTCAGCGTGTAGACCAGGCTGTCGCCGGCCGCGATCGGGCCCGCGTTCGAAGCGGTCACGATCCCGCCGGACTCGGAGAAGCCCCAGCCCGCGCCCGCGCCGGAGACGTAGGAGAGCCCCGTGGGCAGCGTGTCGAGCACCGTGATCGCGCCCGTTGTGGAGGCGGTGCCGACGTTGGTCACGACCAGCGTGTAGCTGGCGTTGGCCCCGTCCACGAACACGTCGGTGTGGCGCTTGGCCATCGCCAGGTCGGGGGCGCCGGTGATGGCGGTCGGGTCGGTGGCGCGGTCGTTGGCCGCGTACGGATCGCCCGCGGTGCTCACGGTCGCGGCATTGATCACCGCCGGGAATGCCGGCGGCGACACGTTCACGGTCAGCGTGTAGACCAGGCTGTCGCCCGCAGCGATCGGGCCCGCGTGCGAGGCGGTCACGATGCCGCCGGACTCGGCGAAGCTCCAGCCCGCGCCCGCGCCGGAGACGTAGGCGAGGCCGGTGGGAAGCGTGTCGAGCACCGTGATCGCGCCGGTGGTGGTCGAGGTGCCGACGTTGGTCACCACCAGCGTGTAGGTGCCGTTGGCGCCGTCCACGAAGGCGGCGGTGTGGCGCTTGGCCATCGCCAGGTCGGGTGCGCCGGTGACGTCGGTCGGGTCGGTGGCGCGGTCGTTGGCCGGGTACGGATCGCCCGGCGTGCTCACGGTCGCGGCGTTGGTCACCGCCGGGAAGGCGGCGGGCCCCACGTTCACGGTGAGCGCGAAGACCAGGCTGTCGCCGATCGCGATCGGGCCCGCGTGCGAGGCGGTGACGATGCCGGCGGACTCCGAGAAGCTCCAGCCCGCGCCCGCGCCGCTCACGTAGCTCAAGCCGCTGGGCAGCGTATCGAGCACCGTGATCGCGCCGGTCGTGGCCGCGGTGCCGACGTTGGTCACCGACAGCGTATAGGTGCTGTCGGCGCCGTCCGCGAAGGACCCGGTATGGCGCTTGGCCATCGCCAGGTCGGGGGCGCCGGCCACGTCGGTCGGGTCGGTGGCCCGGTCGTTGCCGGGATAGGGATCACCCGCGGTGCTGACGGTCGCCGCGTTGATGACCGCAGGCACCGCGGCCGGCGAGGCGTTCACGGTGAGCGTGAAGACCAGGCTGTCGTTGACGGCGATCGGCCCGGCGTGCGAGGCGGTGACGATCCCGCCGGACTCCGAGAAGCCCCAGCCCGCGCCCGCGCCGCTCACGTAGGTCAAGCCGGTCGGCAGCGTGTCGAGCACCGTGATCGCGCCGGTGGTCGCCGCGGTGCCGACGTTGGTCGCGACCAGCGTGTAGGTGCCGTTCGACCCGTCCACGAACTGCGCCGTGTGGCGCTTGGAGAGCGCCAGGTCCGGAACCGCGCCCACCGCGGTCGGATCGGAATCGCGGTCGTTGTCCGGGTAGGGGTCGCCCGCCGTGCTCGCGGTCGCGCTGTTGATCACGCCCGGCACCGCGGACGGAGCCACGGCAACGGTGAGCGTGAAGATCGAGCTGTCGCCCGCGGCCACCGAGCCGGCGTGGGTGGCGGTCACGATCCCGCCCGACTGCGAGAAGCTCCAGCCCGCGCCCGAGCCCGAGACGTAGCTCAAGCCGGTGGGAAGGGTGTCCTTCACGGTGGTGGCACCCGTGGTCGCGGCCGTGCCGACGTTGGTCACGACCATGGTGTAGACGCCGTTGAAGCCGTCCACGAACTGCGCGGTGTGGCGCTTGTCCATCGCCACGTCGGGAGCGCCGAGGACCGTGGTGGGGTCGGTGGCGGTGTCGTTCGCGGGATAGGGATCGCCCGGCGTGCTCACGGTCACGCTGTTGGTGACGGCCGGCACGGAGGCCGGCCGCGCGCCCACGGTGAGCGTGAACACCAGGCTGTCGCCGATCGCGACCGGCCCGGCGTGGCTCCCGGTCACGATCCCGCCCGACTCGGAGAAGCTCCACCCCGCGCCCGCGGCCGAGACGTAGACCAGGCCGGTGGGCAGCGTGTCCGTCACCGTGATCGCGCCGGTGGTCGCGGCGGTGCCCACGTTGGTCACGACCATCGTGTAGGTGCCGTCGGCGCCGTCCACGAACTGGGCGGTGTGGCGCTTCGCCATCGCCAGGTCCGGGGCGCCCAGCACCACGGTCGGGTCGGTGGCGGTGTCGTTGAGCGGGTAGGGATCACCCAGCGTGCTCGCGGTCGCGCTGTTCGTGACCCCCGGCACCGCGGCCGGCCCCGGGAGCACGGTGATCGTGAACACCAGGCTGTCGCCGATGAGCAGCTGCCCCGCATAGGTCGCGGTCACGATCCCGCCCGACTCGGAGAAGCTCCAGCCCGCACCTGCGCCCGAGACGTAGGCGAGGCCGGCGGGCAGCGTGTCGCGCACGGTGATGGGTCCCACCGTCGGCGCGGTGCCCACGCTGGTCACGACCATCGTGTAGGTGCCGTTCGCGCCGTCCGTGAAGTCGCCGGTGTGGCGCTTGGCCAGCGCGATGTCCGGCGATCCGTCCACGGGCGAAACGACGTCCGTGTCGTGGTTGTTGCCGAGGTAGGGATCCCCGACCGTGCTCACCCCCGCCACGTTGGTGGCGCTCGGCACGGCCGCCGGGCGGACGCTCACGGTGAGCGTGAACACCAAGCTGTCGCCGGTCGCGAGCGCGCCGGGATGGGTCGCGGTCACGATCCCGCCCGACTCGGAGAAGCTCCAGCCCGCGCCCGAGGCCGAGCTGTAGAGCAGGCCGTTGGGCAGGGTGTCGAGCACCGTGATGACGCCGGTGGTGGGCCCGGTGCCGACGTTGCTCACCACCATGGTGAAGTCGAAGTCGTAGCCGTCGACGAACACGAAGATGTGGCGCTTGTCGAGCGCGAGGTCGGGGACTCCCTGGACCACGGTCGGATCGGAGGCCCGGTCGTTGGCCGGGTACGGATCGCCCGCCGTGCTCGCGGTCGCGCTGTTGATCACCCCCGGCACCGCCGCCGGCCGGACGTCGACGTCGAGCGTGAACACCAGGCTGTCGCCGATCGCGACCGGGCCCGGATGGGTCGCGGTCACGATCCCGCCCGACTCGGAGAAGCTCCAGCCCGTCCCCGAGGCCGAGCTGTAGAGCAGGCCCGCGGGCAGCGTGTCCTTCACGGTGATCCCGCCCGTGGTCACGGCCGTCCCCACGTTGGTCACGACCAGCGTGTAGGAGGCGGGCGACCCGTCCACGAACGCCACGGTGTGGCGCTTGGCCATCGCCAGGTCCGGCGCGCCGATCACGGTGGTCGGGTCCACGTCGCGGTCGTTCGAGGGGTCCGAGTCGCCGGCGGTGGAGGCGACCGCGGTGTTGATGACGGCGGGCACGGCCGCCGGTCCGACCGACACCGTGAGCGTGAAGATCGAGCTGTCGCCCGCGACGATCGCCCCGGAATGGGTCGCGGTCACGATCGAGCCGCTGCTCGAGAACGTCCAGCCGGTGCCCGAGCCGCTCACGTACGCGAGCCCCGCCGGCAGCGTGTCCACTACCGTGCTGGCGCCCGAGGTCGAGGACGGTCCGAGGTTCCGCACCACGAAGGTGTAGGTGCCGTTCGCGCCGTCCGTGAACGACCCGGTGTGCCGCTTGTCGAGCGCCAGGTCCGGCAGGCCGGTGACCGCCGTGGTGTCGCGTCCGACGTCGTTCGCGACGTTGGGGTCGCCCACCGTGGTGACCGTGCCGCTGTTCACCACCTGGGGCACGGCCGCGGCACCCACCGCGACCGTGACCGTGAAGATCGTGCTGTCACCCCCCGCAACCGGGCCGGGGTTGGTGGCGGTGACGATCTGCCCGCTGGTCGAGAACGACCATCCGGTGCCCGCGCTGCTCACGTACGTCAGGCCGGTCGGCAGCGTGTCCTTCACGGTGATGACGCCGGTGGTGGGGCCGAGCCCCACGTTGCGCATCACCAGGGTGTAGGTGCGGTTGGTGCCCTGGGCGAACGGGACCGTGTGGCGCTTCTGGACGGCGAGATCCGGTGTGTGGGCGAACACGGTCAGCGTGTCGTAGTCGGAGTTGTTCAACGGGGTCTCGTCTCCGCCGCCCTCGACGTGCGCCCAGTTGGTGAGGAAGGTCCCGGCCGGGGCCGTGGCATGCGCCCGCAGCGTGAACGAGCTGATCGCGAGGCCGGCCAGCACGCCGGGATGGGTGGCGGTGACGACCTGCCCCGAGACGCTGAAGCTCCACCCCGAGCCCGAGCCCGACACGAAGGCGAGCCCGGCGGGCAGCGTGTCGCGGACGGTGAAGGTGTCCACCGTGGCGGTGGTGGCCGAGTCCGTGACGTTGATCGTGAAGTTGACCGAGTCGCCGACGAAGATGGTCCCGGCGTGGCTCTTGAGCAGCGTGAGGTCCGGGAGGTTGACCTGGATGTCGAGGCCGCAGCTCCCGGGGCGGGTGCACGGCGTGAGGACCGCGTTCAGGTAGGCGCGGCGGCCGTTGAACTCCGTGACGTCCGAGTTGGAGCTGTAGCTGTGTCCGCCGAGGTAGAAGAGCATGCCTCCGACGCCGCCGGAGTAGAGCTTCGCGGCCGTGGCACAGTAGGTCGTCGGCGAGATCCCGATGTCCGTCGCCAGGGAGTGTCCTCCCGACTGGAACGCCGACCCGGTCGCCAGCCGCCAGTCTCGCTCCGAGCCGCCGATCGAGGGACTGATGGTTCCCTCGAACTGGACGAAAGGCAGGTCGGGACTGGGATAGTTGATCGTGTTGTTGTTGTTGTTGCTCGTGAAGCCGAGGGTCGACATCAGGTGCCCGTTGGTCGCGTCGTTCTCGTAGGTGAGCACCGACAGGCACTGGCCGAGGAAGTTGCCGCCGGTCTGGACGAACGAGCGCACGTACTGGACGCCGGCATTGCTGGCGTTGTGCGGCTCGCTCGCGAACGTGTAGCAGGAGCCCGGGAGGATCGTGAACGAGCCCGCGACCAGGTAGTTCGTGATGCCGGCCTCGTCCAGGATGTCGGTGTGGATGGTCGCGTTCACGGTGTTGACCAGGATGCGGGGCTTGAACCGCAGCTCGTGGCGCACGTCCACCAGCACGTCCTGGGTGAGCTGGTAGACCGCGACCCCGCCGCCGAAGGCGTCGATGCGTGAGATCGCGGAGGCAGCGTAGGCCTTGGCGATGATGAGCGGACCGGCGCGGAAGTCCTGGCTCGCGGCCGCGATCGCGGTCGGCCGGATGCGCGCGGCGGTCGCCGTGAAGTCGATCGCGTCCTTCGCCTTCCCCGCCTTGATCACCCACTTGAGCGGGATGTTGTTCTGGAGCAGGACGTTCGCGAGGCCGTAGGCCTTCATGTTGAAGGGCGCAGGCGTGCCCTGGTGCGCGACGTCCATTGGGATCACGAGCGAGCCGGCCTTGACCACCTGGAGATTGGCCGAGGGGCCCGGCAGGTCCGGGTCCGCCGCGGAGGGGGTCACGGAGCTCGCGAGCAGCGCCGCGGCCGCAAGGGCAGCGAGCGCGCTCAGCCTCAGGGTGAAGCGCGAAAGAGCCGGCCCGGGCCGTTCCATGGCGAGCACGGGCCCGAGGACCCGGCGGCCCTCCGACGACTGCGGATCCTTACTCAAGATGAAGAAGACCTCACTCTCAGGACTGGTGTCGCGATTACTGCCAGTGGCCCGAGCTGCCCCCGTTGGTTCGAGTGAAGCGGGGAGGTCCGGCCGTCCCTAGCGTCCGCAACTTGCACCAGGTTCTTCGGCGGCGCGCGAAGTGCACTTGAGTGTGATTTTTTGGGGACTTTGGCGGGGGGGGCTGGAGGGCGATTTGCGGTCGCGAGAGCGCATGTCGCGCGGCGCGCGCGGAGATTGCACGCGTCGCGCGCGCGTCACGCCCGCGTACCGAGTGCGTCACGTGCGGCGCGCAATCAGCTCGCGGTCGAGTCCTTCGCCGTTTCTCGCGCGAGCATCTCGCGCGCCGGGCCTGCGATCTCGACGCGCAGCGAGTCCGCGGGCGGCAGCTCGTCCGCGGAGAGCCAGCCCTTCTTCACCATCGCGCGCCCGATGAAGTGCATCTGCGCGCGCTCGAAGGGCCGCAGCTCGCCCGCGGGATCGAAGCGATACCGCCACTTCGTGGGCGCGGGGATCACGGTGGCGAGGAACAGCGCCTGGTCCACCGTGAGGCGCGAGGCGTCGCGCCCGAAGTAGTAGCGCGCGGCCTCGTCGGCCCCGTGCACGCCCGGCCCCCACTCGATGATGTTGAGGTAGATCTCGAGCAGCCGGCGCTTGGTGACGTAGGTCAGGTGCTCCAGCATCCAGGCCAGCGCGATCTCCTGCGCCTTGCGCGAAAGCGTGCGCTCGTGCCCGAGGTAGAGGTTGCGCACCAGCTGCATGGTGATGGTCCCGGCGCCGCGCCGATACGCGCCCGCGCGGATGTCGTCCGCGATCGCGCCCTTCATCGCCTCGGCGTTGAAGCCGCGGTGGCGGAAGAAGGCGCCGTCCTCGTTGGTGAGCACCGCGTGGACCAGGATCGAGTCGATCGCCTCGAGCCTGCGGAAGCGCGGGTTCTCCGCGGAGAGGTCGCGGGTCGCGACCCGGCCGCGCGGCAGGTGGATCTCCGCCACGAACGGCTGATCGAGGGTGAGCAGGTTGAGCCGCGTGCGCTCGGGATCGAGCGCGAGCCCGTGAGGGATCACGTCGGCGTGGAACTCCACGCTGTCGGGCCGCTCGAGGTCGAGCCGGAGGCCGAGCCGGTAGTCCCACGAGCCGGCGACCCCGACGTCGAGCAGCCTCCCGAGCAGCGGGTGCGGCAGGCTCGCGACGATGCGCTCGCCCGTCAGGTCGTCGCACTGGAGCTCGAGGTCGAGTCGCGGGCCGCGGCGCGCGAGCGTGCAGGTGAGGAGGATCGGCACCTGCCCCACGCTCACGCGCGTGGGGCCCGCGAACTCCACGCGGCCGGCGCCGCGGTCCTGGACCAGCCGGCCCTCGACCGCGAAGCGCAGCGGCGTGGTGCGGCCGGTCGCGGCGTCGAAGACTCCGAAGCGCGCCCCGCCCTCGACGCGATCGTCGTCCCCGTAGCGCGCGCGGAAGTCGAACGGCACCTCGCGCGCCCCCGCGAGCCTTCCCGCGCCCGCGAGCACCACCCCGCCGGGCGCGGGACGGAGGTCGAGCCAGTCGAGCTCGAGGCCCGCGCCGGGCTCGTCTTCCTGTTCGCCCGTGGCGAGCCGGACGTCGCGCAGCTCGATCCTCGGCAGCCGGCGGGCGGGAACGAGCAGCGTGCGCGCGATCCCTTCCGCCGCGCGCCGCACCTTCTCCGAGCGGTCGACGCGCCTCGGATCCTCCTCGGGCGCGAGCGTGTCGGGATCGGCCCCGCCCGCCCGCGGCCCGCGGGCGAACACGTGCCGCAGCTCGATCGCGCGGGCGCGCGGGTGGAAGAGTAGGAGCGACAGCGGGTCGACCGCGACCGCGAGCGACTCGCCGCTCATCACCAGGTCGCCGCGCGCCTCGCTCACCACGCGCAGGCGCCCGATCGCGACGCGCGCGGGGAAGCGGACCTCGAGCGTGGCCCAGCGCGCGACCAGCCCGCGCGCGGCGGCGGCCTGGGTGAGGCGCCGCGCGATCGCGCGCTCGGCGAGCCAGGGCAGGGCGAGCGCCGCGGCGGCGATCAGGAGCGCCAGGGCCAGGCCGAGGCGGAGGAACGGGATCCGCCCGCGGAGGCCTGTCATCCCGCGCGTCATCCGCGGTAGGTGCAGCGCGCTGCGCAGGTCTCGTGGACGGTGATGGCGCTGAGAAGTGGGAGCTGGGGGCGCAGGCGGCTCCACAGCCAGACGCACAGCAGCTCCGAGGTCGGGTTCTCGAGCCCGGGCACGTCGTTCAGCGTGCGATGGTCCAGCTCGCGCTCGAGCAGGGGCTTGACCACGGCGGTGATGTCGGCGAAGTCCTGCACCCAGCCCAGCTCCTCGTCCACGCTGCCCGCGATCGAGACCTCGATGCGGTAGGAGTGCCCGTGGAGGCGGTGGCACTTGTGGTCGGGCGGGACGCGCGGCAGGTGGTGCGCGGCCTCGAACGTGTAGTCCTTGCTGAGCTCGATGCGCATCGGGTCAGGTCCGGGCGGCGGTCTGGTAGCGCGTGGGATCGGGGATTCCGGCCTCGCGGAAGCCCCGGCTGCGGAGCGCGCAGGCGTCGCATCGCCCGCACGCCGCGCCATCGGGAGCGGGATCGTAGCACGAATGGGTGAGGGCGAAGTCCACGCCCAGCGACGCGCCGAGCCGGATGATGCCCGCCTTGTCGAGCGTCATGAGCGGGGTGTGGATGCGGAAGCGCTCGCCCTCGACCCCGGCGCGCGTGGCGAGATTCGCCAGCCCCTCGAAGGCGCGCACGAACTCGGGCCGGCAGTCGGGATAGCCCGAGTAGTCGATGGCGTTCATCCCGGCCACCAGGTCGGCGGCGCCCACGGTCTCGGCCAGGCCGAGCGCGAGCGCGAGCAGCACGGTGTTGCGCGCCGGGACGTAGGTCGCAGGGATCCCGCCGGAGATCGCGGCCGGGTTGCGGTCGCGCGGCACGTCGATCGCTGCGGTGAGCGCCGAGCCTCCGATCGCGCGCAGGTCGGCGCGTACCTCGCGGTGGTCCGCGACCCCGAGGGAGGCCGCCACGCGGCGCGCGGCCTCGAGCTCGACGCGGTGGCGCTGGCCGTAGTCGACCGCCAGCGTGGTGCACTCGAAGTCCTGCGCCTTCGCCCACGCCAGGCAGGTCGCGGAGTCGAGCCCGCCCGAGAGCAGCACCACCGCGCGCGCGCTCACGCGCGCCTCCGGACGCTGCGCCCGGCGCCGGCTTCCACGCCGCTCATCACACGCCCCGGCGCGCGCCCCACATCCAGATGTGGAGCCGCGGGCTCATGCGCACGCCGAGCCGCTTGCAGGAGCCGGCGAGGTCGGCGGCGCGGGCGCGGAGTGCCTGGTCGGTGATCCCTTCGGGCATCAGCATCACGCGCGCGCGCGGCAGGGCGTGCTCGACGATCAGGCGCGCCACATCCTCGGGGTCGGGGGGATCGCCCACCACGAGCTTGAACGTGGCGCGCTCCTCGGCCACCCAGGCCGCGACGTGCGCCCAGGTGTCGCGCCAGCGCGGCGTGGCGCTCGGGAGCTTGGGCGACACGTTCCACGCCAGGCGCGGGTGGGAGAGCGGCGGCGGCGCCACGCCGCTGGTCTCCACCTCGACGCGCGGCCAGCCTTCGAGCGCCCGGGCGAGCAGGTCGCCGAGCCCGGGATGCTCGAGCGGCTCGCCGCCCGTGATCACGAGCAGCGGCGCCTCCCCGAGGGCGCGTGCCTCGGCGCACGCGGCCGCGGCCGTCAGCTCGCGGCCGCCACCGAAGTCCCAGCTGTAGCGGGTGTCGCACCAGCGGCAGCCGACGTCGCAGCCCTGGAGGCGCACGAAGTGGGCGGGCGTGCCGGCCGAGGGGCCCTCGCCCTGCAGGGAAAGGAAGATCTCGCTGATGCGCATGCGCGGGGCGGGTGCGGAGAACTCGGGGCGCGGGCCGGGCGCGAGCGGCGCGGCTCAGGGCGCCGAGAATTCCGCCGGCCCGAACTCCTTCACGGTCTCGATCGCGTTCGTGAACACGTTGGTCGCGTCCTTGCGGTGGGCGGTCGCGAACCACAGCCCGTCGTGCTGCTCCCAGCCCTCCCAGGTGTAGCCGACCGGCGGGGGCTGATCGCCCTGCAGCACCATCTCCCAGCGCTCGACCCGGTGGCTGGCGCGATTCACGTACACCCAGTAGTGGTCGCCCGGCGTGTCGCCCACGTTCGCGAACGACAGCGCGATCTTGTCGTAGCGCGCGCCGCCCTGGCGCGTCTCGCCGTCGTACTTGAGCGTCACGCCCGGGTCGCGCAGCTTGTAGGGCATCAGCATCCAGTAGGTGTCGTTGATCCAGAGCGAGTTCGCGCGCTTGAGCAGCTTCTGCAGGGAGTCGCCCTCGATCGCCACGCCGTCCATCCACGCCTTGCCCTCGGTCGAGTTGAGCTTGTGGATGAAGCAGAAAGACTGGCCGGCGCGCGTCTTGCCCTCGACCCGGTGCCAGCCCGTGCGCTTGTCCCACGCATGGCGGCGGGAGCTGCGCACCGTGTCGTTCACCGACGCCCCGAAGCTCCAGCGCAGGCCTTCGAGCGCGTCCCAGCGCTGCTTGCTGCCCAGCGCCCTCATCACCTGATCGGCGATCGCGACCGCCTTGCGGTCCGAGGCCGGCGTCTCGGCGCGCGAGACCGTGGACAGCGCGAGCAGCGCGGCGGCGGAAAGCCTGAGCAGGGGTCTCATCGGGATCTCCTCGAGCGCCTCAGTGGGCGCCCTGGCGGGAGAGGTCGAACTCCTTCCCGCAGTTGAAGCACTTCCAGTGGAACGTGGGCTGCCCCTCCGGCCAGACCACGAAGTCGTTCCGGCCGCAGCCCGGGCAGGAGATGCGCACCCGGCTCGCGGGCTTGCTCGGAGGGCCAGCCGTACGGTCGCTCATGTGGGGATCGAACCTCCTCGTGGCGCAGACGGCGCGGGAGTATAGCGGCGCCCCCGCGCACCTCAAAGGCGCGCCGCGGCGATCGGGCGTCGCGAGCCGTGGGGCGCGACCTTCCCCCGCCGTCACGCGCCGCCGGCCGGCGCGTGCCCCGCGAGCAGCGCCGGGAGCCGGACCGTGAACGCCGAGCGCGGCAGCACGTGATCCACGCCCGCCTCGACCGCCGCTTTCCGCAGCGCCTCGTCCACGTGGGAGTAGAAGCCCACGATCGGCACGGCGCGCGTCGCGTGGTCGGCCCCGAGCGCGCGCGCGAGCGCGAGCGGGTCGCCGGGGGCGTGGAGGTCGAGGATGACGAGGTCGGGAGGGCGCGCCCGGCAGGCGTCGAGCGCTCGCGCCGCGTCCACCTCATCGACCTCGACGCCGAGGGCCTTCGCCGCGGCGCCGATCCGCGTGCTGAAGAAGAGGTCGGGGACCACCACGATCGCGCGCCGCACGGTCACCCTCGGCTCGTGACTCGAACGGCGCCGGCCCGCTGCGGCCGCGCGCCGCAAGGCGCCGGCCGCAAAGCCCGGCGACCACCCCCGCGGAAGGGAGTGGTCGCCAGGGGTGACGCCTTGGGCATCAGCGATAGATCAGCTTGAGCCGGCCCCAGGTGGAAGGGGTGGCCAGCGTCGTGTGTGAGGAGTCGAACTTGCCGTTGGCGTGCGCGGTGTAGTTGGCCGGGGTGCAGCCCGGGAGGTCCGGGCACCACACGCCATGCACCAGCGAAACGCCCTCGCCCACGCGGCCGAACTGCGTCCCGCCGTCGAAGTTGTAGTTGGACTGATACGAGCCACCGATGATCGTGGTGGGGCCCACCACGGTCTTGTTGACGTTGACGTGGAACCCGCACAGCACGCCGGTCAGGATCGCCGTGCCGTTCTGGAAGGTGGCGGGAACCACCGCGCCGCCGTAGGGATTGGCGGCCCAGTCGGCGGCGGTGGCGGGCGCGTCACACGGGCTGCCCTCGTAGACGGCGAAGGTTCCGCCCGCGTAGTCGGTGTCGTAGTTCGTGGTCGGCCCGTTCACGGTCACCACCGTGCCCGCCGAAGTGAGCCCGGTCATCACGAAGGTGTACTCGGTGGTCGGGCAGTTGGGGGTGAGGAAGTTCAGCGGCACGCCGAACGAGACGACGAGCCCCACGACCGAGAGCTGGCTTCCGGGATCCGACGTGAACGTGGCCTTGGTGTAGCTGGTCTCGTACGCGAAGCAGTTGGCGTCGAACTCGATCAGGATCGGGCAGCCCGAGCACGGATCCTGCGGCGGACAGACCGCGTGCGCGGGGCCCGTGAAGGCGGTCATCACCAGCAGTCCCAGACCCGCCGCCACTCCGAGGTTGCGATTCATGTTGGAGGACCTCCACTGGCGCGGTCGCGAGACCGCGGTTCGGGGTTCGGGACTAGCGGTAGAGCGCCTTCAGCGCGCCCCAGGTACGATGGGCCGCCGGCGTCTTGCCGGGGATCCGGCACTCGCCTTCGACCTGGTGATCGTAGCCGGTCGGGATGCTGGGATTGGGTGGTCCGAATATGCCACCGAGCACCCAGCCCGCCCGCTGCGAGGGCGGAACGTAGATGAGATCGGGCCCGCCGTCGAGCGTCATGGCTCCGGAGAAGCTTCCCTGACTGGTGCTGAAGTTGTACACCAGCACCATGTTGTCGATGTCGCCGGTGATGCGCTCGCCGACGGAGCCGCCGCCGTTCGCATCCGTGAATGTCGAGGGCGAGGTCGCGTTGGGCGGGTTGATCCCGTACGTCCCCGCCGTGCCGACGGGCGGGAAGTTGTCCGCGTAGTAGCTGCCGCGTCCGTTGTTGGCGAACAGCACGGTGAGATTCGGGAACGTGAAGAAGCGCGTGGTCACCGTGAGGTCGCGGATATAGATGGTGTACTCGTACGAGGTCGGATCGATGTACGGCGCGATGAGGGGGCCGGCGCTGGTGACGAAGCCCACCACCTTGTAGCCCTCGCCGACGTCGAGGTAGAGGCTGTTCAAGTTGGGATCCTGATAATCGAATCCCGTGAACGAGATGAGAACCTCGTCGGCGCCGCCCGTTGCGAACGCGGGGCCGCCGATGGCCAGCAGTGAGACCGAAAGAAGTAGCAACGCAACACGCTTCATCGGCCACCTCCCAGGGATCGGATGGGGAGCCAGGGGTTGAACGGTTGACCGAAACGGTACCGCCGGAATCGCTCTCGACCGCCTTTCTGGAGCCTGCGGTCACACCGCTGCGGGCCCCGAGCAGAGGAGACGGCTGTGGGCGCCGCGCGGCCGACGACGCACTGAAGAGAATCCGGGCCGGCCGAGGGGTGGCCGGGCGACCTGATTGGGCGGCATGATAGCCCCGGGTCGGGAATTTTCAAGCTCTGAATGTCGCCCGGGCAGGCGAGCTTTCGTAAGGGCCGTACGAGTTTAGCCATGGTATCCCGGACGGCCGACCCGGCGCGTAACCGCCGCCATGGCGAGCGCCGCACCCACTATGGAGGCGAGCCCTGTGCTCCACGGTGGAGGCGCGGCCGAAGTCTCCCCTAGGGCAGCGACCGCGAGCCAGGCCGCCACCTGGGCTGCGGTCAGCCCGTTGGCCACCAGCCGGCCTTCCATCGTGAGGAGCGCCCGGGGATGGGTCCAATCCGGGTCGCCGAACCGGGCGCCGGTCCAGAGCCCGATCGCGACCGCCAGGGCGAGGGCGGGGAGCACGGTTGAGGCGGTGACGATCCAGTCGCGAGGGCCGAGGTGCGCGGCGATGCCGAGGCCGAGGCCGGCGACTCCCACGAGGACGAGCGCGAGCGATCCCGCGCTCGCGAACTTGGCCAGCGCCCAGCGGAGCGGGGGGATCGGGGAGAGTCTCATCCACGCCGCGCCGCGCCGCTCGATCGGGAACGCGCGCGTCGCGGTCTCGTAGCCCAGCCCTCCCACCGCGAGCAGGAGCAGCATGGCCCGGACCAGCGCGGGAGAGCGGAGCTTCAGGGCCGGCTGGGCGATCAGCGGCAGGAGCGTCCAGAGCACCGCCCCGGCCAGCACCTCGCCGAGCACGGTCCAGTCGCGCAGGTAGAGCAGCCGGTCGCGGCGCATCACCGCGCGGAGCAGCGAAGCGCGGCCCCTTGGCGCTGCGCGCCGGCGCCGGCGGCCCGCGCCGAGCGGCGGGGCCGGCGTGCGCGCCGCGTCGAGCACGCTTGCCAGATGGCGCCGCGCCGCGAGCGCCGCCAGCGCCAGGCTCACGCCGGCGGCGCCGGCGAGCAGGAGCGCCGCGCGCGCTCGCTCGCCCGGCGCGGTGAGCGCGAAGGCGTCCGCCGCCCAGCCTCCGGGCGTGAGCGCCAGCCAGGGGCGCGCCGCCGCGAGCAGCGCCCGCACGCGCTCCATCGGCTCGCCGCTTTCCGAGGCGAGCCGCGGCACCAGGAAGAGGTTCGCCGCGAGCGCCGCGGTGATGGCGAGGGTCGAGATCAACCCCAGCGATTCGCGCGCGCGCCGCGCCGGCACGCGCGCGAGCAGCGCGAGGCTTGCGGCGAGGCCGATGCCGAACGGGATGAGCCACAGGAGCGCGGCCAAGAGCGGCGCCGCGAGCCAGGCCGCGATCGGAGCCGGGTGGGTCCCGGTCCAGGCCACGAGCGCGGGCAGCGCCAGCCCGGCGAGCGGCACCGCGGTGCGCGGGAACGCATCCACGAGCTTGATCGCGAGAATCGAGCCGGGCGGGAGCGGCGCGCGCCGGAGCAGCTCGAGATCGCGGTCCAGGATCAGGGTGGCGACTGCGCCCTCGAGATCGAAGACCACGAGCACCACCAGCGCCAGATCGAGCGCGAGCGCGAGTGCGGCGCGCAGCTCGGCCGGCGTGGCGCCCGAATGCTCGAGGGCGCCGAAGAGCGCCGCGAGACCCTTGTGGGCGAGCCACGCCACGATGCCCACCATCACCAGGCTCGACAGCGGCCCGGGCGGGGCGCCCGCGCCCGGCCGCCCGCGGCGGAGGAGCGCGTTGCGCAGCGCGCGCGCCCGGGCGCGCAGCACGCCGCCGAGGTTCATGGCGCGGCTTCGTCGCCGGTGAGATCGAGGAACACGTCCTCGAGCGTGGCGCCGGCGCGCCCGCCGGCGAGCTCCGCCGGCGTTCCCTCGGCGCGCTTGCGCCCGCGGTGGACGATCACCAGCCGGTCGCACAGCCGCTCCGCCACCTCGAGCAGGTGGGTCGAGACCAGCACGCCCAGGCCGCGCGCGGCGCGCTCGCGCAGCAAGTCCTTGAGCGCCCGCGCCGCGTGGGGATCGAGCCCGTTGAGCGGCTCGTCCATCAGCACCAGCGGCGGGTCGTGGAGCAGGGCGGCGGCGATCGAGACCTTCTGGCGCGTGCCGCGCGAGCAGGTCTCGAGCAGCGCGCCCTCGGCCTCGCCGAGCTCGAAGCGCTCGAGCAGCGCCCCCGCGCGCGCGGCCGCGAGCGCCGGCGGCACGTCGTAGATCGCGGCCACGAAGTCGAGGAACTCGGCGGGCGTCAAGCGCTCGTAGAGGAACGGCTCGTCGGGCACGAACCCGAGCCGGGCCTTGGCCGCGAGCGGCTCCTCGCCGAGCGAGGCGCCCGCGACCACCACACGGCCCGCGTCGGGCGCGAGCAGACCTGCGCACAGCCGCAGCGTCGTGGTCTTGCCCGCCCCGTTGGGCCCCAGGAATCCGACGATCTCGCCGGGTCCGACCGCGAGCGAGAGCCCGTCGACCGCGACCAGGTCGCCGTAGCGGCGGGTGAGGGACTCGATTCGAAGCGGCGGCGGAGCGCTCTCCATACGAGCGCGGAATTCTAGCGGCGTCTGCAGGAAGTGCGGAAACGGGTGCGGAACCGGCGCGCCGCCTTGGCCCGCCGCCTGCCGGGGTCCGGCGCGGGAACACCGCGAATCACGCGGGCTCGAGCCCCTTCGGGGCGCCGGAGGCGCGGGTGGCACGGAGGGTGCCTTGGGCGGATGCACGGCCAGTCGCGCGCTGGGAAGCCGGCAGACGCTTCGAGGTCGCGACCGCTTCCGGATAGGGGACCGAGCCGATGAGGCCCGGAGGGATGGAAGCCGGTCGCGGCTTCGAGGCGTCGCGCGGGCCGCCCACGCGAAGGAAGGGACCGGGCTCGAAAGCCCGGTCCCGACCGCTGGCGCCGCGGGAGGGGTCGCGCAGGGCGCGACGGCGATGCGGCGCTGCTCCATCGCCGGGCACCCGGCTGGCATGGGCGCCAAGCGCCCCTCTACCGCAGCGCCAGCAGCTCCATGGTGCGCTCGAGCGCGGGCTCGTAGCCGGCGGGCAGCTTGGCGAAGCGGCGGCGCGCGAGCGCGGCGTCGCCGCGGCAGGCGAGCAGCGCCTCGACCACCTTGGCGACGCGCGGCGTCACGCGCGCGAGCAGCTCCTCGTCGCCGGCCACGCGGCGGGCGGCGGCGTCGGTGTCGCACTCGCTCTCCGCCAGCGCGCGTAGGATCTCTCCGGTCACGTAGTAGGAGAGCGCCGAGCGCTCGCTGAGCGGCGCGGGCTGGCCGCCGCGCTTGCGGCGCTGGATCTGGCGCGCGGCCTCGATCAGGTTGAAGCGCTGGGCGCGCGCCTGCTCGAGCACCCACTCGCCGAGCCGCCCGCGGTCCGCGGCCGCCCCGTGCCAGGGCGCCGGCTCCTCGCCGTGCTGGCGCCGCCACACCGCCTCGAGGTCCTCGAGGGTCACGGTGCCGCGCCCGGCGGTCTCGACCGCGAGCGCGGTGCAGAAGTTGGCGAGCTCGCGCACGTTGCCCGGCCAGCGGTAGGTGCCGAGCGCCGCCAGCGCGGCGCTCTCCACCTTCCATTCGCCCCCGCGCGGCAGCCGCGGCAGGAAGCGGTGGAGGAGCGGCACCAGGTCCGAGAGCCGGTCGCGCAGCGGCGGCATGCGCACGGCGAACACGTTGAGGCGGTAGTAGAGGTCCTCGCGGAAGCGCCGCGCCGCCACCTCGGCGAGCAGGTCGCGGTTGGTGGCGGCCACGATGCGCACGTCGGTGTCGATCGACTGCTCGTCCCCCACCCTTCGGAAGCGCCCCTCCTGGACCACGCGCAGCAGCCGGGTCTGGAGCTGGAGCGGCATCTCGCCGATCTCGTCCAGGAACAGCGTGCCGCGGTGCGCCAGCTCGAAGGCACCCTTGCGGTCGCGATGGGCGCCGGTGAAGGAGCCCTTCACGTGCCCGAACAGCTCGCTCTCGATCAGCTCGCGCGGGATCGAGCCGCAGTCCACCACCTCGAAGGGGCCGCCCGCGCGCTCCGAGATCTCGTGCACTGCCCGCGCCGCCAGCTCCTTGCCCACGCCCGACTCGCCCATGATGAGCACCGGGAAGCGGGTGGCGGCGACCGCGACCAGGTCCTGGCAGGCCTCGAGCAGCGAAGGGCTCGCGCCCACCAGCGTGGCGAGCGGCGGGTGCTCGGCGCGCAGCCGCTCGAGCGTGCCCGCCGTGCGGCGCGGAGCGCGCGCGGCCGCGGCGGGCTCCTCGGCCCGCGAGCCGAGGGCGAGCGCCGCGAGCCCGGCCAGCGAGTCGAGCATGGCGAGGTCGGTGGGCGTGAACGCCTCGTCGAGCAGGCGCGCGCCGAGCACGATCAGGGCCGCGGGGCCCTGCGGATCGGCGACGATCGCCCCGACCGCCGCGCCGTAGCGCTCGACCAGGCGCCCCTGCAGCGTGCCGAGGCCGCGCGCGGCGGCCGGCCCCGCCAGGGAGAAGGCGCCCTCGTGCAGCATCCACTCGCACGCCGCGGGCTCGACGCGCACCGTGTCGCCGGGCTCGGCCGACTCCGGCGGGTAGTGGAACGCGAGGCGGAAGCGGCCGCGCTCGTCGGCGCGGAACAGCGCGCCGGAGCGGGCGCCCAGGGTGCCCATCGCGGCGAGCACGATGCGCGACGCCACGCGGGCGGAGTCGCGCGCCCCGAGCAGGGCGCGCGCCACCTCGTAGAGGTTGGCGAGCTCGGCCAGCTGGCGCTCGAGGTCGGCCGGGCTCTCGGGCTGCGTCTCGGGTGAGGGGCTCACGCGCGGCTCTCCGGACACGTGCGAAAGACGAGCCTCGACGTTAGCAGAGGGGCTGGGGCCGGGCCAGCGCGCAGTCGCTGCGAGCCGAGGGGGAAGGGAACGGAGGGCCACCGCCACGCTGGGGGTGAGCCAACGGCAGAAGTGCGGTTGACCACCGCCTCGCTCGAGTTGTAAGGCTTCGGCCTGCGCTCAGAGGCGGCTCCGAGCCGCGCTGCTAGCCGTCGCACTCGACGTCGGGACGAAATGATGGCCATCCCTGATTCTCTTGTAACGATCCACATGGCGGCGAGCCTCGACGGCTTCATCGCTCGGAAGGACGGCCGCGTCGACTGGCTCGAAACCTCAGACGAATTCGTAGGCGGGGACGCCATGGCCCCAGGGTTCGCCGAGGCGTTCCTCAAGACGATCGACTGCTACGTCATGGGATCGCGAACCTATGAGACCGCGCTTCGTTTTGAGGCCCAAGGGTTGGGGTGGTCCTACGGCGACAAACCCACTTTCGTCCTCACGAGTCGCGATCTACCGCGGACTCGGGATACCGTCGAGTTCTACTCAGGCGACCTCGCGCAGTTCGTGAATGGGCGCCTACGGCCCACGTTCCGTACCATCTGGTTTGTTGGAGGAGGCGTGGTCTCCGCCGACTGCCTTCGTCTCGGGCTCGCCGACGAAATTCGCTATTCGATCTTACCGATCTTGATTGGCGATGGGATCGCATTCTTCGAGAAGTGTGAGAGAGACATCGCCCTCCATCTGGCGGAGGTCAAGGCCTACAAGAGCGGCATGGTGGAGCTTCGTTACGAGGTGCGAGGACATCGCAGCAGGTCGAGCGTTTCACGCGAGTTGCGGCAGGCAAACCACGACCACACCGCCGGAGGCTAAGACGATGACCTGCACATTGGATATTTGCGGCAATGAGCAGATTCAGAATCCAACAGAGAGCGACATCCGGCAGGCAGTATTCGCGCTCGACACCAGGTATGGTGATGCGTTTCTTATCCTCGGACCGACTGACAAGACGTACATCCAGACCGGCGGCGACCAGAAGGTTGGTTTTGTTTTGGAGTATCAGGAAACGGATGCCAAGCATCATTACCGCGCCAAGCGCGACCTCACCGCTGAGGAGATTGTGAAAGCGCTGGTTGCGTATTCCGCCGGCGCGAACGATTGGAAGGCGATGGCAGAGTGGGAGCTTATCAAAGTGTGATGACGTTGTTGACGGCTAGCCAGCGCTGGAGTGAACGGGAAGGCGCGGAAGGAGCGCGCGTTCACCAGGAGAGCGTGACCCCGGTCACGAACGCGCGGGTACGCGTGGGACCACCAGGAAGCGGAGGCGGCGAAGCGGTCCAGGCGATGTTGCGCTGCAGATTCGAGATCCCCATCGGGCGAGTTTCCTGGACCAGTCGTTTGAGGTAGCGACAGGACCATTCGGCGCGATGAGCGCCGAGCGGAATTGCATAGGTGATTCCTCCCTCGAGCCGCTCGTCCCACAGGTTTCCGGGGACCGCATAATCCTCCCGATAGCCATGCGAGTCCGACGGACTGTTGAATTGCCCGCGAAGGCTGCCGGTGAGCATGTAGGCAGTCTCAGTGCCGATGATCGCGCTCAGACCGGAGGCCAGTCGGTGCTTCAGCATCAGGTCCAGCGTGAGCCAGTTCTCGTTCGCCGTGTTCGAGTCGTCGGTGTAGGGACTGCTCGCGTGGCTCGAGGTGCCTTCGGCGGCCCAGCGGACCGCCGGCACAATGATGATGCCCGCGGGTGCCGTGATCTCGAGCAGTGCTGCCGCCGCGGGATGCCAGCTCCAGGCGCTCGTGTAGGGACCAGCCTCCGACCCGCGCACGAAGGTCGAACAGCCGGCGCCGATTTCGAGGCCGGGTCGGAAGGTCAGTGCGTGCGCCGGTGACGCGAGCAGTGCCGTGACGAGGATCGCGTGGAACCCGATCCCGGAGGATGTGAGCTTGGCTCCTCCGACCCATCGGTGCTGTCGCGGGCTTGGCTCGCAACTCGCGCCGGATGCGAGGAAGAGCAGCAGCGCTCTCTGAAGGGGGCTGAGCCCTGGCGCTGGATCCATAGGCAGCCAGACTACGCCGGTCGGGGGGTGAAGCCAACCCCGCCAACCCGCCAGTACACTGGGGGGCCGAACCCCGACTGAAGTAGGCGCTCGACGGGGACACCTCGGGGACAAGCGGCGGGCGGGTTCGGCGATCTCCCGAGTGCTGAACCCACCCCGCCGTCGTCTCCAGGATCTCGAGTTCCCGCGGCGTGATACCGAGTCGCTCGAGCCGCGCCTCATTCCGCACGAACGGTCCCGCAACGGGCACGCGGACCTCAACCTCCACTCGAACGGGCACTTCACGCACGACCACGGTCTCGCGCGTCCGCGTGAGCTTAAGGCCGAGCCAGATCCCGAGGAGCGAAAACAGCAGCGCGCCGTATCTCGAGCGAATGCGCGAGGACGAGAAAGCGGTACTCGATGATCCTGAGCGCCGCGATCAAGGCGCCGCCGAGAACGCCGTAGAAGATGACCGTCCTCTTCACGCAGGGGGGCAGCTCAGGTTGGGAAAAGTCGCAGTCGGTGGCGGGCCGGCCAGGCTAGTGTTTCAACCGAGACAGCTGTTCCTTCGCCCAACTACGCCAAGTGTTCGTCTCGCCTCGTAGCGCGATGTCTTCGAGCATCCCCGTCAGCCGAACATTCGTTCGGCCGGTGCGCAGTGTCAGCCTGGCGATGGCCTGGATGGTCCGGATGTGCGTGGGCGAAGTCTCGAGGGCCGCGTCGTAAGCATTGAACGCTCGCTCATACAGGCCGGCCTTTTCGAACGTCAAGCCGAGATTCATCCTCGGGTCCGGGTTTCCGGGCATGAGCTTGCGCGCCTGCTCGAACTCGCTCGCGGCCTCGTAGAGCTTCGACTGCCGCAAAAAAAGCACTCCGAGGTTGTTGTGCGCGGGTCCGTCGAAGGGATCGGCCTTGAGAGCCGATTGCAGGAGTCGCTCTGCCTTCATCGGGTCGCTTTCGATGACGCCCAGAGCCTCGAGGGCCAGTCCGCGGGCCATCTTCGGATCGCCGCTCGCTACGGTAGTCGGGGGGACCCGTAGCGGGGACGAGGTGGCGCAGGAGGTGCAGGGAAGCAAGATGAACGCGAAGACGACGTACCTGCTTGCGACCGAGGTTGCAATCTTCGCCTGCCTCATTTGATGAGCACCGCCTCGACCTCGGGCCAGTGGGGATCGACGTCGGCGTGATGCATGTCGACGTCGCTGATGAACTTCAGGTGCTGGAAGTCCGCGCCACGAAGAATGCTGGCGCGGATGAAAACATAGAATCGCGAGTGCGAGATCGTCCTGGACTCGGAGCGGAACAGCCATCCGATCAGCGGCAGCTCTCCGAAAAAGGGCAGGCGGGAACTGCCTTGGGTCTGGCTGTTCGTCTCCAGCCCGCCGAGTGCGACCGTATACCCGTCGGGGATCGTGGCGGTGCTGTTCAGGTTGTTCTGCTGGCGGGGCGGGGGCAGGGAGGCGGCGCTGGCTGGCCCCACGAACGTGCTCAGGACGATGGAGTACTCCAGGACGAGGTGGTCGCCCTCGGCGATCTGGGGTCTGACGTTGATCGTGGTGCCGGCGTCCTGAGTGCCACCAAACGTGGTCGTTGCGATCACGTTGGCGACGTTGGTGCTGAGGAAGGGAGTCTGCAGCACCGAGGCGAGGTTCGCCCTTTGGTTGGAGTTCACCAGGACCTTGGGGATGTTGAGTGCGCGCCCCTTGTTGAGGACCTGCAGGGCGTTCAGCAGCATGGTGAATTCGCCTGGTTTGAGCACGACGCCTGTGAGGCCAAGCAAACTCTGGGAGGGCAACACGTCCTCGGTTGGATCGGGCGCACCCAAGCCAAAAAGGGAGGTGAGGGTCCCGATCACGCTTTGGTCCCTGATGCCGCGGAGCTCGACCCCTAGGTCAAGGATGTCGCTGTCGCTCAAGTTGAGGATCAGGACCTCGAGCATGACTTGAGACGGCATCACGTCTAGCGTCGTGATGAGCCCCTCGAGTCTGTCGATGAGGTTCGCATCGCCGGTCGCGAACAGCATGTTGGTGGCCTCGTCTGCGCTCACCAACAGCCCTCCGCGGCCCGCGCGCAAGGCAGTCGCACCACGCGGCTTCTCCTGAGTCGCCGACGGCGCCCCCACGGACAGCAAATCTAGTCCGGGCGGTCCGGCGTTCGAACTCGACTGCCCGCTCGGCGTCGGCTCCGCCAGACTCAAGTATCCGGTGCCTGCCAGGCGGTTCAGGAGTTCTGCGAGTTCCGAGGCGCTCCGGTTTCGGATCGGGAACACGCGAAAGGTCTCGCTGCCCACTGCACTGGGCGCGGTGTCCAAGAATTTTAGGAGCCGAAAGACCTGGTCGAGGTTGGGGCGCAGATCCGCCAGCAAGATCGAATTGGTCTTCCCGAGAGGCGAGGCCAGTCCGGCAAATCCGGATATCGCCTGCTTGATCGTGGGAAGCACGTCCGCCGGCGATGCGTACCTGAACTTATGCAGGACCTTGACATACCCCGCCCTGGCGTTGGACAGATCCTCTTCTTCAAGACGCGCAAGGCTGCTCGCCTCGTCCAGCTTGACGACGGTGAGCCCCTCTTCGCCCGGCTTTTGGATTGTGGTGAGGCCCCGCGATACCAGGGCCTGGTTCGTCAGCGTCCAGAGCTCCAGGTCCGAGTGGTCTTCCATGAACGGGACCACTCCCGTCAATTGTCCGGGCTCGTACTTGATTCTGAGTTGCAGCTTCTCGGCGCAGAGGTCGACGAGGCGGGCCAGCGCGATGTCGCTCTCGATCTTGGCGCTGGGTGGACTCTGGGCGGCTGCCGAAGCTACAGGGCCCTGCACGGCAAGGAACACGGCGAAACCGAAAAGCCATGTCGCCGCCGTTGCCCACAGCGCAACAGCGGGGCGCTTCCTTCTTCGTGCTTGCTCGTGGTCTCCCGGGGCCACCCGCGCACCTGCAGGGCTCTCTACGCCTGGCTCGATCAACGGTAGCAGCTTCCCCGTTGGGGGAAGCCCTCCGGGCCCACGATTGGAGCCTCCGGGGGTGGTGCTTGGCCCCGTACGGCGATCGATTTTAGCCTAACCAACCCCGGAGCCTCAGTATCGAGCAGGCATCCTATCGCGGGTGCGCGCCGTAAGTCCAGCCGCGCGATACATGATCCGCGCCCCGTCTCCTGATCCCGCAGTTGCTGGCATTCGGCGGGTGGATTCGCGGTCTTCCGACGTGGGGGGACTGCCCGATGCCGATCAGCAGTCCGTCGACCGCCTTCCGGGTGCTCGCGATGTCAAAGAGCGCACACCTTGACGAACGCCACACATCTCGCGTGGTTTGTAGAACTCGCCGCGATCTTGAACTTCCTTCCATCCCAGTCGCCTGCCGACGCTCGCTCGGCCGGCGGTCGCGGTAGTGCGAGATTGAGCTAGCGCGCTTCCCCGGCCCGACCTGTGGAGTATCGGGAGACTCCCGGCAGGAATGGCACCGTTACTGCGTTGCACATCTGTGTCACTGAGCTCACGAGGACGTCGCGGCCGGATTCCTCGATGCGCAAGGAGCTACTCAACACGCCGTCGCGGAGCAGAACGCACGCGACACACCACTAACGCAAGGGGAAATACCTCTATGAAAACCAGAATCCGCAACTTCGCAGCGCTGTCTCTGGCGGTTGCTTTCGCCACGACAGCGGTATTCAGTACATCCGGCGCATCCACCAGGCACAACCGGGGATTCAAGGTGAAGTCCCCGTCGGTCTCCATGCTGGCGAGCACAGTGACGGCGCCGAATCTCGGCGCGGCCCGCGTGTTCGCAGTATTGGGTGCTTCGACGGTCACCAACGCCGGCGCGAGCGTGATCACCGGTGACCTGGGACTGAGCCCGGGCATCTCCGTGACGGGCTTCCCGCCGGGTATCCTCGTCGGTACGCTGCACGTTTCCGATTCGACGGCCGCGCAGGCGCAGCTCGACCTGACGACGGCATATAACGACGCCGCGGGCCGCACGCTCGACGCGATCGTGCTTGCCGGGAACCTCGGCGGCCAGACGCTGGCGCCGGGTCTTTACAAGTCAACGTCCTCGCTCGAGATCTCCTCGGGCGACCTCACGCTCGACGCTCAGGGTGACGCCAACGCGGTGTTCATCTTCCAGATGGGCTCCACGCTCGTCACGACCACCGGTCGCAAGGTGATCCTGGCCGGCGGCGCGCAGGCGGCCAACATTTACTGGCAGGTCGGCAGCTCGGCCACGCTGGGCGTGAACTCGGTGTTCAAGGGCAATATCCTGGCCCTCGCGTCGATCACCGCCTCGACCGGCGCATCGGTGGACGGCCGGTTGCTGGCCCGGACCGCCGCGGTCACGCTGGACGGCAATACGGTCGTCCGGCAGGGCAGTGTTGCTCCGGTGGACATCACCGCCCCAATCGTGAGCTCCACGGTACCGTTGAATGGGGCGATCGGTGTGGCCGTCAACGGCACGATCGTCGCCAATTTCAGTGAGGCGATGTCAGCCTCGAGCATCAACGCCGCCACGTTCAGCCTGAAGCAGGGTGCGACGGCCGTGGCCGGCACTGTGAGCTACGCTGGCCAGACCGCGGTCTTCACCCCCATGCCCATCCTGTCGCCGCTGACCTCGTACTCGGCGACGATCACCACGGGGGCGGTTGACGTCGCGGGCAATCCGCTGGCTGCGAACATGGCGTGGAGTTTCACCACGGCCGGCACGATCGTGGTAGCCCCGCCGCCACTGGACGGGCTGAAGACGTTCGAGATCCTCGCGGGCTCGACGGTCACCAACACCGGTGCAAGCACGGTGACGGGCAACCTGGGTGTGAGCCCAGGCACCGCGGTGACGGGCTTCCTGCCGGGCATCCTCGTCGGTACGCTGCACGCAGGCGATCCGACGGCCGCACTGGCGCAGGCCGCCCTGACCACGGCGTATAACGACGCAGCGGGCCGTACGCTTAATGCCATCGGCATCGCCGGCAATCTCGGTGGCCTGACACTGGTCCCGGGGCTTTACAAGTCGACATCCTCGCTCGAGATCTCCTCGGGCGACCTCACGCTCGACGCTCAGGGTAACGCCAGCGCGGTGTTCATCTTCCAGATGGGCTCCACGCTCGTCACGACCACCGGTCGCAAGGTGATCCTGGCAGGCGGCGCGCAGGCGGCCAACATCATCTGGCAGGTCGGGAGCTCGGCCACGCTGGGCGTCAACTCGGTGTTCAACGGCAACATCCTGGCGATGGCCTCCATCACCGTGAACACCGGCGCTCTCGTCGAAGGCCGGCTGCTGGCACGGACCGGCGCGGTGACGCTGAACTCCAATGTGGCCAGCATTCCCGCGGTGGCGTCGTTCAGCTCACGCTCGTTCCCAGCAAGAGCTAGGTGATTCAAGCGCTCATCTCACGCCGGCGGACGTCGAAGCCCGCCGGCGCGGAGGTGAGCGCTCTGACTTCTTCCCTCGTCCCCCGCGATCATTCGTTCGCGGGGGACGAGGTGCGTTACGGGTGGAGCAACAGCGCGCAGTCGCGCCGCGCCCTTCCCGCGCGCCGGCCTCAGCGAAGCCGCAGCAGGCGGACCGATCGGGTCTCGGCGCCCGCGCCGAGCCGGGCGAAGTAGAGCCCGCCCCGGCACTCGAGCCCGGCGTCGTCGCGGCCGTCCCAGCGCGCGACCAGACCTCCGGCGCCGCTCGCGGCGGACAGGGTGCGAACCCGCCGGCCCATGGCGTCGAAGATCGCGACTTCGGCGGCTCCGGCGCTCCCGCCCGGGAAGCGGATCTCGAACCCGCTCCGTGAAGGGTTGGGCGCGGCCGACGCGAGGACCGGGGCCGTGGGCCGTGCGGCCGCGCGAGGCGCCCCGCCCGCGGCCAGCGCGATCGGCCGGCGGCCGCCGGCGGGATCGCCGCCGTCCAGGCCCCACGCCGCCGAGCCCGGCCGCGTCTCCGGCCGGCCGGGGAGGGCGGCGGCCAGCGCCCAGAAGTTGACGCTGATGTTGACCACCGAGGTGTCCGCGGCGGTCCACGGGTAGTAGGGATCGCTCGGCGGCGGCCAGAAGTCCCACTTGTCCGCGAACGTGCCGCCGCGCTCGAGCGCGAGCGTGAAGCGCATCACGTCGTCGTAGCGGGGCGAGCGGAAGTGGTCGAGGAGCAGCAGGCTGTAGCCCAGCTCGTTGGTGAAGGCGCGGGTGTCGTAGTCGATCGAGCAGCCGCTCGCCACGCTCCAGTAGTAGATCGTGCACCCCTGCTTCTCGGGGCAGGGCTCCTCGTAGGAGGTGTTGCCGGTCGCGTCCACCCGCCGCTCCATGAACGCGGTCATGCTCTCGAGCATCGGCGTGATGAGCGGATCGTCGAGCCGTCGCTGGATCAGGATCAGCTCCATCGCCATCCAGTCGGTGTAGCTCACGTCCTCGCTCCCGGGGCACCAGTGGGGGAAGCTGCCGTCGGCATTCTGGTAGCCCGGGAGCCCTGTCAGCACGACGCGCGCGAGGCGCTCCGCCTCGGCGTCCCCGGTCAGCCGGTAGGCGGCGGCGAACGCCATCGCCGCCATCAGGCCGCCGTTCAGGATCAGCTCGGAGCCGGGCTGGGCCTCGAGCTCGACCACGATCGCCCGGGCGGCGTCGAAGTAGCGCGCGTCGCCCGTGGCATCCCAGGCCTCGAAGAAGGCGTAGCCCAGCATGCCGTCGAACACCGTACCGGAGCGCACCTGGTCGAAGCGCGCGAGCAGGTAGTCCGCGCGATCCACGATGTCCTGGCGGAACCGCTCGGTCGCGCGCAGGCGGTAGAGCTCGGCGTAGCCGAGGAGCTGCGGCGTGACCGAGAGCCGCACCGCTTCGGTCTCGTTCAGCACCCAGCGCGGATCGAGCACCACGCCGCCCGACTCGTTCTGCTGGAGGTAGCGGTCCATGCGAAGCACCAGCGGCAGGAGCGGATCGTGGCGCTCGGGGTCGGCCACGGCCCGCGGCTCGGCGGCGGGGGCCGCGAGCGGGAGCGCCGCGATGGCGAGGGCCAGGGCGCGCGCGATCCGAACGAGGCGCAGCGGTGGGCGCATGCGACGACCCCTTCGAGAGGACGCGGCCGATGGCGGCGATTCTAGCGCCCGGGCGGGCACGCCGCCACGAAACGCGAACGCCGGGCCACGGAGCGTGGCCCGGCGTTGCCTGCGACTCGGAGTTACTTGGACTTCGAGCTCGGGAAGTACATCACCACACCGGCGCGTCCGATGAAGCCGGAGTAGTCGGCGGTGGCGTTGTCACCCGTCGGCGTCTGGACCTTGTTGCCGTTCTCGTCCTTCATCTCGATGCTCGCGATCCGATAGCCGGCGCTGCCCGTGAACGCCCAGTTCTTGTTCACGGTCCACTCGCCGACGCCCGCGAGGTGGAAGCCCGCCCCGCTTCCCTCGATCTTCGAGGTGGTCGGGGTCGCGGTGGGGTCTTCGGTCTCACCGCTGATCGAGTAGTAGCCGACGCCCGCCCCGAAGCCGTACTTGGCGTTCGTGGTGGACGGCATGAAGTACGTTCCCGAGACCGAGAACGTGTTGGCGTCGAGGTTGACCTTCTGGCTGGTCGAGGAGCTCTCGGTGTTGGCGAAGAGCGGCTCCCACGACGCCGAGATCAGCCAGCTCTGGTTCGCCCACGTCCGCAGGCCGAGGCCCACGCTCAGGCCGCTCGACACCTTGTCGAAGTTGGTCCCGGAGGTCGTGTTCAAATCGCTGGTGATGTCGTTCACATCACTCATCGAGTACGTGTTGAAGCCTCCGTACACCTCGGCCCCGAAGGTGCCGGCCGCCGCAAGCGACGGCGCCACCGCGAGGGCGATCAGGGAAAGTGCCACCAGACAGGCTTTGGACCTCTGCATGACTCTCCTCCTTATGGACCGGGCTCCGAACCCCTACCCGCGCTCATTCCATCCGATCGATTCCGGGTAAGCACCCGGGCCGGTGCGACCCGGCGAGCGCGCGGTGGTCGGATAAGCCACCCGGGCAGTTATCGGCGGGCGGCGGGGCGAGTTGAGGGGGTTTTGGCCGGATTCCGAAGGCCCGGATCGAGGGGGCGCAAGCCCATGACGGGGCACGGCTTGAGCCGCCGGCCCCCGGTCGGGCTCGGGCGCTCGCACCCTCCTGCGGGGCGAGTGCCCGGCGGCTCAGGCGCTGGCGCCCACCGCCGGGGCGAGCGCCCGGGAGAGCCGCGGCAGGCTCACGTCGTAGCGGTAGGCCACGTTCATGTGGCCATCCGGGAACTCCTCGTACTCGTGCGCGATGCCGAGGGATGCGAGGCGGCGGGTGAAGAGCCGGGCGCCGTGGTGGAGCTGGAACTCGTCCCGCGTGCCGCAGTCGAGGTAGACGAGCCGCGCCGCGCGCAGCGCCTCGGCGTGGCGCTCGAGCAGGCGCAGCGGATCGTGCTCGAGCCAGCGCCGCCACACGTCCTCGCGGAACGCGCCGCTCTCCAGGTCGCACGGCAGGTCGATCCCGAACGGCGAAGCGCCGGGGCGGGGGGAGTAGGCGGCCGCCATCGCCAGGACGTTGAGCGCCATCAGGTCTTCGTGCTTCTTCTGCAGCTTGGCCTCGAACGCCCGGAACCAGGCCTCGAGCCCGCCCGCCTCCTGCACCTGCGAGCAGAACTTGGGGATGTCGCCGCGGTAGCAGTACTCGAAGTAGACGTCGCCGCTGTGGGAGGCCACGGCGCCGAACACTTCGGGGTGCCGCATGCCGAGCACCAGCGCCCCGTAGCCGCCCGACGACTTGCCGATCACGCCGCGGTGCGCACGTCCGGGCAGGGTGCGGTACGCGCGGTCCACGTGCGGGACCAGCTCCGCCACGACGTGGTCCTCGTAGCGCCCGGTGGCGCTCGAGTTCAGGTACTGCGAGCCGCCGTAGCGCGTGAAGCAGTCGGGCATGACCAGGATCATCTCCTCGCACGCCCCGCGCGCGATCAGCGCGTCCATCCGCTCGGGGAGCGAGGGCGACCAGGGATTGTCGTTGAGCAGCGTGCGCCCGCGCCCGGTGAAGCCGGAGAGTGCGAACGCGACCGGGTAGCGCCGCTCGCGCTCCTCGCCGTAGGAGGGCGGCAGGTAGACCGGCACGGTGCGCACGTGCGGATCCCCGGCGGCGTTCCCGCGCAGGACCTCGCTCTCGAACTCCTCGAGCACCACCTTTCCGCGCTTCATAGGGGGGGCCAGAGTAGCACCTTCCCCCGGCGGCTCGGGCGCCGGGCCGGGTGGCCGCCGGATCCCGCGCGCGGCCCGGGATCCCGCTAATCCGCCAACCGCCGGCCGCCGATAACGCCTGCGACACTCGGCGCTTCGGGGACCTGGAGGGCGGAGCGGCATGGCGGACGACGGCCGTGAAGTCGGCGCGGGGAGCGAGAAGGACCACATCAACCGCCGCGGCTGGCTGTTGTGGGCCGCGACCTTTGCGGTCATCCTCGCGCTCGCCGCCACCGTTCCTCTGCTCTACTGGCCGCTGTTGCGCGGGTTCCAGGAGCTGCAGGGCGGGCGCCCTCTGGCCGACGGCTACTACGCCCTGGTGGGCCTGGGCGGCATGGTCCTCATCTTCTGCCTCTACATCATGCTCAAGCAGCGCGAGCTGATGCGGACGCGCGACGCGCTCGAGAACGAGGAGCGCGAGCGCGAGGAAGCGGCGACCCGGCTCAGCGAGCTCTCGGCGCTGTTCCAGGTCTCGACCACCCTCAACCTCCAGCTCCAGCTCAACGTCATCCTCGAGATCATCGTGCGCCGCGTGGTCTCGACCCTGCGCGCGCAGCAGGCGTCGATCATGATCTACAACCCCGAGGACGGCGTGCTCGAGACCCGCGCCTCCTACGGCCTCGAGTCGGAGTTCGCCCGCAACGCGCGCAAGCGCCTGGGCGAGGGGATCGCGGGCTGGGTGGCGGAGCGCAGGGAGGCGGTGCTGCTCAACAACACCGGCGGCGATCCCCACTCCCTCGGCCACTTCTTCAAGTCCGACCGCAACATCACCTCGTCGCTTTCGCTGCCGCTCCGGCTCGGCGACCGCATCGTCGGCGTGCTCAACGTGAACCGCATCAACAACACCGAGTCGTTCAGGGAGCACCACCGCGAGATGCTGCGCATGTTCGCCGAGCACGTGGGCGCGGTGATCGACCGCGCCGAGACCGTGGACCGCCTGAGCAGCCGCACCCGGCTGCTGGAGGCCGCCAACCTCAAGCTCAGCGAGATGAACCAGATGAAGGACGTGTTCCTCTCGACCGCGAGCCACGAGCTCAAGACCCCGCTCTCTTCCGTGATCGCCTACGCCGAGCTGCTGGAGGACAACGACGAGAAGCTGGGCGGCGAGCAGCGCGCCGAGTTCCTGCGCCGCCTGCGCACCGAGGCCGGCCGGCTGCTGGGCCTGATCGAGGACATCCTCGACCTGTCGCGCATCGAGAGCGGCAAGCTCACGCTCCGCCGCGTGCCGCTCTCCGTGAACGAAGTGGTGCACGCCGCGGTCGAGACCTCGCGCCAGACCGCGGTCAAGCACAACGTCGAGCTGATCGAGGAGTTCGAGGCCGATCTCCCGCCGCTGCTGCTCGACGAGGTCAAGATGCGCCAGGTGGTCGTCAACCTGATCGTGAACGCGGTCAAGTTCAGCCCCGAGCAGGGCACGGTGAAGGTCCAGACCCGCCGCGAGCCCAAGTATGCGGTCCTCGAGGTGGTGGACCAGGGGCCCGGCATCATGCCCGAGGAGACGGTGCGCATCTTCGAGCTGTTCGGCCAGGGCCTGCGCGGGCTCGACCGCAGGACCGGGGGGCTCGGGATCGGCCTCCACCTGGTCAAGCGCATCAGCGAGCTGCACGGGGCCCACGTCGGCGTCAACAGCCGTCCGGGCGAGGGCAGCACGTTCTGGGTCCGCCTCCCGCTGTCGCTCGCCGAGGAGGCGGCGCGGGCCGGCGCGAGTGGCTCCGCCCACGCCGGACCGCCGACGCCGGCGGGCGCGCCGGTCGCCACCATCCCTACGGTCGCCAAGAAAGTGGCCTAAGAGCCAGCCCGCCCCGGGCGCCGGCGTTCGTGCGCCGGCGAAGGCTCCGCCCCGGCGCCGCCCGGCCCCCTGTGCCATACTCCGGCCGCGATGCGGCCCCCACGCTCCCCGCGTTCCGGGCCACACGGTGCGCGGCCCCCGAGGAGCCCCCGCGGTGCAGGGTTCGACCGATCCGACACAGAAAAGCCCCGCGACCGTAGATAGGTCTGAGCGTCCCCGGGACCCGGTCTCGGCGCCGGCAGGATCGCCCGCGGTTCCGGGCGAAGCCCCTGCGGGTGCCGCGCCGGCAGCCGGGCCGGACGGGGGGGCTGCGGGCGGGGGTGCCGCCGGCCGCCGCCCCGCGCCGCCGCCCCGCGAGGAGCTCGAACGTCTGCGCGCCCGCGACCCGGAGGCGCTCGGGGCGTTCTTCGAGCGCTACTTCGACCGGGTCTACGGGCTGGTCTATCACCTGCTCGGCGAGCGAGCCGCGGCCGAGGACGCGACGCAGGAGGTGTTTCTCAAGGTGCACCGCGCTGCTTCCCAGCTCGACGCCTCGCGCGATCCCGCGCCGTGGCTCGCCGCGATCGCGTACAACACCTGCCGCGACATCTGGCGGTCGGGGGCCTACCGCATGCGGCGGCGCAGCGCCTCGATCGAGCAGGATCCCGCGGTCGCGATGCGCCTCTCGCACGGCGACGATCCCGAGCAGGCCGCGCTCCGCACCGAGCGCGAGCGCCTGGTGCGCGAGGCGATCGCCAGGCTCCCCGAGCCGATGCGCGCCGCCGTGCTGCTCTACGACTACCACGGCTTGAGCCACCAGGAGATCGCCGAGGCGATGGGGGTGGGCCACGCGGCCGCGCGCAAGCGCTACTCGCGCGCGCTCGCGGCGCTCGGGAACCTGCTGCGGGAGAAGCTGGGATGAGCGCCCCCGATCGCGAGCGGCTGTCGCAGGAGGAGGAGCGGGCGCGCGCGGCGGTGCGCAGGCTCGCGCCGCCCGCGGCGCCCGCCGCCTGGCGCGCGCGCCTCAAGCACGAGTTCGCGAGCGGCGCGCTCGCGTCCGCCCCGCCGCGCGCCGCGGTGCTTCCGCTTCCGCTCCATCGCCGCCCCGCGTTCCACTGGGCCCTGCTGCCGGTCGCGGCCGCGGCCGCGCTGGTCGCGGCCAGCGCGCTCAACCAGGCTCCGCGCTGGGAGCTGATCTCGAGCCGCGGCGACGGGATCGCCGTGATCGACGGCGTGCCGGTGCCGGTGAACCACGCGGACGACCTCGCCCGGCGCCTGCGGCCGGGGGCGCGCCTGCGCCTCCCCGAGAGCGCCGAGCTCGCGATCGCGAGCCGCGGCCAGATCGCGATGGAGATCACGCCCGGCACGGACCTGACGCTGCCCGAGCCGCCCGGGCGCTGGTTCGGCCGCCACGCGCGCGCCGGCATCGCGGTCGGCGACCTGCGCGTCACCACCGGCCGGGGCTTCCGCGGCGCGCGGCTCGAGATCGAGACCCCGGAGGCGATGGTGGAGGTGACCGGCACCACGCTCGCGGTGATCTGCGAGCCGGCCGGCACGTGTGTGTGCGTCCTCGAGGGGCACGTGATGGTGGCGGTGCGCGGCGAATCGACTCGGGCCGAGGTCGGCGCGGGCCGGCGCCGGTTCGTCTTCAACGACGCACGGCCGCCGGAGAGCGCCTCGATCCGGCCGGTGGAGGACGTGATGCTGCGCCAGCTCCGCACCCAGCGCGGGCCCGAGATGGAGGGCGCAAGGAGGTAGCCCGGGAGCGGCCGCGCCCCTACGCGGCATCCTCCTCGTCGGGGTACTCCTCGCTCTTCAGCGCGCGCCGGATGCTGAGCTCGGGCGGGAGCGGCAGGTGCTCCACCGCATCCTCGGGCGCGAGCCGCCGCGCGTCCGCGCGCGCCACCACGCGCACGTTCGGGCGCTCGACGTCCTTCTGGTTGGGCCCGAGCACCAGCGCGATCATGCCGTTGCTCAGCTCCACCATCTGCCCGGGCGGATAGAGCCCCACCGACTGCACCAGCGCCCACAGCATCACCGGGTCGAAGCTCGCCCGCATCGGCCCCAGCATCATCCCCAGCGCCTGATAGGGGGTCACGTTGGCCCCGTGGCGGCTGCGGTAGGTCTGCAGCGACACGTAGCAGTCCGCGACCGCGACGATGCGCGACAGGAGGCTCGTGCTCCAGCCCTTGGGGGGCGAGGGATAGCCCGCGCCGCCCGGGTAGATGTGGTGCTCGAGCGCGACCCGCATGCAGCGCAGCGTGGTGGCGTTGAGCGAGGTCGAGCGCGCGACCAGCTTCGCGCCCTCGATCGGGTGCCGCTCGGCGGCCGCCTTCTCGTCCTCGGTGAACTCGTCGTAGGGGTGATGGACGAGGTGGGCCACCGCGTTCTTCCCCACGTCGTGGAACAGGGCGGCCACGCCGATGTCGGCGAGCCCGCGGCGGTCGAGGCCGAGGAAGTGGGCCATGGTGACCGCGACCATGCAGGTGTTGACCGCGTGCGCGTAGGTGTACTCGTCGTGATGGCTGAGCGTGGTGAGCCCCACCACCACCGGCTCGTTCTCGAACGCGCCGTCCACCAGGGGCTGCACCACGCGCTTGGCGTGCTTGAGCTCCATCTGGTCCTGGAGCGCGGTCGCGGCGAGCAGCGAGCGCGTGCCGAGCACCGCCGCCCGGTAGCTCTTGCGCACCGCCCCGCGCGGGATGCGCGACTTGCCCCTGGGCGCGGCCTCGCCCGGCATGCGGCCCCAGGCGTCCCCCGCGGGGCGGTCGTCGCCCTCCTCCTCCGCCTCGGGCTCCTTCTCGTCCTTCGGCTCTTCCTGCGTCGCGCCCGGGAAGAAGTCGGAGCCCGGCGCTTCGGTGGTGGCGTGGACCGCCGGGGTCATGCGCTTGTTGTTGGCCGCGACGCAGGCATCGAGCAGGCCCGTGCTCGTGTAGATCTGGGGCTGCATGAAGAGCTCGAAGAACTTCTCCACCTCGGCCGGCTCGATGCCGCGCTCGATCTTGATCCCCGCGATCTTGCGCTTCTCGAGCTCCTCGATCGCGGCGTCGTGGAATTTCAGGTTGCTCGGGCGGATCGGCAGCCGGTAGCCGTTGAGGTAGAAGTCGGTCTCGAGGTTCACCAGCGTCAGCTCGTCCACCTCCTCGAGCGGCGGGCGCACCAGGGCGAGGAACCCCACGACCTGCTGGGCGAACACCGAGTTCCCCACCTTGTAGGTGCGGCCCACGCGGATCATGGTGTTCAGACGCTGGAGCAGCTTGAGGCCCAGCTCGCGGAAGCGCTGGTCCTGGGGGCGCATGTCCGCGCCCGGGATGGCGGCGGGCTTCTGGGGATCGGTCGTCACAGGGAGCCCCGGGCGCTGAGCGCGTCCAGACAGGCGGCGGACACCGCCGCGTTGCGCGAGCGCAGGCCGCTCTCGAGCACCGCGATCGCGCGGTCGGTGCCGATGCGCCGCAGGGCGCGAGCCGCCCCGATGCCGGCGAGCGAGGGCCGCGAGGCCCAGTTGCCGTGGATCAGGAGCTGCTCGAGCGGCCCGATCAGCTCCTCGTCCGCGACCTCGAACAGCGCGTTCAGCAGCGCGCGCTGGTTGACCTCGCTGAGGCTCGAGAAGTCGGAGGCCGCGATCCGGTCGTAGAGTGCCCGGGTGACGCGCGGGTTGTTCTCGCGAATCAGCATGCCGAGCACGGCGGAGAAGAGCTGAGGCTCCTTCGAGTTGAGCAGGTTGATCAGCACCGGCGTGCGCTCGGCCCGCGACACGCCGCCCAGCGCCTGGACCACGGCGCGCTTGACGCGCACCTCGGGATGGAGCGCCGCGCCCCGCAGCATGTCCACCACGCCGCTGCCGCCGATCTGCCCCAGCACGAACACCACGTTGCGCACCACGTACCAGTGCTCGTCGTCCAGATACTTCGCGAGCTTGCGCGGGTTGTCGCCGTAGATGTAGCACAGCGCCGTGCAGGCCGCGGCGCGCGCGCGCATCCGGACGCAACCGGAGAGCGCGGCGAAGGCGAGCTTGTGGCCGCGCTCGCCCAGGCTCACGAGCATCGAGGTGAAGAGCGCGTGCACATCGGGCTCGGACTCGTCGAGCTGGCCGACGATCTCCTCCTCGGGCAGCTCGGCCATGGCGTCGTCCAGCTCGCTGCCGGCCCGCGACAGGTCGGGGTCGAACTCGCGCAGCAGCTCGAGCGCGCGCGACGCCTCCTGCCACGAGCAGCTCCGGATCGCGGTGATCAGCCAGGTCACCACCGAATGGGACAGGGAGCGGCGCGTCTCCTCGCCCGGGTCGAACTCGAGCATCTGGCGCAGGAAGGCGGGCGCTTCCACGGTCCAGTCCCGGGTCCGCTCCTCCTCCCAGGCGGCGAGGGTTCCGGCCTTCAGCGACTCGATCACCGGCAGCAGCGCCTTGTAGGCGTTCACCGCGTTGGCGTGCACCTCGGGCAGCGGCCAGTCGTCGAACGTGTCGCGATGGAGTCCCTGCGAGCCGGCGCCCTGGCCGAGCTCGGCGCGGATCTCGGAGCCCGAGGGCGCCCAGGCGAAGGCCAGGCCCCGGCCCGCCGAATCGCCGCCCTTGCGGACCCGCTTCGAGGCCAGGTAGATCGCCTGCTCGAGCGGGACCGAGTCGATCTGGATCTCGCGCAGGTTGGCCTGCCACAGCAGGGTCACCAGGTCGTCGCTCTGGTGGGCGGTCACCCCCACGACCCGCAGCGCGTCGAACAGCACGTCGAGCTCGCGGCGCGCCATCCCCTTGGTCAGGGTCACGCTGCGGATCCCGTCGCGATAGAACATGTACGGCAGCACCTCCTCGGGGGTCTTCACCAGGGCGATGCCGCGGTCGGGATCGATCGGCGTGGGCCGCACGAGCACCTCTTCGCCGAGATGGATCTCGGAGGCGGTGAAGCTCAGGCGCCACGACCCGAAGGTCTTGAGGTGCTCGAGCAGCAGCTCCGAGAGCTGGTCGCGGAGCTGCTGCACCAGCGGATTGTCGAGGCGGTAGAGACGGGAGGTCTTGAGGGCGTTCGCGAGCCTTCGCAGCCAGTCGGCGGCGGCCTGCCCCTGGGGTGAGAGGTCCTTGTACTCGCGGCGGCGAACCAGCGAGCCTTCCGGCAGGATGCCCATGGGTCGAGATCCGTCCCTCGATTTGGCTCCGTCGTCCGCGCAGCGCGCGGCCTGCCCCGGCGGCGGTCGCCCTGGCGAGCGCGACCCTCGTTCCCTTGACCGCGGGGTTCCGTCGAGTTATCGGCCGGTCTCGCAGCGGGTTGAGGGCCGACAGGCGTGGCAGGACCGCGTCCTGTACGCTCCGGGCGGCAGCCCGCCGGACCCCGAAAGTCCCGCCGGGCGCCCCCAATTCGGAGGCCTCGCGACGATGCCCACCCAGCTCATCCGGCCCATGGCAGCGATCGGGTCGTGAACCGCCACTTCGGCGAGCTCGGCGACGTGTGGAAGCATCTGCCTCTGGCCGAGGTGCTTCGGGTTCGCCCTCCGCGACATTACTGGGAGACCCACGCTGGCTCCGTCTCCTACCCACTGTCCGCGAGCGAGGCTCGGCTGCACGGCAGTCTGCGGTTCCTGGCGGAGGCTCCGAGCGATCCGGACCTGGCGGACTGCGCGTACCTGGCCGCGTTGCGGTCGTCGCCGGGCGCGTATCCGGGCTCTGCGGCGCTGGCGCTGCGCCAATTGGAGACTCGGGCCTCGTACCTTCTATGCGACCTCGATCCGCAGAGCGCGAACACACTGCGGCAGGCGTTCCGGGGGCTGGATGCGGGCGTGGTCGAGGGGGACGGCGTTTCCGCGGTCGCGCAACGGATGTTGGCTGGAGCGGTGGATCCGGCGGGGGTCCTGGTTCATATCGATCCGTTCGAGCCGCATGAACGCGCGGCGCCCGGCGCGCCGACGCCGGTCGAGATCGCGGGCCGGCTCGCGATCTCGGGATACCGGCTCTTCTATTGGTATGGCTACGACGAGCTGGGGCGACGCGGCTGGGCACGCGGCGAGATCTCCGATCGCGCGCCGGGCGTCGAGCTCTGGTGTGGGGATGCCTTGATGCCGGCCTCGCACGTCTATCCGGGTCTCGCGGGCGCATGGGGCTGCGGCGTGGTGCTGGCAAACTTCACGTCCGCGGAGTCGGCGGCCTGCGAGCGACTGGGGCGCGCGCTGGAGCGAATCAGCGCAGGCGACGTGGTGGATCACAACGAGCCCTCGCGGCTCACGTTCTCGGTGCTGTAGGGAGTGACCGTGTCGATGGACCGTTTGGCGTCATGATGAGCATGGATTCCCCCGCCGCACTCGCCGCGGCGCTCCGCGAGCTGTTCCCAGCCTTTGCCGGCGAAATCGAGGGAGACGATCTCACCAGCTACCACGAGGTCGTCCAGCGCCTGGCTCCGCGGATCACCGGGTATCTCCAGGCGGCGCCGGAACGCAGGACAGCGGCCTTCTGCAAGCTCGTCGACGAGCTGGTCGCGGCGGGGGGCGACCGGGAGAATGCAATCTCGACCTGCCTTCTCGAGCACGCTTCCCAGCTCGGGCTCGAAAAGACTCTTCGCCCGCACTTGGGCGCCGCGGCTCGACAGGAGCTTCGTTGAGACGCGCCGACGCCGGGGTTGCAAAATATTCGATTAGATCGCATATATAGCGCATGTGGCTGCGCGCGCGGCTTCCCGGCCGGGACGCTGTTCGCACCGGCGACGAATCCCTGTTTCTGTGGCTGGCTGGGACACCCGCGTCGAGGCTGTCGATGCACGCCGACGGATCATGCGCGTTACGCAGCGCGCGTATCAGGGCCGATCCTCGACCGCCTCGATCTCCAGATCGAAGTGCCCGCGCTGACGTCGAGCGATCTTCTTGCCGCCCCACCTGGGGAACCGAGTGCAGTCGTGCGCGGGCGCGTGCTCGCCGCACGAGCCACGCAGCGCGAGCGAGGAACGCTCAACGCCGCGCTGCCGAACGCCGCGCTCGAGTCGGCATGCTCGCTCGACAGGCAAGCGGCTCGACTCATCGGTGATGCGGTCGATCGCGCCGGAATGTCCGCGAGAGGCGTTCATCGGGCGCTTCGCGTCGCCCGCACGATCGCGGATCTGGCCGGCGTCGAGGGGATCACGGCGACGCACCTGGCCGAGGCTCTGCAGCATCGGGCCTACGAGTCCCGACGCATTCGAGGATGACCGCCGAATCATAGAAGAGGGCTAGGGTGCCCGGGAACCAGAACCTGTACAGCGACCTCGCGGGTCCCGCCGCGACGACTCGGGCAAGTCATTAGTGAAGCAGGATGGCTCGTCGAGCCTCGGAGTGCGTGCCCTCGCGGACCTCGACGAAATAGACCCCAGTGGGCAGCCCAACGCCGGCGTCATTCTTGCCGTCCCAGCCCAGCACCTGCGGTCCTGGCGAGAACTCACGACTCGCGGCGAGAGTCCGCACCCAATGTCCCGCCACGTCGAGAACTTCGGCGGACACACGTTCGGAAGATGGCAGGTTGAAGCGAATCGTCATCTGACCATCCCGAGTGGGGTTCGGAAAGGGCGCAAACAACTGGAAACGCGCCGCCGCGGCTGGGGGCGGAACGGCCAGGACGCCGCCCGAGCCAAGGACCCGCTGCGCGTAGATGTCGTTGTTCCCGCTGCGCCCGTCCTGCCAGGTGACGATGGCACCCCCCCCGCCGTCGGAGACAATCGTGGGGAAGTACTGACCGCCCGCGGCAGTGGACAGCGCCACGCCGTCGGCGGTCCACTGCAGCGCCCCGGCCGCGCTCACCCGCTGCGCGTGAGTGTGGTCGCTTGAGTGATTGAGGGTGGTGGACCAGGTGACGATCGCGCCCCCAGCCCCGTCCGAGACGATCGTGGGGGCGGTCTGAGGGTTCGGGGCAGTGGACAGCACCACGCCGTCGGCGGTCCACTGCGGCGCCCCGGCCGCGCTCACGCGCTGTGCGTAAGGCGCGCTGCGGGCGTCGGACCAGGTGACGATCGCGCCCCCCGCTCCGTCCGACGTGATCGTGGGGTAGGTCTGATCGTTCGCGGCAGCGCATAGCGCCACGCCGTCGGGGGTCCACTGGGGCGCTCCGTCCGCGCTCACGCGCTGGGCATAGATGTCGTAGTTCGTGGCGCTGCGGAAGTCCTCCCAGGTGACGATGGCGCCTTCCGCGCCGTCCGAGACAATCGTGGGGTAGGACTGACCGCCCCCGGCGGTGGACAGCGCTACGCCGTCAGCGGTCCACTGCACCGCCCCGTCCGCGTTCACCCGCTGAGCGTAGATGTCAATGGGGCCGTTGCGGTAGTCGGCCCAGGTGACAATCGCGCCGCCAGCCCCGTCCGAGACGATCTTCGGCGGGTCGGATATTACGAAGACGCGCCCGGCGGTGCACATCGCTACGCCGTTGGCGGTCCATTGCGGCGCTCCGGCCGCGCTCACCCGTTGGGCGTAGATGTTGCCGCTGCCGCCAGAGCGATAGTCCGCCCAGGCCACGATCGCACCCCCTGCGTCGTCTGAGACAATTGTGGGGACAACGCTAGTGTAGGTGCAGATCGCCACGCCGTCGGTGGGCCACTGCGGCACGCCGGCCGCGCTCACCCGCTGGGCGTAGATGGCGTGGGTCACGCTGTTGCGGTAGTCCTGCCAGGCGACGATCGCGCCCCCCGCGCCGTCCGAGGTGATCGTGGGGAAGGGCTGGTCGCCTTGGGGTGCGGTGCAGATCGCCACGCCGTCGGCGGTCCATTGCGGCACGCCGGCCGCGTCCACCCGCTGGGCGTAGATGTACAGGTCGTATGGGCCGCCATTGCGCAAGTCGGTCCAAGTGACGATTGCGCCCCCAGCGCCGTCCGAGACGATGTTCGGGAAGTACTGACTGCCCGAGGCGGTGCAGATTGGGGTTCCATCCACTTGCCACTGGGCCTGGCACAAACGCGCCGGCGCGGCTCCAAGAGTGAAGGTCAGGGCAAGGAGCGGAAGGATCTGGTAGCGGCACATGGCGACCTCCTGCGGGCGTCTCGAGCGGGAGGTCGGGTCGCTGACGGGGGCCGCGTGGGCGCCTCTCTACCGCTGAAACCGGGCACTTTAGTCTACCACGCCGTCCCTCCGAAGGAGTGAAGAGAGATGGGGAGAGCGGTGTAGCCGCCTCGAGAGTGATAGCTTGACGACCCGGAGCCTGACCCGCGTTCAGCCGCGCCCGGTCACCTCGGCTCGAACGTTGCCCAAGATCGTCCGAAGTTTCCGAAGGGTGAGGCGGCTCGGCGGATGGATCGAGCGCTCGACGTTCCGAATGGTTCGGACGTCCAGGCCTGCCCGCGTCGCGAGTTCCAGGTGCGTGAGGCCGAGCCTGAGCCGGCCAGTTCGGAACGCCCCTGCGATGCCATCGTGTTCGGGGACGAGCCCGCTTCCCAGAACGGCCTCAATCGACGGCCAGCTGCTTGCCAGTGGAATTGATTCGTCCCTCTCCCAGGCGGCTACGGTCACATCCCAGCACCCGAGCTTCTCGGCGAGGGTGCGTTGGGTCAGCCCGAGGTCCATCCGCCGCTGACGGATTCTCTCGCCCAACGTCCGCGGTTGATGCGGGTAACCTCTTGGGAATTCGAGCGGTCTTCTGCCAGCAAGCCGCAGCTTGCAGAAAGGCAACGCAACAATGAGGATTCATTGCCGCTTCCGAAAGTGTCGCCCCCGGCAATCTCCCGAACGCGGAAACGGTGGCCAGGTCCACGCGCGCCCCGCGCGCGCCCCGCGCGCGCTTGACTCGCTTTCGCGCCTTCCCGTAATCTGCGTCGTTCCTCCGCAGTACGACTGTCCTCCTCCCAGAGGTTGATCGAGCCATGCAGCGCACCTATCGTCCGCGCAACCGCCACCGCAAGAAGACCCACGGGTTCCGGGCGCGCATGAAGACCAAAGGCGGCCGCAAGGTGCTCGCCGCACGGCGGGCGCAGGGACGAGCGCGCCTGACCGTCTCCTCCTCCTAGCCGCGGCGAGCGGCCTGCCTTGCGGCTGGACCCCATCGCGGTCGACCCCGGTCCGCACACGTCGGCCGGGGCGCACGGGGCCTTGGCCCCGATCGCGACACGCGAGCTCATGAACCTCCGGCACCCGGAGCGCCTCGTGCGCGAGCAGCGGCTGCGCACTTCGCGCGAGTTCTCGGCCGTCAAGGCGGCCGGCACCCCCTTCCGCGGGCGCTACTGCCTGCTGGTCGTGCTCGCCTGTCCCGGCGAGCCGACGCGCGTGGGCTTCGTCGCGGGCAAGCGGGGCGTGGGCGGGGCGGTCGAGCGCAATCGCGCGCGCCGCCGCCTGCGGGAGATCGTGCGGCGGCGCTGGTCGCGCGTGGCGGGCCGCGGCTGGTGGATGATGTTCATCGCCGAGCGCTCGGCGCTCGGCGCACCCCACGCCCTGCTGGCCGCCGAGGTCGAGCGCCTGCTCGCGGGCGCCGGCGTGCTCGCCCCCGCCGCCGAGGCGGGACGCTAGCCCGATGCGCGCGCTCGCGCTCTTCCTGATCCGCGCCTACCAGCACCTGCTCTCGCCGGCCTTCGGCGGCCACTGCCGCTTCACGCCCTCGTGCTCCGAGTACGCCCACGAGGTGATCGCGCGCCACGGTTGGAAGGGCGCGCGGCTCGCGGTGCGCCGGCTCTTGCGCTGCCACCCGCTCGGCCCGAGCGGCTACGACCCGGTGCGCTGACATGGACCGCCGCACCGTCGCCGCGATCGCGCTCTGCATCCTGTTCCTGCTGCTCTACCCGCAGATCCTGCGCTGGGCGGGGCTCGGGCGCTACGCCGAGCCGCGCCGTCCGGTCGCCACGGCGCCCGCCGACAGCGGGGCGCGCGCGGGTAGCGCGCGCCCCTCGCCGGGCGGCACGGAAGCCGTCTCCCCTCCCGCCTCCGCCCCGGCGGGCGGTGAGCTCGCGCGCGCGGCCGCGGCCCCTCCGGCCCACGCCGCGCCCGAGCGCGTGATCGAGGTCGAGACGCCGCTCTACCGCGCCACGTTCTCGAGCCGCGGCGCGCGGCTCGTGGACCTCACCCTCAAGCGCTTCGCCCCGGCGCGCGGGCACGCGCACGGTCAGCCCGCGCGCCCGGGCCGCGGCGGCGAGTATCCCGAGAGCCTGCGCGTCTCGCTCGCGGGCGGCCCCACCTTCGGCCTCGACCTGGGGTCGGGCGACAACCTGCACCCGCTCTCGGCCGCGGACTACGCGGTGAGCGAGAGCCTCGATGCCTCGGGGCAGATCCGCGCGCTGACCTTCGCGCTGGCGGAGAGCTCGGGCCTCGGCGTGCGGCAGACCTATCGCGTCCATCCCGGCGACTACTCGCTCGACCTCGCGGTCGAGCTGCGGGGCGTGCCCGCCGCGTCCCGGCTCGCCGACTACTCCCTCACCGTGCGCTCCTGGCCGCTCCTCACGGAGGCCACGCCCGAGACCGACGAGCGCATGCTGCGCGCGACCAGCCTGGTCGGGGACAACATCCATCGCGAGGGCGCGCGCGGGCTGCTCAAGGGCCCGCGGTCCTTCGACGGCAACGCGGCCTGGGCCGCGGTGCAGACCCGGTACTTCCTGGGCGCGGCGGCGATCGTGGACGCGCCGGCCCGCGGCGTGCGCTCCGCCGCCACGACCCGCACGCTCGATCCCGCCGAGGCCGCGCGCCTCGGGCCCAAGGCGCGCGCCGATCAGGAGGTGGCGATCAACTCGCTGGTCGTGGGCCTGCCCTCGGCCGAGCATCCGGTGCATCGCTTCCTTCTCTACTTCGGGCCCAGCGAGTACTTCGGACTCCAGCGCCATCACCTGCGGCTCGAGCGCGCGGTGGACCTGGGATGGAGCTGGATCCTGCCGTTCAGCAGCGCGCTCCTGCGCCTGATGAACTGGCTGTTCGGCCTGGTGGGCAACTACGGGTTCGCGATCCTGGCGCTCGCCACGCTGGTGCGGGTGGTGCTCCACCCGCTCAACATGTCGAGCATGAAGAGCATGCGCCGGATGCAGAAGGTCCAGCCCGAGGTCGAGCGCCTGCGCGCCAAGTACAAGAACGACCCCACGGCGATGAACACCGCGATCATGGCGCTCTACAAGGAGAACAAGGTGAACCCCGCGGGCGGGTGCCTGCCGATGCTGCTCCAGATGCCGCTGCTGCTCGGCCTCTACCAGGTGCTGTTCAACGCCATCGAGCTGCGCCAGGCGCCGTTCGTGGGCTGGATCCACGACCTCTCCGCGCCCGACCACCTGTTCGACGTCGCGGGCTTCCCGATCCGGCTCCTGCCGGTATTGATGGCGCTGTCGGGTCTGCTGCAGCAGAAGATGACGCCTTCCGACCCGCGCCAGCAGCCCACCATGTACATGATGAACGTGATGATGCTGGTGTTCTTCTACGGCCTGCCGTCCGGGCTGGTGCTCTACTGGACGGTGATGAACCTGCTGACCGCGCTCCAGCAGTGGATGCTGCTGCACCAGGACCGCGAGTCCGCCGCGAGCACCGCCCCGGCGGTGGAGACGGTGGGGAGCGGGGGCGGCGGACGGCGGCGCGGGGCGGCCCGCTGACCGGGCCGAGAACGGGCGTGGCCACGGGGAGGTCGGAGAAGTAATGTAGGGGGCGGCATCGCGGATGGCGTCGCCGGCCCCGCCAAAGGCGGAGGCTTCGGGGCGGCCGGCACGGAAGAGCTGCACGGGCCCGCCCTGCGCCACTCGCCCATCCTTCACGGTTCGCGGAAGGCCCGGACGGGAGATCACGATCGGACGCATCTCCCGCCGCGGCGAGCAGAGGGGTTCAAACATGACACCACCAGGTTCCAAGACGGGGTCGATCTTCGAAGGCCGGACGCTGGACGACGCGGTGCGCAAGGGGCTCGAAGCGCTGGGGCTCTCGCGGGCCGAAGTGATGATCACCATGCTCGAGGAAGGCTCGGGCGGATTCCTGGGACTCGGGGCCCGACCCTACCGGGTGCGCATCATGCCGCGCCCGGGCGGGGCGATTCCCGAGCCCGACGAGCGCCGCGAGGGCGGCCGGCGCGACCGCGGGCGCCCGGAGCGCGGCGGTCGCGAGCGCTACGGCGAGCGCCGCGGCGGCCGCGACGAGCGGCGGGGCGCCACGTTCTCGGGTCCGGCGCGCGAGCGCACGCGCGACGAGCGCGGCGGTGGCCGCGATCGCGGGCGCGTCGGCGAGGCGCCGGGACGCATGGAGCGCGGCGCGCCCGCGGCGTCCGAGCGCCCGGGAGCGGGCGGGGAGACCGAGGCGCTCCGCGCCGGGCGTGACGCCGCAGGCGACCGGCGCGGGCGCCGTGGCCGCCGCGGCGGTCGCGATCGGGGGCGCGAGGGAACGGAGCACCGCCCGTGGAGCGAGCCGCGGCCGCATGGGGCGGAGGAGCCGCGTGCGCGACGGCCCGAGGCGGGCACGGCGGAGCACTCGGGTCCGGCGCTCGCTCCCGGCGAGCTCGAGGCCGAGGGCAAGCGTTGGGCGGAGGAACTGCTCAAGGCGATGGGCTTCGAAGCCACGGTGACCGCGACCGCCGAGGAGGACCGCGTGGACGTGACCGCCACGGTGGCCGAGAACGAGGAGCTCCTCACCGGCCGCAAGGGCGAGGTCCGTCAGGCGCTGCAGCACGTTCTCAACCGCATGATCAACCGCGGCGAGGGATCGCGCTACCACCTCCAGCTCGAGATCAACGACTTCTGGAAGCGCCGCGAGGAGGAGCTGAAGGGGATCGCCCAGCAGCTCGCCGACGAGGCGATCGAGACCCAGTCGGAAGCGGTGAGCGAGTACCTGAACGCCCAGGAGCGCCGCGTGATCCACGTCACGCTGCGCGAGGACAGCCGGGTCAAGACCTACGCGCTCGGCTCGGGCATGATCAAACGCCTGGCGGTGGCGCCCGCGGACTTCGCGGGGGGACCGCAGACGGAAGAAGAGTAGCCCGGATCGGCCGGTCGGCGGCGCCGGGCTCCGCGCGGGGCCCGGCGCCTTCGCATTTCGGGGGGCAAGCGATGCGTCCGCTGGAGGACACGATCGCCGCGATCGCGACCGCGACGGGCGCGGCCGGGCTCGCGGTGGTGCGGGTGAGCGGGCCGCGCGCGGTGGCGACGGCCGACGCGGTGTTCCGCGGCGCGCACCCGCTGGCGGACGCCGAGGCGAACACGCTGCACCATGGCTGGGCGGTGTGGCCGGAGCCTGAGGAGCATGAGCGAGCGCCGCGCCGGCTCGACGAGGTGGTGGTGGCCTTGTTCCGGGGGCCGCGGTCGTACACGCGCGAGGACGTGGTCGAGATCTCGTGCCATGGGGGGCGCATGCCGGCGGAGCGCGTGCTCGCGGCGCTGCTGCGCGCCGGGGCGCGGCTCGCGCGGCCCGGGGAATTCACGCTGCGCGCGTTCCTCAACGGGCGGATCGACCTCGCCCAGGCGGAGGCGGTCGCGGACCTGATCCACGCCGAAACCGCCGCCGCGCACGAGCTGGCGCTCTCGCAGCTCGCGGGCGACTTGTCGCGCCGCCTCGAGGACGTGACCGAGCGCGTGACCGAATCGCTCGCCGAGGTCGAGGCCCGGGTGGACTTCGCCGAGGACGTGGGCGGCGTCGAGGTGCCGCCGCACGTGCTGGCCGCCATCGCGGAGGTCGAGCAGGCGCTCGAGGCGATGCTCGCGGGGGCGGCCTACGCGCGCTCGGTGCGCGAGGGGATGCGGGTCCCGATCGTGGGGCGGCCCAACGTCGGCAAGTCGTCGCTCTTCAACGCCCTGCTCGGCGAGGAGCGCGCGATCGTGACCGATGTCCCCGGCACCACGCGCGATCGCGTGAGCGAGGCGGTCGAGGTGGCGGGCGTGCGCGTGACGCTCTCCGACACCGCCGGCCTGCGCGAGAGCGGCGAGCGGGTCGAGGCGATCGGCATCGCGCGCGCCCTCGCGTCGCTCGAGCAGTGCCCGCTCGTGCTGTGGGTGGTGGACGGGTCGGCCGCGCTCGCCCCCGAGGACCGCTGGATCGCGGAGCGGCTGCGCGGGAAGCGCGTGCTCGTGGCGCTCAACAAGCGCGACCTTCCCGCGCGCACCGGCGCCGCCGACGTCGCGGCGCTGCTCGATGGCGAGCCCTGGCGCATGGTCGCGGTCTCCGCCGCGCGCGGCGAGGGCCTGGAGGAGCTGCGCTCATCGCTCGCCGACCTGCTCGGCGCCGGCGAGCGGCACGGCGGGCACGCCGTGTCCCTCGGCAACCTGCGGCACGCCGAGGCGCTCGCCCGGGCGCGCGAGGCGCTGGCGCGCGCGCGCGCGGCCGGCGAGGGCGGCGCGCCGGGCGAGATCGTGGCGCTCGAGCTGCGCGAGGGTCTGGGCGCGATCGGCGAGGTGACCGGCCGCACCGTCGGCGAGGACCTGCTCGATCGCATCTTCAGCCGCTTCTGCATCGGAAAATGAGCGTGCTCGAGGCGGCGGAATCCGATCGCGCCGGCGCCCGCGGGGGCGATGCGCGCTTCGACGTGGTGGTGGTGGGCGCCGGCCACGCCGGCTGCGAGGCCGCGGTGGCGGCCGCGCGCATGGGCCTCGACACCGCGCTCCTCACCGCGAATCCCGCCGACTCCGCCAAGATGTCGTGCAACCCGGCGGTGGGCGGGATCGCCAAGGGCCACATGGTGCGCGAGATCGACGCGCTCGGCGGCGTGATGGGGATCGTCACCGACCGCGCCGGGATCCAGTTCAAGATGCTGAATCGCGGACGCGGCCCGGCGGTGTGGTCGCCGCGCGCCCAGTGCGACAAGGCGCGCTACTCGCTCGAGATGGCGCGGCTGCTCGACTCGGTGCCCGGGCTCACGCGGGTGGCCGGCGTGGCGAACCACGTGCGGCTCGAGCGCGGCGCGGTGCGCGCGCTGGAGCTCGCCGACGGGCGCACGCTCGCCTGTCGCGCCGCCGTCATCACGCCCGGCACGTTCCTCAACGGCCTGATCCACATCGGGCCGCGCAAGCTCGAGGGCGGCCGCATCGGCGAGCACGCGGCGCGGGCGCTGTCCGAGTGCCTGGCCGAGCTCGGGCTCGAGCGCGGGCGGCTCAAGACCGGCACGCCCCCGCGGCTCCACCGCGACTCGATCGACTGGAGCGCGGTCACGCCGCAGCCCGGCGACGAGCCTCCGGTCCCGTTCTCGCACTGGACCGAGCGGCTCGAGCTCGACCAGGCGCTGTGCTGGCTCACCAGCACCAACCTGCGCACCCACACCGTGATCCGCGACAACCTGCGCTTCTCCCCGCTCTATTCCGGCGAGATCCGCGGCACGGGGCCGCGCTACTGCCCCTCGATCGAGGACAAGGTGGTCAAGTTCGCGGACCGCGACTCGCATCACGTCTTCCTCGAGCCCGAGGGGCTCGCGGTGCCCGAGATCTACGTGAACGGCATGTCGTCGAGCCTGCCCGAGGAGGTGCAGCTCGCGTTCGTGCGCACCGTGCGCGGCCTCGAGAGCGCCGAGATGATCCGCCCGGGCTACGCCGTCGAGTACGACTTCGTGCTCCCGCACCAGCTCCGCAGCACGCTCGAGGTGAAGGCGGTCCCCGGGCTCTTCCTCGCCGGCCAGATCTGCGGCACCTCGGGCTACGAGGAGGCGGCCGCGCAGGGCCTGGTCGCGGGCGTGAACGCCGCGCGCCGGGTGCGCGGCGAGGAGCCGTTCGTGCTGCGGCGCGATCAGGCCTACATCGGCGTGCTGGTGGATGACCTGGTCACCCGCGAGCACCGCGAGCCCTACCGGATGTTCACCTCGGCCGCCGAGCACCGGCTGCTGCTGCGCGCGGAGAACGCCGACGAGCGCCTGGCCGAGATCGGCCACGGGCTCGGGCTCATCACCGGCGAGCAGCGCGACCGCGTGCGCGCCAAGCTGGCGGCGATCGCGAGCGAGGAGCGGCGGCTCGAGCGGGTGAGCGTCGCGCTGCCGGGGGCGGCGGGCGCTCCGCGCACGGCACTGGCGCTGGAGTGGCTCGCCCGCGCCGAGGGGCGCTACGCCGACTTGCGCGGCCTCGGCGTGGAGACGCCGCTCCCCGCGGCGTGGGCCGAGTGCCTCGAGGTGCGCGTGCGTTATCGCGGCTACATCGAGCGCCAGCAGCGCGCGGCCGCGCGCGCGGCCGAGATGGAGGGCGTGGCGCTCGCGGACGCGATCTGGGCGGACGAGCTGCGCGGCCTCTCGCGCGAGGCGCAGGAGAAGCTCACGCGCATGCGGCCGGCCACGCTCGGGCAGGCGGCCCGCATCGCCGGCGTGTCGCCGGCGGACATCGCGGTGCTGATGATCCACGCGCGGCGCCTGGCGCGAGACGGCGCGGCGCTCGCGCAGGAGCCGGTGCAGGCGTAGGCTCGGCGCCGGCCGGGGCGGGCGCCGTGCCCGCGCGCGCGAAGGCCGGTTGAAACTGTGGCGCTCTCGAAATGCTAGTGTGCCGGGATGACCACGCGCTGGCGACAGGGGAAGCCGGCCGGGGCGACGCCCGCCCGGGCGCAGCCTGGGCCCGGCGCCCGGCCGGACGCAGGTCGCGCCGCGCGCCGCAGCGACCAGCCCGGGAGCTCGCGTAGCGCAGACCAGCGTCGCGCCGACGAGCGCGGGAGCCCGCGCCGCGCAGACCAGCGCCGCGCCGGCCGGCCCGGGAGCCCGCAGCGCGCCGACCAGCGCCGTGCCGGCCCGCCCGGGAGCCCGCGCCGCGCCGACCAGCGCCGCGCCGGCCGGCCCGGGAGCCCGCAGCGCGCAGACCAGCACCGCGCCGGCCGGCCCGGGAGCCCGCAGCGCGCAGACCAGCGCCGCGCCGGCCGGCCCGGGAGCCCGCAGCGCGCAGACCAGCGCCGCGCCGGCC
>DASXQT010000064.1:0-15300 GCA_036507005.1 Candidatus Eiseniibacteriota bacterium
CGATTCGTGATCCGGCCTTCAATCGCGGCTTTCAGCGGGCCCAGCCGCTGGGCGTCCCTGACTCCCATGAGTAGTTGGTCCATAGGAGGGGCACATAATCACGCTGGAGTTGCAGGGGGACACTTTTACCTTGGAACAGCATGCGGCCGAGTCCGTGCTGGACTCTCCCGCGACGACTGACCTAGACTTGTCACCCGTGGAGGCGGTCCCCTGCCGGAGACCGCCCATTTGCCTTTCGCAGCCCGGGGAACCGACGCAACGTGCGTCCCGCGCGCCTCCTCTTCGCCTTTGCCATCGTCTCGGGCTTTGCTCTGGCGGGGCCCGGCCCGCACGGCCTCAGGCCGGGCGGCGATGCCGACCGGGCTCAGGGGCCGGCCTCCTACCCCGCCGACTGGTTCTTCGCCCAGCGCGCCTTCCCGGGCGGCGAGATCCCGCACCAGAAGTTCCTGGCCGCGCTGGAGCAGTCGCGGGCGGAGCGGGCACGCCCGCCGCGGTCGCGCGAGGCGCGCGCGCTGGCTTCCGAGGCGCTCACCTGGAGCGCGGCCGGCCCCTTCAACATCGGCGGGCGAGTCACGGCGATCGCCGCCGCTCCCGGCGGCGTCACGGTCTACCTCGGCTCGGCGAACGGCGGCGTGTTCAAGTCGACCAACTCGGGGACCAACTGGTCGCCGCTCTTCGATCCGGGCTTCAGCATCTTCTCGATCGGCGCGGTGGCGATCTCCCCGGCCGACTCCAACATCGTCTTCGTCGGCACCGGCGAGGCCAACGCCTCGGTGGACTCCTACGACGGCGCGGGGCTCTACCGCTCGCGCGACGGCGGCGCGCACTGGGAGGCGCTGGGGCTCGCCGAGACCCGGCGCATCGGCCGCGTCGCGATCGATCCCGCAGACACCAGCCGGATCTTCGTGGCGGCGATGGGCACGCAGTTCTCGACCGGGCCCGACCGCGGCCTCTACCGCAGCGAGGACGCCGGCGCCTCCTGGTCCCAGGTGCTGTTCATGAACGACAGCACCGGGGCCTGCGACGTCGCGGTGAACCCCGCCCATCCCGAGACCGTCTACTGCGCCACCTGGGAGCGGGTCCGTCACCCGACCTACCGCCGCGCCTACGGCCCCGGCTGCGGCATCTGGCGCAGCGCCGACCACGGCACCACGTGGACGCGGCTCTCGACCGGGCTGCCCCCGCCCTCCGACGACGTGGGCCGCATCGGGCTCGCGCTCGCGCCCTCGCGGCCCTCCACGATCTACGCCCAGATCATCGAGGGCGCGGCCGCGGGCTACGACGGGCTCGGCCTCTACCGGAGCACCGACGGAGGCAGCACCTGGGCGCGGCGGGACGACGCGACCGACCCGTTCGTGGGCAGCTTCGGCGGCTTCGGCTGGTACTTCGGCGAGGTGAAGGTCGACCCCGCCAATCCCGACCGCGTGTTCACGGTGGGCGTGGACCTGCTGCGCTCCAACGACGGCGGCGCCACGTACGCGACCGTGCTCGGCAGCGCGCACGTGGACGGGCACGCGCTGTGGTTCGATCCCTTGAACCCGTCGCGGGTCTACTTCGGCAGCGACGGCGGCTTCTTCCGCTCGATCACGGGCGGCGGAGGCTGGACCAAGTCGACCGACCTGCCGATCTCGCAGTTCTACGGCGGCGCCGTGGACCCCCAGAATGCGTCGCGGCTCCTCGGCGGCACCCAGGACAACGGCACGCTCGCCACCACCGGCTCGCCCACGGCGTGGACGGCGCTCGGGATCGGCGGCGACGGGTTCCAGTGCATGGTGGACCCCACCAGCTCCTCGATCGTGTTCGGCGAGTACCAGTTCTGCTGCTACGGCGCCGGGCTCCTGCGCTCCACCAACGGCGGCGTCTCGTTCTCGTCGCCTACCGGCTTCAACGCCGCCGACCGCTACAACTGGAGTTCGCCGATCGCGATGAACCCGTCGAACCACAACCTGCTGCTGGTGGGGAGCCACCGCGTCTACCGCAGCACCAACAACGGGGTGAGCTACACCACGATCAGCGGCGACCTCACCACCAACCCCTCCACGCTGCTGGTGTTCGGCACCATCACCACGCTCGACGTCTCCCCCGCCGACACCAACCGCTACTACGCCGGTACCGACGACGGCCGGGTGTGGCGCACGGCCAACCGCGGCGGGTCCTGGACCGACATCTCGGCCGGGCTCCCGGTGCGCTGGGTGACGCGCGTCACCGCCGATCCGGCGGACCCGACCACGGTCTACGTGACGCTCTCGGGGTTCGGGAGCGACGAGCGCCTGGCCCACGTCTACCGCAGCACCGACGCCGGCGACTCGTGGACCTCGATCGCCTCCAACCTGCCCGACGCGCCCGCCAACGATATCGTCGTGGACCCGCTCGACCCGAGCACGCTCTACCTCGGGACGGACGTGGGTGTGTACGCCAGCCGCAACCTGGGCGGAAGCTGGTACCCGCTGGGGGTGGGGATGCCGATCCAGACCATCTTCGACCTCACGCTGCACTCGGCCTCGCGCACTCTGGTGGCCGCCACCCACGGGCGCTCGCAGTGGAAGCTCGACCTGACCGCGATGCCGGTGGCGGTCGGCGCGCCCGCGCCGCTGGCGAGGCTCGCGCTCTCCGCCCCCGCGCCCAACCCCAGCGCGGGTGAGGCGCGCCTCACGCTCGAGCTTCCCGCGGCGGGCGAGGTGGAGGCCGCGGTCTACGACGCGCTCGGCCGGCGCGTGCGCGCGCTGGCCGCGGGAAGGCTCGAGCGCGGCGCGCATCCGCTGCGCTGGGACGGCCGCGACGATCACGGCCGGCTCGCCGGGCCGGGCGTGTACTTCGTGCGCGCGGCCGCGCGCGACGCGATCGTCACCCGGCGCCTCACGCGCCTTCGCTAGCGCGCCGCGCGCGGCGCGCGATCGCGCGCCGACCCCGCGCGTCGCTCCATTCCTGGTGCGCGGCTCTGCGTCGCCCTGCTCGAAGTGTGTTTCGCCCGCAATCGGCGCGGCCCGGATTATGCATGTCATTCCAGCCGCGCCAGATCGGGGCAAAACCGCTGGGGGCGCAAAAAAGACCTTTGAAATTGCGGGCGCGCTTGATATACACACTCCGGCTAGGGCACGTGGTGCCCGTCCGTACCTGGCGCAAGGACCTTCAAAGGGAAAGGAAGGGAAGATGGCCAAGATGATGACGAAGTCGCAGATCGCGGGCTACATTGCGAACAAGTTCGAGCTCACGAAGAAGCAGGGAACGGAGATCCTCGAGGAGCTCGCCAGCCTGGCGGCCAAGGAAGCCAAGAAGGGCTTCGTGTTCCCGGGCGTCGGCAAGCTGGTCGTCGTGAACCGCAAGGCACGCATGGGCCGCAATCCGCAGACCGGCGAAGCCATCAAGATCCCGGCCAAGCGGGTGCTCAAGTTCCGGATCGCGAAGGCCATGAAGGAGACCGCCCTGAAGTAGGCCATACCCGGTTTCCAGGAGGCCCCGGGCGCGATGCCCGGGGCCTTTCTGCTGGCGCCCGGAGCACCCCCTAAGCCTGAATGCCGGGCGCGATGCGGCCGATAACGGAGGCGTCATCGGGGACCACGACCTGCATGCCGCGCCGCGGCCTTCCCCCGGCCGCGCGGCCGTCGCGTCTCCGTCACGAGCCGACATGGAGCGCGAGATCCCCGACCTCGAGCTGTTGCTGGACGACCCGTTCGTGCAGGTCCTGCCGAGCGGAAAGTCGCTGCGCATGAACCGCGCCTTCGAGCAGCTCGCGGCCCGCAACGGGGTGGCCCCCGAGTTGACGCTGCTCTTCGGCCCCTCGGCGCTCGATCTCGTATCCAAGGCCGACCGCGCGCGCCGGTCGAGCGCGTACCTGGCGGTCCTCGGGGCGCCGCCACCCGTCCAGACCTTCCGGGTCGCCATGAAGAGCGCCGGCGCCGGCGAGCCGATCTCCGTGCTGCTGGTGGACGTGAGCGAGGACGTGGCGTGGCGTCGCCAGCTCTTCGACCGCAATCGCGACCTCACGGTGCTGAACGCGATCGGCTCCGCGCTCTCGGGCACGCTCGAGCACGACGTGCTGGCGTTCCGCATCCTCGACCAGACCCGGCGCATCATGCGCATCCGCAACTTCCTGATCGCGCTCTGGGACCGCGGGGCGGGCGTGCTCTCGTTCCCGATCTACGTCCAGAACGAGGTGGTCCGTGCGATGCCGCCCCGGCCGTTCGCGAACGGCATCAGCGAGCACGTGCTGCGCACGCGCCGGCCGCTGCTCCTCAGCGGAGACGTCGCGGCCCGCGCCCGGGAGATGGGCATCGAGCCCGACGAACGGCCGCCGGCCGCGTGGCTCGGCGCGCCGATGCTGGCCGGCGACGAGGCGCTGGGCGTGATCGTGCTCCAGGACTTCGAGAACGAGGGCGCCTTCGATCAGCACCACGTCGAGGTGCTGGCGATCATCGCCGGCCAGGCGGCCGCCGCGATCCGCAACGCGCGGCTGCTCGCCGACGCCCGGACCGCGTACCAGAAGATGAGCGACACCCAGAGCCGCCTGCTCGAGAGCGAGCGGCTGCGCGGCGTGACCGAGACCGTGGGGGCGCTCAACCACGAAGTCAACAACCCGCTGGCGGCGATCGTGGGGAACGCCCAGCTCCTGCTGCGCCACGCCGAGGAGCTGAGCGACGAGCTGCGCCGCAAGATCGAGATCATCCACGAGTCGGCGCGCCGCATTCAGCGCGTGACCGGCAAGATGGCCACCCTGATCCAGGCCACCTCGATGCCCTATCCCGGCAAGGACGCGATCCTCGACGTCGAGCGCTCGATCGGCAGCGACGAGGCCGCCCCCGCAGACGACGGCGGCACGATCCCCGAAGCCGTGCCGTAGCGATCGCGGCGGGGCAGCGAGCCGTTGCGCCGTGACGTTTCCTCTGGCAGGATGCCGCGCGCTTTCACCCCCCGCCCCGGAGGAACGCCTTGCGCCTCGGTCTCCGCTGCGCCGCCGTAGCCCTCGCGCTGCTCGTCCTCGCGCCGTCCCCGGCGGCCTCCCAGGCCCGCCACTTCGCGGTCCATGCCGCGCGCTTCATCGACGGACGCGCGAGCGAGGCCCGCGGCCCCACGTGGGTCGTGATCTCCGGCGACACGATCGAGTCCGTGCAGGCCACGACGCCCACGGGGATGGAGATGGTCGAGCTGGGCGACGTCACCCTGCTCCCCGGCCTGATCGACTGCCATACGCATCTCTCCTCGCGCGTCGGCCTGCCGCGCATCGAGGGCTTCCGGAGCACCGCGGCGCGCGCCGCGATCGCGGGCGTCGTCAACTGCCGCAACACGCTGATGGCGGGCTTCACCACCTGCCGCGACGTGGGAGGCGCCGAGCTGGTGGACGCCGGGCTGCGCGACGCGATCGCCGCCGGCGAGATGGTGGGGCCGCGCATGCAGGTCGCGACCTGGCCGCTCAGCATGACGGGCGGCCACGGCGATCCCCTCAACGCGGTGAGCTACCACTGGTGCAACGACCTCGAGAGCGGCGTGGCCGACGGCGTGGACGAGGTGCGCAAGAAGGTGCGCTTCGACATCCAGCAGGGCGCCGACCTGATCAAGATCCTCGCCACCGGCGGCGTGCTGTCGCCGGGCGACGATCCCCAGCACACCGGCTACACGCTCGAGGAGATGAAGGCCGCGGTGGACGAGGCCGGCCGCCTCGGCCGGTTCGTGGCCGCCCACGCGCACGGCAAGCAGGGCATAATCTGGGCGAGCGAGGCCGGCGTGCGCTCGATCGAGCACGGCTCGTACATGGACGAGGACGCGGCGCGGGTGCTCAAGAAGAACGGGACCTGGTACGTGCCCACGCTCTACGTAGTCGAGCCGATCCTGGCGCCCGGGAACCCGCTCAAGATCCCGGAGGAGAGCCTCGCCAAGGCACGCGTGGTGCGCGAGCACATGCGCCGGGCGTTCCGCACCGCACTCCGGGCCGGGGTCCGGATCGCCTTCGGCACCGACGCCGGCGTGTTCCCGCACGGCGACCAGGTGCACGAGTTCAAGATCTACGTGGACGAGGGCATGACGCCGATGCAGGCGATCCAGACGGCGACCAAGAGCGCCGCCGAGCTGATGGGCTGGGAGCGCAAGGTGGGAACGATCGAGCGCGGGCGCTACGCCGACATGGTCGCGGTCGCGGGCGACCCGCTGCGGGACATCACCGAGCTCGAGCGCGTGAAGTGGGTGATGAAGGGCGGGGCGGTGGTGAAGGGTGAGCCGGGGCCGTAGCGCGGCGCGCGCCCCCCACGGAGGCCTGCGATGAAATGGCGTGACCTGGTGATCGGAAGGGGCGGGGATTCCCTGGGCGGCAAGGTGCTCGATTCGAGCTTCACGATCACCTCGTCCTTCGGCCAGCCCCTGACCTTCAAGACTCGCGACATCCGCTGGATCCACTTCCGGAACCCGCCGCAGTTCGCGGCCGACGAGATCTGGGCCGTGGGCGACGACCACATCCGCGGCAAGATCGAGGGGCGGGCCGTGCGCTTCCGGCCCGCGGGGCGCGAGCCCATCACGATCCCCTACGGCGCGATCCACACGCTGATCGTGAACCAGGCGTTCGACTCGCCGAAGACGCTCACCGGACGCTGACCCCGCGCGTGGCCGAGGAGACTCCCTGACCGGGATCGAGATCCAGGGCCTCACCAAGACCTACCGCGGCGGCCGCGTGCGGGCCCTCGACGACGTCTCCCTCTCGGTCCGTGCGGGCGAGGCGTTCGGGATCATCGGCCCCAACGGCGCCGGCAAGACCACGCTGCTCGGCTGCCTGCTCGGGCTGCTCACGCCGGACGCGGGACGGATCCGCGTCGACGGCCACGCAGCCGACGACCTCGCGGTGCGGAGCGCGACCGGCTACCTGCCGGAGCGGCTGGTGCTCGACCGCTGGATGACCGGGCTCGACTTCCTCGAGTACCACCACGCGCTCGCGCGGCTGGATCCGGCGCGGCGGCGCGAGGAGGCGGCCGCGGCCCTCGAGCGCGTGGGGCTGGCACCCGGCGACGGGCGGATGGCGATCCGCCGCTACTCGCGCGGCATGCTGCAGCGCCTGGGGCTGGCGCAGGCGATGCTCGGCGAGCCGCGCTATCTCTTCCTCGACGAGCCGATTTCCGGCATCGACCCCGCGGGCGTCATCCTCTTCCGCCGCCTGCTCGGCGAGCTGCGGGCCCGCGGGGCGACGCTCGTCATCAACTCGCACCAGCTCGACGAGGTGGAGCGCATCTGCGACCGCGTGGCGTTCGTGCGCGGCGGGAAGGTGCAGTCGATCGAGACCATGGAGGCCGGGGCTGCGGCCGCGCGGGTGCTGCTCGTGCGCTGGGCGGGCGGAACCCAGGCGGAGGCGGTCGCGCCCGGGCGCCTCGCGGCGCTCGGGGCGGGTGCGCAAGCGACGCTGATCGAGAGCAAGCCGCCCGAGGCGCGCTTCTCGGTGGCGGACGACGAGGGCGCCGCGCTCCTGCTCCAGACCCTGCTCGCCGCGGGCGTGCGCGTGATCGAGGCCACGCCCGAGGGCGGGCGGCTCGAGCGCCTGTTCGTGGAGCAAGGCGGCGCGGCGGGCGGCGGCGCGGGCGCGGGCCCCGGCGCGGGCCCGGACCCCGGCGCGTCCGCGGGCGCCGCATCTCCGCGCGGCGCTGCCCCCGCGGGCGGCCCGGCATGAACCAGACGCTGATCGCCGCCTTCCTGCGGCAGCGCGCGGGCAGCCCCGCGCGGCTCGTGCTGGCGCTGGCGTTCTTCGTCTTTCCCCTGCTGTTCCTTTCGTTCGCGCGCGGCGTGGGGCTCGCTCCGCTCAAGACCGCGGCGGCCTTCGCGCTCTTCCTCGGCGCCGGGCTGATCGGCCAGGACGTGTCGTCGGGGACGCTCCAGCTCCTGTTCGCGCGCCCGGTGACGCGCTCCGAGTACGCGCTCAGCCGCTGGCTCGGGGCTGCGCTCGGCGCCTCGTGCCTGGCGATGGTCCAGATCGCGATCGGGGTCGCCCTGCTCGCGCTCCACGACGAGGCTCCGGCCGCCCGCGACCTGGCGCTGTTCGCAGGCGAGCAGATCCTGTCCGCCTTCGGCACGACCAGCGTGCTGCTGCTCTTCTCCACCCTGCTGCCGGGCGTCGGAGACTTCCTGGCCTTGTTTGCTACGGGCTTCGTCGGGCAGGCGCTCCAGCCCGCGGGCGCGCTGCTCAAGGCGCCGTGGCTCACGCGCGCGGGCGAGGAGGTCGGCCGCTTCGCCGGCGCCGGCCTCGAGCTCGCGCGGCTCTTCGCCGGCGGACCGGTTTCGTGGTTCGAGGTCGTGTCCTACGTCTCGACCGTCACGCTGTGCCTGGCGCTCGGGATCGCGATCCTGAACCGCCGCGAGCTCTCCTATGCCACCGAGTGACGCGCCGCGGCCGGGCACCGCCGCCCCGGCGTCCGCAGGCTCGCGGCCGCCGCGCTCGGGCGCGACGCGCGCCACGCCGCGCTGGCTGCTGGCGGTGGCGGGCGCGCTGCTGGTCGCGCGCGTGGCGCTGGGCATCTACGAGCAGGCGCGACCCGTGGAGCGTCCGAGCCTGGTGGAATGGCGCGATCCCGTCGCCGGCCAGGCCGAAGCGCGCGCCGCGGGGAGGCTCGCGCTCTTCTACTTCACGCGCGACGGCGCGCCGCCCTGCCGGGCGATGAACCGCGAGGTGTTCGCCGACCCGCGGATTGCGGACGCGATCAACGCGCGCCTGGTGCCGATCCGGGTGCTGGACCTGGCGCACGAGGAGGACCGCAACTCCGCGGACGTCGTGGAGCTGGAGCAGCGCTACGGCGTGACCGAGTTCCCGACGCTGGTGGTCGCGACTCCCGGCGGGCCCGATTTCCTCAAGCAGGCAGGCTACCCGGGCCTCGCGGCCACCGGGCGGTTCCTGTCGCAGGCGACCGCGCGGCTCGCGATGCGGGCGCAGCGCCCGCCCGCCCCGGACTCGACGAACGGGCGCTGAGCCTTCGTTACCTCGCCGCGACCGCGGCGTGGCTCGTATCGCGGGCGAAGTGCTCGATGAGGCGCGCGAGCTCCTCCGGGCGATCGAGCATGACGAAGTGCCCGCAGCCCTCGAGGCGCGCGGTCTTCGCGTTCGGCGCCTCGCCGTAGCCGAGCTTCTGCGCGATCCCGGTCCACGGCTGCTCGCGCGGCCACGAGCGCTCCCCGAACACCGCGAGCAGGGGCGGGAGCAGGTGGCGCATCCGGAGCGAGACGTCGGCGAAGAGCTCGAGGCGGAGCCAGGGCTTGAGGGTGGCCGGGTCGGCCTTCCCGGCCTGGACGTAGAGCTTCACCGCCTGCGCCGAGTCGCGGGCGAGGCGCGCGTACATGCGGCGCAGCAGGCGGTGGTAGTCGAGGTCGATCGACTCGAGCCGCTCGCCGCGCTCCTCCTCCCCGACCTGGGGCCGGAGCGCGGCCTCGACCAGCACCAGCGCGCGCACGTGCTCGGGGTGATCGAGAGCCTCGGCGGCGGCGACGAGGCCGCCCACGCCGTGCCCCACGAGCACGACCGGCTCCTTCGCTTCCGCGACCAGCGCGGCGTCGAGCGCCGCGGCCGCGCCGTCGAGCGTGAGGGGCTCGGGCATGGGGTTCACGCCCTGGCCCGGCAGCTCGACCAGCACGACGCGGTGGTCGCGCGCGAGCAGGCGCGCGGTCGGGAGCCAGTGCTGGAGGCTGCTTCCCGCCCCGTGGAGCAGGACGATCGTAGGCCCGCGCCCCATCGCGAAGCGCAGCGGTGCCGGCGGCGCGGCGAGCCGGTTCAGCGCGGGGAGCGCGAGGACGAGCGCCAGCGCCACCGCGATCGGGATCAGGAGGAGTGCGCGTCGGGTCACGGGACAGGTCGCGCCCCGGGGTGGTACCGGGGCGCACCTGTCTTATCGGCGCCCGGCGGCAGCCTCTGAAGCGCGCGGGGCGGGACACCGCCCGGAAGGCGGCGGAAGGGGCGGCTACTTCCTCGCCATCACCCGCGCCTCGAACTGGCGGATCACCATCGCCAGCGTGTCCGGCTGGTCGGCGTACATCTGCGCGCCGCTGTCGGCGATGCGCCGCGCGGCGACCAGGGTCGGATCCTCGAAGCCGCGCAGCTTCGCGACCGTGGCCCACGACGCGGTGTCGGGCCAGCTCCGCGAGGATCCCACGAAGAGGAGAGGGGTCTTCAGCGTCCGGGTCGCGCCCGAGACGTCGAGGTCGAAGAGCGCGTGGAAGTACGCCTTCATGGAAGGCTGCGGCACCAGGGCGGCGCGGGCGTGGAGCGTCACCGCCTCGGCCGAGTCGCGGGCCATGCCGGCGTAGATCCGCTTGAGGAAGTCGTCGAAGTTGGCGTCCATGAACTCCAGGAACGCACGCTTCTGCTGATCCGGCACCGGCAGCGGCGGCTTGAGGCTCGCGTCGATCACGATCAGGCCCTTCATGCGCTCGGGGTGCGCGCGGGCCTCGATCAGCGCGATCGCCCCGCCCAGGCCGTGGGCCACCACCACGGTGCTGTCGGCCTTCTGCCTCGCCAGCACCAAGTCGAGCGCCGCCGCGCACGCGTCGAACGAGAACGGATCGGGCATCGGGCTCTCGCCGTGCGCCGGCAGGTCCACCATGACGACGTGGTGGTCGCCCACGAGCTTGCGCGCGGTCGGCATCCACTCGAGGCGCGCGCCGCCGAGCCCGTGCACGAACACGAGGGTGGGGCCGCGGCCCAGCTCGGTGAGCTTGAGCGCGACCGGCGCCTGGGCCGCGAGCGGGGCGGCGATGGCCGCCGCGATCAGCCCCGCGGCGCCTGCTGCGAACGCTGGTCTCATGCCTGCTCCTCCCCTTGGCGGCGCACCTACCCGGCGCCGGTAGTCATCGGCGGTCGGCCCGCCGACCGTCGGCCGGCCTGTAAGTCCGCTCCCAGACTGCTCCAATCGCTGCCCCTTGCCAACTGCACAGATGTGCAGTATACTGCCTTCGCCAGGTCAGCCCATGCGACGCGAAGCGATCCAGCAGGCGGTAGCGGTGCGCGCCGACTTCCAGGGAGGCGCGGTCACGCCGGTGTCGTTCCGCCACGCGGGTCGCGAGCAGCGCGTGGCGCGCGTCAACGCCCGCTGGGTGGATCGCGCCGGGAGGCATCCGCGCTTCCACTTCTCGGTCACGGTCGAGAGCGGCGACGTCTGCGAGCTGCAGCTCTCGGGGGCCGACCTGGTGTGGTGGCTGGACTCGGTCACGCTGGAGGAGTGATGGGGACGAAGCTCCACAGCCCGCGACATGGGGACGACCCGCACGGCCGTCCGACGTTCGAACCCGTAGCTCGCGCCGCGGCGCCAGGCGGGGCGCACGACGCGTCACGCTCCTCCGCGACGAACCATACGGCACCCGTGCATGCGGAGCAGGGCGCCGCGGTGCGAGAGACGGGACAGGCGATGGAATCCGGGAGCGGGGTCACGGCCGGCGACGGCATCGCGGGGATCGCCGAAGCCGCCGGCGTGCCCCGCCCCGGAGCCGGCTCCGGTTCGGCGGGGGCGGAGGGCCGGAGCCGCGACTCGGAGCCCCGCGAGAGCCAGGGACCGGCGAAGCGGGGCTCCGCGTCAGCGAGGGCGCGCACGATGCGCGCCCCGAGCGGCGGCGGAGCGCCCTCCGCCCCCGCCGAACCGGCGATCGCGCCACCTCCCGGCGAGCGCACGGTGCTCCACGTCGACATCGACGCCTTCTTCGCCGCGATCGAGCAGCAGCGCGACCCGCGCCTCAAGGGCCGGCCGGTGATCGTGGGCGCGGGCGTGATCGCCTCGTGCTCGTACGAGGCCCGCGCCTTCGGGCTCAAGGCCGGCATGCCGCTCTCCGAGGCGCGGCGCCTGTGCCCCGAGGCCGTGATCCTCGAGGGGCACGCGCAGGCCTACCGCTGCTTCGCCGAGGAGATCTTCGCGCGCTGCCGCGCGCTCGCGCCGGCGGTCGAGACCTATCTCGACGAAGCCTACTGCGACCTTACCGGCACCGAGCGCCTGCACGCCGACCTGCTGGACGCGGTGGGCTCCTTTCAGCGCGGCGTGCGCGAGGCCGCGGGGCTCACCGTGACCTGCGGCATCGGGCCGAACCGCATGCTCGCGAAGCTGATCGGAAAGACCGTGAAGCCCGACGGGCTGGCCCGCATCGGGGCGGCCGAGGCCGACGAGTTCCTGCGCGGGCGTCCGCTCGAGCAGCTCGCGGGCGTCGGCCCCGCCCACGCGCGGACGCTGCGCTCGATGAACCTCCACACCATCGGCGACCTGCGCGCGCTCCCGGTCGAGGTGCTGGAGTCGCTGTTCGGCGCCAGCGGCCGGCTCTTCCACGGGCGCTGCCGGGGGCGCGACACCGCGCCGGTGAACGAGCGCGAGATCCCGCTCTCGATCTCGCGCGAGACCTCGTTCCACCGCGACACCGCCGACCGCCTCGAGATCGAGGGCATGCTCGAGTACCTGGTCGGGCGCGCGTGCCGGGCGGCGCGGGAGCTGGGCATCCGGGCGCGCACCGTGGGCGTGCGGCTGCGCTACGGGGACGGCGAGGGCGCGGCGCGCGAGCGCTCGCTGCGCATGCCCTCCGACGCGGATCCGGTCGCGCTCGCGCACGCGCTCGACCTGCTGCGCGCCCTGTTCACGCGGCGTGTGGCGCTGCACCGGGTGGGCGTCACGCTCTCGAGCTTCGTCCCGGCCGCGGGCGAGCAGGGGGCGCTGTTCGACGAGCGCGAGGCGGGGCGGCGCGCGGCGCTCTACCGCGCGTTCGACCGCGTGCGCGGCGCCTACGGCCACGGCGTGCTGGTCTCGGGCCGCGCGCTCCACCTCAAGGGCCGGCTCGCCGAGGACCCGCACGGCTTCGTGCTGCGCACGCCCTCGCTCACCAAGTAGGAGCGCCGTGGCACGCGGCCGGCGGGGACGCGGGGGGCCGCGCGACGCCCCGGCGCGGGCGCCCCGAGCCTGGCGGCGCCGCCGCCCATGACCTTCACGCCGCTGCGCGTGCGCTCGCACGGGACGCTGCTCTCCGGCGTGGCCGCGCCCGAAGCGCTGGTGGAGCGCGCGCTCGCGCTCGGCTACGGCGCGCTCGCCCTCACCGACCGCGACAACCTCTATCTCGCGATCCGCTTCTACCGCGCGGCGCGCGCCGAGGGCCTGCGCCCGCTGCCCGGCGCCGAGCTCACGCACGGGGGGCGGGCGGCGCTCCTCGTGCCCCTCGACCGCCGCGGCTGGTCGCACCTGTGCGCGCTCCTCACCCGCCGCCACCTCGATCCCGCGTTCGACCTGGTCGCCTCGCTCGCCGAGCTCCACGCCGGGCTCCACGTGATCGTCGAGTCGCCGGGGCTGGCCGCGGCACTGCTCGCGGCCGGCGTGCCCGCGGCGTCGGGGGCGGAGGCCGCGCGGCGCGCGGGCGGGCTGTGGATGGGCGTGCGCGGGCTCCCCGGCGAGCGCCGCGAGCTCGCGGCCCGCGTCGCCGCGGCGCAGCGCCTCGGCGTTCCGCTGGTCGCGACCGGCGACTGCGTGCTGCTCGAGCCGCGCGACCACGACGTCCATCGCGCGGCGGTCACCGCCGCCGCCGGGGAGCTGCTCGAGCGCATGCCCGCCGCCGCCTTCTCGGCGCGCGAGGCGGTGCTCGTGGGCCCCGAGGAGTGGGCGCGGCGGGTGCGCGCGGTGAGCGCGGCCGCGGGCGTGCCGGAGGCTGGCGCCCAGGCGCTCGAGCACAACGCGACGCTCGCCGCGCGCTGCCGGCTCGAGATCGAGATGGGCGTGCCGATCTTCCCGCGCGCGCCGCTCGAGCCGGGCGTGACGGGGGCCGAGCGGCTCGCCGCGCTGTGCCGCGAGGGCCTCGGCCGCCGCCGCATCGCCCGCGATCGCGCGGCGCTCGCCCGGCTGCGCGAGGAGCTGGGCATCATCGAGCGCATGGGCTTCACCGACTACTTCCTGCTGGTCGCCGAGATCGTGGGCTTCGCGCGCGCGCGCGGCATCCCGACCGTGGGGCGCGGCTCGGGCGCGAGCTCGATCGTGGCCTGGGCACTCGGCATCACCAACGTCGACCCGCTGCGCTACGGGCTCGCCTTCGAGCGCTTCCTGCACCCCGCGCGCCGCGACTGCCCGGACCTCGACATCGACCTGTGCTGGCAGCGGCGCGACGAGGTGATCGCGCACGTCTACGAGACCTACGGCGCCGACCGCGTGGCGATGATCGCCACCCACGCCACGCTCGGCGCGCGCTCGGCGTTCCGCGAGACCGCGAAGGCCCTGGGCGTCTCGAACGCGCGGGTGAACGCGCTCGCGCGCCGCATCCCGCGCGAGATGGACCCGCCCTACCGCGACCGCCTGGCCGCGTCGCCCGGCGCCTCCGACGTGGACTGGAGCGAGCCGCCGCTCGCCCGCGCGCTCGAGCTCGCCGAGCGGCTGAGCGGGGCGCCGCGGCATCTGTCGGTCCACTGCGGGGGGATCGTGATCGGGGACCGTGCGCTCACCCACTACCTGCCGCTCGAGCGCGCCGCGAAGGACGTGGTGGTGACGCAATTCGAGATGCGCGCGATCGAGGCCATCGGGCTGGTCAAGATGGACCTGCTCGGGAACCGCGCGCTCTCCACCATCGGCGAGTGCGTGACGCTGGCGCGCGAAGGGGGCGCCGCGATCGAGGTCGAGCGCATCCCCGACGGCGATCCCGCGACCGCGGCGCGCGTCGCCACCGGCGACACGCTCAACTGCTTCCAGCTCGAATCCCCCGCGATGCGCCACCTGCTGCGCATGCTCGAGGCCCGCACGCTCGAGGACACGGTCGCGGCCGTGGCCCTGGTGCGGCCGGGCGCGGCCGAGTCGGGCATGAAGCAGGCCTACTGCCGCCGCCGCCGCGGGCTCGAGCCGCCGGCCTTCGCGCACCCGCGGCTTACGCCGGTGCTCGGCCCGGCCTACGGCGTGATGCTCTACGAAGAGGACGTGATGCGGGTGGCGGCCGCGATCGCCGGGCTCACGCTCGCCGAGGGCGACGACTTGAGGCGCGCGATCGGCGCGGCGCGCGGCGACGGGGAGTTCCGCGCGCTCGAGGCCGGCTTCGTGGCGCAGGCGGCCCGTGCCGGCGTCGACGAGCCCGCCGCGCGCGCGGTGTGGCGCGACCTCACGCGCTTCGCCGCCTACGCGTTCTGCAAGGCGCACGCCGCCGGCTACGGCACGCTCGGCTACCACAGCGCCTACCTCAAGACCCACCATCCCACCGAGTACGCGGTCGCGATCCTCAACCATCACGCCGGCATGTACTCGACCTGGGTCCACGTCGAGGACCTGCGGCGCCAGGGAGTCGAGTTCCGCAGCCCCTGCGTTCGGAGGTCCGACTGGGACACTACGCTCGAGATCGACGGCGCAGACGGCGGGACGG
>DASXQT010000065.1:0-44801 GCA_036507005.1 Candidatus Eiseniibacteriota bacterium
TGCCGGCCTCCGGAGCATCGGGGAGCCCGATCACGCTCAAGGCCCTGAGCGCGCCCGGTCAGCCGGTGGTGGTGGACGGCGCGGATGACTTCTCGAATTCCGCCCTCTGGGTGAAGTACAGCGGCAACGTGTGGCTGGCCGCGAGCGTCACCTGGAGCCCGTTCCAGGTGTTCGCGAATGGCGCGCGCCTCACCGCGTCCACCGTGGCACCGGGCAGCATGCCCGCGGGCACCTTCCAGTACGTCGCCGGCACCGGGTTGTACGTCAACGCCGGCGGCAGCAACCCGGCCACGCAACTCGCCCAGGTCGGCCACCGTCCCTACGGCTTCTACGTCGGCGGCAAGGCGTTCGTCGTGATCGACGGCTTCGAAGTGGTCCGGGCCGAGGATCGCGGGATCATGATCACCAACGTCTCGAGCAACATCGAGGTGGTTCGCAACTTCGTCCACTTCTCCTACCGCATGGGCATTCAGGCCATCGGCTGCACGGCGGTCCGCATCGCTTCGAACCTGGTCGCGGACAACAGCCATCACGGCATCTCCCTGACCTCGGGCACCACCGGCTCGACGATCGAGGACAACGAGTCCTGCCGCAACCTCCTGCCCGGCACCCGGGTCGCCAACGGGCTCTACATGTTCGGCGCTCCCGGCAATCTGATCCGCCGCAACCGGTTCCACGACAACCAGGACACCGGCGAACACTTCCAGACCGGATCGAACGACAACATCTCGATCCAGAACATCTCCTGGAACAACGGCGACCACGGCTACGACCACTACGCCGCGACCGGGAACATCCACGTCAACGACATCGCCTACGGCAACCACATGGATGGATTCTCGTTCGAGGGCGATTCCCCGGGGAACCAGCTGTTCAACAGCATCGCGGTGGAGAACGGGCTCACCACCGACGAGTTCGACCTGTGGGTGGACGGCTCCTCGGACTCGGGATTCGTCTCCAACGACAACATCTTCTGGAACTCGACCATCCAGGTCCCGGTCAAGTACATCCTCACCAAGTACGCGAACGTGGCGGACTACGTCGCGGTCAGCGGCCAGGACACGCGCTCGATCCAGGCCGATCCCAAGTTCGTGAGCCCGGCCACCGCGAACTTCCACCTGATGACGGGCTCGCCGGCGATCGACAACGCCAACTCCGCGGCGCCCAACTGGCCCGCCTTCGACATCGATGGCAATACCCCGATGGACGCCCCCTCGGCCCCGAACGTGGGGCTGGGACCGGTGGCCTTCGCCGACCGCGGGGCATTCGAGTTCCAGGCGGATCTCACCAACCTGGTCCTCAATCCGTCCTTCGAGAGCGACATGTCGGGCTGGGCGCCGGTCACCGACACGCTTTCGCGCGTGGCCGGCGGCCACGACGGAGCCTACTCCCTCAAGATGAAGGTCAAGTCGGGCCAGACCGTGCTGGGCGTGAACGACTCGCCGGACTGGGTCCAGTCGTCGCCGGCGGCGAACACGCGGTACCGCTTCGTCGCGTGGGCCAGGGCCGACGTGGCGGGCAAGTGGTACTTCAAGATCACCGAGTACATCCCCGGCAAGAAGAACGTCAAGACCACGACCAAGTACGTCCTCACCACCGGCTGGAAGTCGCTCACCTACGACTACGTGACGAGGTGGAAGGGTTCGAAGATCGATTTCCAGATCCTGGGCGATACGTTCGGCACAGTGAAGGCCTTCCAGGTCGACGACATCTCGATCCGGATCGTGACGCCGGCGCTGGCGGCCAGGGCCGGTCTCGCCGACGAGGAATCGGGTGACGAGGTCGAGGCCGCATCCGTTGCCGACGCTGGCGGCGTCCTGTTCTCGGGAATCGCTCCCAATCCGATGCGGATGGAGGCCCAGCTGGCCTTCACCACCTCGCGCCCCGGGGCGGTGAGCGTGCACATCTTCGACGTCAGCGGGCGGCTGGTCCGCACCCTCGCCGACGGGGCCGTGACGTCGGCCGGTCGCCATCTCTTCAAGCTCGACGGGCGTCGCGACGACGGCGGGCCGATCGGGGACGGGCTGTACTTCTACCAGGTCCGCACCGCGGAGGGTCAGAAGGTCGGACGGTTCGTGGTCGTGAAGTAGACGATCCCCGAAACGGGTTCTTCAAGGGCGGCCACCTCCGCAGGGAGGTGGCCGCTCTGTCATGGGCGACCTCGGGCTCCGCGCGCGACGACGCGTAGTGAACGATGCAGGGCGCGTGCGTGATCCCGAGATCGCGCAGAGCACAGGCGCGATGGGTAAGTTGTGGAGGATCCGGATGCGGCCTCAGCCGACCTTCCCGCTCCCCGCCAGCTCGAGCGCCTGCAGCACCTCGCGGGTGCGGTGGAGCAGCGCGATCCCCTGGCCGCGCACCCTGAGGCCGAACTCGCGCCCGGTGAAGAACTCGACCTGGAAGCCGAGCACTCCGATCACACCCCGGATCTCCTGGGGCTTGAGCGGCTGGCGAAGCACGATCTCGGCCACCTCCTGGAACACGCGCAGGGCCTCGGCCGCGCCCGCCCCGCCCAGCACCCGCAGGCGCCTGAGCTCGAGCAGCGCCACCGCGGGCGGCGGGAGCTGGCCGAAGCGGTCCATCATCTCGAGCGTGAGGTCGTCCAGCTCGTCCAAGGTGCGCGCCTCGGCGAGCCGGCGGTAGAGGTTGAGCTTCTCGTGCTCGTCCGGCACGTACTCGTCGGGGAGGTAGGCGCTCCAGTCGGTCACGAGCCGCGGCTCGGCCCTGGTCTCGGCGGCCTCGCCCTTGAGCGAGGCCACCGCGTCCTCCAGCAGCTTGACGTAGAGATCGAAGCCCAGGCCCACGATGAAGCCGTGCTGCTCGGGGCCGAGCAGGTTGCCGGCGCCGCGGATCTCCAGGTCCTTGAGCGCGATCTTGAACCCCACGCCCAGGTCGTCGAACTCCTCGATCACCCGCAGGCGCTTCTCGGCCTCCTCGGTGAGCACGCGCCGCGGGGGGACGAGCAGGTAGGCGTAGGCGCGGTGCGCCGAGCGCCCGACGCGCCCGCGGAGCTGGTAGAGGTCCGCGAGCCCGAGGGTGTCGGCGCGGTCCACGACCAGGGTGTTCACACTCGGGATGTCGAGCCCGGACTCGATGATCATGGTCGAGACCAGCGCGTCGTGGCGGCGGTCGAGGAAGTCGAGCATCACGCGCTCCAGCTCGCGCTCCGCCATCTGGCCGTGCGCCACCCCGATCCGCACCTGCGGCACCAGCTTCTGCAGCCCGAGCGCTGCGTTGTGGATGGTCTCCACCCGGTTGTGGACGAAGAACACCTGCCCGCCGCGGTCCACCTCGCGCAGCACGGCGTCGGCGATCACCTCCTCGTCGTACTCCAGGATCTCGGTGTGGACCGGCAACCGGTCGCGCGGCGGGGTCTCGATCACCGACATGTCGCGCGCGCCGGCGAGCGAGAGGTTGAGGGTGCGCGGGATCGGGGTGGCGGTCATCGCCAGCACGTCCACCTGGCGCGTGATCTGCCGAACGCGCTCCTTCTGCCTCACGCCGAAGCGGTGCTCCTCGTCGATCACCACCAGCCCCAGGCGCCGGAACTTCACGTCCTTGGAGAGCAGCCGGTGGGTGCCGATCAGGATGTCCACCTCGCCGCGCTCGAGCGCCGCGAGCGTCTCCTTCTGTTCCTTCGTGGTGCGGAAGCGCGACAGCACGTCCACCCGCACCGGGAAGTCCGCCAGCCGCTCGCGGAACGTGATCAGGTGCTGCTGGGCGAGGATCGTGGTGGGCACCAGCACCGCGACCTGGCGGCCGTCCTGCACCGCCTTGAACGCGGCGCGGATCGCGACCTCGGTCTTGCCGTAGCCCACGTCGCCGCAGATCAGCCGGTCCATGGGGCTTCCGCGCTCCATGTCGGCCTTGACCTCCTCGATCGCGCGCAGCTGGTCGGGCGTCTCGTCGTAGGGGAACGAGGCCTCGAGCTCGCGCTGCCAGACGCTGTCGGGCGAGAACGCGTGCCCCGGGAGCGCCTTGCGCACCGCGTAGGCCTGGACCAGCTCCTCCGCCATGTCCTGGATCGCGCGCTGGGCGCGGGCCTTGGTCTTCTGCCAGGCGGGCGAGCCGAGGCGGTGGAGCGCGGGCCGCGCCCCCTCGCTCGCGGCGTAGCGCGACACCAGCGCGAGCTGGTGGACCGGCACGTAGAGCCGGTCGCTCTCGGCGTACGCGATCTCCACGCAGTCGGTCTCCTGGCTGTTCAGGGTGAGGCGCTTCATGCCGCGGTAGATGCCGATGCCGTGGTCCTCGTGGACGATGTAGTCGCCGAGCTTCAGGGCCGACAGCTCGGCGATCGAGAGCCCCGAGCCGCGCTTGAGCCTGCGCCGCCGGCGCCGGTAGCGCGCGAAGATCTCGTGGTCGGTGAGGATCGCGAGCGAGGCGGAACGGAGCGTGAACCCGGCCGAGACCAGCCCCACGCCGAGCACGGCGCCGGTCTCCCCCAGCAGCTCCAGCATGCGCTCGCGCTGGCCGGGGTTGTCGCACAGGATCGCGGCCTCGAGGCCGTTCGCGCCCAGCTCAGCGAGGTGGGCCCTCAGGCGCTCGATCGAGCGCTGCATGGGCTCGGCGGGCGAGCACTCGACGAACACCGAGCGCGCGTAGCGCCTGTCCTCGCCCGCTTCCTGCACCGTGCCCATCCAGTCCACGCCGGCCCGCGAGCGCTCGAGGTCGTCGAACGCCGCGCCCTCGAGGTAGAGCTGCCCGGGCGGCGAGATCCCGGGGTAGTGGGCGCGCGCCTCCTCGTGTCCGCGCTCGATCAGGCGCGCCAGCTCGTCGCGGCGCTCGCGCAGCTTGCCCGGGTCATCGAGGATCACGAGCGCATCGGCGGGAAGGTAATCCGCGAGCGCGCCGGGCGCGGGATCGTAGTGTCCGGCGAAGCGCTCCATCCCGTCGTGGAGCAAGGCATCCGGCGGCGCCGCCCCCTCCCCCTCGCGCCCGGCAGGGCCCTCGCGCGCGGCGCGCAGCCGCTCCGCCACCGCCTGCGCCTCGGCGGGCTCGACCACCACCTCGTAGCGCGGCAGCACGGTCGCCGCGGGGAGCTGCTCGATCGAGCGTTGCGTGGCGGCATCGAAGCGCCGGAGCGAGACGATCGCGTCGCCGTCGAACTCGAGCCGCAGCGGATCGGCCGCCCCCACCGGGTAGACGTCGAGGATCCCGCCGCGGCGCGCGAAGTGGCCCACCGCCTCGACCTCGGGCATGCGCTCGTACCCCAGGAACGCCAGGCGCTCGACCAGCGCGCCCGGCTCGGCCTCGTGCCCGACCCGCAGCGTGAGCAGCGCGCGCTGCAGACGCTCCGGCCTGGGCACGCGCTGGAGCACCCCGCGCACCGTGGCCAGCACCACGCGCGACCACCCGTCGCGCGCGGCGAGCCGGCCGAGCGTCTCGAGGCGCTGCGCGGTGATGCCGGGGTGCGGCGAGGAGGGATCGTAGGGCAGGTTGTCGGGCTCGGGGAACGCCAGCACAGCACCCGCGCCGCGGAAGTACTCGAGGTCGTCGCGCGCCTCCTCGAACGCCTCGCCGTGGGAGACCACGTAGAGCACGGTGCGTCCCGTGGCGCGCTGGAGCCAGGCGGTGAGGAGCGCGCGCGCCGAGCCCGTGAGACCGCGCACCGCGGCGCGCCGCGTGAGCTCCGCGGCGTCGTTCCGCCCCCACTCGCCGCGCAGGAACGCGAGCAGATCCCGCGCCTCGGGCATGCGCTCGACCGCGCGCGCGAAGGAGAGTGCCAGCTCGTCCTCGAGATAGACCTCGCGCGCCACGGGCGGGGCCGCCGCCTGCTTCTCGGTCGCGCTCATCGCGTCTCCCTCAGGCTCCAAACGCCAAAAGCCGCTGCGGAATTCTCCGCGGCGGTTACGGCGGCGAAACGTGTCGTCCCGCGTCTTCGCGGGCGCGGCGCAGACTATCACAGCGGCGCGACCAGGCCCGCGAACGCCAGGCGCGTGTTACTGCATGGTTCGCGCTGCCGCGGGCGCGGCGAGCGCGGCCGCCACGGCCCGCTCGAGCCCGTGGTACTCGAGGTCGCAGCGCGCGTGCGCCGGATCCGAGCTCGGGTGGTACTCGCCGCCGCCGTGGACCCAGCGGATGATCCCGTCGCGGTCGATCAGGAACGAGACCGACGTCCAGCCGCTCTCGGGATGCGGCGCGAGCCAGTAGCGCTCGAGCGTCGACCACTCGCCGTCGACCGCGATCGGTCCGTCGAAGCCGAGCCGGGCCGCGAAGGCGAGGATGCGCCGGTCGCTCACCGCGCGCGGCGGCTTGGGATGATAGGCGCCGATCACGACCAGACCGTCGCGCGCGTGGCGCGCGCGCAGGGTTTCCAAGGCGGGCAACGTCGCCGCGCAGTAGCGGCAGCCGTCCGTCCACCAGCGCACCAGCACCACCTTGCCGCGCAGCGATTCGAGCGAGAGCGGCGCCGTGCCGATCCAGCGCTCGAAGCTCCACGCCGGAGCCGGCCGCCCGACGAGATCGGCGCCCGGCTCCGCTGCGGCGGACTCGACGTGGCCGTGCGCTTCGTGCGCATTGCCAGCGCCCCGCGGCACGTCGTCGGCGCTCGCGGGCGCGGCCGCGAGCAGGCTCAGCGCCGCGCCCAGGGCGAGCAGAGGCATTTGCATGGTCCGATGAGTATGGCACACCGCGCGCCGCGGCCGTTCAGGCGCGCGTCAAGTCGGAGGCCGGCGATCGCCCTCGGAAATCCGCCGCGCCCCTGAGCGCGCCGGCCGCGGCCTGAGCGCCGCAGCCCGCCACCCACTCAGCCGTGCGGCCTCAACCCGTGGAGCGCAGCGCGGTTCGGCACGCCGCGCACAGCGGCTGGCGGCGCGAAGTGGCAGCCGAGCGCCCGCAGCGGTGGCAGAACTTCTCCTCCTCGTCCGCGTCCTGGTGGGCGACCCAGCTCTGGAAGTCGGCCCAGCAGAAGGGCCGCTCGAGATCGAACGGTGTCGACACGCCGCAGCGGATGCAGTGCCCCTTGCTCTCGGCGCGCGCCCCGCCAACCGCGGCGATCTTGCGGGCCTGGAAGGTGATCTCGGCGCCGATGAAGTCCCTGACGCGGGCGTGCAGCTCGCCCTTCGGGACCAGCAGCCCGATCTCGACGCCCTTCGCGAACGAGGCGCCCCTCAGCTCGAGCGATCCGAGGAGCGCCTGCTCTTCGGACCAGTAGAGCGCGGCGCGCAGCCCCTCGACCGCCAGCAGGCGCACATGGGCCTCGATCAGCGCGGGGCCGAAGGCCTCGAGCACCTTCATCTGGTCCACCTGGTCGCGCATCACGAGGTGGACGTGGACGCCGCGCCGGGCGCTGTCGAGAATCGCGCGCAGCACGTCCTGCAGCTCGTTGAGATGGGCGGAAGGGCTCACGAGCCACAGCTCGCGGCGCGCGCCCTCGATCAGCTCGCGCAGCCGCGGGGCGTACTCGGCGGGCCCGAGCAGCTTCGGTGCGTGGGTCTCGGATTCGTTCATGCGGCCTTTCCTTTCCTGAGGTCAGCCGCTCCCGCCATCCCCGAGCGCCCGATCACGGTCTCGGCGGCGAGCAGGAGCAGCGCGAGCACGACGAACCATCCCCACAGCTCGCGGCCGTAGCGCGCTTCGCGCACGCGGCGCGCGAGGTCCTCACCCGCGCGCACCACCTGCACGCGCCCGGGCGGGAAGGCGCGCACCAGCATGGGCTCGGGGATCGGCGTGAGATCCGACTCGCGCGGGTCGGGGTTGACCGCGAAGGTGTTGCGCAAGGTCCCCGCGCGCAGCACGCGATAGAGGCCGGGGCGCTCGATCGGATCGGAGGTGAGCCGCGCCGCCCCGCCCGCCGCGGAGAGCGCGCTCGGGACCTCGTGGCCCTCCTGGTCCTCGATGCGCCACACGCCGGTCGTGGCCGGGGCGCTGTAGCGGTCGCCGGGCGCGAGCGACGCCGCGGCCGTGCCGCGCCCCAGCACCTTCGCCGCCTGGTGCACGAGCGGCAGGAACGCGCCGCTCACGGCGAAGTCCGAGGCCGCAGGATCGAGCGGGGCGAGCATCACCATCGCGCGCGTCGCCTCCACCAGCGCGGGATGCGCGCGGTCGAACTCGAGCAGGGTGCGCGCCCCGCCCGCGGCCGGCGTGAACTCGCGGATCGTCGTGAAGCGCGCGGCCGAGAGCGGTTCTCCGGGGCGCGCCGGGAAACCCGCGAGCGCGGGATGCCCGGCGGTCGCGCGCATCAGCCGCCACGCCGCCCCGGCGGCCGAGCGCACCGGGGCGCCGAGCGTACCTGCGCCCATCTCGCCCAGCACGGCGCCGTTCCAGAACGCGGCGTCGGCGCGCGTGCCGAAGGCCAGGAACACCGCGCCGCCGCTCCGGTAGTAGTCGAGCACCGCCTGCAGCTCGGCCGGGCCGAGGCGCTCGAGGTCGTTCAACACCAGCACGTCGGCCTCGGCGAGCCGCGTCCCGATCGTGGCCGCGTCCGCCACCTCGACTTCGAGCCCCGAGGCGGGCGAGCCGGCCTCGAGCGCGAGGCGGAGCGGCGAGGGCGGGCCGTCCTCGCGCAGCAGGATGCGCTGCGTGCCGGCGCGGCCGGCCGCGAACCAGCGGCGGTTGTCGAGCGCGAGCGCATCGTCCGGCAGGCTCGCCACCCCGCCCTGCTCGGGCAGCCGCGAGAGCGGCAGCAGCGTGGCCGCCTCGCCGCGCTCGGGCAGGTTCAGGAACCCGCGCCCGATCTCGCCCGCGGCGTCCACGACCGCGACCGCGAGATCGCCGCGCGGCGCCCCGAACGAGACCGCGCTCACCGAGAGCGCGGTGCCGCTCTCGGTGGGGGCGAGCGCCACGTCGGCGAGCCCCGCGTTGGCGCGGCTGCGCGGCACGAGCGGGACGAGGTAGACCCGGGTCTGCGCCCACGGGCCGCGGGGTGCCGCGAACGACGCCGCCCCGGGCGGCAGCCCCGCCGACTGGAAGTCGGAGATCCAGAACAGCTCGCGGTTGAGCGCGTGTGACTCGGAGAGCGCGCCGGCCGCGAGCTCGAGCGCCCGCACGTGGTCGGTCGTGCTCGCGGTCGGGGTCAGCGACTGCACGGCGGCGCGCAGCCGCGCGAGGTCCGAGCTCGGCCGGGGCGTGACCGGCTGGGGCGCGCGGTCGTAGGGAACCAGCAGCAGCTCGTCCGCGGGCCCGAGCGTGGTGAACAGGTCCTCGAGCACGCGCCGCGCTTCGGCCACAAGCGTCGTGGCGCTGCCGCTCGCCGCCCCCATGCTCCCGCTGCGATCGCAGATCGCCACCACCGTGGTCGCCGCGCGGCTCGCGCGCCCCACCGCGCCCTCGAGCGCCGGCCGCGCCATGGCGAGCGCGATCGCGACGATCGCCAGCGTGCGCAGCGCGAGCAGCAGCCACTGCTTGAGCCTCAGCCTGCGGATCTCGTTCTGGTTCACCTCGGTGAGGAACTCGAGCGAGGGGAACATGACCTCGCGCGGCTTCCGGCGGGTGAGGAGGTGGATCAGGATCGGGATCGCGGCGGCCAGCAGGCCGAAGAGGAAGAACGGGTTCAAGAAGCTCACCGGGGCACCTCGACGAACGCGCTCCGGGCTTCATCCCACACTTCGATCCGGGTCACCGGGTGCACCTCCCACCCGCTCACGCGGCGGGCGAACGGGATGGTACCGCCGCCCGGGAGCCGGGTCTCGAACGCGTAATCGTAGAGCAGCCAGCCCGTGAGCCTCACCCGCGGCGGCGGCACCCCCCAAGGCGTGACGCCGCCGCCGCTCGAGGGGCGGAACGTCTGCCGCAGCCGCTCGAAGCCCCAGGCCGGCGCGCCGAGATAGAACTGAGGGGTGATCTCCATGGTCACGTAGGTGGAGCCGCTGCCGGGCGGCTGGGGGGCGGAGGTGACCTCGAGGTGGGTGTCGCCGTCGGGGGCGCGCAGCATGTGCTTGATGTAGCCCTCGACCACCACGCCGCGCTGCTCGACGGGCGCGTACTCGGCGAGCGGGCGGCGGTAGGGCAGCGAGTCGAACGACGCCAGGCTCACGGGAAGCGCGACCGGCGGCGGATCGCTGCGGTCCTTGAGCGCCCGCATGTGCCGCGCCGCCTCACCCGCGAACGGGCCCGATCCCAGCAGCGCGAGGATGGCGAGCAGGCCCAGGATCCCGAGCACCACGGCCAGCGCCGCCGCGATGCGCAGGATCACGCGGGCCCCGCGGTGGCGCGCCTCACATCAGCCTCGCCCGCTTCTCGAGGTACGCCAGCAGCGCGCGGTCGAACGGGGTGCGGGTGTCGAGCTCGACGTAGTCGATCAGGTGCTCGCGGCAGCTCCGCCGGTAGTGCTCGGTCCAGGCCGCGAGGCGCTCGCGGTAGCGGCGCGCGATCTCCCACGGCTCGGTGGTGAGGCGCTCGCCGCTCTCGAGGTCCACGAAGGTCGCGGTGTCGGTGTAGGGGAACTCGACCTCGTCGGGATCGAGGATGTGGAACAGCACCACCTCGTGGTGGCGGTGGCGGAAGTGCTGGAGGCCCGAGAGCACCTCGGCCGGCCGGTCCATGAGGTCGCTGCACAGCACCACGAGCCCGCGCCGCTTGATGCGCTCGGCCAGCTCGTGGAGCGCGGGGCCGAGGCGGGTGCGCCCCTGGGGTTTCAACGAGCCGAGCGTCTTCAGGATCACGTCGAGGTGCGAGCGCACGGCGCGGGCCGGCACGTAGGTGAGCGGGCGGTCGGCGAACAGGAGCAGCCCGACCGCGTCCTGCTGCTGGAGCATGAGGTAGCCGAGGGCCGCCGCCAGCGACTGCGCGTACTCGATCTTGCTCATCACCGCGCGCGGCGACCGGAACCCCATCGAGCCCGAGAGGTCCACGAGCAGGTGGCAGCGCAGGTTGGTCTCCTCGCTGTACTGCTTGACCAGGTAGCGGTCGCTGCGCGCCCACACCTTCCAGTCGATGTTCTTGAGCGGGTCGCCGGGCATGTAGGGACGGTGCTCGGAGAACTCCACGCTGAAGCCGTGGAACGGCGAGCGGTGCATGCCGGCGATGAAGCCCTCGACCACGAGCCGCGCGCGCACGTCGAGGTGGGCGAGCCGCGCCACCACCGCGGGATCGAGGAACGCACGCCCCTCGGCCGCGCCGCGCGCCACGCCGCGCGGCGGCTGGGCGCCCGAGGTCGAGCGCGGAAACGAGGCGCTCACGCCCGCATCCCGTGCGCCGCCCGCGCCCCGGCGCCGCGCGCGGCTCGCCGCGCGCTCACGCGGGCTCCTTCCACGCCCACGCGATCATCTGCTGGTCGTCGCGCTCGAGCGGCTCGCCCGCGAAGCCGCCGTGGATCTCCCAGCGCTGGAACCCCGCGGTCCGGAGCAGCAGCTCCATCTCGTAGAGGTAGACCCAGCGCTGGCGGGTCTGGGAGCGGTGCGAGGCGACCACGCCGCCCGCGAGGTCGACCTCGCGCACCTCGATCTCGGAGCGCTGGCTCTGGTTCACGGGGTCCTTGAAGCGCGTGTCGTAGAGCTGCAGGCGGTTCTGCGACCCCGGACGCGATGTCTCGAGCTCGAGCACGGGCTCGCCGTCTTTGCCGAGCCACAGCGAGACGCCGGGGTAGGACATGTGGAGCACGAGCGCGCCGCCGGGCTCGAGGTGCTCGCGGCAGCAGCGCAACGTGGCGAGCTGGTCCTCGATGGTCTCGCAGTGGGCGAACGCGTTGAACGCGCACAGCACGCGCGCGTAGCGCCGCGGCATGGTGAAGTCGCGCATGTCGGCGGCCACGATGTTGGGATGGAACCCTTTCGCCTGGGCCTTGGCCCTGAGGCGCTCGAGCATTCCGGCATGGAGGTCCACGCCGTCCCCGTCCACGCCCGCCTCGAGGAGCGGGACCAGCACGCGGCCGGTGCCGCAGGCGAGGTCGAGCACCGGGCCGCCCGCCTCGCGCCCGACCCTGAGCCAGAAGGCGCGGTCGAAGTCGAGCGAGTCGAAGAGCAGGTCGTAGAGCTCGGGAGCGTCGTAGGGCGAGGGCGCGGCGGTTGCGCCGCCAGCGGTGGCGCCCTGCTGCAACGGAGAGTCGTCGAGCCGCATCGCGTCTCAGTCCCTCCAGGCGGTCCAGACCATCTCGTCCGTATCGCGCAGGAGCGGCCGCCCGTCGAACCCCCCCGCCACCTCGTAGCGCGAGAAGCCCGCGGTCCGGAGCAGCAGCTCCATCTCGAAGCGGTAGGTCCAGCGCAGCGTGAAGGCGTGCCCGTACACGGCGCCGGCGTAGCCGCGGGCGTCCGACTCGCGCATCTCCGCTCGCGCGCTCAGGAGCTGGTGCACCCGGTCGTGGTCGCGCCGCACGCTGACCAGGGCCACCGGCAGGCCGGTCTCGGGATGCGGGAACTCGCGCTCGACCCGTTCGCGGTCGCCGGGCTCGGCGATCAGGGCGATGGTGGGATAGAAGAGGTTGAGCACCAGGGCGCCGCCGGGCTCGAGGTGCTCGCGGATGCAGCGCAGCGCCTGGAGCTGGTCCGCGGTGGTGAGCAGGTGCATGAAGCCGCGGAACGGCAGGGTGACGAGCGCGTAGCGGCGCGGCATGGTGAAGTCGCGCATGTCCGCGCGCTGGACGCGGGCCGTGAGCCCCTGGGCCGCCGCCTTCTTCATCAGCACCTCGAGCATGCCGGGATGGAGGTCGAGCCCCTCGGCGTCCACCCCGGCCGCGAGTGTGGGGATCAGCACCCGCCCGGTGCCGCAGCCGATCTCGAGCACCGGGCCTTTCGCCGCCTTCGCGCGCTCCACCCAGAACGGGATGTTCGCGGTGTGCCACGAGTAGGCGACGTCGTAGCGCTCGGGCGCGATGTACTGCTCGAGGTTTTTGACTTCCACGCTCAGCCCGCCCTCGTGCCCGGGCGCTTCCACAGGTAGTAGACCGGGAGCCCGAGCGCCGCGATCCCCACGCCCGCCCACGCCCGCCAGCCGCTGTCGTGGAGGTCGCTCGCGATGATCGCCACGGTGACGAGCACGAACAGCAGCGGCGGGAAGGGATAGAGCGGCGTGCGGTAGGAGGGCGCCGCGATCCTGCCCTCGCGCTCGTGGCGGCGCTGGACGAAGAGCGCGGCGGTGGTCAGGCCGTAGAACAGCCACGAGGTGGTGACGAACCAGCCCGAGACGTCCTCGAAGCCGCGCGCGAACCACAGCCACAGGCACGAGAGCACGGCCTGCACCCAGAGCGCAGACGCAGGCGTGCCGCGCCGCGGATCGAGCGCCGCGAGCGGCCTCCACAGCAACCCGTCGGCCGCCATGGCCTGCGTCACGCGCGGGCCGGTCAGGATCGCGCCGTTGGTGGTGCCGAAGGTGGAGACCGTGACCAGCACCGCCAGCGCGCGCGCGCCCCAGTCGCCGAGCAGGCGGCGCACGGTCTCGGAGCCCACCGCCTCGAATTGCGCAACGCCCCCGGTCCCGAGCACGTGGAAGTAGGCGATGTTGGTGAGCACGTAGACCCCGATCACGAGCCAGGTGCCCCACACGATCGCGATCGGCATGGTGCGCCGGGGGTCGATGACCTCGCCGGCCACGTAGGTGGAGTCGGTCCAGCCGTCGTAGGCGAAGAGAATGGGGATCATCGCGAGCGCCAGCGCCTGCAGGAACCCGCGCGTCGCGGCGGCCTGGGGGCCGAGCGCCGCGGGCGGCTCGCTCGCGGGCAGGGTGAAGGCGCAGACGCAGAGCGCCAGGATCCCGATCAGCTTGGCGGTGGTGAACAGCGACTGCGTGCCCGCGCCCTCGCGCACCCCCAGCCAGTTGACGAAGGTGAGCAGCAGGATCGCGGCCGCGCCGACCGGGAACTCGGCGCCCTTCGGCAGTCCCAGCACCTGGCAGAAGTAGAGCGCGAACACGCTGGTGATCGAGGCGATCACGGTCGGCTTGATCACCCACAGGTTGGCCCAGCCGAACACGAATCCGGGCGCGTCCCCGAACGCCTCGCGGATGAAGACGTAGAGCCCGCCGGTGCGCGGGTGGGCGACCGCCAGCTCGGCGAGCGCGAGCGAGCCGCAGATCGAGAGGATGCCGCCCAGCACCCAGGCGAAGATCACCTGCCCGAAATCGCTCACGTGCTGCGCCACGCTGTGGGGCGAGCGGAAGATGCCGGAGCCGATGATGTTGCCGACCGTGATCGCCGTGGCGGCGTAGAGGCCGATCTGGCGCTTGAGCTCGATCGGGGCGCGGGGTGCGGCGGCCGTGGCCATGCGATCCTCCGGGTTACGGTCCGCGGCGCGGGCGGCGGTGGCGCGCTCGGGAGGCCCGGGCGATCGCCCGGGCGCCCCGGCCGCGCGCGTCACTCGCTCGGCACGGCCGCGAGCAGGTCCTCGATGATGCGCTCGGGCTTGACGCCCTCCGCCTCGGCGGTGAAGTTGGTGATGATGCGGTGGCGCAGCACCGCCGCAGCCACCGCCTTCACGTCCTCGATGCCCGGGGCGAAGCGCCCGAGCAGCACGGCCCGGGTCTTGGCGCCCAGCACCAGGTACTGCGAGGCGCGCGGGCCCGCGCCCCACGACACCCACTGCCGCACGAAGTCCGGGGCCCCCTCGCGCCCGCGCGTGGCGCGCGCGAGCCGCACCGCGTAGCGCACCACGTGATCGCCCACCGGGACGCGCCGGATCAGCTTCTGCAGCTCGAGGATCTCCGCGGCGCCCAGCATGCGCTCGAGCTTCGCCTCGTAGGCCGAGGTGGTGGCGGCGACGATCTTCTCCTCCTCGCCCTCGTTGGGATAGTCGACCAGCACGTTGAACATGAAGCGGTCGAGCTGGGCCTCGGGCAGGGGATAGGTGCCTTCGAGCTCGATCGGGTTCTGGGTCGCAAGCACGAAGAAGGGGAGCGCGAGCTTGAAGGTCTGCCCGCCGGCCGTGACCTCCTTCTCCTGCATCGCCTGGAGCAGCGCGGCCTGGGTCTTGGGCGGCGTGCGGTTGATCTCGTCGGCGAGCACGATGTTCGCGAACACCGGGCCCTGGATGAAGCGCATCACGCGCTTGCCGGTGGCCTGCTCCTCCTCGAGGATGTCGGTGCCGGTGATGTCGCTCGGCATCAGGTCGGGCGTGAACTGGATGCGGTTGAACTTGAGGTCGAGCACGCGCGCCAGGCTCGAGATCAGGAGCGTCTTCGCCAGTCCCGGCACGCCCACCAGCAGCACGTGGCCGTTCGCGAACAGCGCGGTCAGGAGCTGCTCCACCACCTGGTCCTGGCCGACGATCACCTTGCGCAGCTCGCCGAGGATGCGCTCGCGCGCGGACTTGAGCGACTCGACCGCCTGGAGGTCGGACGCGGCGTTCACGGTCACGCGATGGATCTCCCGTCGGGGCCCGGGGGATGGCCCAAGGATGCGGAAACCGGACCGGGATGGATCGCGGACCCCGCGCGATCGCGGCGGGCGACCCGAGCCATCCCGGTCCAGCGGGCGAACGAACCGCGGCAGGCTAGCACGCCCGTCGCGGGCCCGTCCATGCGCGGTCCCACTCGCGGCCCCACTCGCTCCGCAGCGAGGGCCCCGCTACCGGTGCCCGGTCCGCCGCGGCACGATCTCCATCACGCGCGTGCGGTGGCCCTTGTCGCGGCGCTCGCTCCAGCAGGCCAGCGCGCGGCGCGGCGAGAGTCCGGCGATCCAGCCGCTCTCGACGTTGGCGCCGAGGAAAATCCAGGGCGTGAGCGCGTCGCCCGCATCGAGCAGGCGCAGCGCGAGCACGCGGCTCGCCGAGTCGGCCCGCGCGCGCGCCTCGACCGCGATCAAGGTCGCTTCCCCGAGCGCCGCCGCGCGCGGATGCGACGCCCCGACCAGGCCGTCGCTGAGCGGGCGCTTGAGCCCGGTGCGCCCGCTCTCGGCGCTCCAGGGCGCGGCGTAGACGCCGGGCGAGGCCGCCTCGGTGTACCACACGTAGAGCCCGCCGCCCGCGCGGTTCCAGGTGAGCGCGGGCCCGACCGCGGGGCAGCCCGCGAGCTTCCAGCCGTCGGCCGAGAACAGCGAGTCGAGCGGGAAGCTCGCCCCGAGGTCGCGGGAGATCGCGAGCGCCGGGTCGCGCAGGTCGCCGGCGGCGGCGCGGTAGGCCACGGCGACCCGCCCGCCGGTGTCGCTCGACGCCACGGCGCGGCAGCACGGGCACGCGCGGTCGGTGAGCTTCTCGTTGTCCGACCACGTGCGCCCGCCGTCGTGGCTGATCGCGCGGAAGAGCAGGGCCGAGGAAGGCTCGCCCGCGGCCCCGCGCACGCGCCGGTTCTCGCGCTCGTCGATCCACACCGCGAGCAGCGCGCCGTCGGAGAGGAACGTCAGCGCGGGGAAGCCGTGGAACGCGGGGCGCGCGTCCGCAGTGTCGTCGTTCACCACCGCGGCGGGCCCGAGCGTGGCGCCTCCGTCTTCGCTCACGCGCACGTAGACGTCCGTCGCCCCCGGCCGGCCCTCCCGCGCCTCGCACCATGCGATCGCGAGCCGCCCGTCGGCGCCGAAGACCGGCAGCGGGCGGTTCTCGGGGAACGACACCACGCCGCCCCGCCGCTCGCCGACCCGGACCGGCGGCGCGAACGTGGCGCCGCTGTCGGCCGAGGTCGAGAGCCACAGGTCGGTCCCCGACGAGTCGCGGGTCACCCAGGTGAGTGCCACGCGCCCGTGCTCGTCGGCGGCGAGCGCGGGGTGGAGCGCGTCCTGCTCGAGCAGGAACGCGGGCGTGATCTCGCGCAGGCTCGCCCACTCGACCGGAGGGCTCGAGGCGCAGCCCAGAGCCAGGGCCGCGATCACGGGGATTGCGGCCGGAAGCGCGCCGCGCGCGGCGCCGCGGGCGAGAGGTAGTCGTGCGGCCATGCTGCGACCCTAGTCGCGGCTCGGTTCGCGGGTCCAAGCGCGCGCCCGAGAAATTGCACTTGTCTGACTCGGGGCCGGTTTGCGGGCCGGAGCCAGGGATTCAGCGGCCGAAACGAGCGTCGTCGAGCCTCACGAGCTTCACGAGCGCTCGTCCCGCCGCGCCCTGGTAGCGCACGAAGTAGAGCCCGGCCGGCAGCGTCCGCCCGCGGTCGTCGCGGCCGTCCCACTCGAACGCGCTCCCCGCCGCCTCGACCGTCGCGCCGCGCACGCGGCGGCCCGAGACGTCCGCGATCTCGATCCGTCCCGGCGCCGCGGCCTCGATGCGGGCGCGCGCGCCCGCGGGGTTGGGCGCGACGCGGAGCAGGAGCGCGCTCGGCGCCGCGCTCTCCACGCACGGACCGGGCGCGATCGCCAAGGGCACCGAGGCTTCACCCTGGTCGTGGCGCGGGCCGTGCTCGTCGAGCGCGCGCACCCGGAGCGTCGCGCGCGCTCCGGCGGAGCCCGCGCACGGGATCACGACCCGCGCGCTCCGCTGGTCGCCGCTCCCGCGCGCGAGCAGCACGGGCGCGCGGCCCTCGCGATCGAGCCACACCTCGGTGACGCTCACCTGGTCGGGATCGCGCGCCTCGAACGCCACCGCGAGGGTGTCGCCGGGGGCGACGCCCTGGTCCGGGCGCGGCGCCGTCACCCGCACGCTCGGCGCACGATCCACGCGCCCCATCACCGTGAAGCCGAAGCGCGCCTGATCCGGCGGGAGCGGCAGGTAGGCGTCGTCGCCGCACGGGAAACAGGTGGCGTCCGACTGGCGGTAGATGAAGCCACGCAGGGTGAACGAGCGCGCGTCGCGCGCAGCCACCTCGGCCCACGGCGTGAAGTAGGGGATGCGGAAGTTGCCGCGCACCGTCATGGTGCCGCCGACGCGCGGCCAGACGCGGACCGAGTCGATGAAGGAGTCGGGGATCGCCACCGTGGCGAGCACCTCGAGCTCGGTGGCGTCGTGCCATTCGCGATAGCGGTCGAACGTGCCGGGACCGCTCTCGGTCAGCCGCAGGGTGTCGGTCCGCCCGCTGCGGGCGACGCGCCCCAGCACCTCGTCGTGCCACACGCCGATCCCGGGCCTCACCGCATCCAGCGCACGCCCCACGTTGAGCCGGCCCCAGCCGGTCTTCGCGTCCACGCCCGGATCGCCGATGTCGTCGGCGCTCTCGCGCAGCAGGTGCTGGAAGTCGGTGTCCTTCAGCTCCGGCCGCGCCGCGCACAGCAGCCCCACCGCCCCCGTGACCATGGGCGCCGCGTACGAGGTGCCCGAGTCGCGGTTGTAGCCCTTGCCCGGCGCGCCGCTCACCGGATGCGGGTAGGTGAGGTAGGTGGACCAGATGAGCACGCCGGGGGCCACGAGGTCGAGCCCCGGCCCGTAGGAGGAGAAGATCGCGCGCTGGTCGTTGAAGTCGGTCGCTCCGGACTGGATGCAGAGCCCTTCGGTGGCGTAGGCCGCGGGGTACTGGGGCAGCGTGCCGTAGAAGTAGCCGTTGTTGCCCGAGGCCGTGCTCACCACGCAGCCGCGCGTGATCGCGTAGTACAGGCCGAGCCGCTCGACCCGGCTCGGCGCGCCGCCCGCGAACGACAGGTTCATCGCGCGCGCGCCGCACGAGGTCGCATAGACCATGGCGCGCGCGATGTCGAAGGAGGTGGCGTCGCCGCTCCGGCCGCGGGTGATCTTGATCGGGATCAGGTGGCAGCCGAAGTTCTCGTGCCCGTTCCCGCCGCACAGGCCCGCGACCCCGAGCGAGTCGGCGATGTGCCAGCCGTCGTTGGTGCGCGCCGCGAACACGCCCGCCACCGTCACGCCGTGGCCGAACGAGTCGGCGAAGCTCGGGCTGGGATCGAGCGTGGCGTTGAGGCCGCGCTCGAGCCGCAGGCTGCCGTCGGGCATCACGCATTGGAACTCGGGGTGGTTCGGGTCCACGCCGGTGTCGGCGATCGCGAGCCGGAGGTCGTTCGACCCGGTGGTGATACTCCACGCCTCGAGGGCGTGTACGTCGGCGCCCACGGTCCCGTTGTAGGCGCTCCCCGGCCCGGCGTTGTGGAGCCACCACTGGCGCGTGTCGCGGTAGATGGGATCGTTCGGGAAGCCCGGCTCGAGGGCGGCGATCCCGCGCGCCTGGTCGGGCTCCACCCACTCGACCTCGGGATCCGCGGCCAGCGTGGCCGCTGCGGCCAGCGCCGCGAGCGAATCGCGCGCGCCCACGCGCCACACGCGCGCCGGATCGAGATCGAAGGGGTTCGAGCGCTCCCCGGCAGCGGTGATCGCGGCGCTCCCCGCGAGCCCGAGCCCGTCCGCGAGCGTGCCACGCGGGACGAGCCCGAGGGCGCCGAGGCGCTCGGCGAAGCGCGCGCCCTGGGCCGCGGCGCCGATGCCGGGGCGCGGCGGCGCGAGGCCGACGACCAGGTCGCTCCCGGGATCGGCCGCGAGCGGGCCCGCGAGGGCGAGGAGCGTGGCGGGGGCGAGCGTGAAGCGCAGGAACGAGTGCATGGGCGTCCGTACGGGGGGCGCGTGAGCGGGGGCTCGAAGGGAGGCAGTGCGCATGGCGACGCGGGGCGGATTCGGAGGGGCCCGGGACCGGCGGTGAAGAACGCTACAGCCGCGCGCGGCCGCCGGCAAGCCGGTTCAGCGCCCTCCGCCGCGCGCGTACCCGAAGTCTTCGCGCACGACGCTCGAGATCCGCAGCTCGTCCAGGAATCCGTCGAAGGCGTAGTAGGGGTTGGCGTCGGGCGCGCTCGTGATCCTGAGGTCGCCGGAGAAGTCGCTGAGCCAGCGCGGGTCGAGGTAGTTGCCGATCACGAGCCCGGCCCGCGACCGCCGGATGCGGCCCGGGGCGGCGAACTGGGCATCGAGGTCGCCGTCCACCCAGAGGCGCACCACGGCGCCGTCGTAGCTGACCGCGACGTGGGTCCAGCGCTCGAGTTCGAGGCGCCGCGTGGAGAAGTAGGCGCGCGCCCCGCTCGCGGCCTCGGGCTGGAAGACGAACATCAGCTCCCCGCGTGTGGCCTGCGTCGGACCCTCGATGCGCACGCCGTGCGCGACCAGGTCCTCGTGGTAGCCGGGCCCGGGAAGCGCGGCGTACGGTGGCCGGATGTCGAGCCCGAGCACCGAGAGCATCCAGCTCTCCTCGTTGGGCTGCTCGGTCCAGCGCGCGGCGATCGGGGTGTCCTCGTACTGGCCATAGGCGTTCAGGTAGACCCACGCCTCGACCGTGAGCGCGTCGGGCGACTCGAGCAGCGGGCTGTAGGGAACGTAGACGAACGAATCGGTCGAGCGCGTGAAGAGCCGTGCGCCGCGCACCCGTCCGAAATCGGTGCGGGTGTCGATGCCGGCGCGGCCGTCGAGCCGGAGCGGCCCGGAATCGGCGGCCCGCGTGCCACCGGTCTCGTCCATCCTCCACAGCCCGAGGGTGACGCTGTCGGGCGCGATCTCCACGTAGGCGTGCGGGTGCGCGGCGCTGCGCGGCGCGTGCGCGCAGCCCCACGCGCCCAGCGCGGCGAGCACGACCGCGATCGGGGCCGCGCCGCGCCCGGCGTTTCGCCACCCGGCCGCCGCGCGGCTCACGGCACTCCCCCGATCCGTCGCAGGCGATCCACCGCGCGCTGCTCCGCGGCGCGGTCGCCCGCGGCGTGGAAGACCTTCGCCATCGCGAGCAGAACCTCGGGATCGCTCGCCTGCTCGATCACCTGCCGCCATTCGGCCGCCGCCTCGCCCTCGGCCCCGGCGCGCAGGTAGGCGAGGCCGAGCCCGACGCGGATGCTCGCGTCCCTGGGTGCCAGGTCGGCCGCGGTCTGCAGCAGCCCGAGCGCGGTCCGGGCGTCCTGCTGCTGGAGCGCGATGCTCGCCGCCACGGTGAGCACCTTCACGTCCCGCGGCGCGAAGTGCGCGGCGCGCAGCGCGGCCTTGCCGGCACCCTCGAGATCGCCCCGCAGGCGCAGGAGCTGGGCGTAATCGAGCAGGATCTTGGCGTTGTCTCCCTCGATCATGAGCTTCGCCCGCAGCAGGTGATAGGCGTGCAGCGTGTCGTTCGCGAGCCAGGACGGAGCCCTTCCGAACTCGGGGCCGATCTCGTACAGCACCGCCGGGTGCGGATAGGTGGCGCGCCGGGGGACGAGCCCCGGCACCACGCCGCTCGTGTCGAGCAGATAGTAGAACTGGGGCCGGGTCTCGGCCTCGGGCCACGAGAAGTAGAGCCAGCGCGCGCGGTTCTCGTGCGCGTAGCGCGCCAGCGCCGCGAGCGAATCCGAGAATGGGAACGGCAGGCCCTCGACGCCGGCGTGGAACGCGAGATGCCACTTGCGGGCGATGAGCCGGTCGCCGGGCTGCTTGAGCTGCCGCAGGGTCGCCGCACACTCCAGCACCTCGATGGGAAGCTGGTCCACGACGTACGCCTGGGTGGCCACCGACTGCGTGACGGCGAAGAGGAGCGGGACCACCGCCAGCGCGGGCTTGAGCCAGCGGCGCGCGCGCCCGAAGGCGAGCGCGAAGCGCGGGGAGCCGAAGGCGATCGCGGGCGGCACGGCGTAGAAGGGAAGCAGGGCGATCGAGTAGCGCTGGGAGTGGAACGTGGGCACCAGGGTCAGGAAGAGCAGAGCCCATGCGGCCCCGAGCGGCCACAGCCGGCGCAGGGAGCCGTCGCGCGCGCCGAGTGCCAAGCCGAGGAGCCCCGCGACCGCGGTCGGCCAGCCGAGCACCGTGAGCGCGTCGAGCCGCAGGTGATCCCACACGTTGAAGAGCATGCGGCCGAAGACCGCCCTGGGGTCGCGCCGGATCACGTCCATGAGCGACTTGAACTGGGGCTGGAGGTCGCTCTGGTAGGTGTCCCACGGGATGCCCCGGGCGCGGGCGAACACCTCGTAGGCGATGTTGTGGTGGAGCTGGAGCGAGATCGAGCCGCCGTGCGCGAGCGAGTAGAGCACCCACGGCACGACCGGCGCGAAGAAGCCGGCCGCGAACTCGAGCGCGGCGCGGGCGCGGCGCGCGGGTGCGCGCGGCGGCTCCGGCGCGCCGCCGCCGGGGGCCGCGACCTGCGGCTTTGCGCCCGCTGCGCCCGGCGCCGGCGCCCGCGCGCCCGCCGCGGCGCCCGCCTCGCCGCCCGCGGCGCCCGCGAGCGTGGCGATCAGGCCCGCCGGCAGCAGGTAGATCGCGTTGTAGCGGGTGAGGAACGCAGCCGCCGAGAGCAGCCCGGCGCCGATCGTGGCGCGCCGGCCGGCGCCAGCGAAGAGCAGGTAGAGCGCGCCCGCCTGGAGCGCCAGCGCGAGCGCGTCGGTGGTGGCGGCGTAGCCGTAGTGGAAGAAGTGGGCGTTGGTGGCCATGAAGAGCGCGGCCAGCAGCGCGATGCGCGCCCCCGCCCGACGGCGCAGCAGGAAGTACCACAGGAGCAACGCCCCGGTCATCGCCGCGACCGACAGGAGCTGGGCGGCGACGAACAGATCGCGGGCCACGAAACCGGCGAGCGCGAGCGCGATCTCGTAGCCCGGGCCCACCACGCCGTAGCGCGAAGGGAGCAGGCGCCCCTGCTGGACCAGCCGCGCGCCGCGCGCGTAGTCGCCGTAGAAGTCGGTCTCGGTCATGTAGTCGCCGATCCGGTGCGGCCCGGCGACCATCATGAGCAGCGCCGCCGCGAACAGCGCGGCGATCACAATCGTGATCCGGGTGAGGAGCCGGGTCTCGCCGGCCGCGATCTCAGCGCTGCCGTGGAGCGAGAAGGCACGCGGCCGGGAGACCTGGCGGGAGGGCTTCGCTGCGGGTCGGGGCTTCATGAGGCCACGAAAGCATAGCGCATCGGGCGCCGCGCCCGCGGCGGCGCGAGCCGGCGCGGCGCTGCGGGGGCACGCCGGGCACGGCCGGCGCGGCGTGGCGTATGCTCCGCGCGTGCATCTCGAGCGCTCGGGGAGCCGGCGATGAGCCAGGTCCGGCCGGAGGAGGTCGGGCTCTGCCTCGGCTGCCGCCACGCGCGCCGCGTGCCCACGCCGCGTGCGACCTACTGGCTGTGTGAGCTGGCGGCGAGCGACCCGCGCTTCGAGAGGTACCCGCGGCTTCCGATGCGGTCCTGTCCCGGCTACGAGCCGCGCGCAGAGGGCGGCGAGGCGCCGGGGTGACGCGACCCCACGACCTCGGAGGTGACAGGATGCGTGACGGCCTTCTCGAACGCCCCGGGTTCGTCGCCCGGCTGGCCCAGCTCTCCACGGCGTCGGACCGCGCATGGCTGGCCGCCCTGCTCACCGGGCTCGTCTTCACCGTGATCGCGGCCTACGGGTTCCCCTATCCGGCGAGCCCGTCGGGGAAGTTCTGGGCCTACTTCGGGCTCCTGATCCGCGCCGCGATCTACGTCCATTCGGGAGAGAGGCTCAAGGACCGCGGGGGCGAGACGCTCTCGCGCCTGTTCGCGCTCGGGCTCGTGGCCGGGGCCTTCGAGCTGCCGATCGACTGGGCGCTCGTCCACTGGATCCGCTCGGGCCGCCTCGTCTACCTCACCGGCAACGACGTGGTCCTGCTCGGCTCGCCGGTGTGGATGCCGCTCGCCTGGGCGTGCGTGATCGTGGAGCTGGGCTACCCGGCGCTGCGTCTCTTCGGTCTGTGGCGGGCGCGCATGGGCAGCCGCGCCGCCGCCATCGCCACCACCTCGCTGATCGCGGTTGCGGCGGGCAACACGGTCGGGTTCTACGAGTACTTCGCTTACCACGCCGGCTGGTGGAAGTACCTGCCCGCCCACGCCATGATCGGCGACTTCTGCGCGCTCTACATTCCGCTCGGCGAGTTCCTGATGTTCCTCGCCATCCTGCCGATCGCGGCTCCGGCGGTCGGGGAGGAATCGCGCCCGCGCGCCGCCGCGATCGCCGCCGGCGTCCGCTTCGCGGTCGCGATCGCGGTGGGGTACGGGATCGCCTACGCGCTGCTCGAGGGCTGGCGGTAGCTCGCGGGCCCGGCGCGGTTCCATAGGAAGCCCGAAGGCGCCGAGCGCAGCGCGAGCAGCAGGGCGAGCGAGACGATGAGCAGCAGCACGGAGAGCAGGATCGCGGTGTCGAGGTCGGACTGGAGCGCGACGTAGACCGCGAGCGGCATCGTTTGTGTCGTGCCCGGCAGGTTCCCGGCGAACGTGATGGTCGCTCCGAACTCGCCCAGCGCCCGCGCGCCGCTCATCGCGATCCCCGCGACCAGCGAGGGGCGCGCGAGCGGCAGCACGACGTGCACGAAGTTGAAGGCCTCGGAGCCCCGCAGCGTGGCCGCGGCGTCGAGCAGCCTCTTGTCCACGCCCGCGAACCCGGCGCGCGCCGCGGCGACGAAGAACGGCGCGGCCATGAACGTCTGCGCCGCCACCACGCCCAGCGTGGTGAAGGGAAGCTGGATGCCGAGCGCCGAGAGCGCCCGGCCCGCGAGCCCCATGCGGCCGAACGCCATGAGCAGCGCGAGCCCGGCCACGGTCGGCGGCAGCACCATCGGCAGGTCCACCAGCACCTCGACCAGCCGCTTGCCGCGGAAGTCGCGGGTGGCGAGCAGGTACGCGGTCGGCGTGCCGAGCGCCACGATCGCAAGGGTGGCGGCGGCGCTGGTCACGAGGCTCAACCGCAGCGCATCGAGCACCCGCGGCTCGCCGAGCCGCGCGATCAGCTCGGCGGGCGAGACCCGGAGCAGCAGGCCGAGGAAGGGAAGCGTGAGAAAGAGAAGGAGCCCCGCGCTCGCCGCGAGCACGAGGATCAGGAGCCCGGGCCCGGCTTTGGCGCGCGGCGCGGCACGCGCGGCGTCGCTCACGGTGCGGCTGTGGTCCGGGAACGCGAGCACGCCTCAGGCGCGGCGCGACCGCCGCCGGCGCCGCGGGCGCCTTCGCGCCGCGGCGGGCGCCGCCGCCACCGGCGCGGCGGGAGCGGCCGGGTTGGGCGGCCGGGCGCTCTCGCGCTCCGCGGCCGCGGCGGACCGGCCGGGTGCAGGCGACGCGGCACGGGGGTGCGCGGGCGCCGTTGCCCGAGTGGGCGCAGGCGCCGCGGCCCGGGCGTTCGCAGGCGCCGCGGCCCGGGCGGGCGCACGCGCCTCGGCCCGAGCCTGCGCAGGCGCGGCGGCCCGGGCGCGCGGGCGCGCCGCCCGCCCCGGCTTCGCGGGCGTATCCACGAGGTAGGTGCCGCTGCGCTCGTCCTTCCGCAGCGTGATGGCGCCCGACTGCTGAGCGTCCTCGAGCAGCTCGCCGAAGCTGCCGTAGCCGAACGCCGCTTCGGTGAAGGCCGGGCGCTTGCGCTTCAGCGTGTCCTTGACCAGCGACGCCTGGATCACCTCGATGTTCTCGCGCCGCAGCGCGCTCACCGTGTCGGCCACCAGCCGGAAGGCCTCCTCCGCGTCCCCGGCGGGCCGCGGGCGAGCGCGGGTGCGGGACGGGCGCGGGTCGAGATCCTCGTAGTAGACGAACTCGTCGCAGCCGTTGGCGAGGAGCGGCGACGTCGAGGCCCGCATGCCGAGCCCGATTACATGCTTGCCGTTCTCCTTCAGCTTGGCGACCAGGGGCGAGAAGTCGCTGTCGCCCGACACGATCACGAACGTGTCGATGTGGGCCTTGCTCCAGCTCAGGTCCATGGCGTCCACCACCAGCCGGATGTCGGCGGAGTTCTTGCCGGTGGTGGCGCGGCGCGGAATCTCGATCAACTCGATGCCGCTCTCGTGGAGGCTCGCGGTGTAGTCGCGGAAGCGGCTCCAGTCGGCGTAGGCGACCTTGGCGATCACCTTCCCCTTCTCGAGCAGCCGGTCGAGGATGCGCCGCACGTCGAACGGCGGGTCACCGTCGCGCAGACCGAGCGCGAGGTTCTCGAAGTCGATGAACACCGCGAGGTGGAGCTGGGCGCTGGCGTCAGGGGTGGCGGGCATCGTGGGACCCTCCGGGGGCGCGAGAACTCGAGGGGAGGCATCCTAGGCCGCCGCGCGCGCGGGGTCCACCCGGGTGGCGGGCGCCTGGGCTACGGCAGCAGCACCACCCGTTGCGTGCGGGAGAGACCCGGGGTGGCGAAGCGCGCGAAGTAGAGCCCGGCGGCGAGCCGCTCGCCGCGCTCGCCGGCGGCGTTCCAGCCCACCTCGCGGTGGCCCGCGGGCACTTCGCCCGCGACCAGGCGCGCGATGCGCCGGCCGTTCATGTCGAACAGCTCGAGCGAAACCGGGGCGGCGCGCGGCAGGTCGAACGCGAAGCGGGTCTCGCGCGTGAGCGGGTTGGGGCGCGGCGCGTAGAAGCGGAGCGCAGTCGGGGCGCCGGGCTCCACCCCCACCGTGCCCGACTTGGGCCGTGCGACGAGATGCACCGTGAGGCTCGCCGCGGCGGTGGCACCGGGCAGCGGCTCGTCCGAATTCGAGAACGTGAGCGTGGCCTCGTACGTGCTGTCCTTCACCACGCCCGAGTCGTCGAAGTGGATGGTGTAGCGCTCGCCGGTCCCGGCCACCAGCGCCGGGTCGAACCCGCCCACGATCGAGAACCGCCCGTCGCCGCCCGTGATCACGCCGGCGTCCACCGAGAGCCGGGCCTGGAGCGCGTTGTATCCGGCGTCGTGGACGGCCACGACGCTGTCGCGGAAGGCGCCGGTCTCGGGGTTGCCGAAGTCGAGCGTGTCGTCGACCACGATCGCGGAGGAGTCGAGCGACGCCACGGCATGGGCGAGCACGGTGCCCGAGAGCAGCACGTTCTTGGTGAGCGAGTCGGGCGCGTCGCCGCTCACCGCGAGCGTCCCGCTTTTCACGCCGGCGCTCGCGGTGGCCATGCCGATCGAGTGGTTGTTGGTGGCCCCCGCGAGGGCGGAGAAGCTTCCGCCCGGGGCGGTGAAGCCGGAGGGCGCGGTGAAGGAGTAGTCGAGGTCGTCGGCCGGGGCGGCCGCGGAGTTGGTGACGCCGAGCGTCTGGCTCGCGCTCGCGCCGCTGATCACGCTGCCGAACTCGAGGTGCGAGGCGGCGGCGATCTTCGATGCGACCTGCACCGTGCACACCACGGGCAGGTGGTCGGACGCGTTATGGAGCGCGGTCGCGATGGTGAGGCCGACGGCGGTGTTGAAGCCGCCGCCGTTCACGTCGTCGTTGAAGTGGTTGCCGTCGTTCCCGTAGGCGAAGTAGCCGCCCGGCACCACGTCCACGCCCTCCCCGTTCTGCATCACGTAGGTGCTGAGGAAGAGATCGAAGCGGTCGTCGAGCCCCCCGCCCGAGAAGCTCCCGCACGAGGTGGCGCACGGGCACTGAGAGTAGTACGGGGCGTAGCCCGCGATCACGTGCCAATCGCCGGGCATGACGAGCGGGTCCTGGCAGCGTCCGTCGTTGTCGCTCTGCGACTCGGTCAGGCGGATGTAGCCGCCCTCGTAGGCGCCGTAGAAGTTGGTGTCGCCCCCGATCAGGATGTTGGTGTTCGCGGGCGCCAGGTTCAAGGTGCTCCGGATGTCGGTGCACTCCTGGCGGCGGGTGGTCGAGTCGGCGGTCGCGGGCCCGCCGGCCTTGAGGTGCATGGAGTAGACGCGGAAGCTCCCAGAGAGGGCCGTGTAGCCCACCGGGGTCACGCGCGTGAACAGCACGTCGCGTGGGCCCGCGGTGGCGAACGTGCTCGTGAAGCTGATGCCCACCTTCGCGGGCTTGTAGAAAATCGCGCCGCCCTCCACCGATGGGAACGACTGCAGGGTGTAGAACGCGCTCGAGGCCCACTGCCCGGGCTCGACCACGTTGAGCACGTTGGTGAGGAACGAGTCGCGGCCCGCATCGCTGAGCAGCTCCTGGACGACCACGACGTCGGCGCCGATCGCCCCCATCACGGTGCGGAAGTAGGGCTGGCGGGCCGCGAGGTTGTAGTCGGGGTAGGCGAAGAGGTTCCAGGTCACGACCCGGAGCGCGTGCGCGGGCCCGGCGGAGCCGGAGAGGAGCGCCAGCGCGACCGCGAGCGAAGCGCCGCTGCCCGCGAGCCGCGCGGCCAGGCCGCCCGGCCGCGCCCCGCGATCCCCGCCGCGCATGGGCCCGGCTGCCTCAGCGCACGATCGCGAGCCGCGCGCTCCGGGTCACGAGCCCGGGAGCGCTCAGCCGCACGAAATAGAGTCCCGCGCCCAGCGGCCGGCCGCTTGCGTCGCGCGCGCTCCAGTCCAGGCGGTAGCGCCCCGGATCGAAGGCACGGTCCGCGATCGTCGCGACCCGCCGCCCGCGCAGGTCGAACACATCGAGCCGGACCTCGGGCGCGCCGCGCGCGAGATCGAAGCGCAGCGTGGAGGCCCCGGTGACCGGGTTCGGGAACGGGTTGTAGAGCCGGGTGGCATCCGGAATCCCGCGCTCGCCGACCGCCACCGTCCCGCTGGTGCGCCGCGCGCGCAACGTGACCACCAGGTCCGGCTGCGATGCGGCGCCGGGGAGTGGCTCGTCCGCGCTCGTGAACGTGAGCGTGGCGTAGTAGGTCGAGTCCTGGGTGGCGCCGTTGTCGTCGAAGGCGACCTCGTAGCTCTGGGCCGTGCCCGAAACCAGGGCCGGGCTGAAGCCGCCCACGATCGAGAAGCGCGAGTCGCCGCCCGTGATGGCCCCGGCGGTGACGGAGAGCCGCGCGTGCTGGGCGTCGTAGCCGCGGTTGTGGACGCGCGCGAGCAGGGTCGTGAAGGTCCCGCCCTCGTGATCTCCGAAGTCGAGCGTGTCCGCCGCCAGCGCGTCGATCGAATCGAGCGAGGCCTGCGCATGGTCGAGCACGGTGCCCGACAACGCGACCAGCGTGGTCGGATGATCGGGATCGTCCGAGGCGATGCTCAGGTTGCCGGAGGGAGTGCCCGCGGAGCCGGTGCTCATCGTGATGGCCTGGAGCGCGGCGGGCGCGCCCGCCGCGAGCGTGAACGAGCCGCCGGGGGCGCCGAAGCCCGCGGGCGCCGTGAACGAGTAGTCGAGCCCGTCGGCGGGCACGGCCGCGGGGTTCGTGATCGAGAGGTCCTGCGACGCCGCGTAGCCCACGATCACGGTGCCGAAGTCGAGCGAGGCGGCGACGCTGATCTGCGCCGGGAGCTGGATGTCCACCCGGATCGGGAGATGGTCGCTCGCGTTCCACAGCGCGCTGGCGTAGGCGGCGCCCTCGGGGATCGTCGGGGGATCGGTGATGTTGAGGTTGTAGTGCAGGCCGTCGTTCCCGACCGGCTTGTAGGTGGAGACGAGGAGGTCGAGGCCCTCGCCGTCGTTCATGTTGTAGGTGGGCAGGAACATGTCGAAGCGGTCGTCCAGCCCGCCGCCCGAGAAGCCCGAGCCCGTGGGACAGGTCAGGCACGGGCACTGGGTGTGATACGGGGCGTACCCGGAGACGTTGAACGTGCCCGACAGGTTGAACGGATCGTAGAGCCGGCCGTCGTTGTCGGCCTGGCTCTCGAGGAACTTCTGAAACGCGGGCTCGGTGGTGGTGTAGATGTTGAAGTCGCCGAGCAGGATGGCGTGCGTGCCGGGCGGTATCGCGTTCATGCTGTCGCGGATCCCGGTGGCCTCGGCGAGTCGCTGCGCCACGTTCGTGCTGCCGGACGAGGCCTTGAGATGCTGCGAGTAGATCCGGATTTCGGCCGAAGCCGCGCTGTAGCCCACGGGCTTCACCCGGTAGCAGGCCACCAAGCGCAGCAGGTTCGCGGGATTGGGATAGAACGTCCACATGCCGAGGAACTGCACCTTGCTCGGCTTGTAGAAGAAGGCGTTGTCCGTGTCGTTCCCGTTCACGAACGGGGCCGACAGCCACTGCCCCGGCTCGAGAACGTTCAGGACGTTGGTGCGGAACGAATCGACGCCCGCCTGCGACAGGAACTCCTGGCAGGTGACGATGTCCGGGCCGAGCGGGGCCATCACGGTGCGGAAGTACGGCTGGCGCTGCGGGAACAGCACGCTCGGGTAGTTCGTAACGTTGTAGTTGACGATCCGCAGGGCTTGGGACGGGCTGGAGGCGGCGGCGAGTGCGACCGCGACGGCGAGAATGGCGCCGGCCAGGGGCCGGATACGGGGCTTGGGGGCCATGGGTGCTCCGGGCAGAGTTGCGTTATTTGGCCCGGCTCCGCGGCGGCTCGAAGGCGCCGGATCCGGGGTGGCAGGCGGACGAATCTGGGGAAGGCCAACGAAGATTCTAACTCGCGGGCGCGCATTGCGCCAGCCCCGCCGTCGCGAGATGCAAGCCGCAGCGCCGGATGCGATGCGGGGCGGATGTCTCCCCTGCGATTCATATTCGGCTCCCGCCTTCGCGCGACGCCGGCTCCGGGATCGTGCCCGGCCGCGTTCCACGCGGTCGCCCGGGGCGGAGTTCGGCTCTTCCGACGCCGCAGCCTGGCGGCCACGCGGATCGGGCCGCCGGGCGCGCGTTTCGGCCCTCGAATTGCCTAATCGGTATGTGGGGAATTCCCCGCGTGGCTCGCGGGCGACGCCTCGGCAGGGCGCGCCGGACGCGGGATCTTTCCCCCGGCGGCAGGCTGCAATTCGCCGCGCGTTTTGCGAACCGGGCGGCGCGACCGCCTCGACACCCTCACGGCGGGGAATGCACGGAGCAGACCTCCAGCGATGACCGACCGCTCTCAGGAATCCACGTCCGAGTCCGTCCGGGTCTCCGAGGTCCTGGCCGCGCTCTCCTTCGCGCTCGATCTCACCGAAGGCCAGACGCTCGGCCACTCGCTGCGCACCTGCCTGATCGGCATGCGGATCAGCGAGCGGCTCGGGCTCTCCGTGGGCCAGCGGCGCGACCTCTACTACGCCCTGCTGCTCAAGGACGCCGGCTGCTCGAGCCATGCGGCGCAGGTGTTCGCGCTGCTCGGCGGTGCCGACCGTGCGAATCCCTCACGCGTGGACTGGGTGAGCTACCTGAAGGCGGCGCGCTTCGGGCTCTCGCAGATCGCTCCCGGAGCGTCGTGGCTCGAGCGCGCGCGGCGCATCGCGGCGTTCGCGCGCTTCGGGCCGCGGGTGGCGAACGAGCTGGTGGAGACGCGCGCCTCGCGCGGCGCCGAGATCGTCGCGCGGCTGGGGTTCGGCGCCGGCGTGTCGAACGCGGTGCGCGCGCTCGACGAGCACTGGGACGGAAGCGGCCAGCCCAAGGGGATCGCGGGCGAGGAGATCCCGATCCTGGCGCGCATCATGTGCCTGTCGCAGGCGCTCGAGGTCTACACCAGCGTGGACGGCGCAGGGCACGCGCTGCGCGCGGCGCTCGCGCGCGGCGGGAAGTGGTTCGACCCGGCGCTGGTCGGGATCGCGGTCGAGTACGAGCACGAGCTGAACCGCCTGCGCTCGCTGGACGGCGCGGCGCTCAAGGGCGAGGTGCAGAACGGCGAGCCCGGCGACGCGGCGCTGCTCGCGGGACCCGGAGCGCTCGACCGGATCGCGCTCGGGTTCGCCGAGGTGGTAGACGCCAAGTCGCCCTTCACCGCCCAGCACTCCTACCGCATGAGCGACCTCGCGCTGCGCATCGCGCAGCGCCTCGGCTACGAGCGTTCGGCGATTGCCACGCTGCGGCGCGCCGCGCTGCTCCACGACATCGGCAAGCTCTCGGTGCCGAACAGCATCCTCGACAAGCCCGGCCCGCTCACCACCGAGGAGTGGGAGGTGGTGCGGCTGCACCCCTACTACACGCAGCGCGTGCTGCTCCACATCCGGGGCTTCAAGCAGGTCGCGAGCCTGGCGGCGGCGCACCACGAGCGGCTCGACGGACGCGGCTACTTCCGCGGCCTCAAGGGCTCGCAGATCGCGCTCGGCTCGCAGATCCTCTCGACCGCCGACATGTTCGACGCGCTGACGGCGGCGCGGCCCTACCGGCCGGCGCTGCCCGAGGAAACGGCGCTCCGCATCATGGAGCGCGACCGCGACACGGCGGTGAGCGGCGCGTGCCTCGATGCGCTGGCGAACGTGGTCGAGAGCTGGGACGGGGCGCTGCAGAGGCCCGACCAGGTGTTCGCGATCGACGGCGCCGCGATCGCTCCGCTCGCCGACGGCGAGGAGCAGCGCCAGGCGGCGTAGCTCTCGGGACGAGCGCCCCGCCGGAGGCAGCCGGCCCGCTCCGGCGCGCCCGGACCGGCGGGGTAGCCTCGCGGGGGGCTCACTCCTTCCCGGTCACGATCCTCCACAGCTTCGCCACCGGGTCGTAGAAGCGGTCCACCACGCGCTCCTTGAGCGGGATGATCGCGTTGTCGGTGATCGTGATCTCCTCGGGGCAGACCTCGGTGCAGCACTTGGTGATGTTGCACAGCCCGAGCCCGGCCTGGTCGCGCAGATACTCGGAGCGGTCGGCGCCGTCGATCGGGTGCATCTCGAGCCCGGCGATGCGCACGAAGAAGCGCGGGCCCGCGAACTGGTGCTTGAGCTCGTGGGTGCGCAGCACGTGGCAGACGTCCTGGCACAGGAAGCACTCGATGCACTTGCGGAACTCCTGGGCGCGGTCGATGTCGTGCTGTTGCCAGCGCCACTCGGCCCCGGGCCGCGGCGTGAAGGGCGTGATGCGGCGGTTGATCTCGTAATTCCACGACACGTCGGTGACCAGGTCGCGGATGATCGGGAAGGTCTTCATGGGCCGCACCGAGATCGGCTTGCCGGGCTCGAAGTGGTCCATGCGCGACTTGCACATCAGCGCCGGCTTGCCGTTCACCTCGGCGCTGCACGAGCCGCACTTGGCGGCCTTGCAGTTCCAGCGCACCGCGAGGTCGGGCGCGCGGTGGGCCTGGATCCAGTGGATCGCGTCCAGCACCACCATGCCGGGCTCGACCGGGACGCGGTACTCGACCTCGGAGCCGCCCTTGGCGTCGCCGCGGAAGACGGTGAGGATGGCCTCGGCCGCGTGCTCGGCCGCCGCGGGCGCCGCGCCCGCCGCCGCCGAAGCGGCCGTGGCCGTCGCGGCGCCCGCCGCGCTTCCGCCCGCCGCGCCCGCGCTCACGCCTTCGCTCCCACCGGCTGCGGCGCCGGCTCGAACAGGCGCTTGAGCTCCGCGGGCATCTCGGGCAGCGGCGTTGGGTGGACCTTCATTTCCTCCCCCGCCCTCACGCAGCAGAAGTTCACCTTGCCGAGGGCGGGGTCGAGCCCGGTGTAATCCAGCCGCGAGTGCGCGCCGCGGCTCTCCCTGCGGAGCAGCGCGCTGCGCGTGATCGCCTCGGAGACCACGATCATGTTGCGCAGGTCGCGGCACAGGTGCCAGCCGGGGTTGTAGAGCCGCGTGCCCTCGATGCGCACGCGCGCGGCGCGCTCCCGGAGCCGGGCCAGCTCCTCGAGCGCGCGCTCGAGGTCCTTCTCGGTGCGGAAGATCCCGACCAGGTCGTTCATGCACTGCTGGAGCGCGCGGTGCACCTCGTACGGCCCCTCGCCGTCCGTGCGCTCGAACGGGGCGGCGAGGGCGTGCGCCTCCTCCTCGACCTCGGTGTCGGGGATGCGCGGGGCGCCCTTCAGCTCGCGCGCGTAGCGCGCGGCCGCCTCGCCCGCGCGGCGTCCGAACACCACCAAGTCGGAGAGCGAGTTCCCGCCCAGCCGGTTGGCGCCGTGGAGCCCGGCCGCCGCTTCGCCCGCCGCGTACAGGCCGGGGACGGTGGAGGCCGCGGTGTCGGGTTCCACCCGCACGCCGCCCATCATGTAGTGGGTGGTGGGGCCGACCTCCATCGGCTGGAGCGTGATGTCCACGTCCGCGAGCTCCAGGAACTGGTGGTACATGGAGGGCAGCTTGCGCTTCACGCGCTCCGCCGGCATGTAGCTGATGTCCAGGAAGGCTCCGCCGTGCGGCGTGCCGCGCCCCTCCTTGACCTCGGTGTAGATCGCGCGCGACACGTTGTCGCGGGTCGAGAGCTCGGGCGGGCGCCGCGCGTCGGTCTGCCGGCCCTCGACCGCGGCGTCCACCCAGCGCCGCGCCTCCTCCTCGCTCTCGGCGTACTCGTGGCGGCGCGCCTCGGGCAGGTACTTCCACATGAAGCGCTCGCCCTTGGCGTTCCGCAGGATCCCGCCCTCGCCGCGCACGCCCTCGGTGACCAGCAGCCCCATCACGCCCGGCGGCCACACCATGCCGGTGGGATGGAACTGCACGAACTCCATGTCGATCAGCTCGGCCCCCGCCTCGTAGGCGAGCGCCAGGCCGTCGCCGGTGTACTCCCAGGAGTTCGAGGTGACCTTGTAGGCCTTGCCGATCCCGCCGGTCGCGAGCACCACCGCACCGGCGCGGAACACCACGAACCGCCCGCTCTCGCGCCAGTAGGCGAGCGCACCCGCGATCCGCCCGCCGTCCAGGAACAGGCGGGTCACGGTGCACTCCATGTAGACGTCGATGCCCATGTGCACGCCCTTGTCCTGCAGCGTGCGGATCATCTCGAGGCCGGTGCGGTCGCCGACGTGGGCGAGCCGCTTCCACTTGTGGCCGCCGAAGGCGCGCTGGAGGATGCGCCCGTCGGGCGTGCGGTCGAACAGCGCTCCCCACTCCTCCAGCTCGCGCACCCGGTCCGGGGCCTCCTGGGCGTGGATCTCCGCCATGCGCCAGTGGTTCAGGAACGAGCCGCCCTTCATCGTGTCCTGGAAGTGCGTCTCCCAGCCGTCCTGCGGATCGACGTGGGCGAGCGCGGCGGCGATCCCGCCCTCGGCCATCACGGTGTGGGCCTTGCCGAGCAGCGACTTGGTCACGAGCCCGACCGAGACGCCCTGGGCCGAGGCCTCGATCGCGGCCCGCAGCCCGGCGCCGCCGGCGCCGATCACCAGCACGTCGTGCTCGTGGGTCTCGAAGCGCTCCATCGGGCTCCTAGGGTCCGACCACCTTGTCGGGCACGTCGAACAGGTGCGCGAAGGTGGCGAGCATCGGGTCGTGGATCACGCCCATCGAGCACAGGCGCACGTAGAGGTCGGCGAAGCACACCGCGAACAGGCTCACCCACGCCCAGCCCATGTGGTGCTCGTTGAGCACCGTGAGCCAGGACCACGCCCGGTGCTGCGCCCCGCCCGCGCGCGCGCACGAGAAGCAATCGAGCCGCCCGCCCACCAGGTGCCGCAGCGAGTGGCAGGACAAGGTGTAGACCGTGAGGGTCGACGTGCTGAGGAGGATCGCGAGCGATCCCACCGCGATCCCGAGGGTGCCGCGGAAGAGGAACGCGCGCACCACGTCGCTCCACAGGAAGAAGAGGAACAGGAGCGCCGCGTACAGGAAGTAGCGGTGCAGGTTCTGGAGCACGAACGGGAACTTGACCTCGCCGCAGTAGCCCTTGGAGCGCGCCTCGCCCACCGCGCAGGCGTACGGGTCGGCGAAGAACGAGCGGTAGTAGGCCTTGCGGTAGTAGTAGCAGGTGGCGCGGAAGCCGAGCGGCGCCCACAGCACCAGGATCGCGGGCGAGAACCAGGCCGGCAGCCAGGACGGCCGGAGGTAGGGCGAGAAGAAGGGCGAGAGGTAGTCGCGGCCGTGGGCGACGTAGTGGTAGTGGGCGGCGCCCAGGAACACGGCCCAGTTGGCGTAGCCGAGGAGCACGATGAGCCCCAGCGCCTGAAGCGTCGGGATCAGCCACCACGCGTCGGTGCGCTCGGTCTCGCCGAAGCGCTGCCCGGACCCGGCGCCGCGGTGCTCGCCGGGCGCGGTCCCGGTGCGCGGCAGGCTGCCCGGGGGGCGCGCCGCGGGGGGTGGCGCCGAAACCGCGGCCGCGCTACTGCTCCACATCCGGTCGTGAGTCGAGGCCAAGCGTCCTCCTGACGCGCATGCGCGCTGGGGGGTCAAGAGTGCGCGCGCAGCCTAGCACCGCGCTCGCGCGTCGCAAAGCGCCCGCGGCGCGCGCTAGCGCGCGACGAGCAACCGGATGCCCACGGATGCAAGCGCGAACCCGAGCCCGCGCAGGATCCAGCGGCCGCGGACCCGGCTCGAGAGCCAGGCACCGAGCGGAGCCCCGGCGAGCGCGCCCACGGCGAGCGGGAGCGTGCGGTCGAGCCCCGGGGCGAGGCTTCCGAGGCCCGCGTGCACCAGCACGCCGGCGAGCGCCAGGAACGCGAGCACGAAGTGCGAGGTGGCGGTGGCGACGTGGGTGGGGAATCCGAGCAGGTAGACCATGGCCGGGACGTGGAGGATGCCGCCGCCGATCCCGAGCAGGCTCGACAGGAACCCGATTCCGGCGCTGAGCGCGGCGCCGCGGGCGATGCGCGGCGTGTAGGCGTGCACCGTCCCGTCCCGCTCCACCAGCCTCCGCGCCCCCGGCCCGGGGGCCGCGAGCCCGGTGTGCGCGGCGCGGAGGAACACCGCCGAACCGCCCACCACGAGCACCGCGCCGAGCAGGGGGTCGAACACCCGGCGCTCGAGGTGCGAGGTGGCCCACGCCCCCGCGAGCGATCCCGGCAGACCCGCCAGCACGAACACCAGCCCGGCGCGGACGTCGATGCGGCGCATCCGGCCGTAGGCGATCGAGCCCGCGGTGGCGTTCGCGCACACCACGGTGAGCGAGATCGCGGTCAGGACCGCGGCGGGATCGTGCGGGTGGATGAGCACGAGCGCCGGGATCAGGAGGAAGCCGCCGCCCGCGCCGATCAGCGTTCCGATCGCTCCGACCAGAGCGCCGAGCAGCCCGAGTCCGATCGCGTGCCACGGGTCCACGATCAGCCGCCCTCGGTCGCCACCTCGCGCAGCAGGGCGCGCGAGGCCTCCTTGCTGAGCCCGGCGCGCGGCAGCTCCACCACTTCGAGCGTGCGCCGGCCCGCGGGCGCTTCGAGGGTGATGCGGTCGCCTGGCTTCACGCCGTGGCTCGGCTTCACCACGGCGCCGTTCAGGAGCGCCTGGCCGTCCTGGATCGCGGCGCTCGCGGCCGAGCGGCTCTTGAAGAGCCGCAGCTCGAAGAGCGCGACGTCGAAGCGCACGGCGTCAGCGTCCCGGCCCGCGGGCGCGCGCCACGCCCGGGCGGCTCACGAGCGGCCGCACAGCCAGCGCGCCAGCGCGTAGGCGAGCGCCGAGAGGAACACCCACTGCGCGACCCCGGCCGCGACCGGCCGGAGCCCCGCGGCGCGCACGTCGGAGAAGCCGGTCTGGAGCCCCACCCCCGCCATGCCGACGCACAAGAGCCAGAGATCGGCACGGCGCACGAGATCGAGTGCTCCGGCCGGGAGGAAGCCCAGCGAGTTCACGATCGCGAACGCCACGAACAGGAGCAGGAACCACGGCACCGGCGTCACCTGCGCGCGGCCGGCCGCGCGGTGGGCGTGGCGCAGCGACCAGCCGAGGTAGAGCACGACCGGCGCCAGGAGCGCGATGCGGGCGAGCTTGACCACGGTCGCCACGCGCGCCGACTCGTCGCTCACGCCGAAGCCGGCCGCCACCACCTGCGCCATCTCGTGCAGGCTCGCGCCGTCCCACACGCCGTAGACGAAGGGGCTCATGCCGAGGGCGCCCGCGAGCAGCGGGTAGACCACGATCCCGATCGTGCCGAGCAGCGTGATCACGCCGAGCGCGATCGGGGCGTCCTGCTTGTCGCCCTGCACCACCGAATCGGCCGCGACCACGGCCGACGCGCCGCAGATCGCGCTCCCCACGCCCAGCAGCAGGCCGAGCTTCTCGGCCACGCCCAGGCGGCGCGCGATCCACCATCCGAAGGCGAGCGTGGCGAAGGTGGAGACGGTCACGACGATGAGCGCGGGCGCCCCGATCCGCCACAGCTCGCCGATCGAGAGTCGGAACCCGAGCCCCGCCACCGCCCAGCGCAGCACCGGGCGCTGCGCCATCCGGATGCCGGGGATCGCCGCGGCCGGCACGGGCGCCAGCGACTTCCAGGCAATCCCGAGCAGGATGACGAGCAGCAGCGGGCTCACGTGGAGGGTGCCCTTCACCCATCCGACCTCGGCGAGCCCGAATCCGGCGCTCGCCAGCAGCGCGGCGAGCAGGAGGCCGGGGACCAGCGCGCGCCGGCTCAGCCCGTGTATCGCAGCTCCTTGTACTTGCGCCGCCACCCGCCCTCGACCGGCTCGAAGATGTGGCAGTAGGTCATGTCGCCGCCGTAGACGTGGATCGTGACCGCCGGCTGGTCGGAGGCGTTCTCGAGCACGTGGTACTCGAACGGCGGGATCAGCGCGCCCGCGTCGCCCTTGCCCGCGTGCACCACGTTCTCCTTCTGGAACGTGACCACCCCGGTCTCCGGGTTGCCGCCGTGGACCGAGTAGGAGGTCACGCGGATGCGGCCGCGGTAGACGCACTCCACGCACCACATGCCGGCGTGGTCGTGGAGCGGCGTGCCCTGGCCGCGATCCCACACCATGACGAGCGCGCTGTAGCGGCCCTCGGGGTCGCGATGGAGAAGCCGGCGCGCGTAGACGTCGGGCGTCGGCTGGAGGTAGGAGGCGTCGAGGAAGTCTTCACCGCTCTCGACCACGTCGCTGAGCACTCGCTTCACGTTGTGACATCGGGCTTCGTCGTCGCGGATCGCGACCGCCTCGTCGAGGCGGCGGATCAGCTCGTTCACCATCGAGGGTTGGCGGATGACGGTCATGGCGGGTCCTCCTGTCGGCCAGAATGGTAGCAGAGCGGGCAGCCGCGAGGCAGCGATGCAAGAAGAAGGCCGCCGGGGTCCGCTACCGCGCCCGGTGGCCCACCACCCTGAGCCCCACCGGCCGCAGCGTGGCTTCGACGATGCGCAGGCTCTCCAGCTCGAACACCCAGTGCGCCACGCGCGCGCCGCGGTCGCTGGCCTCCACGCGCTCGCACACGTAGCGATAGAGGTAGGGCGTGCTTACGACGCGATCCAGCTCGAAGCGGGTGCCGAGCGCCATCAGCATGTCCTCGCCCGCGTGCACCGGGTTCTCCGGCTCGTGGTCCTGGAACCACCGGTCGAGCGGGGTGGCGGCCAGCGGCTCGCCGGCCGGATCGGGGCTCATCACTCCGGCGGCCTCGAGCAGCGAGCGCAGCTCGTAGAACCAGCGCGCGGTGTCGTTGTCCATGCGCTCGATCGCGAACTCCTCGGCCACGATCCGGCCGCCCGGCTTGAGCAGCGCGTGGGCGCGCTCGGCCGCGCGGGCCGGCGAATCGATGTGGTGGAGCGAGCGCGTGAAGAGCAGCGCGTCCACCGGCTCGCCGCCGCGGTACGAGAGGAAGTCGCCCTCGACCGCCTGCACGCCGCGCGCGCGGCAGTCGGCGATCGCCTCGGCCGAGGCGTCGAGGCCCGTGACGTGGTAACCGCGTCCCGCGAGGCGCGCGGCCACCGCCCCCGATCCGCATCCCACCTCGAGCACGCGGCACGGCGGCTTGGGAAGCGCCGCCTCGAGGAAACGCACGGTCTCCTCGATCGGCAGCTCCTTGGGGTTCGCGTGGGCCATGGCCGCCCTAGAGAGCTTCCTTCCGGAGGCGCCCGATCACCTCGAGCATCTGGTCCCAGGCCGCGCTGCGCTCGTGCAGCTCCCCGACGTGGACGTGTCGAACGATCCCGTGCTTGTCCAGGACGTAGAGGGCGGGCCAGTAGCGGTTCTGGAACCCGCGCCACAGCCGGAAGTCATTGTCGACCGCGATCGGGTAGTCGATGTCCAGGCTTCGGACGGCGTCCTCCAGGTGCACCAGCTCCCTCTCTCGATCCGTCTCCGGGCTGTGGACGCCCACGATCGCGACCTCGTCGCGCGGAAGGAGCGCGTGGAGCCTGCGCATCGCGGGGATGGTCCGCATGCAGTTGATGCATGCGAACGTCCAGAACTCGACCACCACGACCTTCCCTTCGAGGTCCTTGGAGCCGAGCGGCCTGGAATTGATCCAGTGGCTGCTGGCGATCGCCGGAGCTTTCGCCCCCACCGGGGACGCAGGCTTCGCGGCGGCCGCGGCGGATGGAATCAGCGCCATCGCCGCAATGCAGAGACCCAGCCAGCGCCTCGCCCGCCCGCGGGTTTCCATGTCGAGAACGCTAGCTCGGAACCGCCAGGCTCACAAGGCGCCCGGCGCTCAGGGCAGGAAGTAGAAGGCGATCCCGAGGATCAGGTAGACCGCCACGAGCAGCACGCCTTCGAGCCAGTTCGACTCGCCGTCCTGGGCGACCAGGTTCGCCACCCCGACTGCGAGCCCGACGGCCAGCACCTCGAAGGGGCTGAAGCGCAGGTCCATCGCCCCGCCCGGCAGGAAATACGAGGCGAACACCAGCACCGGGGCCACGAACAGCGCGATCTGGATGCTGGAGCCGATCGCGATGTGGATCGCCAGGTCCATCTTGTTCTTCATCGCGGCCAGCACCGCGGTCGAGTGCTCGGCCGCGTTGCCGATCACCGCCACCACGATCACGCCCACGAACACCTCGGTGAGGCCGAGCGCGTGCGAGGCCCCCTCGACCGCGCCCACCAGCAGCTCGCTCATCCACGCGACCAGCGCCACCGCCACGAACAGCGTGATCACCGAGCGCGCCGTGGTCTGCCGCGGTCCCGGCGCCTCGTGCGCCCCGGGATGGGGCTGCCCGGCGTAGAGGTGCCGGTGCGTGACCAGGCTGAAGAGCAGGCTCAGCAGGTAGACCACGAACAGCACGATCGAGATCTCGAGCGAGAGCCCGCGCTCGATCGCGACGTCGCGAGCGGGGTGGAGCGCGCCGCTCCGCACCGCGCTCTCGGCCACCAGGTGGAACATGGCCGGCACGGCGAGCGCGATCACGGCCAGGGCGAGCAGCGTCGAGCCGGTCGCGGCCGCCGCGCGGTCGAAGACCTGCCGCTCGCGTCCGATCCCGCCGGCCACGCACGCGAGCCCCATCACCAGCAGGATGTTGCCGATGATCGACCCGGTGAGGCTGGCCTTCACCACGTCGTGGAGCCCGCGCTGGAGCGCTGCGAGCGCGATGATGAGCTCGGCGGCGTTGCCGAACGTGGCGTTGAGGAGCCCGCCGACGCCCGCGCCGAGGCGGACCGCGAGGTTCTCGGTCGCCTCGCCCATCAGGCCCGCGAGCGGGACGATCGCGAGCGCGGCGCAGAGGAAGACGGCGATCGGCCCCCAGTGGAGCGCGGCGGCGAGCGGGGCGATGAGGACGAAGACGAGCAGGAGCTGCAGCGCGCGCCCGGGAGAGAGGAGGCGCGGGGTTCGGGATGCGGCCGCGGCGGTCACGGGGCGACTGTGCACGAGGGCGCGGGGGGCCGGCAAGCGCCGAGCGCGCGGTGTGCGGCGGGCGGGCGCGGCGCTCACGCGCTCGAGGCCGGGCGCCGATAACTCCGGGGGAGGTCCGGCGGGGCGCTGCGGCGAAGATCGCGTGCCGCGCGAGCCGGAGCGCCCGAGGGAGGGAGGATCGGTCGATGGAGAGAGGTCGCTGGAAGGTGGGATTCGTCGTGCTGGCTCTCGCGCTCGCGGTTGCCGGCTGCGCGAAGTCGAACAAGGACCTGCTGCCGGGCGCGGTGTACGCGGCCAAGACGGTGACGGTCTACCGGCACGCCGAGCTCAAGGACATGATGGGGAGCGAGTCGTACGGCGACGAGCCCGGCTCCTACACCAAGGGCCAGTGCTGGTTCTTCAGCGTCAAGGACTCGAAGGAGAAGGTGCTGGCCTACTACGAGCAGCAGTTCCCCAACGCCGAGCGCATCACGAACGAGGACGGGAGCGTGACGCTGCGCATCATCCCCGAGGGCGCGGACAAGTTCGAGGACGTCCACGTCACGGTGAGAGACGGCGAGCTCCAGATCGCCGAGAGCGTGAAGCCCAACAAGATCAAGAGCTGAGCGCGCCGGCGCGCGCCGCTCGCGGCGGCCGCGCGACCGAACGCCGGCCGCGTCGCAAGCAAACGGGCGGGAGCCTCTGGCTCCCGCCCGCATCGGCTCCCGGGGACTTACGCGCCCCGGTCACGCGGCTCCTGTCGCATCCTGCTCAGGAGCATCCCATGCTGGTCCCGCAGTTGAGGCACTTGAAGCAGGTGCCGTTGCGGATCGTGATGTGCCCGCAGTTGTCGCACAGCGGCGCATCGCCCGGGATCTTGCCGAGCTGGGCTTCCGGGCCGCCCTCGCTCCCGCGCGCCTCGTCGCGCGGGCGCGCCGGCGCCGGGCCTGCGGGCGCCTGTGCCGCAGACGCGGGGGCCGCCGGCGCCGCAGGCGTGGCGCTCGACGCGGCGCTCGGGGCGCCGCCCGCCGCCGCCTTGGGCGAAGCGCCGCCGTTCCCGTGCCCGTTGCCGTTGCCCGCACGCAGATGCTCGCGGCCCACCGGGAAGCCGGTGGCGTGCCCCGCGGGCGGCGGGGCGCCCTTCAGGTCCTCGGTCACGATGTGCGCGAGGTCCGTCCGGCCGATGTACTCGATCCCGAGCACACGGAACACGTAGTCCACGACGCTGGTACAGGCGCGGATGTTCTCGTGCCCGTCCACGCGGCCGTGCGGCTCGAAGCGCGTGAAGCAGAACTGGTCCACCAGGTCCTCGAGCGGCACGCCGTACTGGAGGCCCATCGAGACCGCGATCGCGAAGCAGTTCATGATGCTGCGGAACGCGGCGCCCTCCTTGTGCATGTCGATGAAGATCTCGCCCAGCGTGCCGTCCTCGTACTCGCCAGTGCGCAGGAACACCTTGTGCCCGCCGATCCGCGCCTCCTGCGTGAAGCCGTGGCGGCGCCTCGGCAGCCGCCGGCGGCGCAGCTTGGGCGGCGAGGCCGAGCCGCGCTCCTCGCTCTTCGCGGTCGCGAGCGGCTGCGAGAGCTTGGAGCCGTCGCGGTACAGGGCCACCGCCTTCAGGCCCAGCCGCCACGACTCGAAGTAGGTGCGCTCGACGTCCTCGATCGTGGCGTCGTGCGGCAGGTTCACGGTCTTGCTGATCGCGCCCGAGACGAAGGGCTGGACCGCGGACATCATGCGGATGTGCCCCATGGGCTCGATGTAGCGTGTGCCGCGCGGCCCGCAGCGGTTGGCGCAGTCGAACACCGCCAGGTGCTCGGGCTTGAGCCCCGGCGCCCCCTCCACCGTCTGGCTGCCGCAGATCGCCGAGTTCGCCTGCTCGATCTGCTCGTCGGTGAATCCCAGGAAGGGGAGCGCGCAGAAGCGCGGCTGCTCGCGCTCGGCCACGCTCACGCCGAGCCGGGTGAGGGTCTCTTCGCTCAGCATCCCGCGCCCGAAGGCGAAGCGCAGGTCGAGCATGGTGGGCAGCGCCCCCTCGAGGCGTTCGATCTCGGGCTCGAGCAGTCCCTTCTTGAGGAGCGAGGAGCGGTTGATGTGCGGCGCCCCCTCGAACGTCCCGGTGCCGATCGCGTAGCGCACGATGCGGTCGACCGCGGCCTGGCCGTAGCCCAGGCGCTCGAGCGCGCGCGGCACCGACTGGTTCACGATCTTGAAGTAGCCGCCGCCCGCGAGCTTCTTGAACTTGACCAGTGCGAAGTCGGGCTCGACCCCGGTGGTGTCGCAGTCCATCAGGAGCCCGATCGTGCCGGTCGGCGCCAGCACCGTGGACTGGGAGTTGCGGTAGCCGTGGCGCTCCCCGAGCCCGATCACGCGGTCCCAGCACTCGATGGCGGCGTTGCGCAGCTCGCGCGGGGCGAGCGCGGGATCGATCGCGCACGCCGCGTCGCGATGGTGCCACATCACCTCGAGCATCGAGTCGCGGTTCGCGGCGAAGCCGTCGAAAGAACCCTTGCTCGCCGCCATCTCGGCCGAGAGCGCGTAGGCCTCGCCGGTCATGATCGCGGTGATGCAGGCCGCCCAGGCGCGCGCCGCGTCGCTGTCGTAGGGCAGGCCCTGCACCATGAGCAGCGTGCCGAGGTTGGCGTAGCCCAGCCCGAGCGGGCGGAAGGCGTGCGAGTTGCGCGCGATCTTCTCGGTCGGGTACGAGGCGAAGCTGACCGCGATTTCCTGCGCCAGGAAGAACACGCGGTTCGCATGCCGGTAGCCCTCGAGATCGAACGCCCCGTCTTCCTGAAGGAACTTCATCAGGTTGACCGAGGCGAGGTTGCACGCGGTGTCGTCCAAAAAGACGTATTCGGAGCACGGATTCGTCGCGTTGATGCGGCCGCTCGCCTTGCAGGTGTGCCACTTCTGGATCGTGTCGTCGTACTGGACGCCGGGGTCGGCGCAGTGCCAGGCGGCCTCGGCGATCGTGCGCCACAGGTCGCGGGCCCGGTGCGTCTCGTGGACCTTGCCGGTGGTGCGCAGCGTGGTCTGCCACGCGCCGTCCTCGACCACCGCCTTCATGAACGAGTCCGGCACCCGCACCGAGTTGTTCGAGTTCTGCCCCGAGACCGTGCCGTAGGCGTCGCCGTTGAAGTCGGTGGAGTAGCCGCCCGCGACCAGGGCCGCGACCTTGCGCTCCTCGCGCACCTTCCACTGGATGAAATCCACGATCTCGGGGTGGTCCACGTCGAGCACCGCCATCTTGGCCGCGCGCCGTGTGGTGCCGCCCGACTTGGTGGCGCCCGCGCCGCGGTCCAGCACCTCGAGGAACGACATCAGCCCCGAAGACGTGCCGCCGCCCGAGAGCTTCTCCATGCGGCCGCGCAGGCGCGAGAAGCACGTGCCCGTGCCGGAGCCGTACTTGAAGACGCGCGCCTCGTTCCGCGCCAGCTCGAAGATGCTCATCAGGTCGTCTTCGACCGACTGGATGAAGCACGCCGAGACCTGGGGGTGCGAGTAGGAGTCGGGCGTCGCCTTGACCCGGCGCGTCTCCGGATCCCAGTAGTAGTTGCCGCCCGAGCCGCCGATGCCGTACTCGTGCCACAGCCCGCAGTTGAACCACACCGGCGAGTTGAAGGCGCCGATCTGGTGCACCAGCATGTGGGCCAGCTCGGCCTCGAACGCCTCGGCGTCCCCGGGCGTGGCGAAGTAGCCGCCCTGCTCCTCGCCCGCCACGCGCAGGGTGTGGGCGAGGCGGTGCACCACCTGGCGCACGCTGGTCTCGTGGCCCGGCGGTTCCTTGAGCCCGGCCTTGCGGAAGTACTTGCTCACCATGATATCGGTCGCGAGCTGCGACCATTCCGCCGGGACCTCGACGTCGTCCATCCGGAACACGACGGAGCCGTCGGGGTTGGAGATCACCGTGCGGCGGCGGGCCCACACCATCTCGTCGAACGGGTGGACGCCGGGGCGCGTGAAGCGGCGCGGCACGTGGAGTCCCGCGGGGCCGGACGGCGTGGCCGGGGCGGGCGCGGGGCGCTTGGAGGGTGCGGTGCGGCCTGCGGCAACAGTTTGCTTCATCTGGACCTCCCTGGTCCCCCGTGGCACGGCACCGCGCC
>DASXQT010000066.1:0-51752 GCA_036507005.1 Candidatus Eiseniibacteriota bacterium
GACCGTCGCGCCCTCGCGCTCAGACTCGCGAACGATGGCGACGATCTGCTCTTCCGTGAACCGGCTCTTGCGCATGCAGGATCCTCCGGGGCCGGGGAGATCCTGCCATAATCCGTGGCCTCAAGAACGGGGGGCACTCCAGTACCTCGACGTCGAGGATTCTATCCTAGTTGATAGAAACGCTATCGCTGATTGCTGGGATAACGGGGTCGTTGCGTATTCAACGCATCCGATCGTCACTGGAAACACGGTGCGTAGTTGTGGGACCGGCGTGGTAGCGCAAACGTACACGGACTTGACGGTTGCGGGCAATTCTGTCGAGCGATCGAGGGAGTTTGGCGTCTTGGCGTTTATGGGGCAGTCGGGCGTGGTGAGTGACAACGTGGTCTGGGGCAGTGGGCTGGATGGAATTCAGGCAGCGGGTTATGGGCTTGGTCAGGTGAGGGTGTCCGGGAACACGTGCAGTGGGAACGGTGGCTCCGGCATGGTGGTGCAGTTTGGGGTTTCGGGAGAGAACGAGTACGTACGGGTCGAGAGAAATGTCGGTTACGCCAATGGCGGTGTCGGCATCGAGTGGCTGACGGCGAACGCGACGACCGTGGGGTGCAACGATTGGTTCGGGAACGCGAAGGGCGACATCCGTGGGCGGCCGGCGTCGGCAGAGGACTTTAGCGACGATCCGCTGTTCTGTGATGCGGCGGGGGGGGATTTCCGGCTGCGGGACATGTCGCCGCTCGTGGATCGGGTGGGGTGCGGGCAGGTGGGGGCGTTGGGAGTGGGGTGCGGCGTGACGGCGACCGTAGTGAGGCGCTTGACGGCGGATCGCGTGAGCGATGGAGTGCGGGTTGCGTGGGAGTTGGAGGAGGGTTCCACCGCGTCCGAGATCTGGGTGGAGCGGTCGGAGAACGGCTTGGGCTGGAGTCGGCCGGCGACGGAGCGCTGGAGAGAAGGCAGGGTCGTGGTTGAGTTGGATCGGAGCGTGGGCCTGGAGCAAGGGTACTGGTACCGGCTCGTCGCTCAGGAGGGGCGGGACGTTGTAATTCTCGGCGCGGCGGTGCGGGTTGAGGCGTCACCGACGGCGCGCTTCGCCTTGGTGCGCGTCTCACCCAATCCCGCGCGGGGCCCTGTGCGCATCGAGTTCTCGTTGGCGAGTGCTGCGGCCATCGATCTCGAATTGTTCGATGTGCAGGGCCGAAGCGTTGCTTCCCTTGCGCATGGGCAGTGGCCGGCCGGAAAACATGTCGCCGCGTGGCCAGGTCTGACGCGCGGGGGAACAACGGCTCCGTCAGGGCTTTACGTCGTGCGCTTCCGCTACCCCGGCGGCGAGGAGTCCCGGCGGTTCGTGCGCTCCTCGTGAGGTACCCGGCAATCCAGCAGCTCGATGAATGGAATGCGCTGGGATCCCGGAACACTCTGAGCGAGTGAGGGTGCTCCGTTTCCCCAGTGGCTCCGTGACGAAAGACGGGGACAGGCGTCGCCCCGCCGGGCTGCGGCTGGTCTCAACCTAGACCGTAAGCACGCGGTAGGCGCGCCGCCAAGCGCCGTCGGCGGCATGCCGCGGATGCTGCGGCGGGCGGGTCTGACCGCACGGTGCGCCAGGTCCACACGCGCCACCCTGCTCTCCACATGCGCTTGACATGCTTTTTGGCGCCGTGCTAGTTTCCGCCGCTTCCTGTGATACGGCGTGGAGGGTCGTGCGCGCGTCTGCGCGCGAAATTACCCCGACCCCGCGCCGTTCCGTGCAACGGAGGATGGCATGAAGACCTATAGCGCCCGGCCCGTGGAGGTCGAGCGACGCTGGCTGGTGGTGGACGCCGAGGGCAAGACCCTGGGCCGCCTCGCCACCCACGTGTCCATGGTGCTGCGGGGCAAGCACAAGCCGACGTACACGCCCCACATCGACACCGGCGACCACGTGGTCGTGATCAACGCCTCGAAGGTCTCGCTCTCCGGCCGGAAGGCGCAGGACAAGAAGTACTTCCACCACACGCTCTATCCGGGTGGCGCGACCTGGACCTCGATCGTCGTGCTGATGCAGAAGCACCCCGAGCGGGTGGTGCAGCGCGCGATCCAGGGCATGATGCCGCGCACCAAACTGGGACGGGCCATGATGCGAAAGCTCAAGGTGTACGGAGGGCCGGAGCATCCTCACGTCGCGCAGCAGCCCGAGGCCTGGGTGCCGGGGGCCCGATGACCGTCGCGACCGGCTCGAAGCCGTCGTCGCCGCGGACCGGGCGGCGCAAGGAGGCCGTCGCCCGCGTGCGGCTCACGCTCGCGGCCGGCAAGCACACCGTGAACGGGCGCAGCCCGCTCGACTACCTGAAGCGCTCGACGCTGGTCCAGGCCGCGCTCCACCCGCTGGTCCTCACGAACACGATCGGCAAGTACGGGATCGAGGCGCGGGTGCGCGGCGGCGGGCTGACCGGCCAGGCCGGCGCGCTGCGGCTCGCGATCGGGCGCGCGCTCGCCCGCGAGGACGAGTCGCTGCGCGCGGTGCTGGGGCGCGATGGGCTGCTCACGCGCGACCCGCGCATGAAGGAACGCAAGAAGTACGGACAGCCGGGGGCGCGCAAGCGCTTCCAGTTCAGCAAGCGGTAGCAGAGCCGATCACGCACGCCTCGATCCCGGCGCCGGGGTCTCCGGTCACGGAGCAGCGCGCCACGAGACAGGGAAGGGGCGGAGGCCGGAACCCCGAGGAAGGAGAGCAGTGGCTGCCATCACGATGAAGGACCTGCTCGAAGCCGGAGTGCACTTCGGGCATCAGACCCGCCGCTGGAACCCGCAGATGAAGAAGTTCATCTTCATGGAGCGGAACGGGATCTACATCATCGACCTGCAGAAGACGCTCAAGTGCGTCGAGGAGGCCCGCGCCGCGGTCGAGCGCGTGGTGCGCGCCGGCGGGCACGTGCTGTTCGTGGGCACCAAGAAGCAGGCCAAGCCGATCGTGGTCGAGGAGGCGGCGCGCTGCGGCCAGTACTACGTGACCGAGCGCTGGCTGGGCGGGATGCTCACCAACTTCAAGACCATCCGCACCAGCATCAAGCGCCTCCACGACCTGGACAAGATGGCCGAGGACGGCACCTTCGAGAAGCTGTCCAAGAAGGAGGTGTCGCGGCTCACCCGCGAGCGCGAGCGGCTGCAGTTCGTGTTCGGCGGGATCAAGGAGATGCCCGGCCCGCCCTCGCTGGTGTTCGTGATCGACACCAAGAAGGAGGAGATCGCGGTGACCGAGGCGGCGCGTCTCGCGATCCCGATCGTGGGGATCGTGGACACCAACTGCGATCCCACGCCGGTGAGCTATCCCATTCCCGGCAACGACGACGCGATCCGCTCGATCCGGCTGTTCACCTCGATGATCGCCACGACCGTGCTCGAGTCCAAGGCCTACGCGCTCGAGGGCGGCGACGAGGTGACGGTCTCCTACGGCGGCGAGGAGAGCGAGACCGAGGCGGAGACGTCCCATACCGGCACGGGCTGAGTCGGAGGCCGGGTACGCACCCATCGCCCGCCCGGGGTCGACGAGTCGCGGGCGGGCGTTTCCACACACGGGGGAAAGCTTCATGGCGGTGACGGCGGATCAGGTGAAGGAGCTCAGGGAGCGCACCGGGGCCGGGATGATGGAGTGCAAGAAGGCCCTGGTCGAGTCGCAGGGGAACTTCGACAGGGCGGTCGACCTGCTGCGCAAGAGCGGGATCGCGCGCGCCGAGTCGCGCGCCGCGCGCGCCGCGAGCGAGGGCCTGGTGGAGTCCTACATCCACCCCGGCAACCGCGTGGGCGTCCTGATCGAGGTCAACTGCGAGACCGATTTCGTGGCGCGCACCCCCGAGTTCGTCGATCTGGTGCGCAACCTCGCGATGCAGGTCGCGGCCGCCGGAGCCGAGGTGGTGCGGCGCGAGGACCTGCCGGCGGAGCGGGTGGAGCGCGAGCGCGCGATCTTCGCCGCCCAGATGGAGGGCCAGAAGAAGCCCCCCGCCATCGTCGAGAAGATCGTGGCCGGCAAGCTCGAGAAGTTCTACTCCGAGATCTGCCTGCTCGAGCAGCCCTTCATCCGGGACGACAAGAAGACGGTCGGCGAGCTGGTCAAGGAAGCCTCGGCCCGCACCGGCGAGAACATCCAGGTCCGGCGCTTCGCCCGCTTCCGGCTCGGCCAGGAGTAGCCCTTGGGCGCGCGCTTCCGGCGCATCCTCCTCAAGCTCAGCGGCGAGATCCTGGCGGGCGGGGCCGGCCACGGGATCGACGAAGGGGTGATGGCCGCGCTCGCGGACGAGATCCGCGACGTGCACGTCCTCGGGGTCCAGGTCGGCATCGTCACCGGGGGCGGCAACATCTTCCGCGGGCTGGCCGCCAGCACCCGCGGCATGGACCGCGTGGGCGCGGACTACATGGGCATGCTCGCGACCGTGATCAACGGGCTCGCGCTCCAGCACGCCCTCGAGAAGCGCGAGGTGCACACGCGCGTGATGTCCGCCATCGAGATGGCGCGGGTGTGCGAGCCCTACATCCGGCGGCGCGCGATCCGGCACCTGGAGAAGGGCCGGATCGTGATCATGGCGGCCGGCACCGGCAACCCCTACTTCACCACCGACACCGCCGCCGCGCTGCGCGCGATCGAGATCGGCGCCGACGTGATCCTCAAGGCCACCAAGGTGGACGGGGTCTACAGCGGCGACCCGGCGCGCGACGCCTCCGCGACCTTCTTCCCTCGCATCACCTACCTCGATATTCTGACGCGGGGACTCAAGGTGATGGATTCCACCGCGATCTCGCTGTGCATGGACAACCGCCTGCCGCTCGTGGTGTTCAACGTGGGCGAGCGCGGCAACCTGCTGCGCGTCGTCCAGGGCGAATCGGTGGGCACGCTCGTGGGGGAGGGGGCGTCGTGATCCACAAGATCCTGAATGGCGCCGAGGACCGCATGAAGAAGGTGCTCGAGGCCACGCGCCGCGAGCTGACCGGGATCCGCAGCGGCAAGGCCACGCCGGCGCTGCTCGACACCGTGCGGGTCGAGGCCTACGGCCAGGCGATGCCGCTGAACCAGGTGGGCTCGGTGAGCGCCCCCGAGCCGCGGCTGATCCTGATCCAGCCCTGGGACAAGTCGCTGCTCAAGGCGATCTCGCGCGCCCTGCAGCTTTCGGATCTGGGGCTGAACCCCACCGACGACGGCGTGGTGGTGCGCGTGCCGATCCCGCCGCTCAGCGAGGAGCGCCGGCGCGACCTGGTGAAGGTGGTGTCGAAGCTGGTCGAGGAGGGGCGCGTCCACATCCGACAGATCCGCCATGACGTGAACAAGGAGATCAAGCACGAGCAGGGCGAGAGCACGATCTCCGAGGACGACGCGCACAAGCTCACGGCGGACGTCCAGAAGCTCACCGACCGCTACATCGCCCTGGTGGACGAGATGCTCAAGAAGAAGACGGCCGAGGTGATGGAGGTCTGACCCGACCGGGTCCGACACCCCCGCGTCCGCCGGCGCGCCCCGGGAGGATGCTTGCCCGCCCGCCATCCCACGGCTGAAGAGCTGCTGAGCCGCGGCAACCTGCCGCGGCACATCGCGATCATCATGGACGGGAACGGGCGCTGGGCCCGCGCGCGCGGGGCGGTGCGCCTGTTCGGCCACCGCGCCGGCCGCGAGTCGGTGCGCGAGTCGGTCCGGGGTTGCGTCGCCCTCGGCGTCGAGGTGCTCACCCTCTACACCTTCTCGATCGAGAACTGGAAGCGGCCACGGCGCGAGGTGGACGCGCTCATGGGCATCCTGCAGGAGACCCTGCGCGAGGAGCGCGAGGAGCTGCGGGAGAACAACGTGCGGCTCGCGGTCATCGGCCGCACCCAGGATCTGCCCGCGACGGTGCGGCGCGCGATCGCCGAGACCCAGGCGTTCCTCTCGGGGTGCTCGGGGCTCCGCCTGGTGCTGGCGCTCTCCTACAGCGGCCGCGCCGAGCTGGTGGACGCGGTGCGCGGGATGCTGCGCGAGGACGGGCGCCCCCGGATCGACCCGGCGGCGGTGGACGAGACCGTGCTCGCCGGCCACCTCTACACCGCCGGGCTCCCGGACCCCGACCTGCTGATCCGCACCAGCGGCGAGATGCGGCTCTCGAACTTCATGCTGTGGCAGCTCGCCTACACCGAGCTCTGGATCACCGACACGCTGTGGCCGGATTTCCGGCGCCGCCATCTCTACCAGGCGGTGGCGGACTACCAGCGCCGCGAGCGCCGGTTCGGGCGGGTGGATTGAGCCCCGCGCCCGGAGCCGCGGGGGAGCCGGTGCGCGGGGCGCCGGAGCGCGCGGGGGAGCCGGTCCGCGAGGCGCCCGAGCACGCGGGGGAGCCGGCAGCCGGCCTGGCGCTCGCCAAGGCGCCCGGCTGGTCGCTGCGCTGGCGGCTGGCGAGCGGGCTGGTGTTCGTGCCGCTCCTCATCCTGCTCGCCCGCGCCGGCGGGCTGGCGTTCGTGGGGTTCGTGGCGCTCCAGGTCACGCTCGGGCTGATCGAGTTCTACCGGATGATGCGCGGCAAGGGGCTCGAGCCCTCGTTCCCGATCGGCCTCATGGCCGGGCTCGGCGTGCTCCTCATCGCCTACCATTCGCACGAGAGCCAGGGGGACTTCTTCGTCACCGCCGCGGTGATGCTGCTGCTCGCGCTCTCGCTGCGCCGCGCGCCGCGCCCCCGCCAGGTCGAGAGCCTCGCGGTCACGATCTTCGGCGTGTTCTACGTGGGCTGGCTCTCCGCGCACCTGATCCTGCTGCGGGAGCTGCCGTGGCGCGCCGGGACCGAGTACGCCGACGGCGCCGCCTACGTGCTGCTCGCGTTCTTCGCCACCTGGAGCTGCGACACCGGCGCCTACGCGGTGGGCCGCCTGTTCGGCCGCCGCCGGCTCATGGCGCGCATCTCGCCCCGCAAGTCGCTGGAGGGCGCGCTCGGCGGCTTCGCCTCGGCGGTCGTGGGAACCTTCATCGCGCGCGCCTGGTTCGCGCCGTTCCTCGGGCGCTGGGACGCGCTCGCCCTCGGCGGGCTGGTCGGGGTGTTCGCGCAGGTCGGGGACCTGGTGGAGTCGCTGCTCAAGCGCGACGCCCGCCACGGCGACTCGTCCGACATGATCCCCGGCCACGGCGGCATCCTCGACCGCTTCGACAGCCTCTACTTCGGGGCGCCGCTGGTCTACTACTACCTCAAGCTCGTGGTGTTCCGCGTCCCATGAAGACCGTCGCGGTGCTGGGCTCGACCGGCTCGATCGGGCGCCAGGCGCTCGAGGTCGCGGCGCGCGAGCCGGGGCGCGTGCGGGTGACGGGGCTGGCGGCGGGCGGGGCGCTCGAGGCGCTGTGCGAGCAGGCGCGCCGGATCCGGCCCCTGGCGCTCGCGCTCGAGCGCCCCGCGGACGCCGCGCGCGCGCGCCAGGCGCTCGCCGAGGCCAGCCCCGGCTCTGCGGTGTGGGTGGGACCCGGCTCCGCCGCGCGCCTGGCCGCGGAGAGCGGGGCCGACGTGGTGCTGAACGGCATCGTGGGCGCGGCCGGGCTCCGCCCCTCGCTCGCCGCGCTCGAATCCGGCCGCCGGCTGGCGCTCGCGAACAAGGAGACGCTGGTGGTGGGGGGGGCGCTGGTGCGCGCCGCCCTCGCCCGCGGAGCGGGCGCCGAGCTGGTGCCGGTGGACAGCGAGCACAGCGCGGCCCTCCAGTGCCTGGGCGGGCGCCCGGCCGGGGAGGTCGCGCGCCTCACGCTCACCGCCTCGGGGGGAGCGTTGCGCAGGCACCCCGACTGGCGGCGCGCCACGCGCGAGGAGGTGCTCGCGCACCCGGTGTGGGACATGGGGCGGCGCATCACGGTGGACTCCGCCCTGCTCTTCAACAAGGGGCTCGAGCTGATCGAGGCGCACTGGCTGTTCGACCTCGACTGGCCGAGGCTCGCCGCCGTGCTCCACCCCGAGGCGCGCATCCATGCGATCGTGACGTTCCGCGACGGATCGAGCGTGCTCCAGGCCGCGCGTCCCGACATGCGGCTCCCGATCCAGCTCGCGCTCTCGTGGCCGGAGCACTGGGGCGAGGCCACGCCCGGCCTCGATCCCGGCGCCCTCGCCGGGCTCGAGTTCGCTCCGCTCCCGGCCGGCTGCTTCCCGGCCTTCGATCTGGCGCTGGCCGCGGGCCGGGAGGGCGGCACCGCGCCGTGCGTGCTGAACGCCGCGGACGAGGTCGCGGTGCAGGCGTTCCTCGACGGCGAGATCGCGCTCGGCGAGGTCCCCGAGCTGGTGGCGCGGGTGCTCGAGCGCATCCCGCGCGAGAAAGTGGAATCGCTCGCCCAGCTCGAGAGCGTGGACGCGCGCGCGCGCGAGGCGGCGCGGGCCGCGGTGGTGGCGCGGTGAAGTACGCCCGCGCGACGCCGCCCGAGCCCGGGCGCCTGCTGTCGTGGGTGGAGCGCATGCGCGGGCTCACCGCGGTGGTGTGGGGCGACTTCGTGCTCGACGAGTACTGGCGCTGCCTCACGCGCCGCGTGTCGCGCGAGGCGCCGGTGCTGGTGCTTGACTGGCAGTCGCGCGAGGCCCAGGGCGGCGGGGCCGCGAACGCGGCGCTCAACCTGGTGGCGCTCGGCGCCCGGGTGCGCGCCGTGGGCTGGGTGGGAGCGGACGCGGCGGGCGAGGAGCTCGGGCACCTGCTCTCCGCGGCGGGGGTGGACGTCGCCGGGCTGCTCCTGCATCCCGACGCGGCCACGGTGGTCAAGACCCGGATCGTGGCGGGCAGCGTCCACACCGCGCTCCAGCAGGTGGTGCGGGTCGATCGCGGCGCGGCGTTCCCGCCCGGCGCGACGGGCCGCGCCGCGCTTTCCCGGGCGCTCGAGCGCGCGGCGCGCGGGGCCCAGGCGGTGGTGCTGTCGGACTACGGCTACGACAGCGTCACGCCCGCGCTGGCGGCGCCGCACGTGCGGGCGTGGCAGGAGCGACGCGTCCCGGTGGCGCTCGATGCGCGCTACCGGCTCGCGGGCTATCGCGGCGTGACGCTCGCCACGCCCAACGAGAGCGAGGCGGCGGCCGCGGCCGGGCTCGAGATCGCGAGCGTGCGCGACCTCGCGCGGGTCGCGTCCCGGCTGCTGCGCGTGGTCGGAGCGGATCACCTGCTGATCACCCGCGGGCGCGACGGGCTCACGCTCTGGGAGCGCGACCGGGGAGTGAGCCTCGAGGCGTTCGGGGGCGAGGAGGCGGTGGACGTGACCGGCGCGGGCGACGCGGTGGTGGCCACCGCGACCCTGGCGCTGGCCGCGGGCGCTCCGGCGCTGGAGGCGGCGGCGCTCGCCAACGTGGCGGGAAGCGTGGCGGTGAGCCGGCGCGGTGCCGTGGCGGTGAGCGCGGCGGACCTCGAGCGGGCGCTGGGGCGCGCCGCGCGCGCCCGGCGCGCTAGGGCGGCGCGATCGCCGCGCGGCGCCGGGGAGGGCGCGGCCGCCGGCGCGGCGGACGGCGCGAAGGACGGCGGCAAGGTCGGCGGCAAGGTCGGCGCAGGTGCCGGGCGGCGCGCCCGCGCCGGATCGCGCGCCCGCAGGGGCCCTCGGTGAGCGCGACCTCGACCGCGGGCCGGGTCCTGGCGCTCGCCGACGCGGCGCGCGAGGTGCGGGCGTGGCGCGCGGCGGGCGAGCGCGTGGTGCTCGCCAACGGCGTCTTCGATCTGCTCCACGTCGGCCACGTGCGCTACCTCGAGGCGGCGCGCGCGCTGGGGGACCGCCTGGTGGTGGCGGTGAACGGGGATCGCGCCGCCGCCGCGCTCAAGGGCCGCGGGCGCCCGGTGCTGGCGGCCGCGGAGCGCGCGCGCCTGGTCGCGGCGCTGGCCGCGTCGGACGCGGTCGTGGTGTTCGAGGAGCCCACCGCCGATGCCATCCTCGCGGCGCTGGCCCCCGCGGTCCACGCCAAGGGCACCGACTACGAGCGCGAGCGCGTCCCGGAGCGCGCGGCGGCCGCAGCACTCGGGATCGAGACCGCGATCACGGGCGATCCCAAGGCGCACGCGAGCCGCGAGCTGGTGAGCCGGGTGCGCGAGCGCTGCGGGAAGCGCGCGTGACGAGCGTGGTCGCGATCCGCCCGCGCGCGCTCGGGGACGTGGTGCTGGTCACGCCGGCGCTGCGCGCGCTCAAGCGCGGGTTCCCGGGGGCGAGCCTCGAGGTGGTGACCGAGCGCCGCTACGCGCCGCTGCTCGAGGGGCTGGAGGGCGTGGACCGGGTGTGGCCGCTGGACCGCACGGCGGGCGCGAGCGCGCGGCTCGCGGCCACCCTGCGCCGGCGCCACGTCGAGCGCGTGGTCGACTTCTTCGGCAACCCGCGCTCGGCGGCGATCGCCGCGCTCTCGGGCGCGCGCCTCACCGCCGGCTACGACCTGCGCGGGCGGCGCGGCGCCTACCGCATCCGGGTCCCGCGCACGCTCGCGCTTCCGGGCGGGCGGCGCGAGCACGCCTCCGCGACCCACGTGCGGCTCGCGGTCGCGGCGGGCGGGAGCGCGGACGGCCTCGAGCCGCGGATCGCGCTGGGCGCGGCGGCGCGCACCGCGGCCGCGCGTCTGCTCGAAGAGCGCGGCGTCCCGGAGCCCGGCCGCACCGTGGGCCTGGTGGCGGCCGGCACCTGGCCCACCAAGACCTGGCCGCTCTCGCACGCCGCGGTCCTCGCCCGGCGCCTGCTCGCCCGCGGCCTCGGCGTGCTCGCGATCCTCGGTCCGGGCGAGGAGCGGGTGGGCACGGTGCTCGAAGGGCTCGCGCCCGGGGTGCTCCCGCTCCCGCCCTGCGACGTCGCCACGCTCGCCGCGGTGATCGAGCGCCTGCTCGCCGTGGTGGGCGTGGATAGCGGGCCGCGGCACCTCGCCGCCGCACTCGGCGTGCCCAGCTTCGCCTGGTTCGGCCCCACCCACCCCGACACCTGGAATCCGGTGGGCGAGATCCACGGCTACCTGCGCACCGAGCTGCCGTGCCGCGGCTGCGACCGCACCGACTGCCCGCACTGGTGCTGCATGCCGGGCATCGACCCGGAGGCGGCTTCGCGCGCCGTGATGGACCACATCGAGCGCCATGGACGCACTCCCGCTCTCGGTCCTGCTGCTGGCGCGTGACGAGGCCGCGCGCCTCGGGGATCTGCTCCCGCGGCTCGGCTTCGCGCGCGAGACCGTGGTGGTGGTGGACGCCGCGACCCGCGACGGCACGCGCGAGGTGGCGGCGCGCCACGGCGCCAAGGTCGCGGAGCGCGCGCTCGACGGCTTCGGGCCCCAGCGCGCCTTCGGGCTCGAGCGGACCTCGCAGCCGTGGGTGCTGTGGCTCGACGCCGACGAGCGGCTCGACGAGGCGGCGGTCGCCGCGGTGCGCGATGCGGTGCTCGGCGGGACCGCCGCCGGCTACCGGATCGAGCGCGTCACCTGGTTCCTCGGGAAGCGCATCCGCCACTGCGGCTGGCAGGGCGAGAAGGTGCTCAGGCTCTTCCGCCGCGAGGCCGCGTCGTTCGACGACGCCCGGCTCCACGAGCGGGTGAGCGTGCGCGGAGAGATCGGAACCCTCGCCGGCACGATCGAGCACCGGAGCTACGAGCGCTGGGCCGACTGCCGCGAGAAGCTGGTGCGCTACGCCGAGGCCGGCGCGGCGGCGATGCGCGCCCGCGGCCGCCGCGCCGGGGCGCTCGACCTGGTGCTGCGGCCGCCGCTCCGCTTCCTGCGCATGTACGTGCTCCAGGCCGGCTTCCTCGACGGCGCGCACGGGCTCGCCCTGTGCGCGCTCGCCGCCGCGCAGGTGCTCCTCAAGTACGCCGCGGTGTGGGCCGAGCCCAGGGATCCGGGGGCGGGGAACGCCGCGTGACGCGGGTGTGCTTCTTCGGGGCGTACGATCGCGGCTACGCGCGCAACAAGATCCTGCGTGAAGGGCTCGCGCACGCCGGGGTCGAGGTGCTCGAGGCCCACGTGCCGGAGCGCCGCGCGTGGCGCCGCTACCCGGAGCTGGCGGCGGCCTTCGCGCGCCGCGTGGACGGAGCCGACGTCGTGCTCGTGCCCGAGTTCCGTCACAAGGACGTGCCGCTCGCGCGGCTCCTCCGCGGCAGGCGCACGCTGGTGTTCGACCCGCTGATCTCGCGCCACGACACGCTGGTGAGCGACTGGGGGCTCCACGCCGAGGGTTCGTGGCAGGCCCGCTGGAACCTGAGCATCGACCGCTGGGCGCTTTCGCTCGCCGACCTGGTGCTGTGCGACACCTGGGCGCACGGCGCGCTGTTCGAGGCGCTGGGCGCCGCGCGCCCGCGCCTCGCGCGGGTGCTGGTGGGCGCCGAGGACGCGTTCTTCCGCATCGGCCCGCCGCCGCCCGCGGACCCGGTGCGCGTGCTCTACCTCGGCGGCTTCCTGCCGCTCCACGGCGTCCCGCTCGTGATCGACGCCCTGGCCGAGCTGGAGCGCGATCGCGCGCGGCTGCCGGACTACCAGGTGACGCTCGCGGGCGCGGGCATCGAGCTCGAGCGCGCCCGCGCTCTTGCCGCGGCCCACAGTCTCTCTGGCGTCGAGTTCCCCGGGGCCGTGCCCTACGCCGAGGCCCCGCGCCTCATGGCGGGCGCGCACGTCCTGCTCGGCGCCTTCGGCGCGGGGGAGAAGGCCGGACGCGTGATCCCGCACAAGGTCTACCAGGGGCTGGCCGCGGGCCGCGCGGTGCTCACCGGAGACGGCGCGGGTCTGCGCGAGGTGCTCGAGCCCGGCGTGCACGTCGCGGCGGTGGAGCGCGGCGACGCGGCGGCGATCGCGGCCGGGCTGCGCACCCTGATCGCGGGGGCCGAGCGGCGCGAAGCTCTGGGGCGCAACGGGCGGGAGCGCGCGCTCGAGGTCGCGACCCCGGCGCGCATCGGCGCCGCCCTGCGCGAGACGCTCGAGCGCTTCGCGGGGGCGGGGCGGTGAGAACGGTTCACCTCGACACCGGGCGCGAGTGGCGCGGGGGCCAGGCCCAGGTCCTGCTGCTGCTCGAGGGCCTGCGCACCCGCGGCCACGAGTGCCGGCTGCTCGCGCCCCGCGGCCCGCTGCTCGAGCGGGCGCGCGCGGCGGGGATCGTCGCCGCGCCGTGGCGGCCGCGGGCGGAGTGGGACCCGGGGGCGGCACTCGCCGCCTTCGCGGCGCTGCGCTCGCCGCGCGCCGACCTCGCGCACTGCCACAGCGCGCACGCGCACGTGCCGGGCGTGGCGGCGGCGCGGCTCGCGGGCGTGGCGGTCGTGGTGTCGAGGCGGGTGGACTTCGCCGTGGCGCGGAACCCGGCGAGCGCGCTCAAGTACCGCATGCCGGTGGACCGTTACCTGTGTATCAGCCGCGGCGTGATCGAGGCCATGGCCGAAGGCGGCGTGCCGCGCTCGAAGCTCGCGCTGGTGCCGAGCGGCGTGAAGCTGCCGTCGGCCGCGCCGGCGCCCACCTCGGGCGCGGGCGCCGCCGCGCCCGGCGCCGGCGCGAGCCTGCGTGCCGCGATCGGCGCGCCGCCCGATGCGATCGTGATCGGGACCGTCGCGGCGCTCGCGCCGCACAAGAACCACGCCGACCTGGCGCGCGCCGCGGCGCTCGTAGTCCGGGAGCGCCCGGACGTCCACTTCGCCTGGATCGGCGAGGGCGAGTGCCGCCCCGCCCTCGAGCGCCAGCTCGCATCGCTCGGCCTCGAGCGCCGCGTGCACCTGCTCGGCTTCCGCGCCGACGCGCTCGAGCTGCTCGGCCAGTTCACGGTGTTCGCGCTCGCCTCCTACCTCGAAGGCCTGTGCACCTCGCTGCTCGACGCCGAGGCGTCGGGCGTGCCGGTGGTGGCGACCGCGGTCGGCGGGATTCCCGAGGTGGTCGAGCACGGGAGCACGGGCCTGCTGGTGCCGGCGCGCGATCCCCAAGCACTCGCGGCCGCGCTGCTCCAGGTGCTGCGCGATCCCGAAGGCGCGCGCGGCCGCGCCGCGCACGCGCGGGAGACGGTGCGCGCCTTCGGCGCCGACGCCATGGTGGAGCGCACGCTGCAGGAATACGACGCGGTGTTGCACGAACGAGCGCGTCGGGGCTGATGGGTCCGGCGCCCGAGCGGGGCGGCGTGGCGGTCCAGGACTTGCTTGCCGTGGTGGCGCATCCTCCCGGCTCGCCCTGGAGTCCTTGACGCCCTTCCCGAGCGCGGCTTAGCCTGCGGGAAAATCTCTCTCTCCAAGGAGTTGACTGTGCTCTGGAACGCCGTGGTCCCGGGAGTGGTCCTGCTCGGGGTGGTGATCTTCGTCCACGAGCTCGGCCATTTTGCGATGGCCAAGTGGCGGGGCGTGAAGGTGCTCCGGTTCTCGCTGGGCTTCGGCCCGGCGCTGGCCGCAGTCACCCGCGGGAGCACCGAGTACCGCGTCTCGTGGATCCCGCTCGGCGGCTACGTCCAGATGGCCGGCGACAGCCCGGCCGAGGACGGCTCCATGCCTTCGGGAGGCCGGGAGGAGTTCCTCTCCCATCCCTGGTTCGGCCGGGTGCTGATCGCGATCGCCGGGCCGGCCGCCAACCTGGTGGCGGCCTTCGTCGCGCTGATCGCCGTCGGCGTGGTGGGGGTGAGCTACCCCGACTTCCCGAACCGCCTCGGCGCCGTTGCCGACACCAGCGTGGCCTGGCGCGCGGGGCTGCGCGAAGGCGACCAGGTCGTGGCGGTGAACGGCAAGCCGGTGAGCACCTGGGTCCAGATCTTCGTCGCGAACTCCGCGGTCCCGGCGGTCAAGCCGGTGGACCTCGAGATCGCGCGCGACGACCGGCGCTTCGCCCTGCACCTCGCCCCGGCCGAGCGCGAGCCCCTGATGTCCAGCCTCCGGCGCCCGTCCGACCCGCCGCTCGTCGGCACGGTGGTGACCGGGATGCCGGCCTACAAGGCCGGGCTCAAGGAGGGCGACCGGATCACGGCGGTGAACGGCAATCCGATCGGGACCTGGGACGAGCTGCCGCCCGCGCTGCGCGGCGAGACCGACCGCGACGTGGTGCTGACCGTCGAGCGGCAGGGCCGGACCCTCACGCTTCACGTCACCCCGATCAACGCCGACGGCGGCCCGGGGAAGAACGCGCGCATCGGCATCGAGGCGCCGCGCCATGGCGTGTACGTCGAGCGCCACCCGCTGCTCGAATCGGTCGGGATGAGCTTCCGCGCCACCGGGTCGCTGGTGGCCTCGGTCTACGGCAGCATGTGGCTCACCGTCACGCGGCCGCTCTACTACCGCGAGTACCTGGGCGGCCCGATGTTCATCGCGCAGGCCGCGAGCGAGCAGGCGCGGCGCGGGCTCGACTCCTACCTCCAGTTCCTCGCGATGATCAACGTGGCGATCATGGCCTTCAACCTGCTCCCCATCCCGGTGCTGGACGGCGGACACATCCTGCTGGCTCTGGTGCAGGCGGCGCGGCGCCGGCCGATCTCGGCGCGCGGCTACATGCGCTTCCAGAGGGTCGGCCTGGTGGTGATCGGGACGCTGTTCGTCTTCATCCTGGCCAACGACCCGCTGCGCTGGGTGCAGCGCCAGCGGGCGCTCGACCGGGCGCGGCCGCCGGCCTCCCGGGAGTCCACGCTTGCGCCGGCCCCGCCCTGATCCGGGGGGCGCCGGATCCACTCCGGGGCGGCGAAACGACAGGGGGCGCGCCCGCGACGGCGCGCGATGGATGGCGCTCGGGCTCGTGATTCTAGCGGCAGTCGCTCCGCCGGCGCGCGCGCAGACGGGGCTGCCGGGCGAGCTGCGCGTGGTCGCGGACGTGCGCCTCTCGGGAAGGATCCACGTGCGCGGCCGCGAGATCCGCGCGGTGCTCAAGACCCGCCCCGCGTCGCTGCTGCCGTGGCGCGCGAAGCCGGCGCTGCGCGTCGACTTCCTGCGCGCCGACACGCTCGCCATCGAGTCCGTGCTCCAGCAGCACGGCTACCTGGACGCGCGGGCCCACGCGCGGGTGGGGCCCGCCACCAACCCGAGCGAGGCGATCGTGACCTTCGTGATCGAGGAGGGCCCGCGCTCCAAGGTCGGCTCGGTCACGCTCACCGGCGTCTACGCCTACCCCATCGAGCAGCTCAAGCGGCGCCTGCTGGCCCGCCCCGGGCGGCCTTTCAACCCCGCCTACCTCATCGCGGACACCACGCGCATCTCGCGCGCCTACCAGGAGCGTGGCTACATCCCGCACGTGCAGGCGGGCGTGACGCGCGAGGGCCTGCGGGTGGACGTGCGCTACGGCGTGAGCGAGGGCCCGCTCTACCACTTCGGCGACGTGGCGGTGATCTCGCCCGGCGGGGCCCGGGTGCGCGAGACCCTGATCCGCCGCGAGCTGCTGATCCGCAAGGGGGAGGTCTACCGCTACCCGCGGGTCGAGCGCTCGATCGAGCGCCTGTACGAGACCGGGCTCTTCAGCCAGGTGCAGATGACCGCGCTGGTGGACTCGACGCAATCGAGCATCGACCTCGACCTCCGGGTGCGCGAGCGCAAGCCGCGCTGGATCGACGCCGGCATCGGCAGCGGCACCGCGGAGCGCTTCCGCTCGACCGCGGAATGGGGCCACCGCAACGTCGGCGGGCGCGGGCTCCAGGGGGTGGTCTCCTCGCGGCTCGCGCTCGACGGCGGCGGGCGCTTCCTGCTCACGCACAGCGAGGCCTCGCTGCTCGAGCCGTGGGTCGGGCGCACCCGGACCCGCGGCCTCGTCACCGGCTACTACGAGCGCCGCGACGATCGCGCCGACCCGCGCTGGGTGATCGGGCTCGAGGCCAAGGGCTTCAGCTTCGAGCTGCGGCGCGAGCTGGGGCGCTTCGCCCGCGTCTCGCTGCTCGAGGACAACGCGTTCGTGACGCAGTCCATCGAGTTCCGCGACCCGAACGTGAGCACGCTGGTGCGCCAGTCGCTGACGGACAGCGTGCCCCCTCACTACACCACCCACCGCCTCCAGCTCGGGCTGGACCGCGACCTGCGCGACAACCCGCTCAACCCGAGCAAGGGCTCGGCGCAGAACCTCTCCGGCGAAGTGGCGGGCGGCCCGCTCAAGGGGACGAGCAGCTTCACCAAGGGCCTGCTGGCCTCCTCGTGGTACTCGCCCCTTCCCAACGGCTGGATCCTGGCGAGCCGGGTGCGCGCCGGCGTGATCCGGCCCTTCGGCGAGCGCGCGACGTTCTCGCCCGATCCCACCCTCGACTCGCTGGTCCAGCGCGTCCCGCTCACCGACCGCTTCCGCACCGGGGGCGTCAACTCCATCCGCGGATACAACGAGAGCTCGATCCCGTTCTCGGGCGGGCTGGCGATGCTGGAAGGCAGCCTCGAGCTGCGGATCCCGGTGTTCGGGCCGTTTGGGGTCGAAGCCTACGTGGACGCCGGCAACGTCTGGTTGCGCCCCTCGCACGTCCGCGCCTCGCAGTTCCGGCCTTCGGTGAGCCACCGCTCGCTCGATCCCGCGGACGTGCGCTACGTGGTCGGGATCGGGCCGCGTGTCAACCTCCCGGTCGGGCCGCTGCGCATCGACTTCACCTGGAGCCTGCGTCCCTCCGAGCACGAGAAGGCGTTCGTCGCCAAGCCGCAGTTCGCGATCGGGCCCTCGTTCTGATCCCTCCGCCATGAGCCCGCTTCGCGAGGACCCGCCCGCTCCGCCGCCCGAGAAACCGCTCGAGCCTTCGGAGCCGCGCGAGAAGCCGCTCGAGGCTTCGGAGCCCGGGGAGTCCCCCGCGCCCCCCGAGGGCGAGCCCCAGGGGCTGGTCGAGGAAATCAAGGAGGGCATCGAGCACGTCACCGAGGAGATCAAGGAGGAGATCGAGCACGTCAAGGAGGAGATCGAGCACGCCGTCGAGCACGTGCCGCAGCCGGTGCGCTGGACGGTCTCGCGCCTGTTCCGGGTCGTGCTGCTCTCGTTCGCCGCGCTCTTCGCCCTCCTGGTCCTGACCGCGATCCTGTACGTGGCGAACCGCACCGAGTGGGCGGCGAAGGAGCTGACGGTGCTCATCAACCAGACGCTCGCGCGCCGCAGCGACGTCGAGCTCGAGATCCGGGACATCAAGGGCAATCCCTTCGCCGGCGTGCGGCTGCTGGACACGACCGTGCGCTTCCGCACCGGCGACGCACCACCGCTGCTCTCGGTCGAGACCATCCGCGTGAGCTACTCGGCGCTCGGGCTGCTCTCGGGGCGGAGCCCGATCGTGCTCGAGCTCGAGCACCCCGTCATCCAGCTCGCCCGCGGGCCGGACGGCAAGCTGCTCCTGCCGGCCTGGAAGAGCGAGCCGCGCTCCACGCCCGGGCGGCCGGGGCGCGGGCTCGACCTCAGGCTCCGGATCGCGCGCGGCGCCCTGCGCGTGCCGCGCCCCTTCGAGGGGATCGAAGGGCTCGCGCTCGACGTCCGGGCCGAGACCGGCGCGCGCTCGCGCGCCACGGTCGAGAGCATGAGCTGGACCCAGGGTCCCTTCGGGAGCCGGCTCGAGAGCCTGAGGGGCGAGATCGTGGAAGGGGACAGCGTGCGCTGCCTGGTGCGCGAGCTCCGCACCTCCGACCTCGAGCTGCGCGGCCGCGGCGCGTGGGCGCCGGGCGGGAGCGAGCGCGTGCTGGCGCTCGAGGTCGCGCGCGTGCGCTGGAGCTGGCTCGCCCGCGTGTTCAAGAACGGGGCGTTCGACGTCCCGGGCGAAGGCCGGTTCCTGGCCCACGCGCGCATGGGAGCCACCCTGCGCGGCGATTTCACCGGCACGTTCGACTGGAACGGCCTGGCACTCGAGGGCCGGGGCGACTTCGTGGGCGGGCGCGGGCGCTGGACGGTGGTGCCGCTCCTGGCCTCGTCGCCGGCGGGCGACCTGGAGGGGCGCTTCACCTACGGACCTTCCTCGTGGGAGGTGGGCGGCGAGGTGCGCAACGGGAACCCCGCCCGGTGGTCCGCGATCCACCTGACCGGATGGCCGGTGGGCCGGCTCAACGGCCGCTTCCGCTACCGGGTCGCCACCGCCGGCGCGGACGAGCTCGAAGCGCGCCTCGGGCCCTCCGAGCTCGCGGGGTGGCGCGCGGACAGCGCGCGCGTGGCGGTGCTCTTTCCGGCCAGCGGCCCCGACACGTTCCGGGTCGACATGCTCCGCCGCGGCGGGCAGGTCGTGCTCCAGGGCGTGACGGAGAAGGAGGGATGGCGCGGGCGCTACCAGGCCGCGCACCTGCCGCTCGAGGAGTGGCCGGACGGGCGGGCGAGCGGGATCCGCGGCGTGCTCACGCGGGGCGAGGGCACGGTGGAGGGGCACCACGGGGAGCTGCGGGTAACCGGCGCCCTCCACGGGACCGGCACCGACTGGCTCGGCGCGCACGTGGAGAGCTGGCGGCTGGAGGAGGTCGACGGCCGGCTCCTGCCGAAGCCCGACCTCGGATCGCGGGTGGCGCTCGCCGGCATGACCTTCCTCGGCGTGCATTTCGACAGCACGGCCGGCGCGGTGCGGCTCGGGGACGCCGCGCTCGAGATCGTCTCGGCGGCGGCGCACGCGGGGGACACGCTCGTCACCGCGGCCGGGCGCGCGACCTGGGGCCAGGACCGCTGGAGCGTCACGCTGGACCGGGCGCGCGCGACCAGCTCGCAGTTCGACTGGACCGCCGACCCGAAGGTGGAGATCTCGGGGGACCGCCAGGGGGTGAGCATCGACCGGCTCGAGCTGAGCGACCGGGACGCCCGCCTCGACCTCGGCGGGCGGTGGGCCGCACCGGGCGGCGCCTACTCGTTCCGGGCCCACGGCGAGCGCCTCGACCTCTCGCGGCTCGGATTGCCGAGCGAGTGGGGGCTGGCGGGAACGAGCGAGGTGACCTTCACGGTGGGCGGGGTGCCGGGCGACCCGCGCTGGAGCTTCCAGGCGGTCGCCCGCGGCCCGGCGGCGCGCGGGCACCGCGCCGACTCGCTGGCACTCGCTCTCTCGGGCGGCCCCGGGCGGCTCGCCGTCGATCGCCTGGCCTTGGCACTCGCGGGCGGCTCGCTCGACGCGAGCGGGAAGGTGGAGGCCGGGGAGCGGGCGTGGCCCGACACCCTCACCGCCGAGGGGGTGGGGGCGTGGATCTCGCACGCGGGGCGCTGGGAGGGGGAGCTGCGCGCCCGGGCGTTCCCGCTCGAGCGGGTGGAGGCCCTGCTCCCCAAGGCGCACGGCCTGGTCGGACGGCTCGACGCCACGCTCACGGTGGGAGGCAGCCCCAGCGAGCCGCAGCTCGAAGTCGCGGCCGCCGCGCGGCCGCTCGCCTGGAGCGATTACCGCGTGGACAGCGCCGGGGTGCGCGCCTCGTACCACGGCGGGAGGCTCACGGTGGACGAGGTGCGGGTGACGCGCGGGCCGGTCGAGTCCACGGCCTCGGGCGCCCTGCCGCTCCGCCTCGGCTTCGGCGGGCCGCCCGAGCTCCCCGACCAGCCCATGGACTGGAGCGTGCGGATCCCGGGCGGCGACCTGGCGGTGGTTCCGCTGTTCGTGCCGCAGATCGGAGCGGCGACCGGGCGCTTCGACCTGATCGCGCGCGTGACCGGCACCGCGCGCCATCCGGTGCTGAGCGGCGAATCGCGGGTGCGCGACGGCGTGGTGCGGCTCGCCGGGCGCGAGGAGGAGCTGCGCGACCTCTCGGCCGACTTCAGCCTCGACGAGTCGGGGATCACGCTCGACTCCCTCTCGGCGCGCCAGGGCGAGCGCGGCCGGGTCGCGGGGCGCGGGCGGGTGAGCCTCTCGGGCCTCAAGCTCGAAGGCTACCGATTCGACCTCGCGCTCCGCGACTTCACCGCCCAGGAGTCCGGGCTCTACGCCGCCACCTTCGACGGCGCCTTCGTGGTCACCAACGGGCCGCGGGTGCACGGGCAGACGCTGCCGCAGGTCTCGGGGAACGCCGAGCTCCAGCACGCCGTGGTGCTGCTCGATTTCGCCAACCAGAGCGAGACCCAGCAGCTCGCCGCCACCACCCGGCCGCTGTTCTGGACCTACGCCGTCCAGCTCAGCGCCACCAGCGACCTGCACTGGCAGCCGCCCGACGGCGACATCGAGCTGAGCGCCGACCTGACGATCGAGCAGACTCCGGACTCGCTCATCATCTACGGGGACATGCGCTCGCTGCGCGGCACCTACTACTTCCTCAGCAACCGCTTCGACGTCCAGGCCGCCAACCTCACGTTCGACAACCTGAACGGGGCGAACCCGGTGCTGGACATCGAGGCGGTGACGCGCGTGAAGCAGCCCGGGGCGGGCGCAAGCTGCGCCTCGGAGGGCCCGGAGGAGATCACCGCCAAGATCACGGGCCGCGCGAACGAGCCGGTGGTCGGGCTGAGCAGCAAGCCCCACGACTGGGACGAGGCCTGCATCCTGCAGGAGCTGACCGTCGGGCGGTTCAAGGACGTGAAGGGCGGACTGTCGGGCGACCCGCTGGACAGTTACGTGACCCAGGCGATCAACAAGACCCTGTCGGCGGAGATGTCGCGCACCTTCAAGGGATACATCAACGAGTGGGTGGTCGAGCGCGAGCGGGGCGGCCTCCTGACCGGCCAGGGGGACGTGATCCTGGGCGTGGGCATCCCGGTGAGCCGCAACCTCCAGGTGCGCTACCGCCAGCGGGTGCCGGGCCTGGAGCGCAAGTACGCGCTCACCGAAGCGCCCGACAACCCCTTCGAGCGCGACGTGGAGGCCGAGTACCGCCTCAACCGCTTCTTCTTCGTGACCACCGAGCTCAAGCAGCGCCGCATCCTGACCGGCAGCACCACCAATACGTCCGGAACTCCGGACTTCAACGTGAATCTGAAAGCACGCTGGGAGTATTGAGTGGCGTGCCGATACCTTCCCCACCGGGCCGGACCTTTCGGGCACGAAAGGGTGTACACTCGATCATGGCCGGCGAAGGAACGCTCCCGACCCGTAGCCCAGAGAGCCCTACCGATGCGTAGAACGTTGGTGATCGCCGGCACGATGCTGGCGCTGTGCGGCCTCGGCCCCCGCCCCGCCTCGGCCCAGTATTTCGGCGAGAACAAGGTCCAGTACCGGCAGTACAGCTGGCGCTCGATCAGCGCCGACCATTTCGAGGTCTATTACTACGACGGCCTCGACAGCCTGGCGATGCGGGTCCTCGACCTGGCCGAGAAGTCCCACGAATACCTGTCGCGCCGCATGGGCCACTCGCTCGGCCGCCGCGTGCCGATCATCATCTACGGCTCGCACAACGACTTCTCCCAGACCAACGTCACGCCCGGGCTGATCGACGCCAGCACCGGCGGCTTCACCGAGGTGCTGCGCAACCGCGTCGTGCTCCCGTTCACGGGCTCGTACGAGGACCTGCGCCACGTCGTGGTCCACGAGCTGGTCCACGCGGTGATGTTCGACCTGCTCTACGGCGGCTCGGCGACCTCCCTGATCGCGCACCAGAGCTTCTTCTCGGTGCCGATCTGGTTCGCCGAGGGCATGGCGGAGTACTACTCGCTCGGCCTCGAGAGCACCGCCGAGATGGTGATGCGCGACGGCACGATCGAGGGCAACCTGCCCCCGCTCGACTACAGCGGGGGATACACGGTCTACAAGCAGGGCCAGTCGGCGATCGCCTACCTGGTGGACCGCTTCGGCGAGGACCGGCTGCGCGAGGTGCTGCAGCGCATCCGCTCGACGCGCAACTTCGACCGCGCCTTCCAGCGTGCGCTGGACATGAGCCCGCGCCGGTTCGACCAGCAGTGGCGCGAGGCGCTCAAGAAGCAGTACTGGCCGACCGTGGCGCGCCAGGAGGACCCGTCGCAGTTCGCGAAGCGGCTCACCGATCACCGGCACGACGAGAGCACGCTCAACACCTCGCCGGCGATCTCGCCGCAGGGCGACCGGGTGGCCTACTTCTCCGACCGCCGCCAGTACACCGACGTGTACCTGATGTCGGCGTTCGACGGGAAGGTGCTGCGACGCCTGATCCGCGGCGAGCGCAACGTGTCGTTCGAGAACATCCCGTCGTTCCGCAGCGCGATCGCGTGGGCCCCCGACGGCGAGCGCCTCGCGCTCACGGCGAAGAGCGGGGGCCACGACGTGCTCTACGTGCTCTCGGCGCAGACCGGGCGGATCCTGCGGCGCATCGATCTGCGCTGCGACGCGCTGTCCTACCCGGCCTGGTCGCCGGTCTCCGACTCCCTGGTGGTGGTGGGCCTGGTCGACGGCCGCTCCGACCTGTGGCTGGTGAACGCGAGGACCGGCGACAACCACCGCCTGACCCAGGACAACTGGGACGAGAAGGAGCCCACCTGGACTCCGGACGGGAGCGCCATCACGTTCGCCTCCGACCGCCTCGCCCCGGTGGTCCTGCGCCCGGTCAGGGCGCACGGCGGGTTCGGCTCGTACGGGATCTTCCAGCTCGAGCTCGGAAGCGGAAAGGTGGAGCGCGTGCTCGACACGTTCGGCGACGACCACTCGCCCGCCTGGTCTCCCGAGGGCACCAAGCTCGCGTTCATCACCGACCGCGACGGCACGCCCAACATCTATCTCTACGACCGCCGCGACTCGACCTTCACGCGTCTCACCGACGTCACGGGCGCGGTCTCGAGCCTGTCGTGGTCGCGCTTGAACGACCGGCTGGTGTTCTCGGCCTACAACCACGGCGGGTTCGACGTCTTCGCGGTGCGCGAGCCGCTGTCGGTGGACGGGGTGCTGAGCCGGCTCAAGAAGCGCTCGCCCGAGGCGGTGCTGGACGCGGCCACCGCGCGCGCCGCCGCGGCCGACAGCGCGAAGCCCGCGCCGCCGCGCGCGGCGCTCGCGGCGCTGTGGCCGGACAGCATGAGCCTCGCCAAGGACACGGTGCTGGCGGGGGTGGAGCCTCCCGGGCCCCGGATCCGGGTCTCGGGCGCCAAGGACACGCTGCGCGCCGGCCTGCCGCGGCCGGGCGAGCCGCCGGCCTGGACCGGCGGAGAGATCCGCGCCCTGCCCCCGGCCGCGGACTCGATGCCCGCGATCGTGAGGACGGTGCCGCTGGTGGAGCGCGGCGGGCCGTTCGCGCTGCCCGACTCGGTGCTGGGGCAGAGCCCCACGCCCTACCGGCCGCGGCTCTCGCCGGACTACGCCGGTGCCGGCTTCTACGCCGCGAGCGGATACGGATTCGGGGGCAACTCGCAGTTCGTGCTGAGCGATTTCCTCGGCGACCACAACCTGTTCATCGCGACCGACGTCTTCAGCAGCTCGCTCGAGGACCTCAACGCGCTCGTGATCTACAACTACCTGCGCAAGCGCTGGAACTACGGGGCGGGCGTCTTCCACTTCAAGAACTACTTCACCTCGAGCGTCACCACGCTGGGCGAGCCCCTCGGCCGGCTGCGGGACTTCTCGGAGCGGAACTACGGCCTGCTGCTCTCCGCGGCCTATCCCTTCGACCGCTTCCACCGCCTGGAGTTCAACTTCAGCCAGATCTTCGTGGAGCGGGTGTTCTACGAGCAGGACGCGTTCGGAGACTTCTTCCGCAGCGGGAGCGAGTTCCGCTCGGTCAGCTCCCCCTCGGTGTCCCTGATCGGCGACAACTCGCTGTTCGGCTACTACGGCCCGGTCAACGGACAGCGCTACAACCTGTCCTACAGCCCGTCGTTCCCGTGGTTCGAGAACGGGCTCGCCTACCAGACCGTGACCCTGGACGGGCGGCGCTACTGGGACATGACCCACGGCTACACCTTCGCCGGCCGCGTGCTCGCGGGCGCCAGCGAAGGCACCGGGGCCCAGATCTTCCGGGTCGGCGGGTTCTCGACCCTGCGCGGCTACTCGGACTTCGACCTGCAGGGCTCGCGGGTGGCGATCGTGAACGCGGAGTTCCGGTTCCCCTTCATCCAGCAGCTCGGGCTGGTGGGGCCGGTCCCGATCGGCTTCTTCAACCTGCGCGGCGCGGTCTTCGGCGACGCCGGGGTGGTGTGGAACCCGGGCGACAAGCTGCGGCTCACCCACGTGGTGGAGGGCACGCGCCGCCTGGACGATCCCAAGCTCGGCTTCGGGGTCGGCGTGCGCAGCTCGGTCTACTTCCTGATCTTCAAGCTCGACGCCGCCTGGAACACCGATCTCCACGGGGCGAGCCAGCCGCGCTGGCACTTCAGCATCGGCCCGGAGTTCTGAGCGGGAGCGTCTCGGGCCTGCACCCGACCTCGCGGCGGAGGAGCCCCTCGCCCGCGAGCCTCGTGGGCCGCCGGCGAACGCTGCGCCGGGGCACCCCTCCAGGGCGCCGGGTGGAACGCGGCGCGGCGATCGGCTAGATTGCGGCGAGCGGCGCGCCCGCGCCGCCACGCATGAACTCCTCCCTGGCAACCGCCCTCTCGCTCAATCCCGCCCAGCGCGCGGCTGTCGAGCATCCCGAAGGCCCGCTGCTCGTGGTGGCGGGCGCGGGGAGCGGCAAGACCCGGGTGCTCACCGCGCGGGTCGCGCGCCTGCTCGAGAGCGGCGTGCCCCCGGAGCGCATCCTCGCCTTCACCTTCACGAACCGCGCCGCCCGCGAGATGCGCGAGCGGATCGAGCGCGCCGCCGGCGGGGCGGCGCGCCCGCTGTGGGTCGGCACGTTCCACGGCACCGGGCTCAGGATCTTGAGGCGCGAGGCGGAGAGCCTGGGGCTGCCCCCGGGCTTCGCGGTCTACGACCGCGAGGACCAGGACGAGGTGCTCCACGCGGTGCTGGGCCGCATGGGGCAGGGGGGCGAGGCGCGCGAGCTCTCGACCGCCCGCGCCCGCATCTCGGACGCCAAGAACGCGCTGGTGCCGCCCGAGGAGATGGCGCGCCTCGCGATCAGCCCGGCCCAGAAGCGCATCGCGGAGTGCTACGCGGCCTACGACCAGGCGCTGCGCGCCAACGGCGCGCTCGACTTCGACGACCTGATCACCGGGTGCGTGAAGCTCTTCCGCGAGCGCCCCGAGATCGGGGAGCGCTACGCCGCGCGCTTCGAGCACGTGCTGGTGGACGAGTACCAGGACACCAACCACGCGCAGTTCCGGCTGGTGGAATGGCTGGCCCGCGCCCACCGCAACCTGTTCGTGGTGGGCGACGACGACCAGTCCATCTACGGATGGCGGGGCGCGGACCGCTCCAACGTGCTCGACTTCGAGGGCGCGTTCCCGGGTGCCACGGTGATCCGGCTGGAGCAGAACTACCGCTCGACCGGAAACATCCTCAAGGCCGCGAACGCCGTGATCGCGAACAACCGCGCGCGCCACGAGAAGCGGCTGTGGTGCGAGCGCGAGGACGGGCCCAAGGTGCGCTTCGTGCTCACCGCCGACGAGGGGGAGGAGGCGCGGCGGATCCGCCAGTTCCTGGCCGACCGCCAGCGCGCGGGCCGCAGGCTCGACGAGTGCGCGGTGCTCTACCGCACCCACGCCCAGTCGCGCGCGCTCGAGACCGAGCTGCGCCTCGCGTTCATGCCCTACCAGATCGTGGGCGGGGTCGCGTTCTACCAGCGCCGCGAGGTGAAGGACCTGATCTCCTACCTGCGCCTGGCCGCGAACCCGGCCGACGCGGTGTCGTTCTGGCGGGTGTGGAACACGCCGCGCCGCGGCCTGGGGGCCGCGCTGCGCGCGCGCGTGGAAGCCTGCATGGCGGAGCGCGCGCTCCCGCCGCTCGCGGCGCTCCGCCACCTGGCCGGCGCGGGCGAGCTGACGGCGGCCGCGCAGCGCGGGGCCGCCGGCCTGCTCGGACTCATGGACGAGCTCGCCGCGGCCGCGCGCGCGGGCGGGCCCGAGGCCGGCCCCGACTGGATGTTGAGCCGCATCCTCGAGCGCACCGACTACCTGAGCACGCTCGCCGGTGAGGAGCAGGCCGAGGAGCGCCGCGCCAACATCGAAGAGCTGGCGAGCGCGGTGGCGGCCTTCGGCGCCACGCGCGGCGGCACCCTGGTCGACTTCCTCGCCGAGGCCGCGCTGGTCACCGACGGCGACCGGCTCGAAGAGGGGGCGGACCGCGTGCTGATGCTCACGGCCCACAACGCCAAGGGGCTCGAGTTCCCGGTGGTGATCGTGGCCGGGCTCGAGGAGGGCCTGTTCCCGCACGCGGCCTCGAGCGAGGACGAGGCGGAGCTCGAGGAGGAGCGCCGGCTGTTCTACGTGGCGCTCACCCGCGCCGCGGACCAGGTGTTGCTCACCGCCGCCGCCTACCGCCGGCGCTTCGACGGACCGCGCGGCTCCCAGGTCTCGCGCTTCGTCGCCGAGATCCCGGACGAGGTGCTGGAGCGCGAGGCCACCGAGAGCTTCATCTCCCGCACCCGCGAGAAGCTGGCGGTGGAGAGCGGCGCGCGCCCGGCGGCGCGGCGCGCGCGGCTCGACCCGCTGGATGCGCCGGCCGCGCGGCACAAGGCGGTGGGCCGCGCGGTCTACCACGAGACCTTCGGGCGCGGCGTGGTGGTGGACGCCGAGGGCGACGGCCCGGCGGCGCGCTTCACGGTGCGCTTCGGAGCCGGGATCAAGAAGGTGCTGGGGCGCTTCCTGAGCGGAGGAGACGATGGCGATCACGCGTGAGGAGGTGAAGCGGATCGCCGAGCTGGCGCGCCTCGAGATCCCGGAGTCGAAGCTCGACAAGATGGCGGCCGAGCTCTCGGCGGTGCTCGACTACGCGGCCACGCTCGGCCGCCTCGACCTCGCGGGCCACGAGCCCTCCACCTTCGCGCCCGCGGACAACCCGCTGCGCGAGGACGCGGTGAACGGGCGCAGGCTCACGACCGAGGCCGCGCTGGCCGCCGCGCCGGAGCGCGAGGATGCGTTCTTCCGCGTGCCGCCGATCGTGGAGAACCTGAACCCGTGAGCCGCGACGGGCTGTGGCGCCTGTCGGCGGCCGCGCTCGCCGCGCGCGTGCGCGCGGGGACGCCGGCGGCCGAGGCGGCGGAGTCGGGCTTCGAGGGCCCGGCGCGGGAGTGGGAGGGCGAGGTCCACGCCGTGGTCCACACCGACGCCGCCGCGCGCGCGGCCAACGCGCGGCGCGCGGGAGCCGGGCCGCTCGCGGGCGTTCCGGTGCTGCTCAAGGACAACATCTGCACCACCGACTTCCCCACCACCTGCGGCTCGCGCATCCTGGCCGGCTACCGGGCGCCCTACGACGCCACCGTGGTGGAGCGGCTGCGCGGCGCCGGGGCGGTGGTGGTGGGCAAGGGCAACATGGACGAGTTCGCCATGGGCTCCTCGACCGAGTTCAGCGCCTACGGCCCGACCCGCAATCCCTACGACCTCGCGCGCGTCCCGGGCGGCTCGAGCGGCGGGCCGGCGGCCGCGGTCGCGTACGGCCTCTGCCCGCTCGGGTTGGGCTCCGACACCGGAGGCTCGGTGCGCCAGCCCGCCTCGTTCTGCGGCGTGTTCGGGCTCAAGCCCACCTACGGGCGGCTGTCGCGCTACGGGCTCGTGGCGTTCGGCTCGTCGCTCGACCAGATCGGCATCTTCGCCCGGCATGCCGGCGACCTCGCGATCGCCTACGCCGCGCTCGCCGGGCCCGACCCCTTCGATGCGACCACGCGTCCCGCGCCCGCGCCCGACGTCTCGGACTGGGAGCGCGGCGTCGAGGGGCTCTCGTTCGGATGGCCCGACAACCTGTGGAAGGAGGGCGTCGAGCGCGAGGTGGTGGCGGGGCTCGAGGAGGCCGCGGCGTGGCTCGAGCGTGGCGGGGCGAGACGGGTGCGCTTCGAGTTCATGCCGGGCGAGTACTCGGTCGCGACGTACTACCTGGTCGCGACCGCCGAGGCCAGCTCGAACCTGGCGCGCTTCGACGGCGTGCGCTACGGGTTCCGCCACCCGGGGAGCGCCGACCTCGCGTCGCTCTACACCCGCACGCGCAGCGCGGGCTTCGGGCCCGAGGTCCAGCGCCGCATCCTTCTCGGCACCTACGCGCTCTCGGCCGGCTACTACGACGCCTACTACCTCAAGGCCCAATGCGCGCGCAGCCGCATCCGCAAGGAGTACCGCGACGCCTTCGCGCGCTGCGACTTCATGCTGATGCCGGCCTCGCCCACGCTGCCGTTCCGGCTGGGGGAGAAGACCGACGACCCGCTCGCCATGTACCTGAGCGACATCTTCACGCTCGGCGCCAACCTGGCGGGCATCCCGGGCCTGAGCGTGCCGGTCGGGCTCACGGTCAAAGGGCTGCCGCGCGCGGTCCAGGTGCTGGGCCCGGAGGACGGCGAGCCCGTGCTGCTGCGTGCCGGGCGCGCGCTCGAGGTGAAGGGCGACCGCACCAAGCTCGAGCGCCGGAACGAGGTGGAGTTCGCATGGCCTACGAAGCGGTAATCGGGCTCGAGTGCCACATCCAGCTCAGCACCCGGAGCAAGATGTTCTGCGACTGCCCGGCCGCCTTCGGCGACCGGCCGAACTCCAACGTGTGCCCGGTGTGCCTCGGCCTGCCCGGGTCGCTGCCGCGCGCCAACCGCGCCGCGATCGAATCGGCGCTGCGGCTCGGGCTCGCGCTGGGATGCACGATCCGGCGCGAGAGCGTGTTCGCGCGCAAGAACTACTTCTATCCCGACATGCCCAAGAACTACCAGATCACCCAGTACGACCGCCCGCTGTGCGAGGGGGGAGCGCTGCCGGTCGGGAGCGGCGAGCGCCAGCGCCGCTTCGAGCTGATCCGGATCCACGTCGAGGAGGACACCGGCAAGTCGTTCCATCCCGAGCGCTACGGCGACCGCCCGTTCTCGCGCGTGGACTTCAACCGCGCCGGGGTCCCGCTGCTCGAGCTGGTGACGCAGCCGGTGTTCCGCGAGCCCGCGGAGTGCGCGGCGTTCCTCACCGGGCTGCGGCGCCTGGTGCGCTGGCTCGCGATCTCGGACGGCGACATGGAGAAGGGGCACCTGCGCTGCGACGCCAACGTGAGCATCAGGCCCCGGGGCACGAGCGCGCTCGGCGTCAAGACCGAGATCAAGAACCTGAACTCGATCAAGGGGGTCGAGAAGGGGCTGGCGGCCGAGATCGTGCGCCAGAACCGCGCCCTGGATGCGGGCGAGACCCTGACCCAGGCCACGCTGCTCTACGACGCCGACCACGACAAGCTCGCGGTCATGCGCTCCAAGGAGTACGCGCACGACTACCGCTACTTCCCCGAGCCTGACCTCCCGGTCCTGAAGGTGGAGGAGGCGTGGATCGAGGAGGCACGCGCCGGCCTGCCGGAGCTGCCGTGGGAGACCGAGCGCCGGCTCGAGACCGCGTACGGGCTCGCGGGCGAGGTGGCGTCGATCGTGGGCTCGGACCGCGAGTACGTCCTGCTGGTCGAGGACCTGGCGCGCGAGGGGGCGAAGCCGCGCACCGCGGCCAACTGGGTGGCGAACACGGTCATCGCCCACGCCAACCGGCTCGGGATCGGCATCGCGCGCTTCCGCGAGAGGGTGCCGCTCGGGTCGTTCGCCACGCTGCTCGCCCGCGTCGAGAGCGCGCAGGTGACCGCGACCGCCGCCAAGGCCCTGCTCGAGGAGGTGCTCGATCGCGGCGGCGACCCGGCGACGCTGTTCGCCTCGGGCGGCCAGGCGGTGTCGGGGGACGAAGCGCTGCTGCCGCTGGTGCGCGCCGTGATCGCCGAGAACCCGGGCCCGGTCGAGCAGTACCGCAAGGGCAAGGCCGCCACGCTCGGGTTCCTGGTGGGCCAGGTGATGAAGAAGAGCGGCGGCCAGGCGGTGGCGCAGACGGTGAGGGATCTCCTCGCGCGCGAGCTGGGTCAGGCCGCGCCGACGTAGGCGGTGCCCCAGCCCCCGGCTGCCCGCTAGCCGGAGCCCCCGGGCGATCAGCGTGCGCCGATGTAGGCGCTCACGTGCCGCGCGAACTCGGCGAAATCCTCGAGCCGTTCGTTCAGCAGGCGGTGCACGATGCCCGGATCCACGCTGAGGTAGGCGTGCACGATCACGTTCCGAAACCCGGCCACCGCACGGAACCGGGACGCGAATGGCCGCGGCAGGACGTCGAGGTCGGCCAGGCGGTCGATGGCGGCGCCGTAGTCGGTGACATCGTTTCCCGCGCTGGCCGCGAGGTGGGTCGCGATGTCCAGGGCGTTCTGGGCGCAGAGCTGAAGCCCGCGCTCGACGGCCCAGCGCTCCTCGGGGCTCTCGATCAGCGCCTGCAGCGGCTTCCCGCGGTGGCGGCGCAGCACCTGGAGCGACTCGTCGATCGCGAACAGGTGCCGGCGGACGACCTCCGCGTCGAACTGGCCCGGCGTCATCGGCCGAACCGGCCCCGGGCGATGCGTGCGTCCTGAGCGGCGGCGATCTTCCTCAGCTGCGGCACGTAGTCGCAGTAGCGGGACAGAGCCTCACCCTCCCTCGTGGTCGTTTCCTGCAACCGCCGGGCGAGGAGCCGCACGCCATCCCGCAGGACCCGGTGATACAGGAGCGGGGGAGCATGGTTCAGTACCAGGATGTCCACCGTGCTTCCGGGCACGGCCGTCCCCAGGGTCGCGGAGAGCTCTGCCTCGTAGCCGAATCCGTGGGGTGCAGGCGCCGCCGGATCGAGGTAGACCGCCACGTCGACATCGGCGATCGAATCCTGGCTCCGCCGCGCGCGCGAACCGAAGAGATAGGCTTCGAGGATCTCGCTCCGCGGCTCGAGAGCGGTGGTGATCGTCGCGATCAGCTTTGGGAGCGGGACGGGCTTCATGGAGGCATTATTGGCGGGGCTTCCTCCGGGAAGCAAGGTGCGCCCCAGCGCGTCCCGGGGTCCGCGCCGCCGGCGTTCCGCGGGCGCGGGACCTTGATTCTCGTACAGTCGCTGGCTAGAGTGCGCGCGTGTCGGCGAAGCGCATCCTGGTGGTGGGCGCCGGAGGCCGTGAGCACGCGCTCGCATGGCGTCTCGCGCGCGATCCCGAGCGGCCCGAGGTGGTCCTCGCGCCCGGCAACGCCGGCGCCGCGCGCCGCTTCCCGTGCTGGGCGCGCGACCCCTCCGATCCCGCCGGCGTGATCTCGCTCGCCCGCGAGCGCGCGGTGGACCTGGTGGTGATCGGCCCCGAGGCTCCGCTCGCGGCCGGCCTCGCCGATGCCCTCGCGGGCGCGGGGCTCGCGGTGTTCGGCCCGCCGCGCCAGGCGGCGCGGCTCGAGACCAGCAAGTGGTTCGCGAAGGAGGTGCTGCGCGAAGCGGGCGCGCCTACCGCGCGCGCCGAGGCGTTCACGGATGCGAACGCGGCGCGGAGCGCGCTCGCGCGCTTCACGCCTCCGTACGTGATCAAGGCCGACGGCATCGCGGCGGGCAAGGGCGTGCGCGTCACGCCCGACCTCGGCGAGGCCGGGCGCTTCATCGCCGACTGCCTGGAGGCCCGCCGCTTCGGCGCCGCCGGAAGCCGGGTGCTGATCGAGGAGTTTCTTCCCGGCGAGGAGGCGTCGGTCATGGCGGTCTGCGACGGCGAGCGCTTCCTCCTGCTCCCGCCCGCGCGCGACTACAAGCGCGCGCAGGACGGGGACCGCGGCCCGAACACCGGCGGCATGGGATCGCTGGCGCCTGCTCCCACGCTGGGCGCGGCGCTCGAGGACGAGATCGGGCGCCGCATCGTCGGCCCGGTGCTCGAGGTGATGGCCCGGCGCCGCACGCCGTTCCGCGGCGTGCTCTACTGCGGGCTCGTGATCGAGGCCGGTGCGCCCCGGGTGCTGGAGTTCAACGTGCGCTTCGGCGACCCCGAGGCCCAGGTGGTGCTGCCGCTGGTCGAGGGCTCGCTTTCGCGGCTCCTCGCGAGCGCGGCGGGCGGCCGGCTCGAGCGGGACGCCGTGACGCGGGGCCGCGGGGCGGCGGTCGCGGTCGCGATCACCGACCGCGACTACCCCGACTCGCATTCGGGGGAGGGCGTGATCGAGGGGCTGGACGAGGCGGAGGAGAAGGGCGAGGTCACGGTGTTCCACGCCGGCACCGAGCGCGCGGGCGGGGCGTGGCGCGTGAGCGGCGGGCGCGCGGCGCACGTGATGGCGCACGCGGGCGATCTCGAGACCGCGCGCGCCCGCGTCTACGACGCGATCGACGCCCTCGGCGGCCACGGCTTCCGCTTCCGGCGCGACATCGCGGCCGGGGTTTCCTCGCTCGGCGCGGCCGCCGCCCCCTCGCTCGCCGGCGGCGCGGGCTCCCGCCGGTGAAGCGCGCCCGCGGGGCGGTGGGGGCGCGCGCCCGGGCGCGGGTCGGGATCGTGATGGGGAGCGAGTCCGACCGGCCGGTGATGGAGGAAGCGGCCCGCGTCCTGGACGAGTTCGGCGTCGCGAGCGAGATCGCCGTGCGCTCGGCCCACCGCACCCCGGACGCCGCGCGGCTCTGGGCGCGGAGCGCGCGCGCCCGCGGCATCAAGGTGATCATCGCCGGCGCCGGCGGCGCCGCGCACCTGGCCGGCGCCATGGCCGCGCACTCCCGCCTGCCGGTGCTGGGCGTTCCGCTCGCCAGCTCGCCGCTGCTGGGCTTGGACGCCCTGCTCGCCACGGTCCAGATGCCGCCCGGCGTGCCGGTCGGAACGCTGGGCGTGGGCCCGTGGGGGGCGCGCAACGCGGCGCACCTGGCGCTGCGCATCCTGGCGCTGGGCGACGCCGGGCTCGCCGGCCGGCTCGAGCGCCGCGCCCCGGCCGGCGGGCGCGGGCCGGCGCGCGGGGGGCGCTGAAGGTGGAGATCCTCACGTTCGACGCCGAGCGGCCCGACGAGCAGGTGCTGCTCGAGGCGGCGGAGGCGGTGCTGCGCGGGGGCGTGATCGCCTTCCCCACCGACACGCTCTACGGTCTGGGCTGCTCGCTGTTCGACGTCGCGGCGGTGGAGATGGTGGCCCGCCTCAAGCGCCGCGACCCCTCGCTGGCCTTCATCTCGCTGATCCCCGAGTCGCGCCAGGCCTGGGGCCTGGCCGAGGACGTGGGCCCGGTGGCGGAGCGGCTCATCGCGCGCCACTGGCCGGGGCCGCTCTCGCTGATCTTCCACGCCGCGCCGATCGTGCCGCCGCGGGTGCGGGGCGCGGGCGGGACGGTCGCGCTGCGCTGCCCCCGCGACACGCTGAGCCAGATGCTGCTCGGCCGCATCGGCGGTCCGGTGGTCTCGAGCAGCGCGAACCTGTCGGGTCAGCCCACGGCGGAGACCGCCGACGAGGTGGTGCGCATCTTCGGCAACCAGCTCGACCTGGTGATCGACGGCGGGCCGCGCCGCGGCGACCGGCCGTCCACGCTGGTGGACGTGAGCGGCCCTCGGCCGCGGCTGCTGCGGCGCGGGGCCGTGGATGTGATCGCCGACCTGGGGGAATTCGAGGACGCGACGCGCGCCACCGGTTGACTCGGCTCGGGAGCGGCCCCTATCCTCTTACGACATGGTTTCTCCCGTACTGCGCGTCCTCTTCGTCTGCACGGGGAACACCTGCCGCAGCCCGATGGCGGCGGGGGCGCTCCTCCAGGAGCTGGGGGACGAGCGCGCGCAGGTGGAGGTCTCCTCCGCGGGCACCGCGGCCTGGGAGGGGCAGCCGGCGACCGAGGAGGCGATCGCCGTCGCGGGCGCGGACGGCATCGATCTGGGCGGGCACCGCTCGCGGCGCGTGACGGCCGCGGCGCTCGAGGCCGCCGATCTGGTGCTGGTGATGGAAGGCGGTCAGGTGGGCACGGTGCAGGCGCTGGGTGCTTCCCGCAAGCGCACGCACGTGCTGAGCGAATGGCCCGAGCCGGGCGAGCCGGGGCTCCCGGTTTCCGACCCGTTCGGGGCCTCGCGCGAGGCGTACGAGGAGTGCTGGCGGCGCATCCGCCACCACGTGCGAAGGCTGGTCCCGCAGGTGCGTGAGGCGTTGCGCGCGCGTTCGATGTGAGTCCGGCGTCCGTCCAATCCCGATGAGGTGAAGCATGCCGATGCAGAAGGTGAAGAAGATCTGGATGAACGGGAAGTGGGTGGAATGGGACGACGCGCGGATCCACATCCTCTCGCACGTCGCCCACTACGCGTCGAGCGTCTTCGAGGGCATCCGCTGCTACAAGACCCGGCGCGGACCCGCGATCTTCCGGCTCGAGGAGCACATGGACCGCCTCATGCTCTCGGCCCGGATCTACCGCATGGACCGCACCTACACCCACGGGCACATCCGCAACGTGGGCATGCAGTTCAGCCGCGACCAGATCCGCAACGTGTGCCTCGAGGTGGTGGGGGTCAACGATCTCGAGGAGTGCTACATCCGGCCCCTGGTCTACCGCGGCTTCGAGAACCTGGGCGTGAACCCGTTCGGCAGCCCGGTCGAGGTGGCGGTGGCGGCGTTCCCGTGGGGCAAGTACCTGGGCGAGGACGCGCTCACCAAGGGCGTCGCGGTCAAGGTGAGCTCGTGGCAGCGCTTCGCCCCCAACACCCTGCCCGCGATGGCGAAGGCATCCGCCAACTACATGAACTCGCAGCTCATGAAGATGGAGGCGCTCGAGGACGGGTACGTCGAGGCCATCGCGCTCGACTCCAACGGCTACGTGAGCGAGGGCAGCGGCCAGAACGTGTTCGCGGTGCTCAAGGGCGAGCTCTACACCCCGCCGCTCTCGAACAGCATTCTGGCCGGCATCACGCGCGCCAGCGTGATCTCGCTCGCCACCGAGCTCGGCATCCGGGTGCGCGAGGAGGTCATGCCGCGCGAGATGCTGTACGCGGCGGACGAGCTGTTCTACGCCGGCACCGCGGTCGAGGTCTCGCCGATCGCCTCCGTGGACCGCATCCCGGTGGGCAAGGGCGAGCGCGGCCCGGTGACCAAGGCGCTCCAGGAGGCGTTCTTCGCGATCGTGCGCGGCGACGTTCCCGACCGTCACGGCTGGCTCACGCCGGTGCCGATGCCGGCGCGTGTTGCGACCGCCCCGGCCGCTCCGGCCGCGGCAACCAAGGCCTGAAGGCCGGCCGTCGCCGTGCGGGGCGCACCGCCCCGCGGGCGCGCGGGCGGCGGCGAGGAGCAGGGATGAAGGTGGCGGTGGGCAGCGATCACGCCGGCTTCGCGCTCAAGGAGCGCTTGAAGCGCGAGCTCGAGGCCCTCGGGCACACCGTGGTGGACGTGGGCCCCGCCTCGGGCGAGGCGTCCGTGGACTATCCCGACTTCGTCATCCCGGTGGCCGAGAAGGTGGCGCGCGGCGAGGCCGAGCGCGGCGTGGTGGCGTGCGCCACGGGGATCGGCGCCGGCATCGCGGCCAACAAGGTGCCGGGAGTGCGGGCGGCGGTCGTCACCAGCGACGAGACCGCGCGCCTCACGCGCACGGACAACGACTCGAACGTGCTCTCGGTGGGGGGCCGCACCACGCCCGACTACGAGGACGCCGTGCGCTGGCTGCGCATCTGGCTCGAGACCCCCTTCGCCGGGGGCCGCCACGAGCGGCGCGTGAAGAAGATCTCCGATTACGAGTCGACCCACACCCTCGAGCGCCAGGGCCACCCGTGAGCGAGCTGAGCCAGCGCGACCCCATCCTCTTCCGGGCGATCGCCGACGAGCGCCAGCGCGAGCTCGAGACCCTGGAGCTGATCGCCTCCGAGAACTTCGTGAGCGACGCGGTGCTCGAGGCGGCGGGCTCGGTGATGACGAACAAGTACGCCGAGGGCCTCCCGCGCCGGCGCTACTACGGCGGCTGCCAGTTCGTGGACGTGGCCGAGGAGCAGGCGATCGAGCGCGTGAAGCGGCTGTTCGGCGCCGAGCACGCCAACGTCCAGCCCCATTCGGGCGCCTCGGCGAACCTCGCCGCCTACCTCGCGGTCTCGAAGCCCGGCGACGTCCTGCTCGGGATGAGCCTGGCCCACGGCGGACACCTCACCCACGGCCATCCGGTGTCCCTCACGGGACAGCTGTGGCGTTCGGTTCAGTACGGTGTGCGGCCCGAGGACGGGCGCATCGACTACGAGCAGGTGGAGCGGATGGCGAAGGAGCACCGCCCGCGCATCCTGGTGGCGGGGGCCAGCGCCTACCCCCGGGTGATCGACTTCGAGCGCTTCGCCGCGATCGCCGGCGAGGTGGGCGCGACGCTGGTCGTGGACATGGCGCACATCGCCGGGCTGGTGGCGGCGGGGCTCCACCCGAGCCCGGTGCCGCACGCCGAGCTCGTGACCAGCACGACCCACAAGACCCTGCGCGGGCCGCGCGGGGGATTCGTGCTGTCCAAGGCCACGCTGGCCGAGAAGCTCGACAAGACCGTGTTCCCCGGCCTCCAGGGCGGCCCGCTCATGCACGTGATCGCGGCCAAGGCGGTGTGCTTCGGCGAAGCCCTGACCGAGGAGTTCCGTCACTACCAGCAGCGCGTGGTCGAGAACGCGCGCACCCTGGCCGGGGCGCTCTCCGGGCACGGCTTCGATCTGGTCTCGGGCGGCACCGACAACCACCTGATGCTGGTGGATCTGCGCGCGCGCGGCATGACCGGCAAGGTGGCCGAGGAGGCGCTCCACCGGGCGCGCATCACGGTCAACAAGAACGCGGTTCCCAACGACCCGCAGAAGCCGTGGGTGACGAGCGGGATCCGCATCGGGACGCCGGCGCTCACCACGCGCGGCTTCGGGCGCGACGAGATGCTCAAGATCGCGGGCTGGATCGCGCGCGTGCTCGGAGCACCCGACGACGAGGGCGTCACCCGCGCCGTGGAGCGCGAGGTGCTGGAGCTGAGCGCGGGCTTCCCGCTCTTCGCCCGCGAGCCGGCCGTCCGCACCTGAGACAACGCACCTCGCACGCAGCGTTGCAGATCGCCGCGTGCAGCGTGAGAGCCGCGGCGAGACAAGATGCAACGCCGGCGGCCGCCATTCCGGGGACCGGAGCACCCCGGCTGCCCCGTCTTCGCGCCGCGGCGCGGCCGCGCGGGGAGCGCGCGTGGCACTGTTCGTGCTCTCACCCGGCCATGCGCCTCGGCTCCGGCGCCTCCATCCATCGGACGACGATCCCATGCCCAGCCTGTTCGCCACGCTCCTGCCCCGAATCCTGGGCGGAGCGCGGATCCATCGCGCCGCGCTCGAGGCTCTCCATCGAGGGCGGGCGGAGCGCGCGGTCGCGCTCTTCGAGCGCGCCGCGCACTGCTACCGGCGCGAGCTCGCGGTCGAGCCGCTGGCGCGGGTGCGCGTCCAGCAGCTCATCGCCCGGGCGCGCGTCCGGCCGGAGGGGAGCCAGGACAGCCTGCTCGCGCTCGAGATCGAGGGGCGGTTGTGCCGCCTCGACCGGATCGAGGCGCTCGAGCCTCCGTTCCCGCTGGTCGAGGCGCGGGAGCTGCTCGCGGGCTGGATGAAGGGCGGCGCCGGCGAGGGCGCCAGGGCACGGCGCGCGGCATAAGCTGCGGCGTTGCGGAACCCGAAGCCGAGCGCCCGTGAGGCGCGCGGGCGGCGGGCGCGCGAGATTGGACCGGCTGCGGGCCTTCGCTATACTCCCGCGGCCTGTGGCGTTTCGGGTCGAGTCCCACGTCCGAGGAAGGATCCAATGACGGTCGAGACCAGGGAATCCGCCCGCCGGATCGAGCGCGCGGGCGGGGTGCTGGCGGCGGTGCGCGCCGAGGTCGGGCGCGCGGTGGTGGGTCAGCAGGCCATGGTGGACCGCCTGCTCGTGGGTCTGCTCGCCGGCGGGCACGTGCTGCTCGAAGGCGTCCCGGGACTGGCCAAGACGCTGGCCGTCAAGAGCCTGGCCGACTCGCTCTCGCTCGTGTTCCACCGCATCCAGTTCACCCCCGACCTCCTGCCCGCCGACCTCACCGGCACCCTGATCTACAACCCGCGCGAGGGATCGTTCACGGCCAAGCGCGGCCCGCTGTTCTCGAACCTGGTGCTGGCGGACGAGGTCAACCGCGCCCCCGCCAAGGTGCAGTCCGCGCTGCTCGAGGCCATGCAGGAGCGGCAGATCACGCTCGGCGACCAGAGCCATCCGCTGGAGGAGCCGTTCCTGGTGCTCGCCACCCAGAACCCGATCGAGCAGGAGGGCACCTATCCACTCCCCGAGGCCCAGAGCGACCGCTTCATGCTCAAGGTGAAGGTGGGCTATCCGGCGCGGGCCGAGGAGAAGGAGATCCTGCGCCGCGCCGGGCTCGAGAGCCTGCCCGCGCTCACCCCGCGGGCGACGCGGGAGGAGGTGCTCGAGGCGCGCCAGGCCCTGGGCACGGTGTACGTGGACGACAAGATCCAGGAGTACGTGCTCGACCTGGTCACCGCGACGCGGCGTCCGCGCGACTTCGGGCTCGCGCTCGACAACCTGATCGCCTTCGGGGCCTCGCCCCGCGCCACGCTCTTCCTGGTGCACGGCGCGCGCGGGCTCGCGCTGCTGGACGGCCGGCCCTACGTGCTGCCCGAGGACGTGAAGCGCATCGCTCCCGACGTGCTCCGCCACCGCATCCACGTCACCTACGAGGCCGAGGCCGAGGGCGTGGACGGGGAGGAGGTGGCGCGCCGCATCCTGGAGCAAGTGCGCGTGCCCTGATGGACACCGCGGACCTGCTGCGGAAGGTGCGCCGGCTCGAGATCCGGAGCCGCCACCTGGTCGAGGACCTGTTCTCGGGCCATGCCGAGAGCGTCTTCAAGGGGCGGGGGGTGGAGTTCGAGGAGGTGCGCCCCTACGTGCCCGGCGACGAGGTCCGCGACATCGACTGGAACGTCACCGCGCGCCTGGGCGCGCCCTACGTGAAGCGCTTCGTCGAGGAGCGCGAGCTCACCGTGATGCTGGTGGTGGACGTGTCGCGCTCGATGCGCTTCGGCACGGCGGGCGCCGAGAAGCGCGAGCTGGCGGCCGAGCTGTGCGCGGTGCTGGGGTTCGCGGCGCTGCGCAACAACGATCGCGTGGGCCTGGTGCTGGCCGGCGAGCGCGTCGAGCACTTCGTGCCCCCGGCCCGCGGCCGCACCCACCTGCTGCGCATGCTGCGCGACGTGCTGGGCGTGACCCCGGCGGGCGGCGGCACGCGGCTCACCGAGGCCGTGCGCTTCGTGCTGCGCACCACCCGGCGGCGCAGCCTGCTGTTCTGGATCTCGGACTTCGAGGACCCGCCCGCGCAGCGCGACTGGCGGGTGCTCGGCAAGCGCCACGACCTGACCGTGATGGTGCTGCGCGACCCGCGCGACGAGGTGCTGCCCGCGGTCGGCTGGGTGGAGCTCGAGGACCTGGAACGCGGCACCCGCACCCTGGTGAACACCTCGAGCGCTCGAGTGCGGCAGGAGTACCAGCGCGAGGCGCTCCAGCGGCGGCGCGCGCTCGAGCAATCGCTGGCCGGCGCGGGGTGCGCGTGGCTCGAGCTGCGCACCGAGCGCTCCTACCTGCCGGTGCTGATGCGCTACTTCTCGTCCCGCCGGCGACGCGGCCGCCGCGCATGAGCGGGCGGCGCCCGCTCGGCCGCGCGATCGCTACCCCCCTCGCGCTTCCGATCCTGCTCGGGCTCGGCGCCGGGAACGCGTCGGCCGCGGTGCGGGCGCCCGGGCCCGCCTACTCGATCGGCGCCGGCCTGAGCCGCGGCGCCGTGAGGCTGGGCGAGCCCCTGGTCTACCGCGGGTGGATCACGGGCGGAAGGCCCGGGCAGGTGCGTTTCCTCGCCCCGGATTCGGGCGGAGCGTTCACCTGGGGCCGGCTCCAGACCCGGGTCCGGCAGCCGTCGGGCCGGAGCGCCTCGCCGGACGGGAGCGGGCGCGTCCGGTTCGCGGACATCGACACGGTCTTCGTCGAGGCGCGGCTCCAGTGCTTCGGGCTCGGCAACCTCTCCGTGCCGGGGCTCGCGTTCGAGCTGGACGAGGGCTCGGCCCCGCGGCGCGGGCGCCTGCCGGTGGTCGGGCTCACGGTGGCTCCGGTGATCGCCGCGGCCGACACCTCCGCCGACCTGCGCGGGCTGCGCGGCCCGCTCGGGGCGCCGTGGTGGGAGCGGGTGCCGTGGCTGCGCGTGCTCGCGGCGCTCACGCTGATCGCGGCCGTGACCTCCGCCGTGATCGCGCTGCGCCGGCGCCGGCCGGCGCCCGTGGCGCTCCCTGCCCCGGTGCGCGATCCCGCCTCGGTGGCGCTGGCCGAGCTCGAGGCGCTCAAGCGCCTCGCGCTCCCCGCGCGCGGGCGCTTCGCGGAGCACGCGTTCCAGCTCGGACGCATCGTGCGGCGCTTCCTCGAGGCGGTGGCGGGCACGCCCTTGCCGGGCGACACCACGCCCGAGTTCGTGACCCACCTCGAGGCCGCGCACCTCGCCCACCTCGACCTCGAGAGCATCGGCGGGCTCATGCGGTTCTGGGACCGGGTCAAGTTCGCGCGCGCCGAGGAGAGCGTGGAAGAGGCGACCCGCGCCGAGCGCGCGGTCGAGACCCTGGTGCGGCGCCTCGCCCCGCGTCCCGCCGGCACCGCCGCGGCCGCCGGGCCCGCCGCCCCGGCGCCTAAGAGGGCCGCCTGATGCGCTGGGAGCATCCGTGGCTGCTCTGGCTGCTCGTGCTGGTGCCGCTCCTGTTTCTCGTCGGCCGGCGCCCCTCCGCCCGCCCTGCCGCGGTGCTGTGGGTGCGCACCCGTGGATGGGGCGGGCCGTGGAGCACGTTCCTGCTGCGCGCGCCCGCGGTGCTGCCGTGGCTCGCGCTGGTCCTCGGGCTGCTCGCGATGGCGCGGCCCCAGGAGGGGATCCGCCAGAGCGAGACCGAGACCCGCGGCGTGGACATCGTGCTCGCGATCGACATCTCGCCCAGCATGGCGGCCGAGGATTTCCGCCCGCTCAACCGGCTCTACGTCGCCAAGGAGACCGCGCGCGAGTTCATCGGCCAGCGCCCGCACGACCGCCTCGGGCTGGTGGCGTTCGCGGCCACCGCGTTCACCCAGTGTCCGCTCACGCTCGATCACGACGCCCTCGGCGACCTGCTCACCGGTCTCGACTTCGGGCTGGCGGAGGACGGCACCGCGATCGGCATGGGGCTCGCCACCGCGGTCGCGGGGCTCAGGAGCAGCCGGACGCCGAGCAAGGTGATCGTGCTGATGACCGACGGCCAGAACAACCGCGGCGCCATCGACCCCGCGACCGGGGCGGACCTGGCGCGCGCCTTCGGGATCAAGGTGTACGCGGTGCTGGTGGGGCGCGGGGGCGTGGTGCCGGTGCCGGTGGACGACCCGGCGCGCGGGCGGCGGGTGGAGATGGTGCGCATGGACGTGGACGAGAGCGCGCTCCGCCAGATCGCGAAGACCACCGGCGGCCGCTTCTTCCGCGCCCAGGACCCGGCGGCCCTGAGCCTGATCTACGGCGAGATCGACCGGCTGGAGCGCGCGCCGGTCCGCTCGATCGTCTACCGCGAGTACCGCGACATCGGCCCGGTCCTGCTCGGGATCGCGGCCGCGCTGCTCGCCGCGCACATGCTGCTCACCTCGACCCTGGCCTTCCGCCTCCCATGAGCTACATCGATCCCCGCTGGCTGTGGGCGCTCGCCCTGGTCCCGGTGCTCCTGCTGCTCGAATGGCGCGCGGTGGCGAAGGCCGAGCGCGCGCTCGGGCGCCTGGTGGGCGAGCGCGAATCGCATCCGCTGCTCGAGCAGCGGCGCCCGGGCAACCGCCGCACCGGGATCGCGCTGCGCTTCCTCGCCCTCACGCTGCTGGTGGCCGGGGCCGCGGGGCCGGAGTGGGGCCGCGAGCAGGTGAGGCGCGCCGCCACCGGCTCCGACGTGGTGCTGGCGATCGACGTGTCGGCCAGCATGGACTCGCGCGACGTGCCGCCCAGCCGCCTCGCGGAGGCCCGGCGCGAAGCCCTGGCGGTGCTCGACCGGCTGGAGGGGAGCCGGGTCGGCGTGGTGGCCTTCGCCGGCGACGCGGTGCGGCTCTGTCCGCTCACCCAGGACCTGCCCGCGGTGCGCCTCACGCTCGAGTCGCTCTCGAGCGGCACGGTGAGCGAGCCCGGCACCGACCTCGGCAAGGGCCTGCACGCGGCGCGGCGCCTGATGCCTCGCGGGCGGCGCGAGGAGCAGGCCGTGGTGCTGTGGACCGACGGCGAGGACCTCGAGCGCGGCGCGCGGGGCGCGATCGAGGAGATCGCGGCGAGCGGCATTCGGGTGTTCGCGGTGGGGGTCGGCACCCGGGCCGGCGACGTCGTGCCGGTGCTGGACCCGCAGGGCCGCGCCACCGACATCAAGCGGGACGAGTCCGGCAACGCGGTGCGGAGCCGGATCGACGAGCCGCTGCTCCGCTCGATCTCCCAGCGCACCCACGGCGCCTACTTCGCCGCCGCGCGCCCCGGCGGCGAGCTGCCGCGGCTGCTCTTCACGCTCGGCGGGCTGTCGCGCTCGGTGCACGGCGAGCGCCTGGTGGAGCGCCCGGTGGCCCGCTTTCCCCTGTGCGCGCTGCTGGCCGTGCTGCTGCTCGCGCTGGAGCTCGGGCGCCCGCGGCGCGGGCGGCTGCGCGGCGAGGCCGAGCCCGCGCTCCACTCCGAGCGCGCCGCCGCGGCGGCCGCGCTGCTCGTCTGGGCGGGGCTCGCCCTGCCGGCGGCGCCGGCCGCGGCGCAGAGCGCGTGGGCGCGCGGGGACCGTGCGTTCCGCGCCGGGCGCTACGCGGAGGCCGAGTCGCTCTACGGTAAGCGCGCGGGGCGCGACCCCCGACCCGAGCTGCTGGTGAACCACGCCACGGCGCGCGCGCTTCAGGGCGCCCGCGAGGACGCGGAGCGCGAGCTCTCGCGATTCGTCGACCGCGGGGGGGCGGCGGGCAACGCCGCGCGCTACAATCTCGGCACGGTGCTCGGCCAGAGCGAGGAGATCGACCGCGGGCTCGCGACGCTGCGGGATGCGCTCGAGCGCACGCCCGACGACCCGGACGCGCGCTGGAACTACGAGGTGCTGCTGCGGCGCAAGCGCGAGCAGCAGGAGCGGAAGTCCTCGTCCTCTTCCCCGAAGCCGAAACCGTCGCCGCAGCCCCAGAGCGCCCAGCCGGGCGGCGCCTCGCAGAGCCCGGGCGGAAACGCCCTGCCCAACCCACAACCCCAGATCGGGTCCTCGCAGTCCGGCCCCCCGCCCCCGCAGGGCGGCGGAGGGATGACCCGCGCCCAGGCCGAGCAGCTCCTCGGGGCGCTGAAGGAGGTGGAGCGCGCCGAGCTCCAGCGCCAGCGCCAGATGCGCGTGACCCGCGAGAAGCGGGGGAGGGACTGGTGAGCGCGCGCGGCTCGATCTTCGCGCTGGCCGCGCTCGCCGCGCTGGCGCCGCTCTCCGCCGCGCGCGCCGAGACCAGCGTCACGGCGCACGTGTCCCGCAACGCGCTCTCGGTCGGCGAGAGCACGAAGCTCGAGGTCGTGGTGCGGGACGCGGCGGGGCGTGTGGAGGACCCCGACATCGACGTTCCGCCCGGCGTCGAGATCCTGGGGAGCGGGCGCAGCGAGAACCTCTCCTGGATCAACGGCCGGAGCGCGACCGAGACCGTGTTCCGCTACGAGATCGCCCCCGACGCCGCGGGCCAGTACCTGGTGGGCCCGATCCGCGTGCAGGTGGGAACCCAGCTCTTCGAGTGCCCGGCCGTCCGGCTCGCGGTCACGGCGGCGCCCACGCAGGTGGGAGGCGGCAGCAATGCTCCGGTGACGCTGGTCGCCGACGTCTCCCCGCGCAGCCCCTACGTCGGCCAGCCGGTCCAGGTGCGGGTGCGGCTCATCCAGCGAGCCTCGCTCGCCGAGGACCCGCAGTACACGCCGCCCACCACGCCGGGTTTCTGGGCGGAGCGCTTCAGCGAGCCCGAGTCGTACTATGCCCAGCAGGGCACGCGCCGCGTGCTCGTGACCGAGAGCCGGGCGCGCCTGATCCCGCTCGCCCAGGGGAGCGCCACGATCGGCGAGGCGGTGGCGACCGTGGTGGTCGCGGCTCCCGGGCCCTACGCGGATCCGCTCTCCTGGCTGGGCGGCTCGGGTCAGCGCCGCGAGCTCACGATCCGCTCGGAGCCGTTGGGCGTCACGGTGCGCCGGCTGCCGCCCGGCGCGCCCGCGGGCTTCGACGGCGCGGTCGGCACGTTCCGGCTCGCGTGGTACGCCGACCGCGAGCGCACCTCGGAGGACGTGCCGATCACGGTGCGCTTCGAGGTGCGGGGCCAGGGCAACCTGCCGCTGCTCCACACGCCGGGCTTGGACGCGCGGGACTTCGAGGTCTTCGCCGGCGTCACGGACGACAGCCTCGGGCCCCCCGGCGCGCTCGGGGAGACGCGGCGGCGGTTCACCTGGACCCTGCTCGCGCGGCGCCTGGGCCGGCTCGAGGTGGCCCCACCCGAGTTCTCGTGGTTCGACCCGGCGGCCGGGACCTATCGCCGCGGCTCGCTCGCCGCGCTCTCGCTCGACGTGGAGCCCGCATCCTCCCAGGCGAGCGAGTCTCCCGAGGCATTCCCCGCGGTGTTCGCGGGCCACCCGCTCGATCCCGGCGCCCAGCCCGTGGCGCCGTGGGCCTGGGCGCTGTGCGGCGGCGCGCTGGGAGGCGCGGTGGTGCTGTGGCGGGCGAGCCGCCGCGCGCCCGCGGACGCCGCGGATCGCGCCCAGCAGCGGGAGTGGCTGCGCGCCACCGGCCTCAGCCGCGGCATGGCGTTCTGGCAGGCAGCCGATCAGGCGAGCGAGTGGCTCGAGCGGCGCGGCCGGCCGGTCGCGGGGCTGCGGCGCGAGATCACCGCGGCCCGCTACGGCGGCGCGGCCTCCGACCTCGAGGGCGCACGGCGGCGCGTGGTCGAGGAGCTGTCGCGCGCGGTTCCGCCCGCGACCCCGGCCTGGCCGCTCGCCGCGGGGGCCGTGGTGCTCGTGCTCGCCGCCCTCGCGGTCGGCGTGGTGTTCGGCCCGCGCCCCGGAGACGGGCGCGAGCGGCTCGAGGCCCGGGCGGCGGACGACGCGGCGCGCAAGGGCGAGGCGGACCGGGCGCACGCGGTGTGGCAGTCGCTGTGGGATCGCGGGGAGCGCGAGTCGGGCCTCGCGGCGCGGCTCGCGTGGCTCCAGGTGCGATCCGGCGAGGTGGGGCCGGCCGCGGCGTGGGTGCTGCGGGGCGGGCTCTACGAGCCGCGCGACCCGGCGCTCGCCTGGGTGGCGGGGCGGGTGCGCGAGGGGGGCGGCCTGAGCGGGGCGCGGCCGCTGCGCTGGCCGGTGCGGCGGATCGAGTGGGCGCTCGGCGGCCTGTTGCTCGGCGCCGCGGCGGGCGGGCTGTGGCCGCGGCGCCTGCGCGCGGCGCTCGCCGCGGCGCTCGCGATCGCGTGCGCCGCGATCGATCCGGTGCAGACCCGGCTGGCGCGCAACGCTCCGATCGCAGTGCTGAGCCACGGCGCCACGCTGCAGGGTCCGGACCTCGAGCTCTCGCCGGGCCAGGTGGTGACGCTGCTCTCGCGGGCGGGCGAGCGGTCGCGCGTGATCGCGGGGCGCGACATCGTGGGCTGGCTCCCGACCGGGAGCCTGATCGAGCTGGGGATCCGGCGATGAGGCGGATGCTGCTCCTGGTCGCGATGCTCTCGTCGATCGTGCAGCTCGACCTCGGCGTGCAGCGCGCCGTCCAGGGCGCGCGTGCGCCGCTGCTCGAGCCGGTGATGCGCGGCGCGACCGGAGTGGGCAAGCCCGCGAACGTGCTCGGCGGCCTGCTCGCGATCGCGCTCTTCGACGCCGCGGCCGGCCCGGCGACCGCGCGGCTCGCGCTCGCGGCGCTCGTGCCCGCGAACCTGTTGGTCGAGGGGCTCAAGCGCGCCGTGAACCGCACCCGCCCCGACGGCGATCGGGATCCCTCGAACGCCTCGTTTCCATCGAGTCACGCCGCCAACTCCGCCGCCCTCGCCTGGGTGCTGGCGCGGCGCTGGCGGCGGCTGGCGCCCGCCTTCTGGGCCCTGGCCCTGGTCGTGGCCTATTCCCGCATGTACTTGGACCGGCACTACTTGAGCGACGTGCTGGCCGGGCTCGCGATCGGGCTCGCCTGCGGATGGCTGGCCCCGCGGCTGCTCGCCCGGCTCCGCCCCGCCATTCCCGCGCCGCCGCCGCGGCCGGCCTAGCGGTGGCGCGGACCGTCTGGTACGCTGCGGCGAGCAGGGGGCAATCCACCCGATGACCAGCGTCGCGGTCCCTTCGGTTCTCGACACCTCGCTCTTCCTCCAGGACCTCAAGCTCAAGAAAAAAGAAAGCGTACTCCACGAGCTGGTGTGCGCCGCGCAGGGCGTTCGCGTGGTGCGCGACGCCGATCTCCTGCACGACACCCTGGTGCGCCGCGAGCGCTGGTGCTCGAGCGCCATCGGCAAGGGCGTGGCGGTCCCGCACGCGCGCTCGCTCGGCGTGCTCATCCCGCGCACGATCGTGGGGCGCTCGCTGCGCGGCGTGGACTGGGGCGCCGCGGACGGTCTCGCGGTCCAGCTCGTGCTCCTCGTGCTCTCGCCCTCCGAGTCGAGCCCCGACGTGCATCTCGACCTCGTCGCCCGTGCGATCGCGATCACCCGGCTCCAGCGCAACCGCCAGCGGCTGCTCGATGCCGACGGCGCCGCGGCGCTGGCCGACGTGCTGCGGGAGGCGGGCGCGTGAGCGGGGCGGAGGCTCTGCTCGAGCTCCAGGAACTCGATCTCCAGCTCTCCGAGGCGCGCGCGCCCGCGGCGGTCGCGCGCCTGCGCAAGCTCGGCTTCGTGCCCGCCGAGCCCGCGGCGCTCGAGCGCGCGCGCCAGCGCCTGCTCGCCGCCGCCGACCGGCGCTGGATCCAGCACTACGAGCGCGCCCTGCACCGCTATGGCCGCGGCGTGGTCGGGGTGCGCGAGCGGGTGTGCCTGGGCTGCTTCGTCACGCTCCCGACCTCGGCCGCCCCCGGCGCCGGCGAATCGCTGACGCTGTGCGAGAGCTGCGGCCGCATCCTCTACTGGCGCTGATCCCGTTTCTCCCGCGGCGCGCGCGCCCGCGATTCGGCGCGCCGCCCGCGATTGGGTTATGCTCGTACCCGTCGAAAAGGCCGGGCGGGCAAGACCGGTGAAGGCGGGAGGCATGACCATCCACCGCGGTCTGCGCGTGGCGGCGTGCGTGCTGTGGCTCACGGGCTCGGGCTGCACGTCGCTGCGGGAGCTCCCGCGCGGCGAATACGCGGCGCGTCCCCAGCGCGATCACGTGCGCGTCGTCACGCGCCAGGGACTGCTGTACGAGTTCGACTACGCGAAGTTCGTCGCCGACAGCGTGGTGGGCTTCAAGCGCCGCGACGTCGAGAGCCGGCTCGAGGAGTACACCATCTTCGGGCTGCCGCTCGACGACGTGGCGCGCATCGCGACGCGCCAGGTGGACTGGACCCGCACCGGGATGGTGGGCGGCGGCGTGCTGATCGCGGTGATCGCGGCCGCGTACCACGCCAGCCAGCAGAACGGGGGCGGCGGCGGGAGCGGCGGCGGCACGGTGCGCCCGCCTCCTCAGTAGCCTCCTGGCGCTAGCGCTGGAGGGCCGCGACCGCGAGCGCCGCGCATCCGGCGCCCACGATGCCGGCCAGCAGGTCGCCGCGGTCGAACCGGCTGCGGCGGCGGTCGCTCAGCTCCTTCGCGAGCGCGAGCCCGATCGCGCCGCCGGCGGCCGCGGCGGGCTCGCGGGTGGCGATCCCGAGCCCCAGGCCCAGACTGAAGGCGAGGGAGAAATGCTGGAGCTTGTCCGGAGCGAGCGCGCCGGTCTGCCAGGCGCGCACCGCGGGCGGCGGGAGGACGGCCGGGCGCGCGGAGTCGGCCGTCTCGCCGGCGCCCGCGGGGGCCGCGAAGATGAGCAGGAGGCCGAGCGCCAGCGCGCCGCCCACCGACCGCGTGTGCATCCTTCCCATTTCGGATCCTCCCAGGAGGAGCGCATCCCTCATGACGCGAAGCTCGAGCGGCGATCCTAGCACCGCCGTGGACGCGCGCGAGCGGGAGGAGGCGTCCGCGCGCGCCGCCGCCCGGCTGCGCGGGCGCGAGTGGCCTGCGCCCCTGCTCCAAGCGCTCGAGCGAATCCGGCGGGGGGGATTCCAGGCCTGGCTCGTGGGCGGCACGGTCCGCGACGCGCTGCTCGGGCGCGAGGGCGGCCGGCAGTTCGACGTGGCCACCGACCTCCTGCCCGCCGAGGTGAGCGCGCGCTTCGATCGCGTCGAGCCGATCGGGCTCCGCCACGGCACGGTGCTGGTGCTGTTCGAGGGCATCGAGATCGAGTGCACCACCTTCCGCCGCGAGGGCGACTACGCGGACGCCCGCCACCCCGACCACGTCGAGTTCACCCGCGACCCGGTCGCCGACCTCGCGCGCCGCGACCTCACTGGCAACGCGATGGCGTTCGATCCCGCGAGCGCGGTGCTGCTCGATCCCCACGGCGGCGCCCTCGACCTCGAGCGCGGCGTGCTGCGCGCGGTCGGGGACCCGCGCGCGCGCTTCCGCGAGGACGCGCTTCGCCCGCTGCGCGTGGCGCGGCTCGCCGCAGTGCTCGAGATGGAGCCCGAGAGCGGCACCCGCGCGGCGCTGGGCTCGGCGCTCGAGCGCGCCCGGCAGGTGGCGGTCGAGCGGGTGCGCGACGAGCTGGACCGGATGATGCTCGCGCCCCGCCCCTCGGTGGGCTTCGAGCTGCTGCGCGAGGCCGGCCTCTTGCCGCTCTGGCTCCCCGAGCTGGCGCGCACCTGGGCGGTCCCCCAGAACCGCTACCACGCCTACGACGTCTACCTGCACAGCCTGTACACCTGCGACGCGGCGCCCGCCGACAAGCTCAGGGTGCGCTGGGCGGCCCTGCTCCACGACATCGGCAAGCCCGACACCCGGGTCGAGCGCGGCGGGGAGGGAACGTTCTACAACCACCCGTTCGTCGGGGCGGAGCTCGCGGACCGGCTGCTCGAGCGCCTGCGGTTCCCGCTCGAGGAGCGCCGCGCGATCGTGCACCTGGTGCGCGAGCACATGTTCGACTTCCGCCCGGAGTGGAGCGACGCCGGGCTCAGGCGCTGGCTGCGCCGGGTGGGGGAGGACGCGGTCGCGGACCTCTTCGACCTGCGGATCGCCGACGTGCTCGGCAACGGCCTGAGGCAGGGCTTTCCGGTCTACCTCGAGACGATGCGGCGGCGGATCGAACGGCTGCTGGCCGAGTCGCGGGCGCTGCGGGTGACCGACCTCGCCGTGGACGGCCGCGACGTCATGCGCGTGCTGGGGATCCCGCCCGGACCCGCGGTGCGCGAAGCCCTCGAAGCCCTGCTCGAGGAGGTGCTCGACGATCCCGCGCGCAACACCCGCGAGCGCCTGCTCGCGCGCCTCGAAGAACGGCGCCGTGCTTGACACGTTTTTGGCACGAACCCTATTCTGCGGCGTGCCAGCAACCCTTGTGCGTGCCTCCGGCGTTTCCCCATCGAAGCGTGACGGATGACGACCATCTCCGCGGTCCAGAAGCCGGTGCGGCGTGAGCTGGAGCGGGTCCAGGGCTTTCTCCGCGAGGCCTTCCACACCCCGATCCCGATCCTGAACCAGGTGGGCGGCCACGTCCTGGCCTCCAAGGGCAAGAAGTTCCGCCCCACGCTCCTGCTCCTTACGGCCCGGCTGCGCGGGCACGCGGGCGACGACGCCGTGCTGTGCGCGACGGTGGTCGAGATGGTGCATGCCGCGGCGCTCATCCACGACGACTCGGTGGACCGCAGCGGGCTGCGCCGCGGGCGCCCGACGGTGAACGGCCTGTGGACCGACGAGATGGCCATCATCATGGGCGACTACCTCTACGCGCAGGCGATGAAGCTCCTGGTGGAGCACAAGCAGGACACGGCCATGGGGGTCATGGCGCGGGTGGTCACCGAGATGTCGTGCGGCGAGGCGCTGGAGTTCCAGTACGCCTACAACCTCGACGTGGCCGAGGAGCAGTACGAGGAGCTGGTGCGCAAGAAGACCGGGTCGCTGATCGGCGCCGCGACCGAGATCGGCGCGGGGCTGAACGGCGGCGCGACCGACGCCGCGCGGCGGGAGCGGTACCGCGGCTTCGGCGAGGTGGTGGGGGTGGCGTTCCAGATCGTGGACGACCTGTTCGACTACCAGGCCGACTCCGGCACCACCGGCAAGCCGGTGGCCCACGACCTGGCCGAGGGCAAGGTGACGCTGCCGCTGATCGCGGCGCTGCGCTCCGCCACCGGCAGCGACGGGCGGCGGCTGCGCCGGCTCGCGCTCGGCAAGCGCTGGACGCCCGAGCGCTGGAGCGAGCTCAAGACGCTGGTCGAGAAGTGCGGGGGCTTCGAGTACGCACGCCGGCGCGCGCGCGCGCGCGCCGAGGACGCCCGTGCCTTCCTCGACGGGGAGCCCGACGGGGCCGTGCGACGCGCCCTCGACCGCGCCGTGGACTACGCGGTGCGGCGCGACCGTTGACCCGGCGGGCGCGTCTGGCGCCGCCCGCGGCCGCGCCCGCGCGCAAGCGCGGCGCGGGCCTGCCTGCCCTCGACCTCCTGCACGCCGCGGCGCGCGCCGCGGTCGCCAAGAAGGCGCACGCGCCCGTGGCCCTCGACCTGCGGGAGCTGGAGGGAGTGTGCGACTACTTCTTCATCTGCTCGGGGTCGAGCGAGGTGCAGGTCAAGGCGATCGCCGAGGCGGTCGAGGAGGCGCTGTCGGAGCGCGAGGTGCGGCCCTGGCACATCGAGGGGTTCGAGAGCCGGCGCTGGGTGCTGCTCGATTACATCGATGTGGTGGTGCACGTCTTCCACGAGAAGACGCGGGAGTACTACATGCTCGATCGGCTGTGGGGCGACGCGAGGACCCTGGATCTTGGTCTGGAGCGCGCTGACTGACGGCTTCGCCGCAGCCCTGAAGCAGGCCGGCCTGTGGACTCCGGAGCGCCTCGCGCGCCTGGAGCTCGCGATCCCGCGCGATCCCGCGCACGGCGACTGGACCACCAACCTGGCGCTGCTGCTGGGCCGCGAGCTGGGGCGGCCGCCGCGCGCGGTGGCGGAATCGCTGGTGGCCGCCTTTCCGCGCGATCCCGAGATGTTCTCCAGCCTCGAGGTGGCAGGGCCGGGCTTCCTCAACTTCCGCTACTCCGACGCCTTCCTCAGCCGGCTCCCCGCGCGCATCCTCGGCGAGGGCGCGCTCGACCCTGCGGCCCGGCGCGGGTTCGGCTGCTTCGACCACGCCCGGGGCCTGCGGGTCCAGGTCGAGTACGTGAG
>DASXQT010000067.1:0-63084 GCA_036507005.1 Candidatus Eiseniibacteriota bacterium
CTGCGCGATCTGCTCGTCGGTGAACCCCAGGAAGGGAAGTGCGCAGAAGCCGGGCTTCTCGCGCTCGGCCACGCTCACCCCGAGCCGGGTGAGGGTCTCCTCGCTCAGCATCCCGCGCCCGAATGCGAAGCGCAGGTCGAGCATGGTGGGCAGCGCCTGCTCCAGGCGCTCGATCTCCTCCTCGCGCAGGCCCTTCTTGAGGAGCGAGGAGCGGTTGATCTGCGGTGCGTCCTCGAACGTGCCGCCGCCGACGGCGTACCGCACCATGCGCTCGATCGCGGCCGCGCCGTACCCCAGCCGTTCGAGCGCGCGCGGCACCGACTGGTTGACGATCTTGAAGTAGCCGCCACCCGCGAGCTTCTTGAACTTGACCAATGCGAAGTCGGGCTCGACCCCGGTGGTATCGCAGTCCATCAGGAGCCCGATGGTGCCGGTCGGTGCCAGCACCGTGGCCTGGGCGTTGCGGTAGCCGTGGAGCGCGCCGAGCGCGACCGCGCGGTCCCAGCATTCGATCGCCGCGCTCCGCAGCTCCCGCGGCGCAAAGGCGGGATCGATGGCGCGGGCCGCGTCGCGGTGGAGACGCATCACCTCGAGCATCGACTCGCGGTTGGCGGCGTAGCCCTCGAACGGGCCCTTGCTCGCCGCCATCTCGGCCGAGAGCGCGTAGGCCTCGCCGGTCATGATCGCGGTGATCGAGGCCGCGCAGGCCCGCGCCGCGTCGCTGTCGTAGGGCAGGCCCTGCACCATGAGCAGGGTGCCGAGGTTGGCGTAGCCCAGCCCGAGCGGGCGGAAGGCGTACGAGTTGCGCGCGATCTTCTCGGTCGGGTACGAGGCGAAGCTCACCGCGATCTCCTGCGCCAGGAAGAACACGCGGTTCGCGTGCCGGTAGCCCTCGAGGTCGAACGCCCCGTCTTCCTTGAGGAACTTCATCAGGTTGATCGAGGCGAGATTGCACGCGGTGTCGTCGAGGTGCAGATACTCTGAGCATGGGTTACTGGCGTTGATGCGGCCCGACGCCTTTACCGTGTGCCACTTCTGGATGGCGTCGTCGTACTGCACGCCGGGATCGGCGCACTGCCACGCGGCCTCGGCGATCGTGCGCCACAGCTCGCGGGCGCGGTGGGTCTCGTGGACCTGGCCGGTGGTGCGGTAGGTGGTCTGCCACGGGCCGTCCTCGACCACCGCCTTCATGAACTTGTCGGAGACCCGCACCGAGTTGTTCGAATTCTGCCCCGACACCGTGCCGTAGGCGTCGCCGTTGAAGTCGGTGGAGTAGCCACCGGCCACCAGGGCGGCGACCTTGCGCTCCTCGCGCACCTTCCACTGGATGAAGTCCACGATCTCGGGATGGTCCATGTCGAGCACGACCATCTTGGCCGCGCGCCGCGTGGTGCCGCCCGACTTGGTGGCGCCCGCGCCGCGATCCAGCACCTCGAGGAACGACATCAGGCCCGACGAAGTGCCGCCGCCCGAGAGCTTCTCCATCCGCCCGCGCAGGCGGGAGAAATTGCTGCCCGAGCCTGACCCCCATTTAAAGACCCGCGCCTCGTTGCGCGCCAGATCGAAGATGCTCATCAGGTCGTCGTCGACCGACTGGATGAAGCACGCCGAGACCTGGGGGCGCGAGTAGGAGTCGGGCGTCGCCTTGACGCGGCGGGTCTCGGGATCCCAGTAGAAGTTGCCGCCCGAGCCGCCGATCCCGTACTCGTGCCACAGCCCGCAGTTGAACCACACCGGCGAGTTGAAGGCGCCGATCTGGTGGACCAGCATGTAGGCCAGCTCGGCCTCGAACGCGTCGGCGTCCTCGCGGGCGGCGAAATAGCCCCCCTGCTCCTCGCCCGCGAGGCGCAGCGTGTGCGCGAGCCGGTGGACGACCTGGCGGACGCTGGTCTCGTGGCCCGGCGGGGTCTTGAGCCCGGCCTTGCGGAAGTACTTGCTGACGACGATGTCGGTCGCGAGCTGCGACCACTCCGCCGGTACCTCGACGTCGTCGAGCCGGAACACGACGGAGCCGTCCGGGTTGGAGATCACCGTGCGGCGGCGCTCCCACGCCATGTCGTCGAAGGGATGGGTGCCGGGGCGGGTGAAGCGTCGCGGCACGCGAACGCCTGCGGAGCCGGGGGCGGCGGCCGGAGCGGAGGCGGGACGCTTGGGGACGGTGGTGCGGCCGGTGGCGAGAGTTTGCTTCATCTGGACCTCCCTGGTCCCGTGACCGGCACACGTGCGCTCCTAGAACTGCCAGACCGCGGCGGCGCCGTCAAGCGATATTCGGGCGCCGGCACGGTTCGACCCGCGTTTACGGAAAAGCGGCCTCTGAGTTCGTTGGCGTGAGTGTGCTCTCGTCGCTCGCACGCACGGGGACGTGCCGAGCGGGTGTCGTGCTTTATCCTCCGCGGAGGCCGGGCAGCGCAAGGAGAAATTTCGCCCGCGAAAATGCGGGCGGGAGCCGCATGCTCGATTCGCGCGCAGCATCCATGCGGATGCACGGAGAGATTCGCGCAGGCGAGGACCGGGACGCGAGCCGCCGGCAACCACCCGCCACGAATCCGCCGTCGCTCACCGCCGCACGAACACCCTGACCTCGATCCGGCGTCCCGCATCGCGCTCGATCGCGCCCGTGACCTCGCGAGTGTCGCGCTCGAGCCAGGCGACCGTTGCGGAATCGGGCCAGCCGCCGTAGAGGCGCTGCGCGGGATCCACGATGAACGCCCGCAGGCTGGTGTCCGCGGCGATCGCGGCGAGCCGGTCGGGCGACCAGGGCGCGATCGGTGTGCCCCAGTAGCGGCCGGTGCGAAACAGGTAGTAGTCGAACGCGGGGGCCTCGGGTGCGAGGTAGCTCGTCCGCGCGATCGGCGCGTCGGCGACGTGCGGCGCGAGCGCGGCCGCCACCTCGCGGTATCCGGGGTCGTGGTAGCGCTGCGGCAGGCGCTGGACCTCGCGCGCGAGCCCGCCGGCCGCCGCGAGCAGTCCGAGGGTGAGGGCCACCCGCGGGCGCGCGGCGCGCACCGCGGCGAACCCCAGCGCGGCGAGCATCGCCCACGCCGGGACGATCGGGAACAGGTAGATGCCGGCCTTCACGCGGAAGAGCGAGAGCGGGACTACCCCCAGCGCCCCGACCAGGATCGCGCGCGGCGCGGGCTCGCGGAAGCGGCGCGCGGCGCTCCACGCCCCGACCGCGACCAAAGGGAGCAACAGAACGAAGGCCCGGCCGAGGGCCGCCAGATAGTAATGAGGGGGCCTGATCCATTCGGGCGTGAAGCCCTCGCCGCCCACTCGGCTCGCGAGCGAGAAGCGGAAGTAGATCGAGAGCCAGTGCCCGAGGTCGCGCGGGGCGACGATCGCGACCGCGAGGAGCTGGAGAGCGCCGACCACTGCGGCGCCGGCGATGAGCAGAAGGAGCCCGCGCCGCGATTCGCGCGGCGAGGCGCCGGCCGGGGCGGGCACGAGGAGCGCGACCGCGGGCAGCGCGACCAGCGCCACGAGCCACAGCTTGCACAGGAACGCGAGGCCGAGCATCGCCCCCGCGGCGAGCGCGCGGCGGGCCGTCACGGGCCCGCCGGCGAGAAGCACGAGCGCGATCATGCCGAAGGCGGTGAGCGGGATCTCGGCGTTCGCGACCCGCGCCGAGTCCGCGAACCACGGCAGGCACGCGAGGAACGCAGCGGCCGCGAGCCCCGCCCACGCTCCGGCGGCACGCATGGCAAGGGCCGCGGTCGCCCAGATCACGACGCCCGAGAAGAGAAGCGACGGCCAGCGCAGCGCGGCCGCGGTCGGGCCGAGCAGGCGCACCGCGAGGGCGAGCAGCGCGGGATAGAACGGAGGCTTGTCGCCCGGCGGGCCGAGCGGGCTCAGAGACGGGCTCACGAGCTGGCGCGGATCGGCGAGGACGTTCCGCGCCATGGTGCCGTAGTAGCCCTCGTCCCCGCCCGCGACGTCGTTCGCGCCGGGAGGGGAGAGCGCCGACCACAGCGCGACCGCGGCCAGCGCGATCGTCGCCGCGAGCAGGTGGGTGCGCGCGGGCGAAGGCGTCACGCCGAGCACTCTAGCAGAGCGGTTGTGGCGCCCCTCATCCAGGCGATGGCCTCGGGCGCTCGACAGGGCGCGGCGCCCTTCATGGAGCCGCTATCATGATGTGTTCGCCTTCGCGGCAATGCCGCCGCATGGCTCCACGAATGGTCATCGACCGATCGGGTGGAACGTGCCTGCCGACTTCCGTGGCATGAGACTCACTCGCGCCCATGCGGCTCTGATCGCCGCGCTCGCGGCGTTCGCGCTCTTCGCGCCCACGCTCGCCTATGACTTCGTGTGGGACGACCGCGCCACGGTGCTCCACAACCAGGACATCCGGAGCTTCCGCCGGCTGCCCGCAGTGTTCGCGGGGCACGCCTTCGCCGGCGCCGCGATGCGCGACATCGACGTGATCGAGTACTACCGGCCGGCCTGGGTGCTTTCGCTCGCGGTCGATCACGCCCTGTGGGGCGAGCGCGCGCTCGGCTACCACCTCACCAACGTGCTGCTCCACGCCCTGGCCGCGGGCCTCGTGGCCTGGCTGGTCTTCGAGCTCGGGGCGGGCGCCGGGGTGGCGGCCCTCGCGGGCGCCCTGTTCGCGGTCCACCCGGTGCACGCCGAGGCGGTGGCGTGGGTCTCGGCGCGCAACGAGCTGCTGCTCGGCGTGTTCGTGATGCTCGCCTTCATCGCCCACCTGCACCTGCGCCGCGGGGGCGGGGCGCGCGCCGCAGCGCTCTGTCTCGCCTCCTTCGGGCTCGCGCTGCTCTCCAAGGAGACGGCGGTCCTCTTCCCGGCGGTGGTTCTGGCCTACGAATGGACGCACCGCGAGCGGGGCACGGGCAAGTCGGCTACGCAGGAGTGGATGGGCTTCCGCGCGCGCGCCCTCTGGATTGCGCTCCTCGCCGCGGTCGCCGTGGCGTTCATGGCGTTCCGCGCGTCGATCGTGAAGCCGCTTCCGGTGCACGACCCGCTCCCGACCCGGCTCGCGACGGCGCCCGGGCTCGTGGTGGAGAACCTGCGGCTGCTCTTCGTACCGATCGGGCTCAAGGTGCTTCACGCGATCGAGCCGGTGCGATCTCCGCTCGCGCCCGCCGCGGTCCTGCCCGCCGCGGTCCTGGTCGCGGCCCTGGTGCTGGTCGCGTGGGCGCTCCGACGCGGGGGGAGCCTCGGCCTCGGGCTCGCGTGGATCCTGCTCGGGCTGGCCCCGGTCTCGGGCGTGGCGGTCCTGCTCCAACCGGCGCCGCTGGCCGAGCGCTACCTCTATCTCCCGTCGGTCGGCTGGGCGCTCGTGGTCGGAGCCCTGCTCGCCCGCGCCGGAAGCCGTCGGTCGGGCGCCCTGGCGCGCGCGGCGCCGGTCGTGGCGCTGGCCGCCCTCCCCGTCTTCGCCGCCGTCACCGTCGCCCACATGCGGCCGTGGCGGGACGAGCTGGCGCTCGCCTCCCGCATGGTCTTCGACGCGCCGGGCTCGCCGCTCGCCCACTCCACGCTCGGGTATGCCTGGTACCGGCTCGAGCGCTGGCCGGAGGCGGCGACGGAGTTCGCCACCGCGGCCAGGCTCCGCCCCGCCGACCCCTGGAGCCACTTCTATCTCGGGGACGCACTGCTGCGTCAGGGCCGGCTCGAGCCCGCGGAGCGGGCGTTCCGGAGCGCGATCGGGCTCGGGATGCGCTACGCGCCGGCGCACCTGGGCTTGGCCCGGGCGCTCGACCCGCAGGGCCGGCTGGAGGTGGCGGAGCGCGAGTGCCGCGCGGCGATCGTGCTCGATTCGAGCCTCGCCGACGCCCATTCGGCCCTGGGGCAGGTGCTCTACCGGGAAGGCCGCATGCCGGAAGCCGAGCGCGCCTACCGGGAGGCGCTCGGCCTGCAGCCGGAGGACGCCCGCACCCGCTCGAACCTGGGGGCCCTCTTCATGACCGCGAATCGGTGGAACGAGGCCGTCCTCGAGCTCGAGCGGGCCCGGAGCCTCGACCCCCGCCTGCCGGAGGCGCAGCTCAACCTGGGGGCCGCGCTGTTCCAGACCCGGCGGTTGGCGGAGGCCGAGCAGGCCCTGCGCGCCGGGCTCGCCCTCCGCCCGGGGGCGGCCGCCGCGCGCCTCATGCTCGGCCACGCGCTGATCGCCGAAGGCAAGAGTGAGGAGGCGGCGGCCGAGCTGCGGGAGGTGGTCCGGACCGCCGCCGATTCGTCGCTGCGGGGCGACGCGGCACGCGCCCTGGCCGGGATCGAGCGACGACGCTGAGAGCCTGACCTCCGGCTTCATACGGTCATTAATACCAGGGGATCGCTATATTTCAGATTTGGTAAAGTATGGACAGCAGATCACTATATAGTTGGTGTTTTGCATTGACATACCGCATCTGAGTCGCGAGAATCTTGCTCACAGGACTCTTGGAGTTCGCACTCCCTTCCCGCACTGACAACCCCTAGCCGCGAGCCGTTGGCCCGCCTGCACCCACGAGGATGCGAACCATGATCCCCGTCCCCACGGAGCCGGCCCGGCCGGTGTCCACCTTCTCGACGCCTTCGCGCGTCCAAACCGCCGCCGCGCGCCGCCCCGATCCGTTTTCCCTTCCACGATGGGCCGGGATGCTGGCCATCGTGACCGCATGGATCCCGGCCGCGCTCCTGCCCACGACCGCCCTCGCCTCCGTGGTGGAGAGTCGGACCGCCACGTCGAGCGACGACGCCGAGGAGTTCGCGGGCGGCACCGTGTACCTCACGAGCAGCGACCTCGAGCTGGTGACCGACGGGAGCACCGTCCAGACGGTCGGCATACGCTGGCCGGGACTCGCGATCCCGCCGGGGGCCATCATCACTTCGGCCTACATCCAGTTCGGCTCGAAGGAGGACCAGAGCACGGCGACCAGCCTCGAGATCCGCGGGCAGGACGTGGCCAACCCTGCGTCCTTCGTCGCCACCGCGGGCGATATCACGACCCGGCCGCGCACCGCCGCGTCGGTGAGCTGGTCACCGGTCCCGTGGCTCGTGGGCGAAGTCGGTCCGAACCAGCGCACGCCCGACCTGAGCCCGCTGATCCAGGAGATCGTGAACCTCCCCGGGTGGGCGAGCGGGAACGCGCTCGCCATCATCATCGCCGGGACCGGGCACCGCACCGCCTGGGCTTTCGACGGCAACCCGCAGAGCTCGCCGCTCCTGCACGTGGAGTTCACTCCCGCGGGGGCCGGGACGCCGCCCACCGCCGGGCTCTCGGTGGCGCAGCTCTCGAGCCCGGCGCTCACGGTGCGCGCCGACGGCTCGACCTCCAACGCGGGCAGCGCCGCGATCGCGACGTATCGGTTCGACTTCGGCGACGGCACGGCGGCGGTGACCACCACCGCGCCGACCGCGACCGCCCAGCACACCTATGCCGCGGCCGGCACCTACACCGTGTCGCTGGTGGTGACCGACACCAACGGGCTCTCCTCGTCCCCCGCGACCGCGAGCATCACGGTGACGCCTCCCGCGAGCGGCCCGACCGCGCGGCTCACGGTGACGCAGCTCTCGAGCCCGGCGCTCACGGCGCGCGCCGACGGCTCGACCTCGACCGCCGGCAGCGCCGCGATCGCGAGCTACCGGTTCGACTTCGGCGACGGCACCGCGGCGGTGACCACCACGGCGCCGACCGCGACCGCCCAGCACACCTACGCCGCGACCGGCACCTACACCGTGACGCTGGTCGTGACCGACACCAACGGGCTCTCCTCCTCGCCCGCCACCGCCAGTCTGAACCTGGGCACCGGCACGAGCAGCACGGCCTTGGAAGCGCGCGTGGCGGCGTCGAGCGACGACGCCGAGGAGTTCGCGAGCGGCGTCACGTACCTCACGAGCAGCGATCTCGAGCTGGTGTTCGACACCAGCATCCAGACCGTGGGGATGCGCTGGCCGAACCTCGCGATCCCGCCGGGGGCGACCATCACCTCGGCCTACATCCAGTTCAGCGCGAAGGAGTCGCAGAGTGAGGCGACGAGCCTCACGTTCCGCGCCCAGGCGGCGGACAACGCCCCGACCTTCGCCGCCGTCAACTTCGACATCTCGACCCGGCCGCGCAGCGCGGCGAGCATGGGCTGGGCCCCGGTGGCGTGGGTCGCAGGCGAGGCGGGACCGAACCAGCGCACGCCGGACCTGAGCCCCGTGATCCAGGAGATCGTGAGGCGCCCGGGGTGGGCGAGCGGGAACGCGCTTGCCATCATTGTTACGGGCAGCGGGCATCGCACGGCGTGGTCGTACGACGTGAACCCGCCGGGGGCGGCGCTCCTGCACGTGGAGTACGCCACGGGAGGAATGAGCACGCCGCCGACCGCGCGGCTCTCGGTGGCGCAGCTCTCGAGCCCGGCGCTCACGGTGCGCGCGGACGGATCGCTGTCCTCGGCCGGGAGCGCGGCGATCGCGAGCTACCGGTTCGACTTCGGCGACGGCACGGCGGCGGTGACCACCACGGCGCCGACCGCGACCGCCCAGCACACCTACGCCGCGGCCGGCACCTACACGGTGTCGCTGATCGTGACCGACACCGCGGGACGCGCGTCCTCGCCCGCGACCTACTCGATCACCGTGACGCCGCCTTCGACCGGCCCGACCGCGCGGCTCACCGTGTCGCAGCTCTCGAGCCCGGCGCTCACGGCGCGGGCCGACGGCTCGGCCTCGACCGCCGGCACCGCGGGGCCGATCGCGAGCTACCGGTTCGACTTCGGCGACGGCACGGCGGCGGTGACCACCACGGCGCCCACCGCGACCGCCCAGCACACCTACGCCGCGGCCGGCAGCTACACGGTGTCGCTGGTGGTGACCGACAACGCCGGCAACTCCTCCACGCCCGCGACCGCGAGCGTCACCGTGACGCCGCCCGCGACCCCGCCGACCGCGCGGCTCTCGGTGGGGCAACTCTCGAGCCCGGCGCTCACGGTGCGCGCCGACGGCTCGACCTCGACCGCCGGCAGCTCCCCGATCGCGAGCTACCGGTTCGACTTCGGCGACGGCACGGCGGCGGTGACCACCACGGCGCCGACCGCGACCGCCCAGCACACCTACGCCGCGGCCGGCACGTACACGGTGTCGCTGGTGGTGACCGACACCAACGGGCTCTCCTCGTCGCCCGCGACCACCAGCTTCAGCGTGACGCCGCCAGCGACCGGCCCGACCGCGCGGCTCACGGTGGCGCAGCTTTCGAGCCCGGCGCTCACGGCGCGCGCCGACGGCTCGACCTCGACCGCCGGCAGCTCGCCGATCGCGAGCTACCGGTTCGACTTCGGCGACGGCGGAGCACCGGTGACCACCACGGCGCCGACCGCGACCGCGCAGCACACCTACGCCGCGGCCGGCACCTACACGGTGTCGCTGGTGGTGACCGACACCAACGGGCTCTCGTCCTCGCCCGCGACCGCGAGCATCAGCTTCACGGCGCCCCCGACCATCGTGGAGAAGCGCGTGGCCGCCTCCGCCGACGACGCCGAGGAGTCCTCGTCCGGGTCGGTGAAGGTGAACGACAGCGATCTCGAGCTGATCCACGACACCAGCGACCAGACCGTGGGGATGCGCTGGCCGGGCCTCGCGATCCCCCGGGGAGCGATCATCCGCTCGGCCTACATCCAGTTCAGCGCCAAGGAATCGCAGAGCGAGGTGACCAGCCTCACGCTCCGCGCCCAGGCGGCGGACAACCCCGCGACCTTCACCAACAACACCAGGGACGTCTCGAGCCGGACGCGAACCACGGCCTCGACGACCTGGTCCCCGGTGGCGTGGACGTCCGGCGAGGTGGGGGCGAACCAGAGCACGCCGAATCTCGGCGCCGTGATCCAGGAGGTCGTGAACCGCACCGGGTGGGCGAGCGGCAACGCGATCGCGATCATCGTCACCGGGACCGGCCACCGCACCGCCTGGGCCTACGACGGGAACCACGGGGCGGCTCCGCTCCTGCACGTGGAGTACTCCCCGAATCCCGCGCCGACCGCGCGGCTCACGGTGACGAATCAGTCGAGCCTGGGGGTCCAGGCCGACGGCTCCGCCTCGACGGCGGGGGCCGGCGGGCCGATCGCGACCTACCGGTTCGACTTCGGCGACGGCACGGCGCCGGTGACCACCTCGGCGCCGACCGCGACCGCGTCGCACACCTACGCCGCGGCCGGCACCTTCACCGTGTCGCTGATCGTCACCGACACCGCCGGAAACACGTCCCCGGCGACCGCTTCGGTCACGGTGGGCTCCGCGATCAAGGTCTACGTCGGCTACTACGACACCCACCACACCGACCAGCTCAAGACCAAGCCCAGCCCCTGGCAGGGAGCCTCGGGCGTGGTGTTCGTCGGCAAGTCCGACAACTCGAGCGGCGGCTGGGACTCGAGCGCGCTGCGCATCGACAACCTGAGCGGGTCCACGCTCTCGAGCGTGTCGGTCACGGTGGACATGGGCTCGTCCCACTTCGCGCTGTGGGGGACGAACTCGATCCCGGCCGGACAGAAGCTCATCCTGGCCCAGACCGGATACGAGAACTTCGACGGCTCCGATACCAGTCCCGCCGGCTGCTTCGGTTGCAATCCCAACGACTGCCTCACCAAGGTCGTGTCCACGATCCCGGTCGTGCACGTCACCTATGGCGGCCGGACGACGAACTACTACGACAGCGGGCAGGTCATGAACACCAAGGGCGCCGACGGGGCCGGCTGTCCGTACACCGGCACGCGCAACGACGAATCGTCGCCGTGGATCGAGATCTCGCCCCAGGTGCCCGCGGGCGCCCAGGTGGCGACGGCCGATCCCGGCCGGGCCGAGTACCTGCCGCCCCCGGACCGCGTGACGGTGCTCGGACTGCCCGCGCCGAACCCGGCGTCCGACGCCGTGACCGTGCGGTTCGTGCTGGCGACGGCGGGCCCGGTGCGGCTCGAGGTCTACGACATCACCGGGCGACAGGTGAAGACCTCCATCGACGGCGACTTCGAGCCGGGCGAGTACATCAACCGCATCAGCCTGTCGGGCATCCCGGCGGGCGTGTACTACTGCACGCTCTCGACTCCGCATCAGACGCTGCACCAGAAGTTCGTGCACGTGCGCTGATCCGAGCCTTCCGCGACGCCGCCCGGCTCCCGCCGGGCGGCGTTTCGCGTTTCTGCCGCGCGCCCCGCGGCGGCCGCCCGGCGCCGGCGGAGCGCCGGGCCCTTCGCGCTCATTCCTCGCGAGTGTGAATTCATATTCATCGGTATTGACAGGCGTATATCATATTTGCCAAAGTCGTAGCTGGAGTCGGTGAACGAGTTCCCCCTCCCGCTCCAGGATGAGGCCTCTTCCGCAGCCGCAAGTCTGTTTGCCTTGCCCGGCACGGACGCCGGCACGCCGGTTTCAACCCGGAGCGCCCGCAACCGTGAGGATTCGAGTCGCGATCGCCAGGATCCACTGGACGTGGGCGCGATTCATCGCGCCGGGCGAGCGCGTGCCCGTGGGGGGGATCGCCGCGGCGGTCATGCTCCTGGGCGGGGTGCTGGCTGCGCCCGGGGGCGCGACCGTCGGCCGGACGCCGGAAGGCGGCGGCGTGTTGCTGGAGAAGCGGGTCGCCACGTCGGCGGACGATGCCGAGGAATCGTCGAGCGGCTCGGTGGGTCTCACCAGCAGCGACCTGGAGCTGGTGTTCGACAACACCAACCAGACGGTGGGGATGCGATGGGCCGGCCTCGCGATCCCTCCCGGCTCGACGGTGACGTCGGCGTACGTGCAGTTCGGCGCCAAGGAGTCCCAGAGCGAGGCGACGAGCCTTGCGATCCGGGGGCAGGCGGCGGACAACGCGGCGGTGTTCGGGACCACGACGCGCAACGTGTCGGGCCGGGCGCTGACCGGGGCGGCGGTGAGCTGGGCGCCGGTGGCGTGGGTGGCGGGCGAGGTGGGGGCGAACCAGCGCACGCCCGACCTGAGCGCCGTGATCCAGGAGATCGTGAACCGGCCCGGGTGGGCGAGCGGGAACGCCATGGCGCTCGTGATCACCGGAACCGGGCATCGCACCGCCTGGGCCTACAACGGGAGCCCCGCGGCGGCTCCGCTGCTCCACATCGAGTTCCTTTCCCCCGACGCGCCGGCGGCCGTGCTGACCGTCCGGCAGCTTGCGACCCCGCCGCTCACCGTCCGCGCCGACGGCTCCGGCTCCTACGACAACGACGTCACGCCAATCGCGACCTATTCCTTCGATTTCGGGGACGGCACGGCCCCCGTGACCACGGCGGCGCCGGCGGCCGCGGCGGAGCACGGGTACGCGGCGGCGGGGAGCTACACGGTGACGCTGATCGCGACCGACACCGGCGGCAACGCCTCGTTCCCCGCCATCGCCAACGTGACGGTGCAGCCGGACACGGCGCCGGTGGCGCGGCTCGCGGTGGCCCAGGTGGCGAGCCCGGCGTTCACGGTGCGGGCCGACGGCGCGGCCTCGAGCGACGGGGACCTGACGCCGATCGCGAGCTACCAGTTCGACTTCGGGGACGGGAGCCCGGCGGCGACGGTGGCGGCGCCGGCGACCAGCGCCCAGCACAGCTACGCGGCCGAGGGCACGCACACGGTGACGCTGATGGCGACCGACGTCGCCGGCAACGCCTCGTTCCCCGCCGTCGCCAACGTGACGGTGCAGGCGGACACGGCGCCGGTGGCGCGGGTGACGGTGACGCAGCTGGCGAGCCCGGCGCTGACGGTGCAGGCGGACGGCTCGGGTTCGAGCGACGGGGACCTGACGGCGGTGGCGAGCTACCGGTTCGACTTCGGGGACGGCACGGCGGCGGTGACGGTGGGGGTGCCGGGGACGACGGCGCACCACACCTACGCGGCGGCAGGCACGTACACGGTGACGCTGGTGGCGACGGACGCGGGGGGGAACGCCTCGGCGCCGGGGAGCGCGAGCATCGTGGTGAGCACGGCGACGTTCGGGGCGCGGCTGCTGGAGGGGCGGGTCGCGGCGTCGACGGACGACGCGGAGGAGACGACGAGCGGCACGGTGAGCGTGACGAGCAGCGACCTGGAGCTGGTGTACGACAACGGGCTCCAGACGGTGGGGATGAGGTGGGCCGGGGTGGCGATCCCGCCGGGGTCGACGGTGAGTTCGGCGTACGTGCAGTTCAGCGCGAAGGAGTCACAGAGCGAGGCGACGAGCCTTGCGATCCGGGGGCAGGCCGCGGACAACGCGGCGGCGTTCGGGACGGCGACGCGCAATGTGTCGGGCCGGGCGCTGACCGGGGTGGGGGTGAGCTGGGCGCCGGTGGCGTGGGTGGTGGGCGAGGTGGGGGCGAACCAGCGGACGCCGGACCTGGGGGCGGTGTTCCAGGAGATCGTGAGCCGGCCGGGGTGGGCGAGCGGGAACGCGGTGGCGCTGGTGATCACCGGGACCGGGCATCGCACGGCGTGGTCGTGGGACGGGAACTCGGCGGGGGCGCCGCTGCTGCACGTGGAGTACACGGCGCCGGACGTGCCGGTGGCGCGGGTGACGGTGGCGCAGAAGCCGGTGCCGGTGCTGACGGTGCGTGCCGACGGCGCGGGGTCGGCGGCGGGCAGCAGCGCGATCGCGAGCTACCGGTTCGATTTCGGGGACGGGACGGGGGCGGTGACGGTGGTGCCGCCCGAGGTCGCGGCGGAGCACGGGTACGCGGCGGCGGGGAGCTACACCGTGACGCTGATCGCGACCGACACCGGCGGCAGGCAGTCGCTGCCGGCGAGCGCGGTGGTGGCGGTGCAGCCGGACACGGCGCCGGCGGCGCGGCTCGCGGTGACCCAGGTGACGAGCCCGGCGCTCACGGTGCGGGCCGACGGCGCGGCCTCGAGCGACGGGGATCTGACGCCGATCGCGAGCTACCGGTTCGACTTCGGCGACGGGAGCGCGGCGGTGACGGTGGCGGCGCCGGCGACCAGCGCCCAGCACGGCTACGCGGCCGAGGGCACGTACACGGTGTCGCTGACCGCGACCGACGCCGCCGGCAACGTGTCGCTCCCCGCCACGGCGAGCATCGCCGTGAGCGCGACCGTCGCGGCCACGGTGGAGGGACGCGTCGCCGCCTCGGCCGACGACGCCGAGGAATCGGCGAGCGGCTCGATGAACCTGACGAGCAGCGACCTCGAGTTGATCTTCGACTCCACCAACCAGACGGTGGGGATGCGCTGGGCGCTCGCGATCCCGCGTGGTGCGACCGTGAGGGCCGCCTGGATCCAGTTCAACGCCAAGGAATCGCAGAGCGAGGCGACCAGCCTCGCGTTCCGCGCCCAGGCGGCGGACAACGCCCCGGTCTTCGGCACCGCCAACCTCGACCTCTCGAGCCGCCTGCGCACCGCCGCCACCACCCTCTGGTCGCCGGCACCCTGGAACGCGGGTGAGGTGGGGGCGAATCAGCGCACGCCCGACCTCGCCCCGGTGATCCAGGAGATCGTGAACCGGCCGGGGTGGGCGAGCGGGAACGCGCTCGCGATCGTGGTCACCGGGACCGGGCACCGCACTGCGTGGGCCTACAACGGGAGCCCCGCGCAGGCACCGCTCCTGCACGTCGAGTTCGTGACCGGCGAGGGTAGCCCCCCCGTGGCGCGCCTCGCGGTCGCGCAGGTCGCGACCCCGGCGGTCACCGTGCGCGCCGACGGCTCCGCCTCGACGGCCGCGGCCTCGACCCCGATCGCGAGCTACCGGTTCGACTTCGGCGACGGCACCTCGCCCGTGACCACCGCCACGCCGACCGCGGCCGCCGAGCACACCTACGCCGCCGCCGGTACCTACACCGTGACGCTGCTCGTGACCGACACCGCCGGCCGCAGCTCGACGCCCGCGACCGCAAGCGTCACCGTGACCCCGGCCGCCACCGCTCCGACCGCGCGGCTCACCGTGGCGCAGCTCGCAAATCCGGCGCTGACCGCGCGCGCGGACGGCTCGACCTCGACCGCGGGGAGCTCGCCGATCGCGAGCTACCGGTTCGACTTCGGCGACGGCACCTCGCCCGCGACCATCGCCGCGCCCACCGCGGCGGCGCAGCATGCCTATGCCGCGGCCGGCACCTACACGGTGACGCTGGTGGCGACCGATGCCAACGGCCTCGGCTCCGCGCCTGCCTCCGCCAGCATCGCGGTGCAGCCGGACAGCGCCCCGGCGGCGCGGCTCACGGTCACGCAGCTCGCGAGCCCGGCGCTCACGGTGCGCGCCGACGGCTCGGCGTCGAGCGACGCGGACCTGACGCCGATCGCGAGCTACCGGTTCGACTTCGGCGACGGCACGGCGCCCGTGACCCGCACCGCGCCGGCCGCGACCGCCGATCACACCTACGCGGCCGCCGGCACCTACACCGTGACGCTGATCGCGACCGACAGCGGCGGCAGGGCCTCCGCACCCGCGAACGCGAGCGTCACCGCCCACGCGGACAGCGCTCCGGCGGCCCGGCTCACGGTCACGCAGCTCGCGAGCCCGGCGCTCACGGTGCGCGCCGACGGCTCGGCGTCGAGCGACGCGGACCCGACGCCGATCGCGAGCTACCGGTTCGACTTCGGCGACGGCACGGCGCCCGTGACCGCCACCGCGCCCGCCGCGGCCGCGGATCACACCTACGCGGCCGCCGGCACCTACACGGTGACGCTGATCGCGACCGACACCGGCGGGAAGGCCTCCGCGCCCGCGACCGCGAGCGTCACGCTGCGCGCGATCGCGGTCTACGCCGGCTACTACAGCACCCACCACCCCGACAACATCAAGCCCAAGCCCGATCCGTGGTACGGGGCTCCGGGCGTGGTGTTCGCGGGCATCCCCGATGCCCCGAGCGGAGGCTGGGACACGTGCGGCCTTCGCATCGACAACCTCACCGGCGCGCCGCTCGAAGGCGTCGGCCTGGCGGTGGACATCGGAACCCACCACTTCGCGCTGTGGAGCACGTACACGATCCCGGCCGGACAGAAGATCATCTTCGCCCAGACCGGCTACGAGAACTTCGACGGCTCCGACACCAACCCCGCCGGTTGCTTCTCCTGCAACCCCGAGGACTGCCTGACCAAGGTGCGGAACACGATCCCGGTGGCGCACGTGACCGTGGGCGGGACCACCACCAACTACTACGACACCGGCCAGGTGATGAACACGCACGGGGTGGACGCCGCGGGCTGCCCGTACACCGGAGGGCGTAACGACGAGTCGGACGTGTGGCACGAGATCTTCCCGCAGCCGCCCGCGGCCGAGATCGCGGCGAACGATCCCGCCCGCCCGGAGCAATCGCTTCCGAAGAGCCACACCCTCACGCTCGGGCCGGCCTCGCCCAACCCCACGCGCGACGTGCTCACGCTCCGGTTCTCGCTCCCCTCGCCGAGTCCGGTGCGGCTCACGGTGCACGACATCACCGGGCGGCAGGTGAAGACCTCCGTCGACGGCTCGCTCGAAGCCGGGGACTACATCGACCAGATCCGTCTCTCCGACGTCCCCGAGGGCGTGTACTACTGCAGCCTCCAGACCCCCGGGCGCACGCTCCGCCTCAAGTTCGTCCACGTCCGGTAGGCGCGCTCGGGCAGCCCGGGCAGGAAGGCCGTGACGCGGCCGGGCGGGGGGCCTATCATGGGCTGGTCCGCCGTCCGCGGCCGCGCGCTCCCGAGGACCGAACGCTTGCGCCTCCGCCCGCCCGATCCTTCCGCACTCCCCGCGGCCGCCGCCGCCGGCCTGCTCGCACTCACGCTCGCTCTCTGTCCTGGCGTGAGCGGGGCCGACCCCGTGACCCGCAATCTCACGTTCACCGCCAACCGGAACGAGTACCCGCCCGCCCCCGGCGCCTCCTTCAACGCCGGCTACTCGGCGTGCTGGTCCTACATCCACGGCGACGGCAGGGAGTACGCGGTGATCGGCGCCACCAACGGCACGGCGATCTACAACGTCACCGACCCCTGGGCGCCGCATCGCGTGGCCTTCATCGCCGGACCGAACTCGCCGTGGCGCGAGACGAAGTCCTACCGCAACTGGATCTACGTCTCGACCGAGGGGTTCGGCGCCGGGACCGGGATCCAGATCGTGCGCATGACCGATCCCGAGGCCCCGCTGCTGGCGGCGACCTACACCACCAACTTCGTCACCGCGCACACCGTCTCGATCGACACCGCGCGCGCGCTCCTGATCCTGAACGGCACGCGCAACCCGCAGGGGTTCGCGACCGGGATGCGCATCCTCTCGATCGCCAGCCCCGAGGCCCCGGTCGAGGTGGGCTGGTGGCCGGGCGGGAGCATCCCGGTCTCGAGCGACGACTACGTCCACGACTGCGTCCCGGTCGGGAACCGCATCTACGCCGCCTCGATCTATCCCGGCATCCAGCGCGTGCTCGACTCCACCGACCCCGCCGCGGTGACGGAGATCTCCGAGTGGACCTATCCCGGCGCCTTCACCCACAACTGCTGGCCCGACGCGAGCGCGCGCTGGCTGTACGTGACCGACGAGGTGAACGGCGAGCCGCTCAAGATCTTCGACATCGCCGACGTGATGAATCCGATCGAGGTGAACGGGATCACCTCCAACCCGCAGGCGATCGTGCACAACGCGCACGTGAAGGGGAGCGAGCTCTACCTCTCGAACTACACCGAGGGGATCCGCGTCCTGGATCTCTCCGACCCCGCGCATCCCGCCGAGTTCGCCTCGGCCGATTCCTATCCCGGGCGCTCGGGCGGCTATGCGGGGGTGTGGGAGGTGTGCCCGTTCTTCCCCTCGGGCACCGTGATCGCGAGCGACATGCAGAGCGGGCTCTACGTCTACCGCCCGGTGCGCGACTACGGGATCGTGCGCGCGGTCGCGGACACCGGCGTCGGGATGCCGATGGCGGGTGCCAAGGTCTACCTCGAGACCCAGGGCGACTCGCTCGTCACCCCGGCCGACGGGATCGTCCAGTTCGCCCCGAGCCCCGGGACGCACACCGTGACCGCGAAGAAGTTCGGCTTCTACGATTCCACCGCGACCCGCACCGTGACGATCGGGAGCCGCGACACGGTGCGGCTGCACCTGGTGCGCCGAGCAGCCCGCGGCTACGGCGGGACGGTGACGCGCGCCTTCACCGGGACGCCGCTCGAGGGCGCCGAGATCGACTTTCTCTACACCGCGGTCACCACCCAGACCGACGCGCTCGGCCGCTTCGCGCTCGAGACTGTCCCCTTCGATCGGTATCAGGTCGAGGTGCACTGTCCGGGTTACCGGGCGACGAGCTTCGCGCTCGATCTCAACTCCGGCTTCCCGCCCTCGCACGACATCCCGCTGGTCCAGGCTGCGACCTACGACGCGTTCGAGAGCGCGAGCGGCTGGACCGTGGGCGGCGCGGGGACCGGCGACAACGCGACGGCCGGCATCTGGGTGCGCGCCGAGCCGCTCGGCACCGGCGCGCCCTCGCCCGCGCCCTTCGCGGCCAAGCGGCCGCAGACGATGCCGGCCGGCCCGCCGGGGCCGGGCCTGTTCGAGGCGCGGCGCGCGGGGCCGGGCGCTCTCCACGCCGAGCACGAGGGCGAGGAGGGCGAGGGCGCCGTGCCGGGCCAGGTCCAGCCCGAATACGATCGCACCCCGCCCCCGGGCACGATGTGCTGGATCACGGGCCAGGGCACGGATCCCGGCAACATCGGCGAGAACGACGTGGACGACGGCCAGACCTCGCTCACCTCGCCGGCGCTGAACCTGGGCGGAATGAGCGAGCCGCGGATCGGCTACTGGCGCTGGCTCTACGCCTCGGGCCAGGACGACGACTGGCTCGCCACGTTGATCAGCGGCGACGGCGGCGTGACCTGGGTGACGGTGGACACCACGCGCGGCTACCACAACCGCTGGGAGGAGCGCGCCATCCGGGTCGCGGACTACGTCACGCCCGGCCCCAACGTGCGGGTGCGCTTCGTGGCCGCCGACCTCGCGCCGGGCTCGATCGTCGAGGCGGGGATCGACGACGTCATCACCTACGACGCCGCGGTGCCGAACGTGAGCGTGCCGCCTGCGGGCGCGCCGCGGGCGCTCCGGCTCGGCCCGCCGCGACCCAACCCCGCGCGCGGCGCGGTGAGCGTGGCGCTCGAGCTGCCGCGCGCGGGCGAGGTGCGCGTCGTGGTGCTCGATGCCTTCGGCCGGCGCGTGCGCACGCTCCATCGCGGCGCGGCGCCGGCCGGGACGCTGCCGCTCACCTGGGACGGCGCCGACGAGCGCGGCCGCCCGCTCCCCGCCGGGCTCTACTTCGTGCGGGCGACGAGCGCGGGCGAGAGCGCCGCGGCGAGGCTGGTGCGGGTCCAGTAGGGCGCCTCGCGGCCCCCGGGAAGACCGTGCAGTCCATCGATCTCATACGCGAAAACCTGAGGAAGAGCAGCGACCGCGTCCTGGCCCGCGTCGAGGAGATGCGAGCGCACTGCGTCGTGCCTCCGACCCCCAACGGTGGCTGCCACACCCTGTGGGTGCTCGGGCACCTGGCCTACATCGAGTCGCTGGTGGTCCACCGGTTCATGCTGGGGGAACGGAACCCGCTGGCCGCGTGGGAGGAAGTCTTCGACGGCGCGGACGTGAGCGGGGACATCCGCCGCTACCCGCCCTTCGACGAGGTGCTGGCCAGGTGTCGCGAGGTGCGCCGGGCCACGGTGACCCTCCTGGACTCGCTTTCCGAGGCCGACCTCGACCGGGCGAGCGCGAGCGTGCCGAAGGGCTTCGAAGACACGTTCGGCACCTATCGCCACTGCCTGCAGTACGTCGCCGACCATGGGTACATGCATCGCGGGCAGCTCGCCGATTCGCGGCGCGCCGCCGGGCTCGAGCGCATGTGGGTGTAGCGGGGCGGCGCGGGCGAGAAGCGCTCCGCACTCTGCGCTTTCCCGCGACTCACGGCCGCGCGCCCTCGTGCCGGCGCCGTTCCCGGCGCCCGCCGGGTCGCCCCCGCTCGGGCCAAGGCGCCCTTCAGGATTCTGAACTCGGGACCTTCAGGTTTCTGATGGCGCTCTCGCCGAGGTCCGTCTAGAGAAGAGCCTGACGGTGGCGGAACAGGAATTGGCCTGTCGGGGCTGGCAGCTCCGGGCGGCGGAACCTCCGTTGCGGGCCGCTTCCATCGTGCCGGCTCATGGAGGCCGTCTCGAGCCCACCCGATGGCAGGTCCCGATTCCTGAGTCTGGCGGAAGAGCCGCCGCACGATTCCGGCAAGCGCTCGAGAGAGCGGATCGGAGGCGGGGAAATGGAGATCGATTCCGTGCGCCAGTTCTTCGTTGACCCTGCCGTGATCGCGAGCGTTCGGTTCCTAATCGTCCTCTTCGGCTCCGTCGCGATGTACGTGTTTCAGCTCAATCGGGGCTTCGAGGGTGCGCTGGGTTTCCTGAGAAGAATCCTTCCCGGGCGCTCCGATGCATTCTATTCACGCGTCGATTTCATCGTCGTGTCGCTTGCGGGGTCAGCGATCGGTCAGATCATCTTCGAGCCGAGAACGCCATTCCAGGCACTCGCCGCTGGCGTGGGCTGGGTAGGTGCCATGAACTCCCTTCTCGCAGGGTCATTGCGCGGGTTCAGAAGCCCAGGGGGAGGCCAGCCATGAGCCGGGATGCCGTCTGGAACCTGGTGGGCATAGCCAGCATGGTGCTGCTATTGGCCGTGGCCTTCATGCGCAGACGAGGCACGTCGAGCGAGGGCACGAGCGCACGACGGTCGCTCCACGAGTTTCGTCTCCTCATGGTGATCACCGGTGTGCTCGCCACGGCCGCAACCATCATCGTCATCGCCGTTGGACGAAGAACCACCGACCGGCCCTTTGACCTCTCTCCGGACCGCTCACGGCTCGATTCCCTGAAGGTGCAAGCAACGGCGGAGAGCCTTCGCGACGTTCTGCAGGCGGTAGAACGTTCCCGTCGTGACAGCGCGAACGCGATTCTGTTGGATGGCATCAACCTCGCGGGGCGTGGGCCCATCATGGCTGCGATCGAGCGTTACGACGAAGCTTTCAAGATCGACTCCACGTTCGCGGCACCGCTCGAGTACAAGGGATATGCGCTCTTCCGACTGAACAGGGTGGACGAGGCCCTGGAAGTCATGCGCACAGGACTGCGCATGGACGGATCCAACCCCTGGGCTCACTACAACTACGCGCTTGCTCTCTGGACCTCGGGCGACACGACGGCGGCAGTGCAGGAGGTTGGAACCGCGCTGCGTCAGAAGTGCGACTTGGGTGTAACCATCCGCGAAGACCCGCAGTTCAGACCGTTCCGCAAGTCGGTGCGTTTCCAGGCGCTTCTCGCCGCCTCCTGCCCATGAGCTCCCCGGACCGGCCCGCATGGTCGATATCGACCGTCGCAGTCGCGCGACGCCTGGGCGGCGCCCCAGCGTGAGGCGCCCATGAGCAATCACGCGAGCCACGTCCTCGAGGTGCGTTTCAGCGGCGCCGTGTTCTCCCTCTTCGTCACGGTCGAAGGCCAGGAGATTGACCTTCGGTTCGACGGCGATTCCACCTGGCAGCGCACGATCACCGGCTTCGTCGTCACCGGGCCGTTGGACGTCGCGTGTCTCGCCAAAGGGCTGAGCCAAACGGAGTGCGTCTTGCAGATCACGCTGGACGGCACGGTGGCAGGTGAATTCAAGGGCACGATCTCCGCCAAGGGAATCTGGCAGATCGTCCGGTCCATTCCGGTTCCGGGAGCGGAACGCGCATGAAGAGTCGACAGAAGACGCGCCCGGGGTGGCTGGCGATGGTGGCAGGGACCATCATCTTGATCACTGCCCCCGCTGCCGCCGCGCCGCCGGACACGAAGACGGAAAAGGACGAGATGTTGTGGCTCCTCGGGGGCGGTTTGCGTTCGGCCGTGCGATTCGAGACCGCCGACAAGAGCGCCAAGCTCGAGATTCTCCACCGCTCATCGAAGACGAAACCAGTGTGGGGGCTGTCGCTGAAGGCCGGCGTGGAAAACGATCTGGGCCTGCTCTTCTCCGGCGGCACGGTGGCCCCGAAAGCGGAGGCGACAGCCAGAGCAGGATGGGTGAACTTGGCGACTCGCAGCGACGATTCGTCGGGCGCAGTCGATTGGTTCATCGTCCGACTGAGTGGGACGGGCCAGAAGATCGTCCTCTACGATGCTTCGGCTCCATTCGCCAAGCAGATCGACAAGCGCGTCTTTGGCGCGCCGGGCATCGAGATCCGCTACGGGAGCTTCCTCGGAGAGCAACAGCTCCTGCTCTCGATCTTCGGACGGGTCGAGCGGGACAACAACTTCGCCACGCTCGGGGAGGTCGAAGTCACCACCGAGAGGTCGGACACGTCGAGTGGGGTCACCCGCAAGGCCCAGAGCAAAGTGACGGCGCGGACGGGAACCTACCTGGAGCGCACCGCTGCCCCGATGGGTTTCGAGCTCTTTCACAAGCTCCCGACCGAGCTACTCGGAGTCTCGCTCTCCGTCGTGGTGAAGTCGATGCGGCACGAGCGACCGGAATACCATGCGTCCGGCGGTCTTTTCCTCTTGAAGAAAGGCCGGCCGGCTCAGAGCGTGGCCGGTGTAACGGTGGCATTCGACGACCTCGGGCGAGGACCTCTCGAGGACCAGTTCTCGGTGGGGCTCGTGCTCAATGTTGGAGTCGGCCCGTAGCCTGACCACTTGTCCGCACAGCGATCACTGCCAGCGCGGGAGTCGGAATGAAGATCGGTGTCGTTTGGTGCACTTTCTGCGAGCGACGCGTGTGGTGGTCGCGTCAGAGTCAGGTTCAGCTTCAGCTTCGCGACGCGTATCGTCCGCCAAGCCTCTTTGCTTCGATCATGCGTCGGGCTGGCCACGACGTGGAAGTGCTCTCATGTGATGACCTTCTAGAGGTGAAGGACGTCGGTAAGGACGCGCAGGCCGTGGACATCTTCTACATCATGGCGCACGGCACCTTCGATCAGGCGGGCTACAGTGTCCTCCTTCATGCGGCAGACTGGCAGCCAGCAGTGGCGGGTCTTGGGGGAGCCCCCCGATTGACGGTTGCCATCTTCGACACCTGCAAACTGCTCGACTCCGCCAGGGTCCCGAATTGGCGGGCGGTGTGGGCGGTGGCAGGGATAGGACCACACTTGAGGTTGTTGCTGGGGTTCGACGGCCCCGCGGTCATCGATCGGGAGTCCGCACTTCGGGGGCTGGCTTTTGCCGAGGACATTCTGGCGGGCGTTCCCTTCGCTCGTGCCTGGGTTGGCGCCGTGGCCAAGACGTGCGGTCACTCGCAATACCGGAGAGCAGTGGCGATCGGCATCGGGAACAGTCCGGCGGACGCCCAGGTCATCCTCGATACCGCGAGCCTCGCCAACATGCCGGGTCCACGTGGTCCCGGCCTCCACATGGAAGCTCGGTACTGACGATGGCGGATTGGCAAGAGCTGAGGCCGGAAGCCCTGCGCGACTGGATCGCCACCCATACTCGCTCGAAGGCGCCGCCGATCTTCCGTTTGCGAGCGCCAGAGCGTGCGAAGGCGCAGGAGGAATGGCGTCGAGTGTTGGACGCGACGGGCAGGAGACGGGGCCGGTCGGGAATCCTCGAGATCGACCTTGGTCCCCTCACCCTGGAAACAGATATTTCCTACTCGATGGACATGCTCCATGAGGTTGGGTCGCTCGAAGACCCGCGCTCCTTCCACGAGGTGCGGGAGCCGGACTCGCATGCCTTCCTTGCGCAATCCGAGTCGTCTTTGCCCGAGGTGGGCCTGCCCGTCATCGGACCCGGGGGAAGGATCACGGTCACGGCAAGGGGATCGCAAGCCGCGGCCGATATCGTCGTCCGCCGCCGTGAAGAGAAGGTGGCATCGGGTTGGCGTTCAACAGCCGATCTGATCGAAGCGGTCCGGAGACGGTTCAGCGTGCGACCGCCCGGAGAGAAGATCGTTGAGATGTATGGCGCGTTTGGGTATTTCGAGCTGTCCAAGTACGAGCGCCAGGATTGGTTGCGTCCCGCGGTTGTGCTGTCGTTGAAGATCGCGTTCGCAGAAGATGAGAGAATCGAATGGGGCGATTCCATTGTGGAGCCCGTGACCGTGGCGGAGAACCTGGCGCCACGGGAGGGGCTGGGTGACACGAACGAGGAGTAGGAGGCCGCGATGAGTGATTTCTCGGCATATCTGGCGTGCGTAGGTGGCGTGGCTTCGGCTGTCGTACTTCCGGTGTTGTGGGCGAAAATTCGGAGAGAGTTCCCACCCACGGCTGGCGTGCCGATTCCGCCCTGGGTGCGGCGCTACCTGCTCCTCTTGTTGTTCAGCTCGATCGTGGCTCTGGTAAGCCTGGCGATATGGCGCGGCCAGAATCCACAGGGCGCGATCCCCTGGTTCACGGCATTCCTCGTCGGATTCGGCTGGGAATCGGCGCTCGAGAAGTTCTTCCGCCCCAAGCCCTAGCAAGACCGAACGTGGGCCGGGCAGTCGCCCGGGCGGCGCCGGCCGTTGGCCAGGAGTCGGAGGTCGGCGGTCCCCGGCGCTCCGATCGCGCTCGCCTCGAGCCCCTCGCGCGGGCCGCCGCGCGCCGGCAGCTAGTTGGCCGCGGTACTCTTCTCTTTGTTCTTTTTCTTCAGGTACTCGATCACCGCCCGCGCCTCTTCGGGGGTGAGCTTCTGGTTCGGCATCTGGACGGAGTACTTCCTCAGCAGGTCGCGGGCGATGGGGTCCTGCTTGGTCATGACCTCCGGGTGGAGGATCTGGTTCTCCATCCATTGCGCGGTGCGACGCGTGGTCACGCCGTCGAGGTCGGGGCCGGTGATCTTCTTCCCGAACCCGTGGCATGCGACGCAGCCCTTGGTCTGGAACAGCTTCTCGCCCTTGCCGGCCAGCGCCCCGTCGACCGGTGACTCCGCCGCCCGGGGGCCGGCGTCGTAGGGCGAGACCGCCGGCACCGCCGTCGTTCCCGGCGAGCTGGTCGAGGGCGTCGCGGGCGGCTCGCTCTCGGGCTTGTTGCCGCCGCAGCCGGCGAGGAGCGCCGCGCTCAGGATCAGGACCATCAGCGGGGACAGGCGTGGCATCGCTCGTTTCCTTTCCTTTGGGCGGTCGAACGCCGCATCGAGACCGTGGGAAGCCCGATGCGCTCGGGCCCGCGCGGTGGTGTGCCTTCGGTCGCGCGGGTGTTCATCGAAGCTATCGCAGCCCCCGTGCCGGACGTCAACTCCGAGGCGCCGGCGCGGCGGTGTCAGCGCGCGGCCGCGCGCGCGGTTCGAACGAACTTGTAACGCTGGTCGCGCCGGAAGTACTTGAGCAGGCTCTTCCGCCTCTCGCTCTCCATCAGCCGCACCACCTTCTCGCCCCCGCTCACATGATCGTATTCCACGATCCGGAGCCGCTCGCGTCGCAGGTCGTCGTTCAGGGCGTTCACCAGCTCGACCGTGTTGAGCGGCTCGTGATTCTCCCCCATGCGCGCTCCCCAGACGCCGAACGTGAGGTCCATCCAGACCCAGCGGTTGAGCTCGCGGTCGAACACCTCGGTCGTGCGGTGCGCCTCCGCGATCTCGAAGTCCACCTTGCTCTCGGCGGGCCAGACGTACTGCATGTCGATCTTGCGTACCGGAATCGACAGGGCGTTGCAGGCCGTGCTGAAGATGTCGGCGTAGTTGCCGCACCAGACGCGGTCGCGGCCCGACTCGGCGCGCTCGAGCTGCTCGAAGGCGGGCACGTGGCGCATCTTGTCGGACGGGATCCCCTCGTGGGGCCGGAGCGCCGCGACCAGAGCGCGCGCGACCGCCTGGGCCTTCTCGTAGTTGGTGCGGAACGGCTTCACCACCGCGCTCCAGCGCTTGCGCGCGTAGGCCCGGTCCTCTTCCGAGGGCCGCTCGACGATCCAGTCGGTGACCGAGCTGCCGCACAGGAGGATGTCGGAGGTGTGCACCACAAGCCAGCCCCGCGATCGCTGTCCCGCGGCCGCGTAGTACTCCTTCGGATAGAAGCCGAGCTCGATCGAGAACGGCTTCGACTCCCGGCCCGACCGCGAAACCGCCCGCAGGGTCGTCACGACGTGCTGGGGTCGGGGGTTGTGGCCGTCGAAGCGCACCTGGATCTCGCCGCTGCGGCTCTCGAGGGGGCGGCCGGGGGGGAGCGAGTCGCGCCGGAAGGAATAGCGATAGTGGGAGAAGCCCTCGACGTCGGACCGGAGCGACAGGATGACCCCGGGCTCGTCGGTCATCGGCCGGTAGGTGGAGAGACAGATGTCCGCCTCATGGGGATAGATGTAGAAGCGGTTCGTCCGGAGCAGCACCTCTTCGGTCTCGATCGGGGTGGAGGGCTCGGCCCCCGCGGCCCCGGCCGGGACGGCCGCGACGAGCGCACACGCCAGCGCGAGCGGGACCGGCGCGCGTGTCGGCTTCACGGCCGGCGCTCCGTCGCGGCCGCCGCGGCGTCCTCGACGAGCGGGCGGTTGCCCGGCGACCATACGCACAGCCTGCCGGCGAGCGCCGCGCCGCGCAGCGCCCGCAGCTCGCCCGCCTGCCGCTCGAGCCGCGCGAGATCGTAGTCGAGCCCGCTGCGCTTGTTCTTCGCCAGCCACAGCGTCGGGTACTCGCGCACGAGATCGCCGTACTCGCGCGCGAGGGAATCGAGGTCGCGCGCCGCGCCGGCCTGGGCACCGGAGGTCGGGTCCGCGAGCCGCGCGGCGACGGCGTCCATGGCGAGCTCGCGATCCGCCAGGTAGCGATAGCGCCGGGCGGCGTGGGCCAGCGCGCTCAGATGATCCCGGCCGCGCCGGACGCTCCGCGATCCCTCGTCGATGAGCCGGAGCGCCGCGTCCATGTCGGCGCGGAGCGCGAGCATCTCGTCGCGCCACGCCGGGCCCGCCCGCCGCACCCGCGGCAGGCGGTGGAAGGCGCGGCCGGCGTAGTCGATGCCCGCGAGCGAGCGGAGCCCCACCAGGCGGGACGCCTGGCCGAGCGCGGGCCCGCGAGCGCCGTACTCCACGGCCGCGAAGTCGTCGAAGAACGGCTCGATCGCCGGCGCCTTCGGCTGCCAGGCGGCGGCGGCGCCGTAGGCGTAGCCGAGCCGGTTGTTCTCCCGCAGGCACTCCGTTCCGTTGTCGCCCCAGGCGGAGGTAATGGCGCCCGCTGCGCCCGCCGCCTTGCCCGAGTCCACGAGCGCCCGGGTGTTGGCGAGCCCGCGCTCGTAGTTCGGGTAGAAGGTGTTCCAGTTCCACAGGCCGGAGCTCACGAAGACCTGCTGGAACCCGGCCGCGAGGAGCCGCCGGATGCTCGGGAACGAGTCGGCGGGGTCGTAGTTCCAGTCCACGATCGCCGTGGAGCGATCGAGGCTCGCGAGGACGCGCGGGAACCGGAGCACGAAGTCGCCGTAGACCACCGCACGCCGCTGCCCGACACGGTGAAGGTGGTCGCCCAGGTAGCGCACGTACTCGGCGTGCGTAGCGCCCGCGGAGTCGACGCCGGCCGCCGCGGGATGATCGAGTCCGAAGGTGCCGAGCTCGTCCCCGCCGATGCCGAGCCACGGCGACGGCACCGCCGCGGCGATGGCGTCGATCCGCCGCGCGATCGCGTGCGTCGCCCAGGGCGAGAAGGGCGATGGCGGCGCGCCCCGAGGCAGATGCGACCACAGCCAGCGCGGCCCCTGCCGCTCCAGCGTCCGCACCATCTCCTCGCTGTAGCCCATGGCCTGATAGATCGGGAGCACCGTGATGTAGTGGCGCCGCGCCTCGGCCGCGAGCGCCGAGAGCTCCTCCGCCGTCACGCCGCGCGCGGCGGCGGCCGGCAAGGTCGGGGCGCTCTCCATGTAGAGGGCGTACAGGTTGACCTTGTAGTAGGCGAGCGTGCTCATCAGATCGCGGAAGTCCCGGGGCGTGGAGACCTGCCCGCGCGCGATGTCGTCCGACGCTCCACGCCACGCCAGCGCGGGCCAGTCCACGATGTCGAGGCAGGGGAGGGTCGCGTCCGGCGAGCCGCGCACGATCTGCCGCAGCGTCTGGATGGCATAGAAGCGCCCCTGCGGGCTGCTCGCGCGCACCGTCACCCGCCGTGGGCGGATGGAGAGCGCGTAGCTCTGGCGCGGAAACGCGGGCGCGCCCGAGGGGGCGGTGGACAGCAGGATCGAAGGCCCGGCCGCCGCGCCCGCGGCCACCACTGGCGGGTTCCACCCGAAGCTCGATGCGATCTCGTCCGCGAGGAGCCGCGCCGCGAACACGTCGCGGACCGTGTCCTCGAGGTCGATCGTCCACCCCGGACCCAGGGTCGCGACCCCGGCGACCCGCACGAGCGAGCGCGGAGCGGGGACCAGCGGGAGACTGCGCTCGCCGCGCCCCGATCCGGCGGCCGGGCACGGGGAGGCCATCGCCGTGCACAGCACGGCCGCGGTAAGGAGCGCCGGGGGCTTCACTCGCGAGTTATCGGCAGTCCCCGTTGGCTCTGAACCGCCCGCCCGCGCCTCGACGTGGCCCGGCCGATGCGGTATCTACCTCGGCCCATGCGCCGCCTTGGCCTGCCCCTCGCGCTCGCCGCCCTCGCGGCGCTGTGCACCGTGCTCGCCGGCGCCGCGCGCGCGGCGGAGCCGGGGCACGGCATCGAGATCCTCCCCGTGCTCGAGGCGCTGGCGCTCATCCTGGTCGGCGCGCGGCTCGGCGGGGCGCTGTTCGAGCGCTTCGGCCAGTCCCCGGTGCTCGGCGAGCTGCTCGCGGGCGTGATCATCGGGAACCTCGGGCTCATCGGCTATCACGGGCTCGACACGCTGCGCGACCAGCCCGGCGTCGACCTCCTGGCGCAGATCGGGGTGCTGTTCCTGCTGTTCGCGGTGGGCCTCGAGAACGAGTTCGGGAAGATGATGGCGGTCGGCGCCTCCTCGCTCCTGGTCGCGGTGCTCGGGGTGATCGCGCCGATGGTGCTCGGCTTCTTCTGCTCGCAGTGGTTCTTCCCCTCGCACCACCCGCTCACCCACTGGTACGTGGGCGCGACGCTGTGCGCGACCAGCGTGGGGATCACGGCGCGCGTGCTCGCCGACCTCGGGCGCACCACCAGCACGGAGGGCCGCATCATCCTCGGCGCCGCGGTGATCGACGACGTGCTGGGGCTCATGGTGCTCGCCGTGGTGGCGGGGGTGATCGGCGCCGCCGACCGCGGCCAGGCGTTCGACCCGCGCACCGTGGTGTGGATCGTCGCCAAGGCGCTGATCTTCCTCGCCGGGGCGATCGTGCTCGGCCGCTGGGTGTCGCGGCGCACCTTCGCCCTCGCCGCCCGGCTGCGGGGCGAGGGGGTGCTGCTCACCGTCGCCCTCGCGTTCTGCTTCGTGCTCGCCTGGATCGCGGGCCGCGCGGGGCTGGCCCCGATCGTGGGGGCGTTCGCGGCCGGGCTCATCCTGGAGCAGGTGCACTACCACGACCTGGTGGCGCGGGACGAGAAGCGCCGCGGCCTGCCCGAGCTGCTCCAGCCGCTCTCCTCGTTCCTGGTCCCGGTGTTCTTCGTGCTGATGGGCATGCGCGTGGACCTCGCCGCGTTCGGGGTGCCGGGCGTGCTGGGCTTCGCGGCCGTGCTCACGCTCGCCGCCGTGGTCGGCAAGCAGGTGTGCTCGCTCGGGGTGCTCGACCGCCGCGCGGACCGGCTCGCGATCGGGCTCGGGATGATCCCGCGCGGCGAGGTGGGGCTGATCTGCGCCAGCATCGGCCTCACCCTGAGGCTCGGCGGCGAGCGCGTGATCGGCGACGAGGTCTACTCCGCCGTGGTCATCATGGTGGCGGCCACGACGCTGGTCACGCCGCCGCTCCTGGTGTGGCGGTTGCGGGGCGCGCCTGCGGCCCAAACGCGCGGCGGGCGCCCGGTCCCGCCGGACGCCCGCTCGCAGTAGCCGCGATGTGCGGCCTGTCCCGCGCGCGGCTCATCGCCGCGCGCAGGGCGCATCGTCAATCGTCGTCGTGCCCGCGGCCGCGCCCGTGGTGCTTCACCACGGCGTAGTCGTCGCCCCGGTATCTCCCCTTCGTCAGCCCCGGGGGGCCGCCGTGAGGATGGCGCTTCCAGTGCCGGCTCGGCACGTTCCAGATCGCGGCCGGGACGTACCGCGCCTCGATCACGCGGAACGGACCGTTGTAGCTGCGGCCCCGGTAGAAGTAGCCGTCGTTCCAGATGTACCAGTAGACGCCGAAGCGGAAGAAGTCGTAGCCGCAGCGGGGATCGTTCACCACGTAGACCGCGCTGCCCGGCACGATCACCACCGGGGGCGACTCCTGGTAGACCACGACCGGCGGCGGAGGCGCGTTCCCGATGTTGAGCTGCACGCTGATCGACCCGCTGGACCCAGCCCACGCGGGCACCGCGGCCGCAACGGCCAGGACGGACCACCACGCAGATCTGACTCTCATCGGTGTCTCCTCTCTTCCAAGGGGCGGGGGTCGCCGACGGGCATCGGCTGCCCATCCCGCGCGCACGAGCCCGCGGCCGCCGAGGGACTGAACGAGCACTACGCGTGCCGGGGGCCGGCTGGGCGGAGCACCCATGCGCAAGGGGCTCTTCCGATGGCACATGGGCCGCCGTCCCATTTCGAGCCGGGCAATCCGCCCGGTCCGCCGGGGGCATCGCCTGTGCGGTCCGGAACGCTCCCGGCCCCGGGCAGGCGGGGGCAGGGGCCTAAAGGGGCGCAGCCGCCCGGCGCGGCGTGGCGGGCCCGTCATGCCTCCGCCCCGCTCGTGAACCCAAAACTCGCGCTCGTCAGGAGCACCCGCCGGCGCCCGCGCCGCTCCTTGCGCGGCCCGCGTGCCCGCGCCTAACCTTTACTGTTCCCGGACCGCAACGCCTCTCGAACGCCACCCTCACCCGTTTCAGGAGCCTCCCCATGTCGAGCCCCCCGCTTCCGCCCGAACCGCTCCGTCCTCGCGGCGCACGCGTCCGGGCGCCCCTGGCGCTCGCCTTCGCGCTCGCCGCCTTCCTCCCGCCTGCGCCGGCCCGTGCGGGCGCGCCGCGCGTCCACGCCATCGTTGGCGCGCGGATCGTGGTCGCGCCCGGCCGCGTGATCGAGCACGGCACCATCGTGATGCGCGACGGCCTGGTCGCCGCGGTGGGCGCGAACGTCGCCGTGCCCCCCGACGCTCGCATCTGGCCCGGCGACAGCCTGACCGTCTATCCCGGGCTGATCGACGCCTTCGTGACGCCGAGCGAGCCGGCCGCATCACCCGCCGGCGCGGGGCCGGGACGCGCGCCGGCGCCTGCCGCTTCGCGCGGCGCCGCGCACGAGCTCGCCGCCGTCCAGCCCGAGACCCGGATGGTCGAGTCGCTGCCGCTCCCCCGGGAGCAGGTCGAGACCCTGCGCGCCGCGGGCTTCACCGTGGCCCAGGTGGCGCCGCGGCGCGGCATCGTGCGCGGGCAGAGCGCGGTGATCGGGCTCGGCGACGGGGCGCCCAACCAGAACGTGCTCGCCGCCGACGCCGCGCAGGTGATCGCGCTCGAGCCGGTGCGCCAGGGCTATCCGGGCTCGCTGATGGGCGCGATCGCGGTGATCCGCCAGGCGTTCCTCGACGCGCGCTGGTACCGCGACGTGCGGCAGGCGTACGCGAAGGCGCCGCAGGGCAAGCCGCGCCCCGAGACCAACGCCTCGTGGGAGGCGTTGCAGCCGGTGGTGGCGGGGAGCCAGCCGGCGCTGTTCGTGGCGGACGACATGCTCGAGGTGCTGCGCGCCGCGCGCATCGCGCGCGAGGCCGAGGTGCGCGCCCAGGTGGTGGGAGGGGGCGACGAGTACAAGCGCGTGCGCGAGATCGCGGCGGCGGGCGTGGCGCTGGTCGAGCCGGTCAACTTCCCCGACCCGCCCGACGTGTCCGATCCCGACGACGCGCTCGACGTTCCGGTCGAGGAGCTGCGCCACTGGCAGGCCGCGCCCGGGAACCCGGGCGAGCTGGCGAAGGCGGGCGTCGCGTTCGCCCTCACCTCGAACGGGCTCAAGGAGGTGAAGAAGTTCCGCGCCGCCGTGGCCAAGTCGATCGCGCGCGGATGGAAGGGCGACGACGCGCTGGCCGCCGTGACCACCGTCCCGGCGCGGCTGCTCGGCCTCGAGACGCGCCTCGGCACGCTCGACCCCGGCAAGGTCGCGAACCTCACCGTGACCCACGGCGAGCTGTTCTCCGAGGGCGGCAAGGTGCGCGAGGTGTGGGTGGACGGCAACCGCTACGAGGCCTTCGAGCGCGACGACCACGGCATGAAGGGCAGCTGGAGCCTCGGCTGGGGCCACGCGCGGCACCCCCTGATGGTGAGCGCCGACAAGGACACCAGCGTCAAGCTGGTGGTGGGGGCCGACACGCTGAAGGCGACCGGGGTGGACCTCTCGGGCGACCTGCTGCGCTTCACGGTGCAGCGCGGCGCCGAGAAGCCCGAGGTCTTCGAGCTCGCGGCCAAGGGCGACCAGTGCGTGGGCACGCTCGCCGTGTTCGGCGCGGGCGCCCACGACGTGAGCGGCTGGCGCCAGGCCGAGGCCGGGGGGGAGGGCAAGGGCGCGAAGCCGGAGGCGAAGAAGGAGGAGCCGGTTGCCGTGCCCGCGGTGATGGGCAACACCGAGCCGTGGCGCGCGACGCCGCCCGCCGCGCCGGTCGCGGTGCTGGTGCGCAACGCCACGATCTGGACCGCGGGCCCCCAGGGGACGCTGCGCGAGGCGGACCTGCTGGTCCAGGGCGGCCGGATCGCCGCGGTCGGCAAGGACCTGCGCGCGCCCGCCCACGCGGTGGTGATCGACGGGACCGGCAAGCACGTCGCGCCCGGGATCATCGACGAGCACAGCCACTCGGCGATCCTCGGCAACGTGAACGAGTGCACCAACAGCGTGACCTGCGAGGTGCGCATCCAGGACGTGATCAACTCGGAGAGCGTGAACATCTATCGCCAGCTCGCGGGCGGGACCACGATCATGCACCTGCTGCACGGCTCGTGTAACGCGATCGGCGGGCAGTGCGCGGTGATCAAGAACAAGTGGGGCGAGCCTCCCGACCGCCTGCTGTTCGCGGCCGCCCCGCCCACGGTGAAGTTCGCGCTCGGCGAGAACCCCAAGCAGTCGAACTGGGGCACGGACCGCACCGGCCGCTACCCGCAGAGCCGCGCCGGGGTGGAGGAGACGATCCGCGACGCGTTCACCCGCGCGCTCGACTACCAGGCGCAGTGGGCCGAGTACCACAAGCACCAGCGCCCGTTCCCGCCGCGCCAGGACCTGCAGCTCGAGGCGCTGGCGGAGATCGTCGAGGGCAAGCGCCTGATCCACTGCCACTCGTACCGCCAGGACGAGGTGCTGATGCTCATGCGCCTCGCCGAGCAGTTCGGGGTGCACGTGAACACGTTCACGCACATCCTCGAGGGCTACAAGGTCGCCGACGAGATGGCGGCCCACGGGGCCTCGGCGATCGGGTTCTCGGACTGGTGGGCCTACAAGTACGAGGTGATCGACGCCATCCCGTACAGCGGCTATCTGATGTGGGACCGGGGCGTGAACACCGGCTTCAACTCGGACAGCGACGAGCTGGCCCGCCGGCTCAACACCGAGGCCGCCAAGGCGGTCAAGTACGGCGGCGTGCCGCCCGAGGAGGCGATCAAGTTCGTGACCCTGAACCCGGCGAAGTCGCTGCGCATCGACGGCCGTGTGGGCTCGCTCGAGCCCGGCAAGGACGCGGACTTCGCGATCTGGAGCGGCTCGCCGCTCTCGCCCTACTCGCGCTGCGAGCAGACCTGGATCGAGGGGCGCAAGTACTTCGACCGCGCCGCCGACCTCGCGGGGCGCGAGGCGCTGGCCAAGGAGCGCGACGCGCTGGTCGCGAGCGCGCGCCTGGCGAAGAAGGGCGGCGCGCCCGGAGGGGCGGGCCGCGGCAACTGGCCGCCGCGCTACCTGGAGGAGACCGACATGAGCGGCAACGAGTGCGGGACCGGCGGCTACGACCAGCCCTTCCGCTCCGAGAGCGAGCGACGCGCGCTGCGCGGGGAGGCCCGATGATCGGCGCGACCCGCAGACCCGTGGGTGCCGCGAGCGCGGCGCTGTTCTGTGCGGCGTTCGTTTCGATCGCCCTCGCCCCGCGCGCCGCGCGCGCCGAGGCGGTGGTGCTGGCCGGGGGCACGGTGCATCCCGTGACCGGCCCGGCGATCGAGAACGGCATGGTGGTGATGCGCGACGGCCGGATCGAGGCGGTCGGCGTCAAGCTCAACGTCCCGGCCGGGGCGTCGGTGGTCTCCTGCAAGGGCCGCCACGTCTATCCCGGCATGCTCTCGCCGATCACCGTGCTCGGCCTGACCGAGGTCGGCAGCGTGGCCGGCACCAACGACTGGGAGGAAACCGGCAAGATCAATCCCAACGTGCGGGCCGAGGTCCAGATCAACCCCGAGAGCGACCTGCTGCCGGTCACGCGCGTGAACGGCGTGACCAGCGCGCTGGTGGCGCCGCGCGGCGGCGTGCTCGCCGGCACCTCGGCGATCCTGCAGCTCGACGGATGGACCGAGGAGGACATGACGGTGCGCGCCCCGGTCGGGCTCCACGTGAACTGGCCGGCGATGTCGGTCAACCACGCGTGGTGGGAGACGCGCAGCGAGGAGGAGCAGAAGAAGACCCGTGACGCCACGATCGATTCGCTCAAGCGCGCCTTCGACGACGCCCGCGCCTACTGGCGGGCGCGCGACGCCGAGGGCCGGCAGGGCGTGCCGCGCCACGACCGCGACGTGAAGTGGGACGCGATGGGGCGCGCGCTGCGCGGCGAGATCGCGGTGCTGATCCACGCCTCGGCGCTCAACCAGATCCGCGCCGCGCTGCGGTTCGTGGACGAGCAGAAGCTGCCGAACGTGGTCCTGGTCGGCGGCGACGACGCCTGGCGCATCGCGGACGAGCTCAAGAGCCGCAACATCGCCGTGATCTGCGGCGGCACGCTCGAGCTGCCGTCGCGCCGCGACGAGCCGTACGACGCGGCCATGGCACTGCCCGCCAAGCTGGCCGCCGCGGGCGTGCGGTTCTGCATCTCGGACGGAGGCGGAGCGTTCACGGCGGCCAACGCCCGCAACCTGCCCTACCACGCCTCGATGGCCGCGGCCTTCGGCCTGGCGCCCGAGGAGGCGCTCAAGGCGGTGACGATCTACCCGGCGCAGATCTTAGGCGTCGGCGACCGGCTGGGCTCGATCGAGCCCGGGAAGATCGCGGACGTGATCGTCACCACCGGCGACCCGCTCGAGATCTCGACCCAGGTGGAGCAGGTCTACATCGCCGGCCGGCCGGTCTCGATGGAGACCCGGCAGACGCGCCTGTTCCACAAGTACGACGCGCGCCCCCGGGGCCTCAAGGCGCGCAGGCTCGTGAGGCAGCCCTCGGGCGGATAGCGCCCCGCCGGGCGGTGGAAACGAAGAGCGCGCGGGGCTCCGGCCCCGCGCGCTCGTTGCCTCGAGGCGTCCGCCCGCCCCTTCGCTCCGGCCCGGCGTCTCCGCCGCTTGTCTCGGGCCCTGAGCCCTGTCAGACTGCTTCCTGGCTGCTCGGGCGCCGCGACTGTCGGAATGGCCGCAGTGGGGTGCGCGTCCCGCGCCGCCCATCCGATGTCCAAGCTCCACGGCCACAGCCGCCTCCCGCCTTCACCTCCCCGCGACTGAGCCGCCATGCATTGCCCTCGATGCACGCGGCCCGTTGCGCTGGACGCCGAGAACTGTCCTTCCTGCGGCGCCGCGCTGACCGACACCCTCGAAGCCGCATCACCCACGGCCGGAGAGCGCGCGAGCCCGCTCGAGCTCGAGCCGGGCTCGGCGTTCGCCGGCCGCTTCACCATCATCGAGAGGGTGGCGCAGGGCGGCATGGGCGTGGTCTACAAGGCCATCGACCAGGTGCTCGATCAGGAAGTCGCCCTCAAGCTGATCCACCCGGCGCTGGCGCGCATCCCCGAGTTCGTCGAGCGCTTCAAGCGGGAAGTGCGGGTCACGCACCAGATCTCCCATCCCAACGTCTGCCGCGTCCACGATCTCGGTGAGTGCGACGGCGTCCCGTACATCTCGATGCAGTGGATCCACGGCCAGACGCTCCAGCAGCTCCTGAGTCAGGCCGGGCGACTCGATACCGGCCGCGGGCTCGAGATCGCCGAGAAGATCGCGGGGGCGCTGGAGGCCGCGCACGCCGAGGAGGTCGTCCACCGCGACCTCAAGCCCGGCAACGTGATGATCGACGAGGCGGGCGAGGTCCACGTGATGGACTTCGGCCTGGCCGTCGAGCGCGGCGGCCGGGACCTGAGCGAGCCCGGCATCCCGCACGGCACGCCGCTCTACATGGCCCCCGAGCAGTTGCGCGGCGACCCGGTGGACGTCCGCGCCGACCTCTACGCCCTCGGGCTCGTGCTGCGGGAGATGCTGACCGGAAGGCGCCCCGAGCCCGGGCTGCCGGCCTCGGACCCGCTGCGGTCGCAGGTGAGCCGGTCGGTGGTGCCGGTGCTCGAGAAGCTGCTCGCGTCCGACCGGGAGCAGCGCTACGGATCGGCCCACGAGGTGGCGCAGGTGATCTCGAGCCTGAGAGGCGCGGCGCTGCCGGCCCCGCCGGGCCCGCCGCGGCGCTCGCTCCTCGCCTCGAGGCCGCGCCTCGTCCTGGCGCTCGCCGCGCTCGCCACGGCCGGCGTGCTCGCGGCCGTGTGGTGGTCGCTCCGGCCCCCGTCTCCCTCGGACGCCCGCACCTACCACGACCGCGGGATGTACTACCTGCACGAGGAAGCCGACACCCGGACGAGCCTCGACAACGCGGTCCAGATGTTCCACCGCGCGGTGATCGCCGACTCCACGTGGCCGCCGGCCTGGGCGGGCCTGGGCGAGGCCTACTGGGCGCGCTTCGAGCGCGTCAAGGATCCGGCCTCGGCGGAGGAGGCGAAGCGCGCGGTGGCGCGGGCGCTGAGCCTCGACCGCGCGAACGCCGAGGCGCGCAACGCCGAGGCCCGGGGATTCATCTCGCAGGGCAAGTACCGCGAGGCCCGGCAGGAGCTGCAGGAGGTCGTCTCCCAGGAGCCGCGGTTCGACATGGCGTGGGCGAACCTGGGCCGCGCCCATCGCGGGCTCGAGCAGTACGCGGACGGGCTCAAGGCGTTCGAGACCGCGATCAAGCTCCGGCCGGACCGGTTCCTCCACCACATCTATCTCGGCAACTTCTACCAGCAGTTCGGCGAGCACGACGAGGCGGAGAAAGCCTACCGGCGCGCGATCGACTTGAAGCCGGAGAGCCCGATCGCCTGGAGCAACCTGGGCGCGAGCCTGCTGTTCCAGGGGCAGTCGGAGAAGGCGGTCCCGGCGCTCCTGCGCTCCCTGGAGATCGAGGAGACCGCCGCGGCCCGGTCGAATCTGGGCACCGCCTACTATCAGCTCAAGCAATACGAGGAGGCCGCGCTGGCCTACCGGCGCGCGATGGAGCTCGAGCCCACGGTGGCCACGCACTGCGGCAATCTCGGCGACGCGCTGCGGATGCTGGGCCGCGAGGAGGGGGCGCGGGCGGCGTACGGAGAGGCGGTGCGACGGGCCCGCGCCCGGGCGCTGATCACGCCGCTCAAGCCGGCCTCACGCGCGTCCCTGGCGCTGTGGTGCGCCCATGCCGGAGACAAGCCCTGCGCGCTCGAGGAAGCGCGGGCGGCCGCGGCCATGCAGCCCAAGGACATCAACATCCTGTTCTGCAACGCGCAGGTCCGGTGCATCTTTGGCGACGACGACGGCGCGCTGGGCTGGCTCGAGAAAGCGGTTTCGCTCGGCCTGGGAAAGGCCGAGATCGAAAGCGACCCCGACCTCGCCCGGCTGCGCTCGCTCCCCCGCTTTCAGAGGATTCTGGGACTGGCGAGCTGAGCGGCGATCGCGTCTGCGCTCACGGGTCCTCGACGATGATCTGCGGATCCAGCTTGTATTTCTCCACCCCGCCGAACCTGGGATTCTTGTCGTAGGCCTTGACGTCGTACTTGAAGGCCTGAGCGACCCCCGGCCGGCCGGCAGGCACGCCCAGCTCCGGCGCCGTGCCCATGACCAGGCCGTTTCCCTTTCCCACGTCCGCGCCGCGCGACACCGAGGGGACGCCTCCCGTTCCCGCTGCTCCGCGGTCCTTGAACATGGACGCCTTCGCGTCGCCGAACACGACCTCGGCCCACGTGACGGTGTCGGTCTCGCAGTTGTGGAAGTGCCAGACGACGGGCTGTCCGCTGTGAATGGCGACGGGATCGTCCGAAACCTGGATCTTGCCCCCGGTGATGAATACGTTGATCTCCTGCATGGCAATGCCCCCTTTCAGGTAGGTCGGCCAATGGGGGAGGTAGGCACATCAACGAGACGCCTTGTCCGGAGGAATGTCAAGCTGCGAAACCAGCAGGCGCGGGCCGCGCGGGGCGCATAGAGCCCGCGCGCGGCTTTCGTTACACTGCCGCGATTGTCCCTTGACGCCAACGTTCGCCGCCCCGGAGGTGCACGCGTGCATCGCCCCGCTCCGCGCGTCCCAGGCGGGCTCGCCCGCCGCGCGCCCGCCGTGCTCGTCGCCCACTCGCTCGCGGTCGCGCTCGCCTTCTCTCCCGCGCCCGCGGCCTCCCAGCCCGCGCCCTTCGACTTCTACGACCGCGGCCCCTATCGCGCGGGCGTCCCGCGCCCGGCCGAGGTGCTGGGCTACGAGGCCGGCACCTTCCACACCAGCTTCGGCAACATGGAGCGCTACGTGGACGCGCTGCTGCGCGCCGCGCCCGAGCGCCTGCGGCGCGTGCCGTTCGGGCGCACCTACGAGTTCCGCGAGCGCGCGCTGCTGGTCGTCACCTCGCCCGCGAACCACGCGCGCATAGCCGCGATCCGCGAGGCCACGGCGAAGCTCGCCGACCCGCGCCGGGTCGCGCGGCCCGCGAACGCGGAGGCGCTGATCCGCGACACGCCGGTCACGGTGTGGCTCAACTACAGCATCCACGGCGACGAGTCGGCGTCGTTCGAGGCCATGGCGCAGGTGGCCTACCAGCTCGCCGCGGGCGAGGACGCGGAGACCAGGAAGATCCTCGAGAACTGCGTCGTGATCCTCGACCTGGCCCACAACCCGGACGGCCACGAGCGGTTCGTGACCTGGGTGAACGCGCTCGGCAGCGGGAACCCCGACCCCTGGGCGCTCGAGCAGCAGCGGCAGCAGCCGTGGGGGATCGGCGGCCGCACCAATCACTACCAGTTCGACCTCAACCGCGACGCGCTGGCGATGAGCCAGCTCGAGTCGCGGCAGATCGCGCGCGCGATCCGCGACTGGCATCCGCAGGTGTTCGTGGACCACCACGGGCAGACCGCCTCGTACTTCTTCCCGCCCACCGCCCCGCCGCTCCACCACGTGTTCCCGGAGGCCGACCTGGAGCGCTGGACCGAGCGCTTCGGGCGCGAGAACGCGCGCGCCTTCGACCGCTACGGGTGGAACTACTACGTGCGCGACGTGTTCGACTTCTTCTATCCCGGCTACTGGGACTCGTGGCCGACGCTGCTCGGGGCGATCGGGATGACCTACGAGACCGACGGCGGCGGCAACCTCGCGCTGCGCCGCGACGACGAGACCGTGGTCACGCTGCGCGACGGCATCGAGCGCCACTTCGTGGCCTCGCTCGCGACCTGCTCGACGGCGGCGGCGAACCGCGCCGAGCGGCTGCGCGACTTCCACCGCTTCGCGCGCTCGGCGATCGATCAGGCGGGGGCGGGAGGCGTGCGCGCCTACGCGATCGATCCCGGCGACGATCCGGTGCGCGCCGCGGCGCTGGCCGAGAACCTGCTCGAGGCCGGCGTCGAGGTGGGCTGGCATGCGGCGCCGTTCCACGCCGCCTCGGCGCGCCCGGTGTGGAGCGACCCCCCCGCGACCAAGCCGGCGGGTAAGGGCAAGCGGGCTCCCGCGCCCGCGGCGGCCGGAGCGCACGCCTTCGAGCACGGCGCCTTCGTCGTGGACCTGGCGCAGCCCGCCGCGCGCGTGGCGCGCGCGCTGCTCGAGCGCGACGCGCCGATCGACAGCGGCTTCGCGCGCTCCCAGCTCGACAAGTACCAGCGCAACCTCGCGCGCGGGAAGAACGCGCCCTCCGAGCCCTACGACTTCTACGACGTGACCGCGTGGTCGCTGCCGGTGGCGTACGGCGTGGCGACGTTCGAGCTGTCCGCGCCGCCCGCGGGCGCGGCCCCGCTCGCCGCCCCCGATCCCGCGGCGGAGGATCCGGCCGAGGAGCGCCTGCCCGACACGCTCGCGGTCGGCGTGCCGCAGCCGGCCCGGGTGTCGCGCGCGGCGCCGCTCGCGCTGCGCGACGCCAAGGGCAAGACGGCGCTCGACCTCGCGGGCCGGATCGAGGGCGGCCGCGCGCGCACCGCCTACGTGTGGTCCTGTGCCCAGGACGGAGCGCCGCGACTCGCGCTCCGGCTGCTCCAGGAGGACTTCAAGGTCGCGACCGCCACCCGCCCGCTGCGTGCCGGGGACAAGGACTTCCCGCGCGGCTCGTTCATCGCCCGCGTGGAGCGCAATCCCGCGACGCTCCACGCGCGCATCGAGGCCCTGGCCCGGAGCTGCGGCGTGACGGTGGCCGCCGTGAACACCGCCTACACCGACCGCGGCGACACCGGCGTGGGCTCGGAGTCGGTGGTGAGCCTCAAGCGCCTGCGGCTCGCCGTGCTCGTGGACGGGCCGATCTCGCCCACCTCCTACGGCTGGCTGTGGTTCCTGCTCGAGCGCAGGCTCGGCCTGCGCTTCACCGCAGTGCGCGCCCAGGACCTGGGGGGCGCGGACCTCGACCGCTACAATGCGGTGGTGATCCCCGACGGCAACGCCGGCGCGCTTGCCTCCGCGATCGGCGAGGGCGGGATCGCGAAGCTCAAGGGCTGGGTCGCGCGCGGCGGCGCGCTGGTGTGCCTCGACGATGCGGCCGAGTTCCCGACCTTGAAGAGCGTGGGGCTCTCGAGCGCCTGGCCGGTGGGGGTGAGGAGGAAGGAGGCGAAGGAGGACGAGGACGAGAAGGAAGCGGTGCCCGACAGCGTGCGCGAGGCGGAACGCCGGCCGCAGTACGTCCCCGGGGCGATCTTCTGGGCCAGCCTCGACCCGCGCCACTTCCTGTGCTACGGCTTCGAGCGGCCGCGCATCCCGGTCATGCTCCAGGGCCGGCTGTTCCTGCGGCCCTCGAAGGAGGGCGCCAACCCGATGACGTTCGACCGCGAGCCGCTCGCGCTCAGCGGCTGGACCTGGCCCGAGACCGCGCGCCGCCTCCAGGGCACCGCGTTCGCGGTGGACGAGCCGAGCGGCGACGGGCACGTGATCCTGATCGAGGGCCCCGTGACCTTCCGCCTGTTCTGGCGCAACACCGAGCGCCTGCTGCTCAACGCCATCACCTATGCGCCCGCTCTCGACTGAGACGCCGCTCGGCAAGCTCTCCGCCGCCGAGTTCGAGCGCGTGATCGCCCCGGCGCTCGCGCGCGGGCGCGAGGAGGTGCTGATCGGCCCGCGCATCGGGCACGACTGCGCGATCGTCCGGATCGGCGCGGGGCGGGTGCTCGCGCTCACCACCGATCCCCTCTCGCTCGTCCCCGCGCTCGGGCCCGCGGCCTCGGCGCGGCTCTCGTGCCACCTGGTGGCCTCGGACTTGTGCACCAGCGGCATCCCGCCCGCCTACGTCACGGTCGACCTCAACCTGCCGCCGCACATGGCGGAGAGCGAGCTGGCCGAGTACTGGCAGGCGATGGCGGCCGAGTGGACCCAGATCGGCGTCGAGGTCGTGGCCGGGCACACCGGGCGCTACGCGGGCTGCGACTACTCCATCCTGGGCGCGGCCACGCTGCTCGGCGTGGGCGACGAGGGGCGCTACCTCAGCCCCTCGATGGCGCGCCCCGGCGACTGCGTGATCGTCACCAAGGGTTGCGCCATCGAGGCCGCCGCGATCGCGGCCCATCTCTTCCCGCGGCGGCTCGGCGCGCGGCTCGACCCCGAGGGCCTCGCGCGCGCCCGCGCGCTGCTCGATCAGGTGAGCGTGGTGGCCGACTGCCGCGCGGCGCTCGGGGTCGGCGTGCACGAGCGCGGCGTGACCGCGCTCCACGACGCCACCGAGGGCGGGGTGCTGGGCGGCCTGCTCGAGCTGGCGCGCGCGAGCGGGCACGACCTGCGGGTCGAGCGCGCGAAGATCCCGCTCACGCCCGAGGCGCGCGCCGCGTGCGAGACGTTCGGCATCGATCCCTACTGGACGCTCGCCGAGGGCGCGCTGATCGTGACCGTGCTGCCCGAGTTCGCCGCGGCGGTGATGGCCGCGCTCGCGGACAGCGGCATCGCCGCCGCCGAGGTGGGCGAGGTGGTGCGCGGCGCCGGCAACCTGTGGCTCACCGAGCCCGACGGCGCGGTGCGCACCCTGGTCGAGGCCGAGCCCGATCCCTACTGGGAGGCGTACGGGCGCGCGGTGGCCGAGGGCTGGAGCTGAAACGCCGCGCGGCGGGGCCGGCAGAGCCCCGCCGCGAATCGGCTGCAGAGACGGCCTAGAACTTGATCGCGACTCCGAGCGAGGTGGTCCAGAAGTCGGGATTGAACTTGCCCTGCGAGAGCTGGGTCGACTGCTCCCCCATGAACACGTAGCGGCCGTTCAGGTCGACTGCCACCATCGGTGCGAGCGGCACGTTCAGCCCACCGCCCACGTGGGTGCCGAAGCTCCCGCGCGAGGCGTCGGGGATCAGGAGCTGGTCGCGGTAGTTGTACAGGTTGGCGTAGATCCCCACCCCGCCTCCGGCGTAGAGCACGGGCAGCGGCGCGAGCCAGATCGAGAACGTGGCCGGGACCATGGTGACCTCGAGGTCGCCGTTGAAGTACTCCTCTTTGCGGTAGCCGACCGCGAACTCGTGCTTGAGCATCGGCGCCAGATTCCCGCGCAGCGCCAGGCCGACGAACGTCTTCGCCTCGCCCGAGCCGTCGGTGGCGCGCGTCACGCCGACCGAGGGCACGAGCTCGGCCGAGTGCGCGGCCGAGATCCCGACCAGCACCGCGACCACGAAGATCAGCACCCCGACCGCAACGCGGTAGAGCAGGTTGGGTTTCGTGCGCTCGGTGGACTCCATTTGCAACCTCCCCGTTCCGTCGTGGCTGGGCAGTGGATGAACCGCGCGAGCAGTATCAAACTCCGTGCCGTGATGGGCGTTACGGCCCCCTGAACTTTCGCGGCCCGGGAACGCCATGAATCGCGCGGATTCCGGCGCCCGACTTCGGGGCGGCCGCCAGGATCGGCCCCCCGCGCGGCCAAAAAAGGCCCTCACCGGCATGCAGTCCCCGCGGCGCGCGGGTGCATTCTGCAAGGGCGCGGCCGCGCGCCCGGGGCTTCGGCTGGCGTTCCGGCTCCCGCCGCCCGGGCGACCGCCGCCTCGCTCCGGGGTCCAGCGGCGTCCCGTCGTGTATCCTGCCGGCGTTCCGTCCCCTTTCGATCCGGAAGCCGTGCACAGGAGGAGCCCGATGCCCAGGAAAGCCGCCGCCAAGCCCGAAGCCGCAGCCCTGAGGAAGCAGCCCGCGCGGGGGAAGAAGGCGCCCGCCGCCGCGGAGGAGGAGGAGCCCGACGACCTCGTAGACGAGGAGCCGCCGGCCGCCCGGAAGTCGCCGGCACCGGCGAAGAGGATGCCCGTCGCCGCGGCCCGGAAGCCGGCGCCCGCGAAGATGCCTCCCGTCGCCGCGGCCCGGAAGGCACCGGAAGAGGACGAGCCCGCCGCTCCGCCGAAGCGCGGGCCCGCGCCCGCGAAGCGGGAGTCCACGCGCGTGATCCAGCTCCTCAACCAGTCGCTCGCCTGGGAGCTGCGCGCGCAGGCGATGTACGCCCACTACGCCACCTACGTGAAGGGGCTCGAGATGCTCACGCTCGCCCGGCACTTCGAGAGCGAGGTCACCGAGTCGCTCGGCCACGCGAAGCAGGTGCGGGACATCATCGCGGCCCTCGGGGGCGAGGCGGTCACCACCCGCGACGATGCCGAGATCGTCCACACCGAGGACACGCGCGTGATGCTGGAGGAGGCGCTCAAGACCGAGAGCGCCGCGGACGCCGCCTACCGCAAGATCGTCCCGCTGGTGAAGAACCACCCGGTCTACTACCACGCGATCTACCACATCCTGAAGGACGAGGCGGACGCGGTGATCGAGGTCGAGGCGCTGCTCGGGCGCTGAGACGCCGCGGGCGCGGCGCCCGCTCCGGACGCCGCGCCCGCCGCGAGATGCCGCCGCCGCGCGGCGGCCGCGCTCAGTTCTTCTGCGTCATCGGGGCGTCCGGCGAGGTGAGCGGCTTCAGGATCGCGGTCACCAGGTCGGGCTTGCCGGGCGCGCGCTCGAGGCGCGGGTAGCGCTCGCCGCCGTGGTAGTCGACCCGGAAGGTGCGGAAGAACTCGCCGTTGTCGGTCAGCAGCTCGAGCGGCTCGCGGCTTCCCTTGGTCGCGCGCACCGCCGCCCGCAGCACGTCCTTCGACCACTTGCGCCCGTTGGCCGCCACCAGCTTCATCCCCGGTGCGACCCCGGCGGCCGCGCACGGGCTCCCCGGGATCACGTCCTCGATGACGCCGTCCTCCTTGCGCACCCGCATGCCGATCGAGTACGTGAGGTCCACGTACTTGCGCGCGCTCTCCATCGACCGGAGGAGCCCCGGCACGCTGTCCCCCCATGCCATGCGCCAGCCGCCCTCGGTGATCCCGCCGGTCGGCGCGTGCGGGCTCAGCGACTCGAGCCGGGTGGTGAAGAACGTGCGCCAGTCGTAGGGCGCGATCAGGTTCATCGTGCTCACCACGTCGTCGAAGGTGTAGGGCACCACCTTGGGCGCCCCGCTCGCGCCGCCGTGGAAGCGGCGGCAGAAGTCGTCGAGCGACTTGGCGCCGCGGGTCTGCTGGCGGATCAGCACGTCGGCCTCGAGCCAGATCAGCAGGCCCTCGTTGTAGAAGTCGGTGCCGCGGCGCCACGACTCCCACATCCGCGAGGCCTCGTAGAGGAGCTGCGCCTCGACCGCGGTGTCGATCAGCGGGCGCCAGGTCCGACCCGGCCGGTTGTCGAGGGAGGCCGCGACCAGCGCCAGGTTGTCCGAGTCCTGCTGCGGCGACCTGAGCCCGCTGCGGCCCGCGAGCACGTATCCCAGGTACTGGGTGAGCCCCTCGTAGACCCACAGCAGGTCGTCCTTCATCGGCTGCTGGTAGTCGGGGGTGGCGAGGTCGGCGGGGCGGCGGTACTTGCCGTTCCACGAGTGCACCAGCTCGTGCGACATCAGGCCCGAGGCCGCGGCGCGCAGGTCGTCGTCGAGCCACATGCGCTCGTCCACGCGGTCATCGCTCGACTCGTGGTGCTCGAGCCCGAAGTGCGCTACGTGGTCGCTGAGCGTGAGCAGGAAGTGGTACTCGCGGAAGTGCCGCGCGCCGAACAGCGCGTAGGCCTCGTTCACGAGCCGGCGGTGCTTCGCGACCTGGTCGTCCGACATCGCCAGCGCCTCGCGGCTGTCCGCCGCCATGTCGAGGTACTGGTGCGGCGTGGCGCCGGGCGCCAGGTCGACGCGCCGGAAGTAGAGGCCGGCGAGCACCGGGGAGTCGACCAGTGTCGTGAGCGAGGCGGGCGCGAACTGGATCTGCCCCGCGCCCTCGCGCCGCACCGGGAGCGCCGTGCCGTACTGCCAGCCGGCCGGGAGCTTGACGCTCGCGGCGAAGGTGAGGTCGTCGGTCCGGAGCCCCGCGGGGTAGAGCAGCACCTGGTTCCAGGAGAGCACCATGAGCTTCTCGGTGCACGAGGCCGCCGACGAGTACCCCTCCGGATTCGAGGGCGAGATGAAGTCGAACGCCACATCGAGGGTAGCGACGCCGGCCGGGACCTCGCAGCGCACGGTGTGCATGTCCACCAGGTCGCGCTCCCAGCGCAGCGGCTTGCCGCCCGCGGTCAGGTGCAGCCCCGCCACGTCGGTGAGGGGGCCGGTCGGGCCGTGCTCGCCCGGGATCCACTTCGGATAGCAGAGCGCGAGCGGGCCGGGCTTGACCGGCACGGTCATGCGCGCATGGAGGATCTTGCGCGGCGCCTCGCTGGCGTCCACGGCGAGCGCGATGGTGCCGCCGCCGAATTCGGCGCGGGCGCGCGGGGCGGCGAGCGCGAGCGCGGCGGACGCGGCGAGCGTGAAGACGAGGACGGGCACTGCGGGCGAGCGGAGGATTCGGGATGCGGGCGACATTGGGGGCTCCTCGTGTCGGCGGTAGCGGAAGGGACGCAGCCGAATACGAATCGAATGATAGCAGCCCGGCGCGCGGCCGGCGACGGCGTTCTCGCGGGTGTTCCGGCGTCCCGGCGCGCCCGCAGTCAGCGTTCCTCGGGCGGTTTCTGCTTCCGGAACGCGGTGTAGAGCAGCACGTCGTAGCCGATCTTCATCCCGGCTGCGATCACGAGGGGCGAGGCGAGCGAGAGCCCCTGCATCATGAGCCCCGCGAACGGCGGGCCGACCGCCCAGGCCGCCATGCGCACCAGGTGCGTGATCCCCGAGGCGGCGGTGCGCTCCTCGGGCCGCACCACGGCCATCACATAGGACTGGCGCGTGGGCACGTCCATCTCGACCAGGCCCTCGCGCAGCAGGAACAGCAGGGCCGCCACGACGAAGCTCGGGGCGATCGCCACCGAGGCGAGGAGCACGCTCGAGGGGATGTGGGTGAACACCATGGTGTTCACGAGCCCGATGCGGCGCGCGAGCCACGCCGCGCCGAGGTGGGAGAGCGCGTTCAGCACCCGCGCCAGGAAGAACAGCGGCCCGAGCACGGCCTCGTCCACGCCGAAGCGCCGGAAGAAGAAGAACGACACCAGCGCCGCGGTGAGAAAACCCCCGCCCAGGCTGTCGAGCGTGAAGAGCGCGGAGATCCGGGTGATCGTGCGCCGGCTCTCCGGCGAGAGCCGCACGCGGCGCGCGCCGTCCGCGGCCTCGACCGCGGGCGAGAGCCGCGGGTAGAGCGCGGCCGCGGCCAGGGTGATGAGCGCCGCGAACAGCAAGGCGAGCCGCAGCGCCTGAATCTCGCTCAGGCCGAACCCGGCGCGCAGCAGGGCCGGTGCCCCGGCGAGCAGGGAGCCGAACGCGTGGCCCGCGTCCTGGAGCACGTTGTACCAGGCGAACGCGCGCGTCCGCTCCGCGTCCGGGACCGTGGTGGGCAGGATCGCCTGCTCGATCACGAGGGCCGCGCCGCGGTCACGGCCCATGCCGTTCAGCATCCCCACGAACGCCGCGACCGCGATCACCATCACCGTCGATCCGAGCGCGACGACCGCGCCGCCCGTGGCGCCGACGATCGCGAGCGCCATCAGAAAGCGCCGGCGCCCGATGTGGTCCGCGCGCAGCGTGGCGATAAGCGTGGCGAGCGCGGCGCCCGCGAGCCCGCCGCCGATCACGAGCCCGCTCGCTGCGGGCGAGAGCCCGAGGCGCGCGAGGTAGAGCCCCGCGATCACGCCCACCATGCCGGTGGCGAGCGCGCGCAGGAACGCCGAGGCGTAGAGCAGGCGGCGGTCGGTCATGCGGTGCGCCTTGCGAGCGTCGAGGCTCCGGCGCGGCCCGGCTTCGCGCGGCGCCGGGAATTCAGCGCGCCGGCTCCAGCACCGACTCGGGCGGGGCGCGCAGCGCGCGCGCCACGGGATGGACGTTCTGCTCCGGGTCGGCCCACGGCGAGCGCAGGTAGAAGAAGTTGACGCGCTGGTCGGGGCTCTTCGCGAACGCGCTGTCGCTCGACAGCTTCGCCTGGAACTCGCGCGCCAGCGCCGGATCCTTCTTCAGCATCTCGCGCGCGATCGGCTCCATCACGTAGTCCTCGGCGTATTCCTTCTGCTGGAACACGGTGTCGAACGCGTTCCAGTACATGAGCCCGTCCGGCGCCTGGGCCTCGAAGAGGTGGACCGCCACCATCGCCGAGCGCTGCTCGAGCGGCACCCACAGGTCGCCGGGCCGGTACGAGCGCAGCCGCCGCTCGAGCGCGACCTTGCGCACCTCGATCGGATCGTGGCCCTCGAAGCGCGGCCCGCTGTCGCTCCAGGCCACGACGCGCTGCACCTCGACCGAGTCGCTCCATGCCTTGGCGAACCGCCGGAAGCGCACGCCGTGGATCTCGAGCCGGTCGCGGCAGATCGTCCACTCCCGCGGGATCAGGTAGCCGACCGGCTGGCGCACCGTGAGCGTGGCCTCGGTTTCGCGGTAGAGCGGGATGGTCTGGTCCACCGGGTCCGTGCCGTAGCGCGGGAGCACGCTGGCTGTGATCTCGCTCGAGTCGCGCCGCGTCGCCACGCCTTTGAACGCGAACGGGACGCTCTGGTCCGTGGTGCGCGACGCCAGCACCACTTCGCGCCGCGCCGGATCGGCCGCGCGGCCGCGCGCGACCGCCGCGGCCTCGGCGTCCGCCACCGCGCCGAGCAGCGCCTCGGGATGCGCGTTGATCTCCTCGAGCAGCGCGAGCAGCAGGTCGTAGGTGGCGCGCACCCGGTTCTCGTAGGGCTTGAGCATGTGGGTCTCGACCAGGATCGCGGGCCGGCACTGGAGCGGCGCGTAGCCGGTCGAGAAGCGTGGGGTCGAGTTGCCGAAATCGATCCCGCTCATGGGATCGCTGCCGCGCCGGAACGTGATGTAGGGCGCGGTCAGGTGACCCAGGGCGTCGATCCGCGGAACCACGCGGCCCTCGAACGCCTCGGTGAGCCAGCGCGTGACGGCGGGCGGGGTGCCCGCGCCGTGGTTGAAGCCATAGGTGACGTCGTGGCGGAAGTCGGCGCCGTCGGTGGTGTGATCGTCCACCAGCAGGTGCGGCCACCAGCGGGTGTACACGCGCGACAGCAGGGCGCGCATCTCGGGCGTTTCCGCCTTCAGATAGTCGCGGTTGAGGTTCAACCCGATCGGCGTCGAGCGCCAGCCCATCTCGTCGGGCCCGTTCTGGTTGATGCGGTTGTAGCGTCCGCGGCGCTCGTGGGCGTCCACGGAGAAGATCGGGAGCACGAGCAGGATGCAGTGGTCGAGCAGCTCGGCGCGCCTGCGCAGCACCGCGATGTCGCGCATCAGCGCCAGGCAGGCGTCCTTGCCCTCGATCTCGCCGGAGTGGATGCCGTTCTGGACCAGCACGATCGGCTTGCCGGTCGCGATCGCCTGCTCGGGCGTGAACGCGCGCTCGCGCGACAGGATCACGAGCGGCAGGTCGCGGCCCTGGCCGCTCGTGCCGTAGGACTCGACCTTGACCCAGCGCGATCCCCCCTCGATCTGGCGGCAGTAGCGCATGGTCTCGTCGTAGTCGGGTGTGGCGTGGTAGTCCGTGCGCTCGGCCCGGGTGCGCCAGAAGAGCGGGATCGTGGTGTCGGGCCCGGCGGCGGTCGTGGCGGCGATCTGCGGCGCGGCGAGGGCGGTGGCGAGGAGCGCAGCAGCGAGCATGCGCGCGAAGATAGCACAGCGGTGCGCGACGCCGGCCGCGCGCCGGTGACACGCTTTCGGCACGGCGCCGCGCGCCCCGGCGAAGGCGGCCGCCCATGCCCGCCCTTCGCCCGCCTTGGCTCAGTCGAGCCGGACGTCGATGTCGCCGACCCCCAGCTCCACGCTCACCCGCGAGGCGCCGGTGCCCTCGCTCCAGCGCACCTTGCGGCCGAGCAGCCCCGAGACCATCTGGGACTGGCTGCCGTGGCGGAGCTTGGCGTCGCCCACGCCCACGGTCAGGCGCACCGAGCGCACCTCGCTCTCCTTGAGCGCGACGTTCACGTTCCCGACGCCGAGCTCGACGTGCAGGTCGCGCGTGATGCCCTCGACGCGGCAATCGCCCACGCCCATCTCGGCCTCGACCGCGAGCGTCCTGGGGACCGCGACGCGCAGCGTCACCTCCAGCCCGTGGCTGCCGAACTTGGGCAACCCGTCGAGCTTGAGGAAGCGCGTGCCGCCGGCGAAGTGGGTGACGAGCCGGAGCTGCTTGGAGCGCTCGTAGCACGAGCGGCCGCCATGCTTGCAGCGGACGCTGAGCTGGGCGTGGATGTCGGGCTCGTCGCTGGACTCGATCTCGAGCGTTCCGACCGGGAACTCGAGCCGGATCTCGTCCGTGTCCTTGGCCGGCCACCGGCCCTCGAGCGTGCCGAGGTCCTGGGCGCGGGCAGGCGGGAGCGCGCCGAGAACCAGGGCCGCGGTCAGAAGGATGGACTTCATGGGCGACCTCCAGAGCACCGGCGCCGGCCGGTCGCGCGTGGAGGTAGCCGAGGCGCGCGACGGCCGGGCGCAGGTGGGCCATTCTACGCGCGAGCCGAGGACGGGGTTGCGGGGATCTGTGCCCGGCCGGGCGCCCCCCAGGCCGGCTCTCAAGGTGGGGACCGGATCTGCCGAATACTTGTCTTGCAGTGCACGACAAGTAGTGCGATGATCGCCGATGGAGGATATGAGCGTGTCCACGACCGTGTCGATTTCCGTGCGGCTCCCGGGGGAGACGGCGCAAGCGCTGGATCGGATCGCCGTTGCCACCGACCGCCCCCGCACCTACCTGATCGTCAAGGCGCTCGAAGTCTACCTCGATGAGTATGCCGACTACCTCGTGGCCCTGGATCGGCTCAAGGACAAGGACGATCCGGTGATCTCGTCCAGAGCCCTGAAGGAGCGGATTGGGCGCAAGGATCGAGTACAAGCAGTCCGTCGAAAAGGACCTTCGAGACCTCCCGAGGCGCGCGGCGATTCGCATCCTGGCGAGGATTGAGCGGCAGCTCATTGAGCGCGGCCGGGAGGGCGAGCCGTTGAAGGGCCAGCTCGCGGGCCTCTTCAGGCTGCGCGCCGGTGACTACCGGGTGATCTACTCGCGGACCGAGGAGGGTTACCTGGTTCTGCGCATCCGACACCGCAGGGACGACTACCGTTAGTCCCTGTTCCGCTCACCGCACGTGGACGAACTTGAGGCAGAGCGTGCGGCCGGGCGTCGTGAGGCTGCAGAAGTAGACGCCCTCGGGCACGCCCAGGAGGTCGAGGCGGCGGAAGTGCTCCCCGGCGTCGAGCTCGCCGTCCACGAGCGTCTCGAGCCGGCGCCCGGCGAGGTCGTGGAGGGCGAGCCGCACCGTGCCCCGCGCCGCGGTCGTGAACCGCAGCGTGAGCGCGTCGCGGGCGGGATTGGGCGAGACCGGCCCCAGCGTCACGCCGCGGATCGCGCCCGGCTCGACCGAGGTCGTGGCCGGCCCGGGAAGGTCGAACGCCACGTGCAGCAGCGGCGCCGCCGCGGCGTTCCCATCGTAGGACCAGGCGGTGCGATGGCCGCTGCCGGTGATGAGGAGCGCGAGCGCGTTCCCGCTCGCCCAGCCGGGGCGATTGACGATCTCCTGGATCACGGCACCCAGCTCCGGCGTTCGCTGGCTCGACCCCGCCTCGCCCGCGGTCCACGGCGCCGGCGCCCAGACGGACGCGGCGGCGGTGCGCGGCCGCGTCGCGAGGTTGCCGTTGACGGCGGCGAACGCCGCGGCGTTGTCGGCCGCCTGCCCGGAGAGCATGAGGAGCGTGGCCTCGCTCTGCGACTCGCTCGCGCTGAACTGGACGTAGGCCGAGCGGATCGTCGAGCGCTGAGGGATCGCCAGCTGCGCCCAGCGGATCCCCACGGTCTGGGTGCTGGTGTCGAAGACCAGCTCCAGGTCGCCGCCCGTCACGTTCACCGAGCCGTTCGCCGCCTGCTCGGCATCATCCGCCGTCGCCGCCACCCGGTTCTCCGTCGTCGGAGTGGTCATCGTGACGCCTGCGGTCGCGGTCGAGGTGCGGCCCGCGGCGTCCGTCACCACCAGGGTCACGGTGTACGTGCCCGCCGCGGCGTAGCCGTGGTGAGCCACGGCGGTCGGTGCCGTCGTGATCGTGGCCGGCGTCCCGTCTCCGAAATCGAACCGGTAGCTCGTGATCGGCGAGCCGACCACGGCCACCGAGCGCGAGCCGTCGGCCTCCACGAGCAGAGGCAGGCCCGCGAGCTCGCCCGCCGACAGCACCGCCGTGGGCCGGTCCGGCGGGGCGTACTCGACGTGCAGCAGCGGCGCTCCCGCGGGGCTCCCGTCGAAGGACCATGCGGTGCGGTGGCCCGCTCCGGTGGCGAGAAGGACGAGCGCGTTTCCGGATGCCCACCCCACGCGCCCCACCACTTCCTGGATCAGGATGCTCAGATCGGGCGTCCGCTGGTTTCCGCCGGTCTCGCCCACGGCCCACGACACCGGGGCCCACGCCACCCGCGTCAATGTGAGGGGCCGGGTCGAGAGGTTTCCCGAGGCGGAGGTGAAGCTCGGGGCGTTGTCCGCGGCCTGTGCGCGGAAGCTGAGGCAGGTCGATTCGCTCTGCGACTCCTTGGAGCCGAACTGGACGTAGGCGGCGAGGATGATCGAGCCCCGCGGAATCGCGAGGCCCGCCCAGCGCATGCCCACGGTCTGGTTGCCGCCGTCGAAGACCAGCTCGAGGTCGTCGCTCGTCCGGGCCACCGTGCCGGACGAGGACTCCTCCGCATCGTCGGTGGAGGCCGCCACGCGCGCCTCCAGCATCGCCGCGGCGGCGGGCGTGGCTAAGACCGCCGGCACCACGGACGCGACCGCGGCCATGAACGCCCGACACAACGCCAGCTTCCTTGCGGCATTCGATGTCATGGGACGGGACCGGTTTAGAATCGGGGGGAAACTTGGCCGCCCGCTGCACGGCGGACCGCCTGCCGGCGGTCGGCGTCGCGAGATTCGAGGAGGTCCTGCACGGCGCTTTCATCGCGACACTGCCTCACGCTACCCTACCACGGTGCACCGGAGTCGGGAAACCCCCTCGAGCCTCGCTCGATCCAGGACCCGGGCCGCGTGGCCGTCGCTCGGCCCGCCGCTGGTTTTCGCTGCGACCCTGATCTCGGCGCTGGCCGCACCCGCGACGGAGGCGCGCGCGCAAGTCTACCCACGCCTCGGCCTCTACGGCGTGATCGACGGCGACGGTTACCCGTTCTGGGACGCGAACGGCGTGCTCCAGGACACGACCCTCGACGCCGTGGCCCGCTACCACGAGGTGATCCTCGACGCCAGCCCGATCACCCCCTATCGCCCCGACGTGCTCGCCGCGCTGCGCGCGCGCCACCCCGGCATCAAGCTCTACGCCTTCGTCACGGGCAATCAGATCTGGGACGCGTCCGAGCCCGATTCGTTCGTGCACTATCCGACCCGCTACAAGCGGCTGGTGCGCGACCTCGGCGGCTGGCTCTACAACACCTCGGGCGGCACCTTCACGAACGCACGCGTCAACATCGCCAAGCGCGACGAATGCGGACGGCTGTACGTGGCCGAGGCGGTCGCCGACCTGTTCCAGGACGTCATCGCGAGCGCCGGCGTCTGGGACGGGGTCTTCATCGACATCTGCTGCAAGTCCATCCTGTGGATGGAGACGCCCACCGAGCACATCGACTACGTGCGGGCCGGCTACCCGACGCTGTCGGCATTCGACGCCGCGTGGGGCATGGCGATCGACACCCTCGGCAACCGCCTGCGGCGCATCGCGGGCCCGACGTTCGAGATGATCGGGAACTGCGCGCCGAGCCCGAACTACGCGTCGTTCAACGGCTGGATGGGGCGCGAGAACTTCCCGTTCCAGAACGGCGACTGGTACCAGAACATGTTCCGGGACGTGGGCGGCTACTTCACGGACGAAGAGCGCTACCGCACCCCGCGTAGCAACTACCTGTTCAGCGCGATGGTGGGCGTAGACCCCTACTCCAGCGCCAACACGCGCAAGGTGCGCTTCGGGCTGGGGAGCGCGGCGCTCGGGAGCGGCTATGCCGTGTTCGGGCCCTCGGACAAGTCGGCGAGGCCCTACCCCTACTGGATGTGGTGGTACGACGAGTACGCGGTCGATCTCACCACCGGGCGCTCGTCGGCCGGCCTCCAGAACGCGGGCTGGCTCGGCCAAGCGCTCGCGCCTTACACCCAGATGATCTGGATCGGCCCCGCGCCCGACGCCGTGACCAACTCGAACTTCGAGACCGACGTCACCTCGGGCTGGACCTTCGCGCACGCGGTTCCGGCCACGGTGACCCGGGATGCGAGCACGGCCGCCGTCGGATCGGCCTCGGCGCACGTGACGGTTTCGGCGCTCGGGGGCGTGTCGTGGGACGTGGCCTACCAGACCCTGAACACGATGGCGCTGACCGCATGGCAGCCCTACTCGGCGACCTTCTGGGCCAAGGCCTCGCCGCCGCGCACGCTCACGATTGCGGCCGGGCCCAACGCGTCCGCCCGCGTCGAGATTACCGCCAGCTGGCGGCGCTACCAGGCCACGATGTTCCCGCACGCCTCGGGCACGGCGGGGCTGCAGATCTTCTTCGCCGATGCGCTCGGCGACGTCTGGCTCGACGACGTCCACTTCCAGGCCGGCGTCACCAGTCTCTACCGCCGCGACTTCCAGAACGGCATCGTGCTCGTCAATCCCGCGGCCCAGGCGATGACGACGACCCTGGAGCGCTCGTACCGCAAGATCCTCGGCACGCGCGACCCGGCCGTGAACAACGGCTCGACCGTGACCCAGGTGACGGTGAACGCCAACGACGCGCTGTTCCTGATCCTCAGCCCGTGATCGCCGCCAGCTCCCGCGCCGGACGCCGCTCGCGGCGCGGGCGCACCAGCTCGACCATCACCGCCTTCTGCAGGTGCAGGCGGTTCTCGGCCTGATCGAGCACGATGCTGCTGGGTCCGTCGATCACCGGGTCCGAGACCTCCTCGCCGCGATGGGCGGGCAGGCAGTGCATGAACACGGCGTCGGGGCGCGCGAGGCGCAGCAGGCGCTCGTCCACCTGGTAGCCCGCGAACGCCACGCGCCTCCACGCGGCCTGCGACTCCTGGCCCATGCTGGTCCAGGTGTCGGTGTAGACCACGTCGGCCCCGCGCACGGCATCGCCGGGATCGCGGAAGCGCTGCACGCCGCCGCGCGCACGGGCCTCGGCCTCGAGGTAGAGCCCGGCGTCGGGCTCGAAGCCGTCGGGCACGGCGATCCGCAGCGTGAAGCCGAACAGGGTCGAGGCCTCGAGCCAGGAGTGGAGCACGTTGTTGCCGTCGCCCACCCACGCGACCTGCAGCGTGTCGAGGTCGCGTCCGGCGCGCTGGAGCGTGTAGAGGTCGGAGAGGATCTGGCAGGGGTGCGAGAAGTCGGTGAGCGCGTTGATCACCGGCACCGCGGCGTGGGCCGCGAGCTCGCGCACGGTCGAGTGCGCGAAGGTGCGGATCACGATCAGGTCGCACATCCCGGAGAGCACGCCCGCGACGTCCTTCAGGGCCTCGCGCCCCTCGGCGGACACCTCGGTGTGCCCGAGGTCCACGGCGTCGCCGCCCAGCTCGTGCATGCCCACCGAGAACGAGACCCGGGTGCGCAGCGACGGCTTGTGGAAGACCAGCGCGGCGGTCCGGCCGGCGAGCGGGCGCGGCGCCTTGGGATTGCCGCGCAGCGCGCGCAGGCGCTCGGCCTCCTCGAACAGGTGGAGGACCCACTCCCTCGGGAGCCCGAGCAGATCCACGAGATGGGACGGGGCCAGGTTCATTTCGATCGTTCCCTCCTTCACGACACGATGGGCAGCAGCGGCTCGACGCGGGCGCGCTGCGGGATGGGCAGGCTGAACGAGCGGCCGGCGCGCGAGGCGGCCTCGGAGGCGCCGGGCACGAGGTCGAGCACGACCGCGACCTCGTCGCAGGCGTGGCGGCGGGGGCAGCGCACGCAGTCGGTCCACACCTTGCGCGGCAGGGACTCGCGCGAGTGCACGGCGAACCCGCAGCGCTCGAAGAACGGCACGTCGCGGGTGAGCGCGATCACGCGCGGCAGCGCGAGCGCGCGGGCGTCGTCGAGCACGCGCGTGACGAGCGCGCGGCCGAGGCCGCGGCCGTGCATGTCCTCGCGCACGGCGAGCGAGCGCACCTCGCCGAGGTCGCTCCACAGCACCCGGAGCGCGGCGCAGGCGACGATCTCGGGCGGCGTGCTCCCGGTGGCGGGGCGCTCGGCGACGTGGAACTCGCGCACGCACTGGAACAGCTCGCTCACCGGGCGCGGCAGCAGCAGGCCCTGGGCGACGTAGCCGGCCATGATGCCGGCGATGCCGGACACGTCTGCGAGCGTGGCGCGGCGCAGCGTGATGCCGTCGGGGCGGATTTCGGGTGCCTGGTCTAGCGCGGCTGCAGGTGGAGCCTGGTCGGGCGGCGCGGCGGGCGGCCCGGGCGCGCTCCGCGCCGCCCGCTCGGCTCCGCCATCCATGGCTCCGCCTCGCTCCTCGGGTCGCGCTACGGCATCCTGCCTCCCGCGCGCCCCGAGAGCGTCGCTGCGCGCGCCCGGGTCGCCCGCCCCGCCCGCCGCGCTTGCCTGGACCGCATGGCCACTCTTTCTATCAGTGCCTTCCGACGCTCGCGCGTCGCGCCCCTCGCCCGCCTCCTCCTCGTCGCCGACGCCGAGGCCGAGGCGCGCTTCCACGCGGCGGAGCTGCTGCGCGACCGACTCGGGGCCGGCGCCGGGGGCGTGCGAGCGGCGCGCGAGCGCGGCCTCGACGCTCAGGGCGGCGAGCCGCTCGTCTCCGAACTGCGGCAGGATCGCGAGCCGGTCGGCGAGCGGGAGCGCCGCGGGCGTCACGCCGCGCCGCTCGGCCTCGGCCCACAGCCTGCCGACCGCGGCGTGCGCGTCGCGGAACGGCATGCCCTCAGCCACCAGCGCATCGGCCAGCTCGACCGCGAGCAGGTCGGGCGTGAGGCTCGCGGTCATGCGCTCGGGGCGCGGAGCGAGCGCGGCGATCGCGAGCGGCAGCGCGGCGAGCACGGTCTCGAGCGTGTCGGCGGTATCGAACACCGCCTCCTTGTCCTCCTGAAGATCTTTCTGGTACGCGGAGGGCAGGCCCTTGAGCACTACGGCGAGCCGCTGGGCGTTGGCGAGCAGCCGGCCGCACTTGCCGCGCGTCAGCTCGAACAGGTCGGGGTTGCGCTTCTGCGGCAGCAGGCTCGACCCGGTCGCGAACCCGTCGGGGGGCGTGAACCACCCGAAGCCGGGCGAGCACCACAGCACCAGGTCCTCGGCGAGCCGCGAGAGATGGACCCCGAGCAGGGCGGCGGCGTTCAGGTACTCGACGGCGAAGTCGCGGTCGCCGACGGCGTCCAGGCTGTTGGCGGCGAGCCGGCTGAACCCGAGGCGCGCGGCGAGCGCCACGCGGTCGTAACGCAGCGGCGTTCCCGCCACGGCGCCCGAGCCGAGCGGCATGCGGTCGGCGGCCTCGCGCGCGGCGAGGAAGCGCTCCTCGTCGCGCTCGATCGCTTCGACGTGCGCGAGCCAGACGTGGGCGAGCAGCACGGGCTGGGCGGGCTGGAGGTGGGTGTAGGCCGCGACCGCGCGATCGCCCGCGGCGCGCGCCTGCCCCACCAGCGCGCGCTCGAGGGCGCGCAGGTCCTCGACCGCCTCGTCGCACAACCCCATCACCCGCATGCGCAGCAGGGTCGCGACCTGGTCGTTGCGGCTGCGCCCGGTGTGGAGCCGGCGCGCGGGCTCGCCGCAGCGCCGCGCCAGATCGGCCTCGACCGCGGAGTGCACGTCCTCGCCCGCGAGCTTCAGAACGCCGGACTCGAGGTCCGAGGCGAGCGCGTCGCACGCCTCGTCGAGCGCCTTCGCTTCCGCGGCGCTCATCACGCCGCACTCGACCAGCGCGGTGGCGTAGGCGCGCGAGAGCACCAGCTCCTCGGGCCACAGCCGCGCGTCGAACGGCAGCGAGTCGTTGAGCTTCTGCGCGGTCGGATGCAGCTCGCCCGCGATGCGGGCGCGCCAGACCTCGGGCTGATGCGGGTCAGCGGACACGGTTCACCTCGGAGCCCCCTCGGCCGCGGCCGGGTGCCTTTGCGGGCGCGGCCTTGCGGGGCGAGGAGCTCCGCGCCGCCCGCTCGGCTCCGCCATCCTGGCTCCGCCTCGCTCCTCTCAGCGCGCTCCGCCTCCTGCCTCCGCGCGCTTCGAGAGCGTCGCTCCGCTCCTCACCCCGCAAGGCCGCTGTGCCGGGACCGGAGCTGGTCTTGCCGTTGCCGCTCGCCGCATCCCGGCGGGCGGCGGTGGCGAGGGGGAGTCCGAAGAGGCGGATGAAGCCCTCGGCGTGGCCGGCGTCGTAGCCGGTCATGTCGAACGAGGCGAGGTCGGGGCGATGGAGCGACTCGGCGCTGGTGCGCGCCACGGCGCGCGCCCGGCCGCGATGGAGTTCGACCGTGACCTCGCCGCCGGCGTGCTCGAGCGCGGCGTCCACGAACGCCTGGAGCGCCTGGCGCAGGGGCGAGAACCACTGCCCGTTGTAGATCAGGTCGGCCATGCGCGGCGCGAGCTCGGCGCGGGTGCGCAGCAGGTCGTGCGGGAGCGTGAGGCGGCACAGGTCCTCGAGCGCCTCGTAGAGCACGGTGCCAGCCGGGGTCTCGTAGACGCCGCGCGACTTCATGCCCACGAGCCGGCTCTCGACCAGGTCGACGCGCCCCACGCCGTGGCGCCCGGCGATGGCGTTCAGCTCCTGGACCAGCTCCACCGGGGCGAGCGCGCGGCCGTCGAGCGCCACGGGCACGCCGCGCGCGAAGGCGATGCGCACGGTCTCGGGACGCGCGGGTTGCCGGTCCGCGCCCGCGGTCAGGCGGTAGAGCGACTCGGGTGCGGCGGCGGCCGGATCCTCGATGGGTCCGCCCTCGTGCGACAGGTGCCAGAGGTTGGCGTCGCGCGAGTAGAGGTCGTCCTTCTTCTGCAGCACCGGGATGCCCTTCTTCTCGGCGTAGGCCAGCGCGTCCTCGCGCGACACGATGTCCCACTCGCGCCACGGCGCGATCACGGCGAGGTGGGGCGCGAGCGCCATGTAGGCCAGCTCGAAGCGCACCTGGTCGTTGCCCTTGCCGGTGCAGCCGTGCGCCAGCGCGTCGGCCCCGGTGCTCACGGCGCACGCCACCTGGCGCGCGGCGATCAGCGGGCGCGCGAGCGAGGTGCCGAGGAGGTAGGCCCCCTCGTAGATCGCGCCCGCGCGCAGCGCGGGGAAGCAGAAGTCGCGCACGAACGGCAGGCGCAGGTCCTCGACCACGACGTCGCTCGCGCCGATCCTGTGCGCGCGCGCCTCGAGCCCGTCGAGCTCGGCGCCCTGGCCCACGTCGGAGCAGTAGCACACCACCTCGCAGCCGTAGCGCTCCTTGAGCCACGGCACGATGATGCTGGTGTCGAGCCCGCCCGAGTAGGCGAGCACCACGCGCCGCACCTTCCTCGTCATCGCGTTCCCCCGCTCGCGGCTTCCAGCCCGGTCACCGCCTGCTCCAGCTTCTCCGCGCCCTCGGCGATCTCGGATTCACTCACGGTCAGCGGCGGCAGCACCCGCACCGCGCGCTCACCGCCGCGCAGCACGAGCAGGCCCTGGCGCCGGGCGGCCGCGACCAGCGCGGGCGGATCGTAGGGCGCGTCGGGCGCGATCTCGACCGCGCGCAGGAGTCCCAGGCCGCGTGATTCGGCGAGCGACGAGTGGCGCTGCACCAGCGCCTCCAGCGCCTGCTCCAGCTCGCGGCCGCGGCGCCGCACGCGCGCGAGGAAGCCCGGCCGGTTCACCTGCGCGAGCATCCAGGCGCCTGCGGTCGCGGCCACCGGGCCGCCGCCGAAGGTGCAGCCGTGGTGGCCGGGCTTCAGGTGCCGGGCGAAGTCCTGCGTCATGAGCACGGCGGCGAGCGGCAGCCCGCCGCCCAGCGCCTTGCTCAGCACGGTGGCGTCGGCGCGCACGCCGTAGTGCTCGGCGGCCAGCAGCCGGCCGCAGCGCCCCATGCCGCACTGGATCTCGTCGAAGATCAGCGCCGCGCCGAGCGCCGTGCAGCGGGCGCGCAGCGCCTCGAGGAACTCGCGGCGCGCGGGGATCGCCCCGCCCTCGCCCTGGACCGGCTCCACCAACACCGCGGCCACGCCGGAGTCGAGAACGGTGTCGAGCCCGGCCACGTCGTTGTAGTCCGCGAAGCGCACGCCCGGCACCAGCGGCTCGAACGGCTCGCGGTAGGACGGCGTCCAGGTCGCGGCGAGCGCGAACGCCGTGCGCCCGTGGAACCCGCCGCGGAACGCGACCAGATCACGGCCCGGAAGTCCCAGGCCGCCCGCCCGCGCGCGCGCGAACTTGAGCGCGGCCTCGATGCCCTCGGTGCCGCTGTTGCAGAAGAAGGCGCGCTCGTAGCCCGTGGCCTCGAGCAGCGCGGCCGCGAGGTCGATCGCGGGGCGGTTGGCGAACAGGTTGGAGCAGTGCACGAGCTGCCGCATCTGCTTGGCCACCGCGCGCGCGAGCCCGGGCACCGCGTGCCCCAGCGCGTTGACCGCGATCCCGCTCACGAAGTCGAGGTACTCGCGGCCCGCGGCGTCCCGGACCCGCGCGCCGCGCCCCGCGGTCAGCTCGAGCCGCGGCAGCGGATAGACCGGCGCAAGCGACTCCACTTCCTCGAGCGCGAGCGGCTCGAGGGCGGCGGGCTCTGCGGGTACGGTCGCGATCTCAGCCACGGCTTACCTCCGCGATGGATGGGGTGGGGGCGCCCCGGGTGATCGTGGTGCCGGTGCCCTCGCCGCCGAGCAGGGCGTCGAGCGTGCCGGACCCCGACCACGCGGCGATGTGGACGCGCTCGACTCCGGCCGCGAGCGCCGCGCGCGCGGCGATCAGCTTGGGCCTCATCCCGCCCTGCACGTCGGGCCGGCCGAGCGCGGCGGCGAGCGAGCGGGCGTCGAGGCGCGGCACCACCTCGCCGTCGAGCACCAGGCCGGGGGCGTCGGAGAGCAGCACGAGCGCATGGGTGTCGAGGGCGCCCGCGAGCGCGGCGGCGAGGTCGTCGGCGTTCAAGTTGAGCAGCGCGCCCTCGTGCTCGCCGATGCTCGCGATCACCGGGGTGCGGCCCTGGCCGAGCAGGGTCTTGAGCAGCGCGGGGTAGACCGCGCGCACCGCGCCCACCGCGCCCAGGTCGGCGGCGCGCGGGTGGGGCTCGGCCTCGACCGTTCCTCCGTCGAGGGCCGAGAGCCCCACCGCGTCGAGGCCCGCGCTCCGGAGCCGCGCAGTCAGGCGCTTGTTGGCGAGCCCGGCGAGGACCGCGACCACGACCTGAAGCGTCTCGGGATCGGTCACCCGGAGCCCGTCGAGGAAGCGCGGCGCGATCGAGAGCCGGTCGCACCAGGCGCTCACCTCGGCGCCGCCGCCGTGCACCACCACCACCGGCGCGAGGGCTGCGATCTCGGCCGCGAGCGCCGCCTCCAGCCCGGCGCCGCCGCCCGCTTCGAGCGCGCGGCCTCCGATCTTGAGCACCAGGGTCCGCCTGTCGTTCGTCACCACGGGCTCCCGTGCACGCCGAGTCCCAGGGTCTCGGGCGCCCCCAGCATGAGGTTGAGGTTCTGGATCGCCTGCCCCGAAGCGCCCTTGACGAGGTTGTCGAGCGCCGCGGTGGCGAGCAGCGTGCGGCCGCCGTGGAGCGTGGTGACCGCGACGTCGCAGCGGTTGGACGCGCGCACGGCGCGGGTCTCGGGCCATTCGCCCTCCCCGAGCACGCGCACGAACGGCTCGCCCGCGAAGCGCCGGAGGTAGACGCCCCGCGCCTCCTCGGGCGCGACCGGGCGCGCCAGCGGGGCGCTGGCGGTGAGCAGGATGCCGCGCGCCATGGGCACGAGCTGCGGCGCGAACCCCACGGGCACGGCGCCCCCGGCGAGCCGCGCCAGGTTGCGCTCCATCTCGGCCACGTGCGGGTGCACGTCGCCCGCGCGGTAGATCGAGGCCCCGCCCTCGAGCTCGACGAACGAGGTGCGGAGCGCGGGTGCGCGGCCCGCGCCCGAGACCCCGGAGAGCGCGCTCACCATCACCGGCCCCGCGAGCCAGCCGGCCTCGGCGGCCGGGAGCAGCGCGAGCGTGGCGGCGGTCGGGTAGCAGCCGGGGTTGGCGATGCGCGTCGCCCCCGCGAGCCCGGCGCGGAAGGCTTCGGGCAGGCCGTAGGCGTAGCCGGCCTCAGCGGCCGCCGCGCCGGTCGCGATCGGGCCTCCGGCGCGGAAGTCGGAGGAGAGATCGACCACGCGGGCGGGCCCCTCGGCGAGCGCGGGGCGGGCCTCGGCGAGGCCGCGCCAGGCTCCGTGCGGGAGGCACGCGACCAGCGTGTCGAACGCGCCGGCCTCGAGCAGCGCCTCGAGCGCATCGGGCGAGACCACGCCGGGCCACGAGAGCACGCGCGGGTCGAGTCCCGGGAACATCTCGGCCGCGGGCCGGCCGGCCTGCTCGCGCGAGGCGAGCACCGCGATCTCGAGCCCCGGGTGGCCGAGCGAAAGGCGCACGAACTCCTGCCCGCTGTAGCCCGAAGCGCCGAGCACCGCGACCCGCGCCTTCGCCGATCCGGAAGCGCGCGCCGGGGAGTGCGCAGGATGCGTCGCGGGCGCGGCGGGCGCGGCGCCCGCGGGCGCCCCCGTGGCCACGCCGCTCGCGCGGTTGGGGGTCACTTGCCCGTCCCCGGCTCGCGCTCGGCCACGCCGTCGAGATGGCGCTTCACGCGGCGCGCGGCCGCGGCGCCGGCGGTGATGATCAGCACGGTGTCGTCGCCCGCCACGCAGCCCATGACGTCGTCGAGCCCGGCGAGGTCGATCGCGCGGCCCACGCCGTTCGCGTGCCCGGGCGGGGTCTTCACCACGATCAGGTTCTGCGCCACGCTCACCTCGTTCACGAATGCCCGGAGGTCGAGCAGGCGGCGCTCGCGGTCGAGGGTCTCGGTCGGGGGCGCGGGCAGCGCGTAGACCCCCTTGCCGTTCCCGTCCGGGAGCTTGCCCACGCCCAGGCTGCGCAGGTCGCGCGAGAGCGTGGCCTGGGTGACGGTGGCGCCGGCGTGGGAGAGCGCGCGGGCCAGATCCTCCTGGCTCGAGAAAGGCCGGCTGGAGAGCAGCCGGGCGAGCACGGCGAGGCGGCGCGAGCGCGACATCGAGGTTCCTCCCACGGTCTGCATAATTATCGACAGGCATGCATAAAACTACAGTCGGAAGTGGGAGTCAAGGGGTGTTTCCGGGTGGCTGGGGCGGTGGCCGGAGGCGGCCACGGCGGGCTGGGCGGGGAGGCCGCGAGGGCCGCGGGCTCGTCCCCGCGCCTAACGCACCACGCTCACCCGCGCGCTCACCGTCTTGCCGCCCTGGGTGAGCCGCACCACGTAGACTCCCATCGGCAAGAGCCCGCCCTCGCCCAGGTTCACCGGCCTCACCGCCGCCGCGCCGCCCACGTCGCGGCTGCGCACCTCGCGCCCCGCGACGTCGTAGAGCCGGAGCGTGGCCGGAGCGGACGTGGGCAGCACGAACGACACCCACAGGTCGCGCGCGGTCGGGTTGGGGGCGATCGCCGAGAGCG
>DASXQT010000068.1:0-39288 GCA_036507005.1 Candidatus Eiseniibacteriota bacterium
GACCCGGGTGGGAGCGGACCGGCGATCGAAGAAGCCGTCGCGCACGTAGTGCCAAGCGCTTGGGGAGGAATGGAATGAGCACTGGGGGTTGGGGCAGAACGGGGGCACCAGGGGGGCCGCCGCGCGGGACATGCCCGCAGGCCAGCGCAAGAGCCCTGCCATCTCCAATCTTCCGAGCACAACTCGGACGATGAGGATCGCGCTGGTCGGACCCCTGGCTCCGTGGCGCGGCGGGCTGAGCCAGTACCTCGCGCTGCTCGGGGAGTCGCTCGCGTCCCGCGCCGAGGTGCGCGCGATCACCTTCACGCGCCAGTACCCGGGGCTCCTGTTCCCGGGCCGCACCCAGCTCGATCCCGCGGCCGAGCGGCCGCGCTTCCCGGTGGAGGCCCTGCTCGACTCGATCGGCCCGCGCTCGTGGCGCAGGACCGCGCGCCGGCTCGAGGGTTTCGCACCCGGCGCGGTGGTGCTCAAGTGGTGGATGCCGTTCTTCGCGCCCGCCTTCGCCTCGTCGGTCGGCCCGCTGCGGCCGCGGGGCACGCGCGTGGTGCTGGTGTGCGACAACCTCGTGCCCCACGAGCGCCGGCCGCTCGACCTCGCGCTCACCCGCTGGATGCTGCGCAACTCGGACGGCTACCTGGTGATGAGCGACAGCGTGGAGCGCGATCTCGACCGGCTGAAGCCCGGCGCGCCGCGCCGCCGCGTGGCGCATCCGCTCTACGCCCAGTTCGACCGCGGCCGCTGGACGCGCGCGAGCGCGCGCGCCCACCTCGGTCTTGCGCCGGAGGCGGAGGTGGCGCTCTTCTTCGGCTACGTGCGGCGCTACAAGGGGCTCGACACGCTGCTCGCCGCCTGGCCCCGGGTGCGCGAGCGGCGCCCCGCCACGCTGGTCGTGGCCGGAGAGTTCTACGAGGACGCGGCGCCCTACCGCGCGCTCGCGCGCGCCGCCGGGGGCGAGCCCCACGTGCGGCTGCTCGACCGCTACCTCGAGGACGGCGAGGTGGAGGCGGTGTTCCGCGCGGCCGACGTCGCGGTGCTGCCCTACCGCTCGGCCACCCAGAGCGGGGTCACGCACGTGGCCTACGCGATGGGTGTGCCGGTGATCACCACCGACGTCGGCGGCCTGGCCGAGACCGTGGGGCGGGAGGGGACTGGGCTCGTGGTCCCGCCCGAGGATCCGGGATCGCTCGCCGATGCCGTGGTGCGCTTCTTCGCCGAGCGGATGGGGGAGCGGTTCCGCAGCGGGATCGCCGCCCTCGCCCGGTCGCACTCCTGGGAGGCGCTCGCTTCGGCCACGTGCGCCCTGGTGGACGAGCTGGCGCCCGCGCGGGGCTGGCGATGAGGCGCGCGCCCGGCGCGGATCACGCGCGGCGCACCGCAGCGGCGCTCGGGCTCGCCGCGTTCCTGCTCTACGCCCTCACCGGCGGCGGGCGGATCGTGGGGAGCGACGAGGTGACCATGCTCGAGCTGTCGCGCGCCATGCTCCAGGGGCGCATCGACGTGCCCGAGGGCGCCACGCTGAGGGGGCCCGACGGGCGCTACTACACCAAGAACTCCGCGGGCCAGGCGCTGGCCGCGCTGCCGCTGGTGGCGGTGGCGGAGGGCGCGGCGAACGCGGCGGGGCTCCCGCCCGCGCGGCGCGAGCTCGCGGTGCGGTTCCTCGCGTCGTTCTTCGACGCCGTCGTCGCCGCGCTCCTGCTCGCCACATTCACCCTCGCCGCCCGGCGTCTCGGGATCGCCCCTCGGCCCGCCCTCGTGGCGGGCGCGATGCTGGGGCTCACCACGCCGCTCTGGGTGTACGCGAAGAGCTTCATGGGCGAGCCGCTCCAGGCCCTGGGCCTGCTGCTCGCGCTCACCGGCGCCGCGCGCGCGCGTGCCGGCGAGCCACGCGCCGAGCGGCTCGCGGGGGCGGGCGCGGCGCTCGCGGTCGCGGTCAAGCTCAGCATGCTGCCGCTGGCGCTCGGCTGCCTGCTGCCGCTCGCGCGCGTTCCGGCGGCCGAGCGGCGCCGCTGGGCGTGGCCCGCGGGTGCGGTGGCGCTTGCCCTCCTGTTCCACCTCGCCTACGACTTCGCGCGCTTCCGGAACCCGCTCGAAACCGGCTACGGCGCGCAGGCCACGCCCGCGGCCTACGGCACGCCGCTCCTCGTGGGCCTCTACGGGCTGCTGCTCTCCTCCGGCAAGGGGCTCCTGTGGTTCGCCCCCATGGTGTGGCTCGTGCCCTTCGGCCTCGGCGCGGGGGGCGCGCGCGGCGGCGCGGCGGGCGAACCGCGCCCCGCGGCCGCGGCGATCGCGGCGCGCGGAGCACTCGTGCCGGTTGCACTCGCGCTCGCGCTCTACGCCACCTTCGAGCACTGGGCGGGCGACGGCTCGTGGGGCCCGCGCTACCTCGTGCCGGTGCTGCCGCTCCTCGCCCTGGCCGTGGCGCGGGCACTCGAGGGCGCCTCGCGGGCGCGGCGCGCCGCGGCCCTGGCGCTCGGGCTCGCGGGCCTCGCGGTGCAGATCGCGGGGGTCGCGATCTACTTCGGCGCCGAGATGCGCGAGGTGGGCGACTACCCCTACACGCTGGCGCTCGGCGATCCGCGCTTCATGAGCGACAGCCACTGGAACCCCGCCTTCAGCCCGATCCGCGGCCACTGGCGCATGCTGAGCCGCAACCTGGGCGAGCACCTGCGCGGCGAGGCCCCGCGCCTCGAGGTGGGCGGGGCGGCCGACCCGAGGCTCGGCATCGACCCCGGAGACCAGCAGAGGCTGCTCCACGCGCTCGACTTCTGGTGGGCCTACGCGCTCTACGCCGGCGTGCCCGGCGGGGTGGTGGCCGCGGCGGCGCTCGCGCTGGCTGTGGCGCTCGCGCTCGCGATCGCGCGGCTCGCCCGGCGGGTGCGCGAGGAGACGCGCGCGCCGTGAAGCGGCTGGCGGTCGTGGTGCTCAACTGGAACGGGCTCGAAGACACGCGCGCGCTGCTCCGCACGCTCGAGCGCTGCCGGATCCCCGAGGGCTGGAGCGCGGCGGTGATGGTGGTGGACAACGGATCGAGCGACGGCTCGGCCGCGCGCATCGCCGCCGAGTTCCCGGCGGTCGAGGTGCTCGCGCTCCCCGCGAACCTGCGCTTCGCAGGCGGTAACAACCGCGGGCTCGAGCGCGCGCTCGCCTCGGGCGCTCAGGCGGTGATGCTGCTCAACAACGACACCGAGGCCGACCCCGGGCTGCTGGAGCGCCTGCTGCTCGCGCTCGAGGAGCATCCCGAGGCCGGGGCGGCGTCGCCGCTCATCTACTTCGCGGCCCCGAGCGGGCGCATCTGGTACGCGGGCGGCGTGTGCGTTCCGGCGCTCGGGCTCGCCGCGCACCGCGGCCTGCGCTCGCTCGACCGCGGGCAATACCGCTCGATCCAAACGAGCGGCTACCTGACCGGCTGCTGCCTGCTCGCGCGCCGCGAGGCGTGGGAGCGGGTCGGGCTGCTGGACGAGCGCTACTATCTCTACGCCGAGGACGCCGACTGGAGCCTGCGCGCGCGGCGCGCGGGGTTCGCGCTGCTGTTCGTGCCCACGGCGCGGCTGTGGCACAAGGTGAGCGCGTCGGCCGGCGCGGAGAGCGGCTGGAAGGTCTACCAGCGCCTGCGCGCCAACCTGATCCTGTTCGCCCGCCACGCGCGCGGGTGGGGACGCATCACCTGGCTCCCGGCGTTCCTGCTGCAGCAGGCGGCGCTGGTCCTCTGGCTCGCGCTCCGCGGCCGCGCCACGGCCGCCCTGGCCGTCCCGCGCGCGCTGTGGGACGCCGCGCTCGGGCGCGATCCCGCCGGGGCGGCGCGGTGAGCGCCGACGCCTGGGCCCGGAAGCCCGCGCGCGGCCCCGACGAGCCTCCGCTCTTCCTCCACGAGACCCTCGCGGACCCGCCGCCCGGCGCCCGCGTGCTCGATGCCGGATGCGGACCGGGCTCGTGGAGCTACCGGGAGCGCGCCGATATCGGGATCGTGTCGTTCGACGTCAAGTACCCGCCCGGGCCGCCCGCGCCCGCCCGGAACGTCGCGGTGTTCCGCGCCGACCTCGCCCGGCTGCCGCTGCGCGACGCCGGCTTCGACCTCACCGTGTGCCACTACGTGCTCGAGCACGTCGACGCGCTCGGGCCCTGCTGCGACGAGCTGGCGCGCGTCACGCGCCCGGGCGGCCGGCTCTACCTGGCCGTGCCGCGCTCGGCCTCGTTCGACGACCGGCTCTACCGATTCGCCGGCTGGTTCGCGAAGATCGCGCTCCTCAAGTTCCGCAAGCGTCTCGAGCACCGGCAGCGCTTCGATCTCGAGAAGCTGCTCCGCCTCTTCACCGCGCGCGGCTTCGAGCCCGTGGCGCTGGCGCGCGTGCCGGCCGGGTTCTCGTGGATGAACGATCCGCGCGTGAAGCGCCTCCAGGGTCCGTTCACCGACGCCCTGGCGTGGCTCCACCGCACGCTCGGAATCGACCTGGCGCGCGACGCCAACTTCGTGATGAGCTTCCGAAAGGGCGGGGACACCGGTGCGCGCGCCTTCCCGAGCGAGCGCCGCGTCACCCACGTCTGCCGCGACTGCGGCGAACACGCTGTCCTCGACCCACCCCGCCCCTGGCCCCGCCGCTGGACCTGCCCCTGGTGCGGCGCCGCGAACCCCCTGGGGAGGCCGCGATGAAGAGGGCGTGGGAGGGGTTCGTCCCGGTCGGGCAAGCGCGCACGGCTGGAGGGAGGGGCGGGGCCGGTTCGGTGCGCTCTGGCGGCGCGCGGAGGCAGGAGGCGAAGCGCGCCGCCAGGAGCGAGGCGGAGCCAGGGATGGAGGAGCCGAGCGGGCGCGCCGAACTGGCCCCGCCCCTCCCTCCAGCCGTGCGCGCCCCCGGTGCGCCCCTGGCTGCCGCGTGCGCCCCCGCCACGGCGACTGCGCCTGCGCGCGCACGGAGGCCGCATGCGTGACGCGCTGAAGAAGCTCACCGGCGAATCGGTGGTCTACGGGCTCGGCCAGGCGGGCGGGCGGGCGGTCCAGCTCCTGCTCGTTCCCGTGCTCACCCGCCTGCTCGATCCCGGCGCCTTCGGCGTCGCCGAGCTCGTGACCGCGTACTCGCAGACCGCCGCGCTGATCCTGGTGTTCGGCATGGACGGGGCGCTCGCGCGCTTCTTCTACCACGAGCCCGACCGCGAGGCGCGCATCCGCATGGCCTCGTCCTCGCTCGCCTTCCGCCTCGCCGTCACCACCGCCGTGTCGCTGACGATCTGGATCTTCGCCGCCCCGCTCGCCGCCCACTTCGTGAGCGGCGAGGTGTACCGCAAGTACATCCGGATCGGCGCCCTCAGCCTGCCGTTCACGCTGATCGTGATGTTCGGGAACGACGTGCTGCGGGTCACGTTCCAGCCCTGGAAGTTCATCACGCTCAACATCACGCAGACCGTGCTGGTCGGCGGGCTCTCGCTGTGGCTGGTGTGGGCCCACCACCTGGGCGTGGCCGGCGTGCTCTACGCGCGGCTCTTCGGCGACGCGGCGAGCGCGCTGCTCGCCCTGGTGCTGGCGCGCCACACCCTGCGGCCGCGCTTCAGCCGGCTCGCGCTCGCGCGCATGCTCTCCTACGGCGCGCCCACCGTGCCCGCGGCGTTCGCCTACGGCGCCGTGGCCTCGGTCGACCGCTTCGTGCTCCAGCGCACGCGCTCGCTCGAAGAGGTGGCGGTCTACGCGGTCGCGATCAAGTTCTTCACCGCCGTCTGGATCGGCATCTCCGCCTTCCAGCTCGCCTACGGCCCGTGGGCCTTCGCCCGCGCCCACAGCCCCGACGGGCCGCGGCTCTTCGCCCGCGCCTTCGGCGCCTACATGGCGGCCGCCGGCCTGGTCGCCATCGCGGTGGGAGCGTTCGCGCCCGAGGTGCTGGCGGTGCTGGTGCCCGAGCCCTACCGGCGCGCGGCCTGGCCCGCGGCGTGGCTGGCCTTTGCGGCGGTGGCGCAGGGTTCCTACACTGTGGCCTCGGTCGGGATCGGGATCGCGCTGCGCACGTCGCTGCTCTCGGTCGGCGCGCTGTCGGCGGCCGCGGCCTCGATCGCGGGCAACGTGCTGCTCGTGCCGCGCCTGGGCGTGGCGGGGGCCGCGATCGGCACGTTCTTAGGCTACGGGACGTCGGCGGTCGTGACCTACCGCGTGGCGCAGAGCGTTCACCCGCTGCCCTATCGCGGCGGGCGGCTGCTGTCGATCTATCTTCTGGCGCTCGCGCTCGGGCTCGCGGCCCAGACCTGGGGCGGGCACGGTGCCGCGGGCCTGGTCGTGAAGATCGCAGTGATGGCGGCGTTCGCGCTGGTGTGCGCACGGCTCGCGCTCTGGACCGAGCGCGGCGCGGTGGCGCCCTCGGCGCTCGAGTCGGAACGGTCCTCGCCCTGATCGGGCGAGCGGGGAGGAGCCTCACGGATGTGCGGGATCGCCGGAATCTACGAGCCTCGCGGCCGCGCCGACCTGGGCCGCCTGCACCAGATGTCGCGCCTGCTGCGCCACCGCGGGCCCGACGACGAGGGGCTGGCGCTGATCGATCCCGACGGCGGCGCCGAGACGCTCGGGGGCGCCGACACGCCCGCGGAGGCCTTCGCGAGCCGGCTTCCCTACGCCCCGGGACGCAGCACGCTGGCGCGCGCCAACGCGCCCACCGCGGTCGGCCTGCTCCACCGCCGGCTCTCGATCGTGGACCTGAGCCCTTCCGGGCACCAGCCGATGTGCGACACGGGCGGGCGGCTGTGGATCACGTACAACGGCGAGGTCTACAACTACGTCGAGCTCCGGGAAGAGCTCGAGCGCATGGGCGAGGCCTTCGTGAGCACCAGCGACACCGAGGTGATCCTCGCCGCCTACCGCCGCTTCGGGCCCGCGTGCCTCCACCGTCTCAACGGGATGTTCGCGTTCGCGCTCTGGGACGGCGCGCGGCGCGAGCTGTTCTGCGCCCGCGACCGGCTGGGGGTGAAGCCGTTCTACTACCAGTGGGACGGCCGGCGGTTCGCCTTCGCCTCCGACCCGCGGGCGCTGGTGCTCACCCAGCCCCACCGCATCCGGCCGTGCCTTGCGGCGGTGCGCGACCTGATCGCGCTCGACTGGGTGGACCACGAGGCGCACACCTTCTTCGAGGGCGTGTGGCAGCTCCCGGCGGCGCACACGCTCACGGTGGGGGAGAGCGGGCTCGCGGTCGAGCGCTGGTGGTCGCTCGATCCGCGGCGCCGCGCGCGCGGCGGCCCGGCCGACTGGACGGCGGAGTTCGAGCGGCTCTTCACCGACGCCGTGCGCCTGCGGCTGCGCGCCGACGTCGAGGTGGGCTCGTGCCTCTCGGGCGGCCTCGACTCCTCCGCGGTCGTGACCACCGCCGGGCGCCTCGCCGCGCGCCCGATCCACGCGTTCCACTGCGGGTACGACGAGGGCTCCGCCTACGACGAGCGCGCCTACGCCAAGCTCACGGTGGAGGCGAGCGGCGCCGTGCCCCACATCGTGGTGCCGGACGGCGGCGACTTCTGGAGCGTCTTCGACCGCCTCCACGACCTGCAGGGCGAGCCCACCGCGGGCCCCGGGCTCTACTCCCAGTGGAAGGTGATGGAGATCGCGCACGGGGCCGGGCTCAAGGTGCTGCTCGACGGGCAGGGCGGGGACGAGACCCTGGCCGGCTACTTCCGCTACCTGCCGCTGCGCCTGCGCGACCTGCTCGCGAACGGGCGCCTCGCGGCCTTCGCCGCGCTCCTCGGTCCGGTCGCGCAGCGTCTCGGCGCGGCCGTGACGCTCGCGCTCACGCTCGAGCCGTGGTTGCCCGCGGCGCTGGTGGCGCCGCTGCGGCGCCGCTACGGCCAGGGCAAGGACCGCGTGCTGGGCTCCGCCCTGCGCGAGCTCGGACGCGCGCGCCCGAAGCGGCCGCCGCGGGAGTGGGGGAGCGCGCTCGCGGACCAGCTCGCCTTCGACACCACCGAGCGCCTGCTCCCGTCGCTGCTGCGCTACGAGGACCGCAACAGCATGGCGTACTCGATCGAGACCCGGCTCCCGTTCCTGGACTACCGGCTGGTCGAGTTCGTGTTCTCGCTGCCCGACGAGCAGCGCATCGAGGGCGCCACCACCAAGGCGATCCTGCGCCGCGCGCTCGCGGACCGCATCCCGCCCGGCGTGCTCGGGCGCCGCGACAAGATGGGCTTCGAGACCCCCGCCGATCGCTGGCTGCGCGAGCGCTACGCGGGCGAGGTCCGCCGCCGCCTGCTCGAGCCCGGGCCGATCCACGACTGGATCGAGCCCGGCGCGCTCGCGGAAGCACTCGAGGAGTACCTCGCGGGCCGCGAGATCGGGCTCCAGGTGTGGCGCTGGCTCTCGCTCGACTCGTGGGCGCGGCGCTACCTGGCCGCGGATCCGCGGGTGAGCGCGCGCGAGGCCGAGGGGGTTCCCCACGCCGGCGCCCATCGGTCCTACGTCGAGGTGGTGGAGGCGCTCGAGCGCGAGGCCGCGGTAACGTAGTGGATCTCGTCGTCCTCTCCGAGGTGCGGTGGGGATACTTCCGGACCCGGAAGCAGTTCCTGCTCTCGCGCTTCCCGCCGGCGTGGCGCATCTTCTTCGCCCAGCCGCCGGGCTCGGGGGAGCCCGATCCGTGGACGCCGCGGCGCGAGGGGAACGTCACCTACTTCACCGTGCCGTTCGTCAAGCCCGGCACGAAGAACGCGCTCTACAACCGCTTCATCGACTGGCCGCCCGGCCGCGCGCTGGTCGCGCGGGTCGCGGAGCGGGCACTCGCCTCGCGGCTCCGCAGCCTGGGCGTCGAGCGGCGGCCGGTGGTGCTGGCGTCCAACATCTACTGCGCCCGCGCCCTTTCGCGGCTCGACCGGAAGTTGGTATTCTACGATTTCAACGACAGCCCGTTTCAGTTCGACGGGGTTCCGGCGTGGGCCAGGGACTGCTGGCGGCGAACCCTCGACGAGGTGGATGCCCTGTTCGTGGTGTCGGAGTACTACCGCCGCCGGCTCGCGGTGGAGACCGGAAAGCCCGTGATCAAGCTCGGCAACGGCGCCGAGCTCTCCCACTTCGAGACCCCGCGCCCCGTTCCGCCCGAGCTCGCGTCCCTCCCCCGGCCGCTCATCGGCTACGTCGGGCTGCTCTCCCACTTCCTCGATTTCGAGACCCTCGAGGCCCTGCGGCAGGGCCGGCGCTCCGGCACCCTGGTGCTGATCGGCCCCGGGATCCCTTCGACCGCCGATTCCGTGCGCCGGCTCGCGGCCCGCGAGGGGGTGCGGGTCCTGGGGTCGCGCCCCTACGCCGAGATCCCGGCCTGGATGCAGGCGCTGGACGTGGGGGTGATTCCTTTTCGGGCGAACGACCCGCACGTGCAGGGTATCAATCCCAACAAGGTGTACCAGTACCTGGCCTCCGGAATCCCCGTCGTGACCACACCCGTGCTCGACCTCGAGCCCGCGCCCCCCCATCTCCAGTTCGCCTCGGACCCCGCCGCCACGACGGCGGCGGTGGGCCGCGCCCTGGACCAGCCCGCGCCGCGCGAGGCGCGCCGGGCGCTGGCGCGCCCCCACGACTGGGGCGCGCTCGCCGCGCGCATGGTGGGCGAGATCGAGAGCCGGGTCGCGGCGCTCTCGTGAGCGCCGCGCCTCCCGCCCGGACCACCCCAACGCATGGCTGAGAAGAAGGGCGCGCGCCGCGAGCCCGTGCGGCCGGGGAAGCCGCGGACCCTCTCCCCGGGCTGGGCCGCCGCCGTGCTCGCGCTCCTCACGGTCGCGTTCTTCCACGAGGTCGCGCTCGAGGGCAAGACGTTCGTCTCGCCCGACGCGCTCGCCCCCGCGGGCTTCGTGCGCATCGGCGAGCAGTCGCTGGGGCACGACCACGTCTACCCGCTGTGGAATCCCTTCGTGTTCCTGGGCATGCCGTCCTTCGGGAGCGGCATGTACAACCCGTTCATCTACCCGCCCGACTGGCCGCTCGCGTTGATCCAGAAGGTGGTGGCGCTGCCCGACATGATCTGGATGCTGCTCTACTACTTCCTGGGCGGGCTCGCGCTCTTCCTGCTGGCGCGGGAGTGGGGGGCGCGCGCCGAAGGCGCGCTGATCGGGGCGGCGGCGTTCGTGTTCGCGCCCAACCTGGTGGCGGTGGGCTCGCACGGGCACGGCAGCCAGCTCGTGGACTCGGCCTACCTGCCCCTCATGCTCTGGCTCGCCACCCGCTGGATGAGGCGCGGCAGGCTCGCCGACCTCGGCTGGCTCGCCGTGGCGGGCGGGTTCCAGCTGCTGCGCGGCCACGTCCAGATCTGCTTCTACACCTGGGTCGCAATCGGCCTCTACGTGGCGGTCGAGTGGGCCCTGGGGCTCCAGCGCCGGGACTCGCTCCCCACCGTCACGATGCGTGCGGTCGCGGTGGCCGCGGCGGCGGCGCTCGCCTTCGGCGTCTCGGGCTTCTACACGGTGCCCCTGCGCGACTACGCGCGCTGGTCGATCCGCGGCGGCGGCGAGGGCGGGGGCGTGGGGATGGAGTACGCCACCCAGTGGTCGCTCGCTCCCTACGAGCTTCCCACCATGGTCGTGCCGGGCTGGGTCGGGTTCGGCGGCCAGACCTACTGGGGAGGGATGCCGTTCACGGACTATCCCAACGCCTACGTCGGCATGGTGGTCGCGCTGCTCGCGCTCGTCGCGTTCGCGGCGCGCCCGCCTGCGGACGCGGCGCCCCGGCTCTTCGCGCTCGCGCTCGCCGTGTTCGCGCTGCTGGTCTCGTTCGGCCGCCACTTCCCGCTCTACGGCTTCCTCTACCAGCACCTCCCGCTCTTCAACAAGTTCCGCGTGCCGGTGATGGTCGTGCTCCTGCTCGGGCTCGCCGCCGCCCTGGGCGCCGCCTGGGGCGCGAGCGCGGCCCTGGAGCCCGCCGCTGTGAAGGGCAGGCGCGATCCGATCGATCGCCTGATCCTGGTCGCGGGCGCGGTGCTCGGGATCGGGCTGCTGGCCGCGACCGTGGGCCGCGACGCCTGGCGCGCGGGCTACGTCGCGCTGGCGATGCAGCATCGCCAGCCCTACCTGCCCGAGCTGGCGGACGCCGCCTACCGCGGCTTCGTCTCGAGCCTGGCCGTGGTCTCCCTGCTCGGGCTCGCCGCGCTCGCGGCGCTGTGGCTCGCGCGCCGCGGCCGGCTGGGTGCGGGCGCCGCCGGCGCAGCGCTCCTCGTCCTCGTCCTGATCGAGCTCTGGCCGGTGAGCGGGCGGGTGATGAAGCCGGTGATCGGGGACGCCGCGGCGCGCACCCAGGAGCTCGGCCGCGACGACGTGGTGGAGTTCCTCGAGCACACCGGCCCCCCGGGGAGCTTCCGCATCCTGCCGCTCGAAGAGTTCCAGAGCAATCGCTTCGCCGGCTTCGGGATCGCGTCGCTGGGCGGCTACCACGCCGCCAAGCCGCGCCTGATCCAGGATTTCTTCGACGCCGGCCTGCAGGACGATCCGCGCTGGATCCGCCTGCTCAACGTGCGCTACATCGTGACCCAGAAGGCGCTCGAGTCGCTTCCGCCCTTCCTCAAGCTCGTGTACCAGGGCTCGGGCGTGGTGTACGAGAACCTTTCCGTCCTGCCGCGCGCGACCGTGGTGGGCTCGTGGCGCGTGGCCTCGCCCGCGAAGGCGATCCTGGACTCGGTGCGGGCCGGAACGCACGACGCCGCCGAGCTCGCCTGGCTCGAGAAGGATCCCGGCATCCCTTCCGCGTCGGTCGCGGGGGCGGTGGCCCGGATCGAGTCCTACCGCCTGAACGACGCCGTGGTCGAGGTCGACACGCCCGCACCCGCCCTGCTCCGCCTCGCCGACCTCTGGTACCCGGACTGGAGCGCGACCGTGGACGGAAGGCGGGTCGAAGTGCTCAAGGCCGACTACCTGCTGCGCGCGGTGGCGGTGCCGCAAGGGAGGCACCGGGTGGCGTTCCGGTTCGAGTCGCGCGCGCTGCGCAACGGCCTGGTGCTCTCGCTCGCGAGCCTCGCCGCGGCGCTCGCGCTGCTCGCAGCCGATCGCTTCCTGCGCCGGAGCGCCGCCCGCGCCGCCGCGCCCGCCGGGGCGCCGTGATGGAGAAGCTCGTGATCGTCCCGACCTACAACGAGCGCGAGAACATCGACGAGCTCCTCCCGCGCCTGCTCGCCCTGCCCTACGGCCTCGAGGTGCTGGTGGTGGACGACCGCTCTCCCGACGGCACCGCCGATCGGGTCCGGGAATGGGTGGCGCGCGATCCGCGCGTGCACCTGCTCGAGCGCCCCGGCAAGCTCGGGCTGGGCTCCGCCTATCGCGACGGCTTCCGCTACGCGCTCGAGCGCGGCGCGGAGTACATCTTCGAGATGGACGCGGACTTCTCGCACGACCCCGACAGCATCGGCGAGTTCCTGAAGCACGCGGACGAGGCCGACTTGGTGCTGGGCTCGCGCTACCTCCACGGCGTGACCGTGGTGAACTGGCCGCTCTCGCGCCTGATCCTCTCGTACACCGCCAACCTCTATACCCGGCTCGTCACCGGCCTGCCGGTGCGGGACGCCACCGGCGGCTTCAAGTGCTTCCGCCGGCGCGCGCTCGCGGGCGTGCGGCTGGACCAGGTGCGCTCCGACGGGTACGCGTTCCAGATCGAGATGTCTTTCAAATGCTGGAAGCGGGGCTTTAGAATCAAGGAGATCCCGATCGTGTTCGTGGACCGCCACGCCGGGGTTTCGAAGATGAATCGCAAAATCATCTGGGAGGCGGCGTGGATGGTCTGGAGGCTGCGGTGGCTGGATCTGATCGGCCGCGTGGAGTAGCCGGGGTGCCGGGACGCGCGACGGCCCTGGCGCTCGCCGTGCTCTTCGCCCTGCTCGCTCCCGGGTGGGCGGCGGCGAGCGGGGCCTGGACCACGTTCACCCGCGCCTACACCTACCGGGACCTGCTGGCCGAGGCCGACACGGTGTGGTGCGCCACCGGCGAGGCCGGGCTGCTGCGCTACCGGCCGAGCGACCGCTCGTTCGTCCGGATCAACCGCGAGCCCGGCGGGCTCGCGAGCAACTCGCTCTCCCGGCTGCTGCGCGACCGCCACGGGCGCCTGTGGGTGGCCACGCTCGGGGCCGGGGCGAGCCGGCTCTCGGCGGACGGGACCACCTGGGACCTGGTGAACCGCTTCGACGGCCTGCCGTCGGACAGCGTGACCGCCTTCGCCGAGCACGGCGACACCGTGATGATCGGCACCACGCGCGGGATCGCGCTCTGGGACGGCACCCAGGTCACCGGGGCGCTCCCCAACGGATTCGACCCCTCTCCCTTCACGAACGGCAGCGACTGGATCACCGGGATCGTGGCCCACGGCGATTCGGCCTGGGTCACCACCCAGCTCGGCGTCTACCGCGGCCGCTTCTCCCAGGGCCTCACCGACTGGGCGAAGGAGACCGCCGGCCTCGACTCGCTCCTGCCCTACCAGGGAATCACGTCGGACGGAACCACGCTGATGGTCCTCGGGACGACCGCCCCGTTTCGTCACCCGTTCGACGCTGGAGGACCGTGGATCCTCGCGCGCGATCTCGCGGGCGGCGGGGCCCTTCCCCCCGCAGTGCGTATCTACGAAGACCTGGGCAAGATCCTGCTGGTCACCGATCAGGGGTTCTACACCTGGACCCCGGCCGGCTGGGGGGTGATCACGACCGGGCTCCCCTCGTACCAGGGCGACGACCGCCACACGTTCGCGCTCACCGTGGACCCGGGGGGGCGCTACTTCGCCGCGAACACGAATGGCCTCTACGAGAGCGTGAGCCTTCCCGACGCGTGGGCCCTGCACACCCCGGACGGGCCGCCGGGCAACAACGTCATCAACGTGGCGGTCCAGGGCGAGCGGGTGTACGTGAACACGTACGAGGAGGGGATCGGCCGCTTCGATGGCCGGCAGTGGCGAAACTGGCCGTTCGTGGCCCAACTGTGCGGAGTGGGCTGCGACTCCACGTTCGCGGCGCCCAACTACGCCTTCACCCTGCTCGTCGACCTCGACGGCAGGAAGTGGTTCAGCTGCTGGGGCACGGCGATCGAGGTGCTCGACGACCGCCAGAGCCCGCCGAGCGTCGTGCATCACCTCTACCGGCCCCCGATCCTGAACGGCGAGCGCCACACCACCGCCTGGGTCGGAGCGCTGGACAAACAGGGCGGGCACTGGTTCGGCATGGACACCAATGACTCCGACTTTCCCCCTCTCGGGCTCGAGTTCTACGACTCCACCGGGGCCTACCGCGCCAACTTCCGCCCCGACAGCTCGGGGCTGCGCGGGAGCAAGATCCACGGGCTCACGGTCGACAAGCGGGGTCGGATCTGGGTGGGCTACACCGGGCAGGGGATCGACTACTTCGACTGGGACTGGCCCAACGCCGACCAGGCGATCTCGACGGTGCCCCCCCTGCCGACCCTGCGCACGCTCGGCGGAACCGAGCGCTACGACGTGCAGGGGCTGGTGGCGCACGGCGACACGCTGTGGGCGCTCACCACCAGCGAGGTCATCGCGTACCGGATCGTGGGCGCGATCACCCGGCTCGTCTCCTACCCGATCCCCGCCGCTCCCGGCAGCAAGGTCTCGGTGAACCCGCTCGCGGTCGCGCGCGACGGCACGGTGTGGGTGGGGACCGTGAACGGGATCCGCGTCATCTCGCCGGGCGGCGGGATCCGCGACTTCAACACCAAGAACTCGCCGCTGGCCGACGAGGAGGTGCGCGCGGTGCACGTGGACGACGCCACCGGCGCGGTGTGGATCGGCACGGCCCGCGGCCTCCACCGCTACGATCCGGGCTACCGTCCGCCCACGCCTCCGGTTCCGCCGCGCCTCGAGTTCACGGTCTACCCCAACCCGGCCCGACTCTCCGCGCTCGGCGTCTCGCTCAAGCTGAACGGGAACTCGACCGCCTACCGCGGCGAGATCTATGACCTCACCGGACGGCGGCTGGCCCGCTTCAGCGGCGTGAGCAACCAGCGCGTGGTGTGGGACGGCCACACCGACCAGGGCGATCTCGTGAAGCCGGGGATCTACTACATCCGGGTCGAGTCGGCGGGCAAGTCCGCCTTCGCGCGCATCGTCGTGCTCCGCTAGACGGTTCGCGCGTGGAGAGTGGGACGTAGCCCAGGCGCGCGTTCTCCTCGAGCCTCCCGCCGAATGGGAGGCGCTGGTGGCCTCGGACCCGTGCGCCACGGCCGCCCATCGCGCGGGGCTGTGGGAGGCCCTGGCGCAGACCCTGCCCGGGATGGAGGCGCGCTTCATCGCCGTGGAGGGGGAAGGCGCTCTCTCGGGCGGGGCGCCGCTCCTGATCGAGCGTCGGGCCGGCCTCCACTGGATCCACGCGCTCCCGTACCTGCTTCCCGGTGCGCCCCTGGCCGCGCGCGGCGCGCGGCCCGAGGTCGACACCGCGGTGGCGCGGGAGCTGGCCCGGCTCCAGCGCGAGCTGCGCGCGGTGGGAGGGGAGTGGTCGCTCTACCGCATCGACGAGGACCCGCCGGCTGAGTCGGCCCTGGAGGAGACGGGCGGGGAGACGCGGCTCGCCGAGACCGCGGTCGTGGACCTCACGCAGGGCCTGGATGCGGCGTGGGCACGCATGGAGCGCAAGACGCGGCAGGCGATCCACTCCGCGCGTGCTCACGGCCTCGCGTTCGCCGAAGAGCCCGAGGCCCTCGGCGAGGCCTACGCGCTCTACCTCCGGCAGTCGCGCGGATGGAAGGGGCATCGGAGGCGGCCGATCGAGCTCTCGCGCCGCCTGCTGGCCGCCTCCCCGGCGCCGGCGGCCGACGGTGGCGCGCCCCGCGGCGGCGGGGAGCCGCTCGCGCGGCTCTTCACGGTGCGGGACGCCCGCGGCCTCCTCGGCGCCGTCCTCGGGCTCGATCATCCGCGGGAGATCCTGCCGTGGTGGAGCGGCGTCCATCCCGACGCGCGCGGCCGGCAGGCCTTCGTGATGCTGCTCGGATCGGTGGTGGAGTGGGCGGCCGGCGCGGGCCGCGCGCGCGTCAACCTCGGCGCGAGCGCCGGGCTTCCCGCGGTCGCGTCCTTCAAGCGCGCGCTCGGCGCCCGCGCGGTTCCCCATCCGGTGCGCTGGCTCGATGCGCGCCACGCGACCCCGGCCGGCCGTCTGGTCGCGGCCGCCCAGTCGATGTGGCGGAGGGAGCGCGCGCGGGGAGCGCGGGCGTGAAGATCGCCACGCTCGCCAACGCCTCGGTGGTGCACACCCGCCGCTGGGTCGAGCACTTCCGGGCGCGCGGACACGAGGTCGCGCTGTGGTCGCTCGAGAGCGGCCCCGATTCGCTCGGCGCCGCGCGCCTGCCGCGCGCGCCGCTGCCGGGATGGCTGCGCTATCCGCTCGCCGCCCCGGCGCTCGCGCGCGCGCTCGCGTCGTTCGCTCCCGACCTCGTGGACGCCCACTTCGTTCCCAACTACGGGCTGCTCGGCGCGCTCTCGGGCCGGCGCCCGCTCGCGGTGTCGGCGTGGGGCTCGGACCTGTTGATCACCGGACTCCGCGACCCGCTGCGTCGCCGGCGCAGCCGCTTCGTGCTCGCGCGCGCCGACGCCGTGCTGGTGGACGCGCGCAATCTCGGCGCGGCCGCGCTCCGCCTCGGCGCCGTCGCGGAGAGGCTCCACGTCATCCCCTGGGGCGTGGACCGGACGCGATTCCGGCCCGCGCCCGAGCGGGAGCGGGGCCTGCTCGTGAGCGCGCGGATGCACGAGCCGGTCTACGACCTCCCCACCGTGATCGCGGGGGCGAGGGCGGCGCTCGAGCGCAGGCCCGATGCCCGGCTCGTGATCTGCGGCGACGGATCGCTCCGAACCTCGCTCGAGCGCCTCGCGCACCGCACGCTGCCGGCCGGCCGCTTCCGGTTCGTGGGCCGGCTCGAGCCCACGGCGCTGGCCGAGCTGCTGGGGCGGGCCGAGATCTATCTCTCGGCGTCGCGCTCCGACTCGACCTCGGTCTCGCTGCTCGAGGCGATGGCGTGCGGCGCGATCCCGGTGGCGAGCGACATCGAGGGCAACCGCGAATGGGTGGGGGAGGGGGACGGTGCGCGGCTCTTTCCGCCCGGCGATCCCGCAGGGCTCGCCCGCGCCCTCGATCGCGCGCTCGACGATCCAGCCTGGGCGGAGGCGGCACGCGCGCGCAACCTGGGCGCGATCGCGGAGCGCGGGGACTGGAGCGCGAATCTGGGGCGCATCGAGGCCCTGTTCGAGCGCCTGGTGGCCGGGCGCGCCGCGCGCGCGGAAGGCGCCGCGGCGGCGGCCGGCGGCGGCGCCCGCGCATGAGGCGCCTGCTCGTGCTGTGCTACTTCTACCCGCCGCTGGCCGGGGGCGGCGTGCACCGCGTGCTGGGGTTCACGCGCCACCTCCCCAAGCACGGCTGGCAGTGCACCGTGGTGTGCGCCGGCCCCGAGGACTACTGGGTGCGGGACGAGAGCCTGCTCGCGCGGGTGCCGGAGGGCGCCGAGGTGATCCGGGTGCACGGGGGGAGCGCGCTCTCGGCCTGGCTCGGGGTGACGCGCGCCGCCCCGGGACGGCGCTCGAGCCGCACCTTCGCGTGGCTGCGCCGGCTGAGCGACTGGTGGCTGCTGCCCGACTCGTACGTGGGCTGGGCGCGGCGGGCGGAGGCGGCCGCGGCGCGGCGTCTCGAGCGCGGCGGCATCGACGCGATGCTCTCGAGCTCGCCGCCCGACAGCGTGCACCTCGCGGGGCTCGCGCTCCGGCGGCGCTTCGCGCTGCCGTGGGTGGCGGACTTCCGCGATCCCTGGATCGGGCTCCGCTTCCGTGAGCCGCCGAGCGCGTGGCATCGCGCGCGCCAGGCGGCGCTGGAGCGCGCGGTGCTCGAGGGCGCGGACGTCGTGCTCGCCGCCTCCCGCACCCACGCCGGGGAGATCGAGCGGGGGTCGCGGGCGCGCCGGGTGGTCCACCTGCCCAACGGCTTCGAGCCCGACGATCCGCACCCCGCCGCGGATCCGCCCGCCGCGGGCGACGCTTCGCAGTTCCGGCTGCTCTACACCGGGACGCTCGCGCAGATGCCGGACGCCGGGACCTTCCTCGACGCGCTGCACGACGTGCTGGCGCGGCGTCCCGAGGCGCGGCGCCGGTTGCGGGCGCGCTTCGTCGGACCCTACGAGAGCGGGTACGAGGACCGCTCGATCGCGCTCGGCCTCAAGGGCATCGTGGAGTTCGCCGGGCCCCGGAGCCACGCCGAATCCCGCGCGCTCCAGCGGGCGGCCGACCTGCTGCTGCTGTGGAAGCCACGCGACCTTCCCACCATGGTGCCCGGGAAGCTCTACGAGTACCTCGACAGCGGACGGCCGGTGCTCGCGGCGCTGCCGGCGGGCGACGAGGCGGCGCTCCTGGTCGAGCGCGCGGGCGGCGAGCGCGTCGATCCCGGCGACCGCGCGGCGTTCGCCGCGAGCCTCGAGCGCCGCTACCTCGAGTGGAGGTCGGGCACGGCCCTTCAGGCGACGCGCGCGCCGTGGCTCGAGGAGCACACGCGCGCAGCGCTCGCCTCCCGGCTCGCGGGCGTGCTCGACCCGCTCGCCGCCGCGAAGGGGTGAGCGACCTGGCCCTGCCGCCGCTCACGCGCATCGAGCGCGTGGCGCTCGCCGCGGCGCTGGCGCTGACCGCGGTCCTGCTCTGGCCCCTGCGCCACTTCGTCACCGACGACACCTTCGTCCACCTCCAGGTCGCGCGCCACCTCGCGAACGGCCAGGGCCTGACGTTCAACGTCGGGGAGAGGGTCAACGGCTGCACCAGCCCGCTGTGGGTGGCACTGCTCGCCGACGGGATCGCGCTCGGGCTCGACGGGCTCGCGGTGGCGCGCGCGCTCGGGCTGCTCGCCGCGCTGGGCTCGGTCGTCCTGTTCCTGCAGCTCGCGCGCCGCACGCTGGCCGCCCCCGGGCTGTGCGCCCTCGCGACCCTGGCGTGGGCGTGCCACGCGTGGATGCTGCAATGGGCGCTGTCGGGAACGGAGACGCCGCTCGCCACGGCGCTGGTCCTGGCCGGCTTCGTCGCGTACACCGGCGGCCGGCGCCTACGAGCGAGGCCGGCGTGGGCCGGAACCCTGTGGGCGCTCGCGGCGCTGACCACGCCCGAGGCGGTCGTCCTGCTCGTGCTGTGGGCGGTGCTGCGGCTCGCCGACGCCGAGGGGCGGTCCGGGCTCGTGCGCCTTGCGGCCGGCGTCGCGCCGCCGCTCCTGCTCTACGGCGGGTGGCTGGTGTTCGCGCGCCTCTACTTCGGAGCCTTCTGGCCACAGGCGCCGGTGGCGGCCTCGGCGGCGGTCCCGCACGGGGACCTGGGGGCGCCGATGCGGATCGCCGCGGCGACCGACGGGCTGCTGGCCGTGGCGCTCGTCGTCGCCCGGGTGGTCGCGCGCCCGCGCATGCCCGACGCGCGGGCGTGGGCGGCGTGGCTGCTGCCCCTGGCGTGGCTCCTCGGCGTGCCGGTGCTCCTCGTCGCGCGCGGGACGCCGGTCACCTCGCGCCACCTGGTGCCGCTGCTGCCGGTGGTGGGCTGGTACGCGTGGCGCGCCGTGGAGGACGGGTGGATGGGGGAGAGCCCGGACGCCGCGCGCAGGCGCCGGGGCCTGGTGCTCGCCGCGGCGCTGGCCGCGGGCGTGGTGGCGCAGAACCTCGTGGTCTACGCGCGGTACGTCGTGCCGTACGTGCGCGCGTTCACGGCCGGCTACGAAGGCTCGCTGGTGCGCTGGGGACGCTGGTTCGGGGCGCACGCTCCGCCCGAGGCCGCGATCGCCACCCCCGACATCGGGGCGATCGCGTACTTCAGCGAGCGGCGCGTCGTGGATCTCTCCGGGCTCGCCACGCCGGCGATGGTCCCGCTGCTCGAGCGCGGGGGCACGAAGGACGTGGTGACGCGGCTGCGCTTCGCGCCCTTCGCGCGCCCCGAGTTCGTGGTGGATCGCGCGCCCGGCGCGAACGATCTCATGCGGCTGAGCCCGTTCGCGGACTGCCTCACGCCGCTCGGGCACGACCCGGCGCCGCTCTCCGCCACCGCCGGCGCGGACTCGAGCGTGTACAGCTTCTATCGCGTGGAGTGGGACTGCGTGGACGCGAGCGGAACGCCGCGCTGATCCGGCGCGCGCGAGCGGACACGCGTTCGCGCGAGCGCGTGCATCATCCCTGCACGCGCGTGCAGTCCGGGCATTCGTATTATCTTGCTACGACCTGACGATTCCTTTTGACATTGCTCCAGCCGGACATCTACTGTGCGCGCGCCCAGTGGTAGGAAGTGGGGCTCAGTGGTGAATTGTGGCAGGCAGCGGGGTTCCGGGGGGGAGCGCTGCGTGGCATTCTACGGCACCGACAATTACGCCATCGATCACAAGGGGCGATTGAGCGTGCCGGCCACCCTGCGCCGCCCGCCGGGCCGCCGGCAGCCCATCCAGACCTTCTTCCTCGTCGCCGGCTTCGAAGGATGCCTCGCCCTCTACGCCCCCGAGGACTGGGCACGGGTGGAGGAACGGATGCGCAAGCTCCCGATGGGTGGTCGGAAGGCCCGGGCGTTCGCGCGTGCGTTCCTCATGCATGCATCGCCAGTGTCGGTGGACGCGCAGGGACGCATCACGATCCCTCCGGCACTGATGAGCCGTGCGGGGCTTGGCAAGGAAGCCACCCTGCACGGTGTCGGCGATCACATCGAGATCTGGAATCCGGAGCGGCTCGCGGCCGTGATCCAGGAGGCCCAGGCGAATCTCGAAACCAACGCGGAGGACGTTCTGGGAGATCGCGAGCCATGAAGGCCGGGACCCCGGCGCGGTCGGGCCGCGCGGCGCTCGCGGTCAACCTGCAGCTCAGCCACGGGGCGCACGGCGCGAGCGCGCGGCTCGAGTGGCACGAGCGCGGCGGCGGCCGGGTCGCGCTGCTCCAGCTCAGCGGGTGGATCGACCGCCCGGCGCTCACGCGCCTCGAGCGCACGGTGGAGGACCTCGCCGCGCGCGGCGCGGGGCAGCTGGTGCTCGACTGCTCGCGGCTCCGTCACATCGACTACCGCCTGGTCCCGGCGCTGGTGGACGCGCTGTCGAGCTACGAGGCGCGCGCGGGAGGCATCGTGGTCTGCGGTCTTTCGAGCTATCTGCGCGACCTGTTCCGGCTCGGCGGCTGCGAGCCGCGCCTGCGGTGCTGGCCCGCCGCCGCGGACCTGATCGGGCCCGCCGCGGAGCCGGGCGGTGAGAGTGCGTCATGAGCCGGTCCTGCTCGCGGAGACCCTGGCCCACCTGCGGCAAGGCCCCGGGCTCTACCTGGACGCGACGCTCGGAGAGGGCGGGCACGCCGAGGCACTGCTCGACGCCGAGCCCGGCGCGCGCCTGCTCGGCTGCGATCGCGATCCCGAGTCGCTCGCGTTCGCGCGCGAGCGGCTCGCGCGTTTTGGAGGCCGCCTGACCCTCGCCCACGCGACGTTCCGCGAGCTGCCGCCGTCGCACCGCGCGCTGGACGGCGAGGGCTTCGCGGGAGCGCTCTTCGATCTCGGGATCTCCTCGCGGCAGCTCGACGATCCGGCGCGCGGCATGAGCTTCCAGGCGGAGGGACCGCTCGACCTCCGCATGGATCGGAGCCGCGGCGAGCCCGCCTCCGCGCGGCTGCGCGGCGCCGACGAGAAGACGCTCGCCGCGGTGCTGCGGGTCCACGGCGACCTGCGCGAGGCGCCCGCGCTGGCGCGCGCCCTGGCCGGGGCGGCGCGGCAGGGGAGGCTCGAGACCACGCGCGACCTGGTCGAGGCGCTGGACCGCGCGCTCGGCGGCCGCCCGCATCCGCGGCGCTACGCGCAGGCGTTCCAGGCGCTGCGCATCTGGATCAACGACGAGGCTTCGGAGCTCGAAGCCGCGCTCGAATGGCTGCCGGAGGCCATGCGTCCCGGCGGCGTCGTCGTCACCATTGCGTACCACTCGGGGGAGGATCGAAGGATCAAGCAGGCGCTGCGGGGCGCGCCCCCTGCGCTCCCGCCGCGGCGCCGGCCGCTGCCCGTCGAAGAGACCGGGGCCTCACGGCCCTGGGAGGAGCTGACCCGACGCGTCGTCACCGCGACGCAGGGGGAGTGTTCCCGCAACCCGCGCGCTCGGAGCGCGAGGCTGCGGGCGTTCCGGAGGAGGCCGAAATGAGGTTCCGATCTGGCCGCAATCGTCCATCGTGGCGCTCGCCCGAGGCGGGCGTCCTGAGACCCGGGCTGGTGCTGGGAGCGCTGGTGCTGGTGGCCGCGTTGCTGGTCGAGGTGGGTCAGAGCTCGCGCATGGCCGAGCTCGCCCTGCTGCTCGACCAGAACCGCGCGGCGCTCTCCCAGTCGACGGCCCGGCTCGAGTTCGTCCAGGCCCGGCTCGAGCGCGTCACCACACGCGCCGAGCTCGCCCCGCTGGCGGGTCGGCTCGGCCTCGCGCCGGCCGACGCCGGGCAAGTGGTGGCGCTCCCCGCCGAGTTCCTCGCGCCGGATCCCCCGTCCGGCCCGAGCCCGGAAGCCGGCTCTCTGATGGACCTGGCGGAACGGGCGTCGCGCGTCCTCGTGCCGGAGGCCACGGCACGGGTGCGCACGGGGAATTGATCTTCGGCCCCTATTCCACGGCCTTGAGCCGGATGTGACCGGCCGCACCACCGCACCGCGCCAGTGAGGCCCGGCGGTCCGCGTGAACCGCCGTTCCATGGAGGGAAGCATTGGCCCACACGGAAATGCGCAAGAGTCGGGTGCTGGTGGCTGCGGCCGGTCTTCTTGTTTCGCTGCTGGTGCTGTGGGCGCGCGTGGCGTGGCTGCAGATCGTCTGCCACGACCGCTTCGTGTCGCGCGCCGAGCGCAATCAGGAGCAGCGCGTGCTGTTGAAGCCGGTGCGGGGCGATCTCCTCGATCGCCGCGGCCGGCCGCTGGCCCGCGATCTCGTGACCTGCGCGGTCTCGGTTTCGCCCGGCGAGATGAAGGAGCCGGGCGCGGTGGCACGCGAGCTGGCGCACGCGCTGGGCCGCGACCCGCGGCCGCTCGAGCGCGCGTTCGCGCGGCGCCCGCGCTTCCTGTGGGTGGCGCGCCACGTGGCGCCCGAGCTCGGCCAGCGCGTCGCCGCGCTCGAGCGCACCGGGGTCTACGTCTCCTACGAGACCCAGCGCGAGTTCCCGCTCGGCCCCGCGGCCAGCGAGATCCTGGGGCGCACCGACCTGGACAACGCCGGCGTCGAGGGTCTCGAGCTCCAGCTCGACGCCGAGCTGCGCGGCCGCCCGGGATGGGCGACGCGCTTCCGCGACGGGCGCGGGCAGTTCCACGCCCTGCCGCGCGGCCTCCGGCGCCCGCCCGAGAACGGCGAGGACGTGGTGCTCACCTTGGACGCCGACCTGCAGGCCATCGCCGAGGGCCATCTGGCGCGCGCGGTGGACACCCTGCACGCGGCCCGCGCCTTCGCGCTGTTCCTGGATCCCCGCACCGGCGAGATCCTGGCGTCGGTGAACGTGCCGCACCTGAAGCCGGGCCGGGCGCGCAACTGGACCTTCACCGACACCTACGAGCCCGGCTCCACCTTCAAGGTGGTGGTGGCCGGCGCGGCGCTCGAGGAGGGGCTGGCGAGCCCCGATCAGGTGTTCGAGGCCTCGGCCAACGGCACGTGCTTGGTGGCGCCCGGCGCCCTGTTCCACGACGTGCACCACGAGGCGCGCTACACGTTCCGCGACGCGGTGCGCTGGTCGAGCAACATCGTCATGGGTAAGCTCGGGCTGCTGGTGGGCCCCGAGCGGCTGTACCGGTACTCGACCGCGCTCGGCTTCGGGAGCCTCACCGGCGTGAGCTATCCGGGCGAGAGCGGAGGCCGCCTGCGCAGCCCCGCCCACTGGTCCAAGCGCTCGTGTCCCACGATCGCGATCGGGCACGAGCTGGCGGTGACGCCGCTCCAGCTCGCGCTCGCCTACGGCGCGGTCGCGAACGGCGGGGTGCTGATGGAGCCGATGCTGGTGCGCGAGATCCACGACGGCCGCGACGCCGCCCCGCGCTCGTTCTCGCCGCGGGCGGCGCGGCGCGTGTTCGGCGCCGCCACCACCCGGACGCTGTGCGAGATGCTGACCGCGGTGGTGGACAGCGGGACGGCGCGCGCGGCGCGCATCCCGGGGCTCAAGATCGCAGGCAAGACCGGAACCGCCCAGAAGTACGACGCGGCCGTGGGCACCTACGGCAAGGGGATGTACCTGTCGTCGTTCGTGGGCATCGTCCCGGCCGACGACCCGTGCCTGGTCGGCGTCGTGGTGATCGACGAGCCGCGGGGCCGCCACTACTACGGCGGCGACATCGCGGCCCCGGTGTTCCGCGAGATCGTCCAGGACCTGCAGCGCCTGCCGCACGGCCCGCTCGATCCGGTCCTGTCCCAGGTGGCCGCACGCCCGCCCGCGCCCGCGCCGGTGACGGTGCCCGACCTCGGGCTCCTGCCGCCGCGCGCCGCGGAGGGCCGCCTGCTGGCGCTGGGGCTCAGGGCGCATCTCGAGGGCGCGGGCGCGCGCGTGCTGGCGCAGACGCCGGCCGCGGGCGAGGCGGTCGAGCGCGGCGCCAGCGTCACGCTCAGGCTCGATCTCCCCGCGGACTCGCTGGGCGCACGGCTGCCCGACCTCACCGGGCTCCCGGTACGGGAGGCGCTGCGCCGCCTCACCCTGTGCCAGGTGTCCGCCCGCATCGAGGGCCGCGGCGTGGTGGTGCGGCAGTCGCCCGAGGCCGGCGCGCGCCTGCCGCTCGCGGGCCCGGTGCGGCTGTGGTGCGAGCCGCGCATCGTGGCGCTCGGGACCGCGCGCCCGGGACCCGCGCTCGCCTCGGCGGGCGCGCCCGGCGAGGAGCCGTGACCCTGCGCGACCTCGTCCTGGAAATGGGGGGAGCGGTGCTCGCGGGCGATCCCGGGGTCGCGGTGACCGGGCTCGCGCTCGACTCGCGCCGCGTGCGGCAAGGGGACCTGTTCTTCGCCCTGCGCGGCCGGAAGAGCGACGGTGGCGCGTTCCTGGACGCCGCCTTCGCCGCGGGCGCGGCCGGCGCGGTGGTGGCGCGCGGCACGCGCAGCGCGCACGCCCCGGTGATCGAGGTCGCCGAGCCGCGGCTGGCGCTCGCCCAGGCGGCGGGCCGGCTGTTCGGCCATCCCTCGCGCGCGCTCCCGGTGGTCGGGGTGACGGGCACCAACGGCAAGACCACCGTCACCTGGATGCTGGAGTCCATCTTCCGCGCCGCGGGCCGGAAGCCCGGCGTGATCGGCACCACCGGCTACCGGATCGGCGGCGAGTCGCGTCCCGCGCCGTTCACCACCCCCGAGGCCCCCGAGCTCCAGGGTCTGCTGCGCGAGATGGTGGAGCGCGGGGTCCAGGCGGCGGCGCTCGAGGTCAGCAGCCACGCGCTCGCGCAGCATCGCAGCCACGGGCTCGAGTGCGACGTCGCGGTGTTCACCAACCTCACCCAGGACCACCTCGATTTCCACGGCACCATGGAGGCCTACCTCGACGCCAAGCTCATGCTGTTCGACGGGCGGAACGGCGCGAGCGCCAAGCGGCGGGCCGCGGTCGTGAACGCGGACGACCCGAGTGCAGAGCGGGTGATCGCGGCCGCCGCCCAGGGCGGGCTCGAAGCGCTCACGATCGGGCTCGGAGCGGCACCTGCCGCGGGCGCCGCACCCGACCTCGGCATCGCCCAGGTCCATCCGCGCAAAGGCGGGCTCGAGCTCGAGCTGCGCGGAGGGCTGCCGGGGCAGGGCGGCGCGGGCGCCACGCTGCGCCTGCCGCTCCTCGGGCGCCACAACGCCGTCAACGCCGCGCTCGCGTACCTGGCGGCGCTCCGGCTCGGGATCGATTCCGCCGCGGCCGCCCGCGGGCTCGAGGGGATGCCCGCCGTCCCCGGCCGGCTCGAGCCCGTGGACGCGGGCCAGGGCTTCGCGGTGCTGGTGGACTACGCGCACACGCCCGACGCGCTGCGGCGCGCGCTGGCCGCCGCGCGCGAGCACTTCGCGGGCCGCGTGCTGCTGGTATTCGGGTGCGGCGGCGACCGCGACCGGGCCAAGCGCCCGCTCATGGGGCGCGCGGCCGCCGAGCTCGCCGACCGCGCCTGGGTCACGAACGACAACCCGCGCAGCGAGGACCCGCGCACGATCGCGGCCGAGATCGTGGCCGGAGCGCCGCGCGCGGCGCTCGAGGTCGAGCTCGACCGCGCGCAGGCGATCGCGCTCGCGCTCGAGGCGGCCGCCCCGGGCGACGTCGTCCTGATCGCGGGCAAGGGGCACGAGACCACGCAGACCCTCGGGGACCGCGTGCTGCCGTTCGACGACCGCGCGGTGGCGCGCGCGCGCCTCCTAGGGCGCGAGGGACGGGGGTCGTGACCGTGCTCGCCGCCCGTCCCCTCCTCACCCTGCCCGAGCTCGCGCGGTTCTCGGGCGGGGACCTCGTGGTGCGCGACGTCCCGGCCGCGCCCGACCGGCGCGAGGCCCTGCTGCGCTCGGGCGTGGAGGGGGCGAGCATCGACTCGCGCACGCTCGCGCCCGGCGACCTGTTCGTGCCGCTTCCGGGCGCGCATGCCGACGGCCACCAGTTCCTGGTGCAGGCCTTCGCGCGCGGGGCGGCCGCGGCGCTGTGCGCGCGCGGGCGTTACGCGGCGATCGAGGGACACGAGCCGGGGCCGCTGGTGGTGGTGGAGGACGTGACCGCGGCGCTCCAGCTCATCGCGCGCCGCTACCGCGAGGGCTGGCACGGCCTGCTGTTCGGCGTGACCGGGAGCGTCGGCAAGACCACCACCAAGGACCTGGTGGCGGCGGCGCTCGCGACCCGCGGCCCCACGCTCCGCACCGAGGGCAATCTCAACAACCACTGGGGTGTGCCGCTCACGCTGCTGCGCCTGCGGGGCGAGCATGGCGCGGCGGTGGTGGAGATGGGCAGCAACCACCCGGGCGAGATCGCGGCGCTGGCCGCGATCGCGCGTCCCAACCGCGCGGTGATCACCGGGGCCGGGACCGCCCACCTCGAGCACTTCGGCTCGCCCGAGGCGATCGCGCGCGAGAAGGCCTCGCTGGCCCTGGCGCTGGGCGCCGGGGACACGCTGTTCGCCTCGGCCGACTCGCCCGCGCTGCTCGCGGCGCTCGAGGGCGTGCGCGCCCGCCGCGTCACCTACGGCTTCGCGCGCGGCGCCGACCTCCGCCCGCGCACGGTCGAGCCCGGCGCCGACGGCGGCAGCCGCGTGACGGTCGAGGGCTTCCCGCCGATCGCGCTCCATCTCGCCGGGCGCCACCAGGTGGCGAACGCGCTCGCGGCGCTCGCCGTGGCGCGCGAGGAGGACCTCGATCCCGCGGCCGCGGCCGAGGCGATCGCGGCCTACCGCCCGACCCGCGGGCGCATGGAGGTGAGGCGCGCGCGCGGCGCCACGCTGCTCGTGGACTGCTACAACGCCAATCCCGAGTCGGCGGCGGGCGCGCTCGAGACGCTGGCGGAGTGGCCCGGGGCGAAGCGCCGGATCGCGCTGCTCGGCGACATGCTCGAGCTCGGGCCGGCCGCGGCCGAGCTCCACCGCCGCACCGGCGCCGCGGTGCGCTCGGCCGAGCTGTGGGCGCTGGGCGAGCACGCCGCCGACTACGCCGCGGGCGCGAGCCGCGCGCGGGTTCCGGCGCGCGTGCTCGCCGACGTCGCCGAGGCGGCGCGCGCGCTGCGTGAGGCGCTCGGGCCGGGCGTCGTGGTGCTGCTCAAGGCGTCCCGGGGAGCGCGGCTCGAGCGCGTGCTCGAGGGGCTCGGGGGGGAGGAATAGGCTCGTGTTCTACGAATGGGTCTATCCGCTCCACGATCTGCCCGGGCTCTCGGCGCTCAACGTCTTCCGCTACATCACCTTTCGCTCCGCCTACGCGGCGATCACGGCGCTGCTCCTGTGCTTCGTGCTCGGCCCCCCGATGATCGAGTGGCTGCGCCGCGTGCGGGTGGGGCAGAAGGTGCGGGCCGAGGGGCCGCAGTCGCACCTCACCAAGGCCGGCACGCCCACCATGGGCGGGGTCCTGATCGTGGCCGCGATCGTGGTGCCCACGCTGCTGTGGGGGAACCTGCACTCGCGCCCGGTGTGGCTGGCGGTGATCGCCACCGTGTGGCTCGGGGCGATCGGGTTCCTCGACGACTACCTGCGGGTGGTGAAGGGCTTCCCCAAGGGGCTGCTCGGCCGCTACAAGCTCGGGGGCCAGGTGGCGATCGGGCTCGCGGTCGGCCTGGCGCTCGTGACCTGGCCGGAGCCGGGGCTTTCACCGACCGCCACCCAGGTGCCGTTCCTCAAGTACCACCTCTTCGACTTCGGCTGGCTGTTCGTGCCGTTCGTGGTGCTGGTGATCACCGCCTCCTCGAACGCCGTGAACCTGACCGACGGCCTCGACGGGCTGGCCTCGGGGCTGGTCGCGATCGCGGCCCTCACCTTCGCCGGCATGTGCTACCTGAGCGGCCACGTCAAGTTCAGCCAGTACCTGAACATCACCCACCTGGTGTACGGCGGCGAGCTCACGGTGTTCTGCTCCGCGGTGCTCGGCGCGTCGCTGGGCTTCCTCTGGTACAACTGCCACCCGGCCGACGTGTTCATGGGCGACACCGGGTCGCTCGCGCTCGGCGGCGCCCTGGGGGTGGTCGCGGTGCTCATCAAGCGGGAGCTGTGGCTGGTGCTGGTGGGAGGGGTGTTCGTGGCCGAGACGCTGTCCGTCATGATCCAGGTGGCCTCGTTCCGGCTGCTCAAGCGCCGCGTGTTCCGGATGTCGCCGCTCCACCACCATTTCGAGCTCAGCGGCTGGGCCGAGTCGCGGGTCGTGCTGCGCTTCTACATCGCCGGCGCGCTCCTCGCCCTGCTCTCGCTCTCGACGTTCAAGCTCCAGTGACGATCGACGCCCGCCATCCGCTCCCCGGCACCCGCCCGCTGGTGGTGGGCGCGGCCCGCTCCGGCCTGGCGGCGGCCGCGCTGCTCGCCGGCCACGGGCTCGCCGTCCGGGTGTGCGACGCGCGCGGCGCCGATGCGCTGCCGGAGGCGGCGCGCCGGCTCGCCGCGCTCGGGGCCGAGGCGATGCTGGGGCGCGACACGAAGGAGGCGCTCGAGGGCCGCGACTTCGTGGTGTGGAGCCCGGGCGTGCCGGAGTCCCACCCGCTCGCCCGGGAGGCGCGCGCGCGGGGGATCCCCTTGATCTCCGAGCTCGAGCTCGGGTTCCTGGCCGCGCACGCCCCGCTGGTGTGCGTGACCGGCACCAACGGCAAGAGCACCACCACCGATTTGGTGGGCGCGCTGCTGGCCGCGGCGGGGCGCGAGGTCGAGGTGTGCGGCAACATCGGGCGCGCGCTGTGCGAGGTGGCCGAGCAGGTGAGCCCGCGCGGGCTCCTGGTGGTCGAGGTCTCGTCGTTCCAGCTCGAGACCGTGCACCGCCTGAAGCCCTTCGTCGCGACCTGGCTCAACCTCACCCCCGACCACCTCGACCGGCACGGCGACCTCGAGACCTACGCCACGCTCAAGCAGCGGCTGTTCGCCCGCCAGGACGCCGAGGACTACGCGGTCTGGAACGCGGACGATCCCGCGGTGACCGCGCACCGCGCGGGCCACGGGACGGCGCTCGAGTTCTCGGTGGCGGGGCCGGTGAGCCAGGGGGCGTTCCGCGCCCGGGGCCGGCTGGCGCTCGCGTGGCGCGGAGGGGTGGAGACGCTGCTCGCGGTCGAGGAGCTGAGGCTGCGCGGGACGCACAACCACGCCAACGTATGCGCGGCCCTCGCCACCACCGCGCCCCTCGAGATCGCCCCCGACACCCTGCGCGCCGTGCTCCGCGAGTACCGCGGGCTCGAGCACCGCCTCGAGCCGGCGGGCGTGGTCGAGGGCGTGGAGTTCGTGAACGACTCCAAGGCCACCAACCTCGACTCGCTCTCGGTGGCGCTCGAGAGCTTCGAGCGGCCCGTGGTGCTGATCGCGGGCGGGCGCGACAAGGGCCAGGACTTCGCGACCGTGCTCGAGCGCGTGCGCCGCCGAGTGCGGCACGCGGTCCTGATCGGCGAGGGCGCCCCGCGCATCGCGGCGGCGTGGCGCGGGCTCCCGATGACGCGCGCGGACTCGCTGGGCGCGGCAGTGCTCGAGGCGTTCGAGATGGCGCGCCGCCCGGCCGAGGGCGGGCCGCCGGCGGTGGTGCTGTTCTCGCCGGGCTGCGCCTCGTTCGACATGTTCCGCGACTACGAGGACCGCGGGCGGCGCTTCAAGGACGAGGTGGCGCGCCTCAAGCTCCGGGAGGCGGCGGCGTGAGGCGCGGCGACGGCTGGATCCCGGTCCTGGCGCTCGCGCTCACCGCGCTCGGGCTGGTCATGGTCTACTCCTCGAGCGCGATCCTCGGGATCACCCGCTACCAGGACCCCGACCACTTCCTGGTGCGGCAGCTCGAGCGCGTCGCCCTCGGCCTGGCGGCGCTCCTCCTCTGCTCGCGCATCGACCTCAAGCGCCTCGAGTCGCTCGCGCCCTGGGCGCTGGGCGTGGCGGCGGCGCTGCTGGGCGCGGTGGTGGTGGCGGGGCGCGCCGCGAACGGCGCGTCGCGCTGGCTCGCCTTCGGCGTCTTCAGCGTCCAGCCCGCCGACCTGGCGCGCATGGCGGCGGTGGTGTTCCTGGCCTGGTGGCTCAAGCGCCGCCCCCCCGCGGAGCGCGGGTTCGCGCGCGGCGTCGTGCCCCCGCTCGCGATCGTGGGCGCGCTCTCCGGGCTGATCCTGATCCAGCCCAACCTGAGCAGCGCGGGGCTGCTCGCGCTCACCGGGCTCGTGATGGTGTTCCTCGCCGGCGCCCGGATCGCGCACCTGCTGGTGCCGGTCGGGCTCGCGGGGCTGACCGTCGCCGTCGCGCTCGAGACCCATCCCTATCAGATGGAGCGCCTGCGCACCTTCGTCCAGTTCGCCGTCACGGGCTCGCTGGACGCGCGCGGCGCGGGCTGGCAGCTCGACCAGTCGCTGATCGCGATCGGCTCGGGCGGCTGGCTGGGGCGGGGCCTGGGCGGCGGGCTCCAGAAATACCTGTTCCTGCCCGAGGCGCACACCGACTTCATCTTCTCGATCCTGGCCGAGGAGCTGGGCTTTCTCGGCTCGACGCTGCTGATGGTCCTGATCGCGCTCCTGGTGTGGCGCGGGATGCGGACCGCGGCGCGGGCGCCGGACGCGTTCCACACCCTGCTCGCCTCCGGGCTCACGCTGCAGTTCGGGCTCTACGCCGTCTCCAACCTCGCGGTCGCCACGGGCCTGGCGCCCACCACCGGCCTGCCGCTGCCGTTCGTCTCCTACGGCGGCTCGGCGCTGCTCGCCAACCTGGCGGCCGCCGGCCTGCTCTACCGCATCAGCACGCTGAACGGCACGGGCGAGGCCCTGGCGCGCCAGCGCTGGTCGAAGGAGGCGAGGTGAAGGTCCTGATCGCGGGCGGCGGCACCGGAGGGCACGTGTTCCCCGGCATCGCGGTCGCCGAGGAGCTCAAGCGCCGGCACCCGGAGGCGAGCATCCTGTTCGTGGGCAGCCGCCGCGGGCTGGAAGCCCAGGCGGTTCCGAGCGCGGGCTTCCCGATCCGCTTCGTCCTTTCCCGCGGGCTCCCGCGGCGCGCGTGGTGGCGCTGGCCCGGGGCGCTGCTCGCGAACGCGATCGGGTTCTTCCAGTCGCTGTGGGTGGTGGGAACGGAGCGCCCGGACGCGGTGCTCGGCACCGGCGGCTACGTGAGCGGCCCGGTGGCGCTCGCGACCTGGATGCTCGGCCGGCCGCTGATCCTCCAGGAGCAGAACAGCATCCCGGGGATCGCCAACCGCTGGCTGGCGCGCCTGGCCGACGAGGTGCACCTGTCGTTCGTCGAGGCGCGCTCCTACTTCGGGCGCAAAGACAATCTCAAGGTGAGCGGGAACCCGGTACGCGCCCACATCCTGAGCGGCGACCGGTCCCAGGCCTTCGCCGAGTTCGGGCTGGCGCCCGGCAAGCCCACGATCTTCGTGTTCGGCGGCAGCCGCGGCGCGCACCGCATCAACGAAGCGGCGCTCGAGGCGATGCGCCGGCTCAAGGACCGCGTCGACGTGCAGTTCATCCTCCAGACCGGCCGCGAGGACTTCGAGTGGGCGAAGGGCGTGGTGGAGGCCGAGCGTCTGCCCGCGCGGGTGATGGCGTTCCTGCAGCGCATCCACATGGCCTACGCCGCCGCCGACCTCGTGGTGTGCCGCTCGGGGGCGATGACGCTGGCGGAGATCGCGGTGTGCGGCACGCCGTCGATCCTGGTGCCCTACCCGCACGCCGCGCACGACCACCAGGTGGTGAACGCCGCCAACCTGGTGGATCGCGGCGCGGCGGCGGTGATCCCGGACCGCGAGCTGACCGGCGAGCGGCTGGCGAAGGAGATCGCGCACCTGCTGAGCGACCGCCAGGCGCTTTCGCGCATGTCGGCCAACGCGCGCACCTTCGCGCGCCCCGACGCCGCGGAGCGCATCGCCGCGAGCCTGGAGCGCTGGGCGGCGGGGCGCAGGGCGGCGCGCGCGGCCGCGGACCACGCCGAAGAGGGGGGGCGCTGATGTACGGGCGCACGCGGCGCATCCACTTCATCGGCATCGGCGGGGCCGGCATGTCGGGCATCGCCGAGGTGCTGCTCAACCTCGGCTACCAGGTCACGGGCAGCGACCTCAAGCTCTCGGACATCACCGAGCGCCTGGTGCGCCTCGGCGGCCGGGTGTTCCACGGCCACGCGCCCGGGAACGTGGAGGGCGCCCAGGTGGTGGTGTTCTCGAGCGCGGTGAGGCCCGAGAACCCCGAGCTGATGAGCGCGCGCGCCGCCGGCATCCCGGTGATCGGGCGGGCCGAGATGCTGGCCGAGCTGATGCGCATGAAGTACGGGGTGGCGGTGGGCGGCTCGCACGGCAAGACCACCACCACCTCGATGGTCGCCGCGGTGCTGGCGCGCGGCGGGCTCGACCCCACGATCGTGGTGGGCGGGCGACTGCACGCGATCGGCTCCAACGCCCGCCTCGGGCACGGCCAGTTCCTGGTGGCGGAGGCCGACGAGAGCGACGGCTCGTTCCTGCGCCTGAACCCGGCGGTGGCGGTGATCACCAACATCGATCGCGAGCACCTCGACTACTACTCGGGGCTCGACGCGGTGCGGCAGGCGTTCGTCTACTTCGCGAACCGCGTGCCGTTCTACGGCGTGACCATCCTGTGCGCCGACGATCCCGAGGTGCGCGCCATCCTGCCCCTGGTCACCAAGCGCACCACGCTCTACGGCACGCGCCCCGAGGCCGAGGTGCGCGCCACGCGGATCGAGCTTCCGCCGCACGGGGCGCGCTTCCGGGTCGAGGCCCAGGGACGCGAGCTGGGCGCGGTGGAGCTCCAGGTGCCCGGCGCCCACAACGTGCTGAACGCGCTGGCGGCCGTGGCGGTGGGGCTCGAGGTCGAGGTGGGCTTCGGGCACATCGCCGAGTCGCTGGCCCAGTTCCGCGGCGTGGGCCGCCGCTTCGAGACCCGCGGCGAGGTCGCGGGGGTGCGGGTGGTGGACGACTACGGCCATCACCCCACCGAGATCCGCGCCACGCTGGCCGCGGCCCGCGCGCTGGGCGGCCGGGTGCTGGTGCTGTTCCAGCCCCACCGCTACTCGCGCACCTCGCTGCTTCGCGAGGAGTTCGGCGCGGCCTTCGGAGACGCCGCGCGGGTGTGGGTGCTCGACGTCTACGCCGCGGGCGAGGCGCCGATCGCGGGGGTGTCGGGGCGCACCGTGGCCGAGAGCGCCGCCGCGCGCGGCTTGGGGCACGTGGTCTACGCCCCGGACGCGGCGGCGGCGGCGGCCGAGGCGGCGGCGGAGGCGCGGTCCGGCGACACCGTGCTCACGCTCGGGGCGGGCGACGTGTGGAAGCTGGGCGACGAGGTGCTGCGCGCGCTCGAGCACCCGCTGGCCGAGGGCAAGGAGAGCCGGCGATGAGCCTCTACCAGGGCCGGGCGCTCAGGGAGGCGCGGCCGCGGCGGCGCGGCGGGCGTCTCCGGCGCATCGCCGTCATGCTGGGCGTCCTGCTGGTGCTGGCGGCACTCGCGCACGTGCCCTGGCAGGGGCTGCGCGGCCGCTTCGCGGTCGTGACCGGACTGCGGGTGACGGGGGGCCGCTACCTCGACGCCGCCCGCGTGCTCGCGATCGCCGGGCTTACGGGCGGCGAGGACCTCTTGACGCTCGATCTCGAGCGCGTGCGCCAGCGGCTGCTGCTCGATCCGCGCGTGGCGCGCGCCGAGGTGCGGCGCCGCGGGCTGCGCGGGGTCGAGGTCGAGGTCGAGGAGCGCGTGCCGGTGCTGCGGGTGGAGCACGGCGTGCCGTGGGAGATCGACTCGGCCGGCGTGCTGCTGGCGCCCCTCGAGGCGGGCGTGACCGCCGACGTGCCGCTGCTCTCGGGGCCGCGCTTCGACGCGCTGCCGGCCGGGACCCGCCTCACCACGCTCGCGGTCGGGCGCGGGCTGGCGTGGATCCGGGCGCTCTCGGCCCGCGAGCTCGAGCTCGGCGCGCGGATCTCGGAGCTGGACGTCTCGGACCCGCTCACCACCGGCCTCCTGCTCATGAGCGGCACCCGCGTGCTGTGCCCGGCCTGGCCGCCCGGGGTGCGGACGCTCTCGGCGCTGCGCGTGGTGCTCTCCGACCTCGAGCGCCGCGGCACGCAGGCCCAGGAGGTGGATCTGCGGTACGAACGTCAGGTCATCGTGCGCCCGCCGGAGAAGAGCACCCCGGCGGGGTCGCACAGCGGTTGAATGCATTCCAGGAGGAGGTGATCGTCGTCATGGGGGAGAAGGGGCGCAGGTTCGTGGGACTCGACATCGGCACCACCAAGATCTCGTGCATCGTGGCGGACCAGAACGGAGGCGGCGAGCTGCGCGTGATCGGAGTCGGCAACGCGCCCAGCGAGGGCCTGCGCCGCGGCGTGGTGGTGGATCTCGAGAAGACCGTGCAGAGCATCCAGCGCGCCGTGGAGGAGGCCGAGCAGATGGCCGGGGTCACCGTGCGCGCCGTGACCGCGGGGATCGCAGGGGATCACATCCGCAGCATCAACAGCCGGGGCGTGATCGCGGTGGGGCGCAGGGACAACGAGATCGCCGCCGCGGACGTGGAGCGCGTGGTCGAGGCCGCCAAGGCGATCGCGATCCCGATGGACCGGGAGATCATCCACGTGATCCCCCAGGAGTTCATCGTCGACGACCAGAGCGGGATCAAGGACCCGGTGGGCATGAGCGGCGTGCGGCTCGAGGCCGAGGTCCACATCATCACCGGCGCGGTGACCTCGGCCAAGAACATCTGCCGCGCGATCCAGCGCGCCGGGGCGCGGGTCGCGGACCTGGTGCTGGAGCCGCTGGCCTCGAGCGACGCGGTGCTCGGGGCGGACGAGCGCGACCTGGGGGTCGTGCTGCTCGACGTGGGCGGCGGCACCACCGACGTCGCGGTGTTCTTCGAGGGCTCGATCCGCCACACCGCGATCGTGCCGCTCGGCGGGGCGAACGTGACCAACGACATCGCGATCGGGCTGCGCACCCCGATCGAGAAGGCCGAGCAGATCAAGATCCAGCACGGCTGCGCGCTCGCCGCCCTGGTGCGGCCCGACCAGACGCTGGCGGTCTCGGGCGTGGGCGGGCGGGCCGACCGCCAGATCACGCGGCACGTGCTGGCCTCCATGATCGAGCCGCGCATGGAGGAGATCTTCACCATCGCCAACCGGGAGGTGAAGAAGAACCACTTCGCCGAGCTGCTCGGCGGCGGCGTGGTGCTGACCGGCGGAACCTCGCTCATGCCGGGCGTGGTCGAGCTGGCCGAGCAGGTGTTCGAGATGCCGGTGCGGCTCGGGCTCCCCCGCGGGCTCGGCGGGCTCTCGGCCAACGTCGCCGATCCGCGCTTCGCGACCGGGGTGGGGCTCGTGCTCCACGCCGCGCAGGCCGAGAACGGCGAGCTCGGAAGCCGCGAGCGTCGCGGCCACGGAGACCGGCCCCGCGGGTTCGACCTGCGGCGCTGGTTCAGCAACTTGTTCTAACCGCCTCACCCCGGACGGGGCGCGCGCGGGACGGATCGACCGTCCCGTTCCTCCCCCCGGGCGGGCACAGGGAGTGGTGCCATGTTCGAGCTGGAGATCGAAACCACCAACGCGGCGAAGCTCAAAGTCATCGGGTGCGGCGGCGCCGGCGGCAATGCGGTCAACCGCATGATCGGCGCCGGCCTGCGCGGCGTGGAGTTCATTTCGGCCAACACCGACGTGCAAGCGCTCAACCAATCGCTCGCGCCCCACCGCATCCAGATCGGCGTGAACGCCACCCGCGGCCTGGGCTCGGGCGGCGACCCCGCGCGTGGGCGCGCCGCGGCCGAGGAGGACGCGCAGGCGATCGGCGACGCGCTCAGCGACAGCGACATGGTGTTCATCGCCGCCGGCATGGGCGGCGGCACCGGCACCGGGTCGGCGCCGGTGATCGCGCGGATCGCCAAGCAGACCGGGGCGCTCACCGTGGCCGTGGTCACCAAGCCGTTCCAGTTCGAGGGCCGCAAGCGCATGCGCCAGGCGGAGGAGGGCCTGAGCGAGCTGCGCGCCGAGGTGGACACCCTGATCGTGATTCCCAACGAGCGGCTGCTCGGCGTCGTGGAGCGCGGCACCGCCCTCACGGACGCCTTCAGCGTGTGCGACGAGGTGCTGCTCAAGGCCACCAAGGGGATCTCCGACCTGGTCACCGTGCCCGGCATCGTGAACCTGGACTTCGCCGACGTGAAGTCGGTGATGTCGAACCGCGGGAACGCGCTGATGGGCACCGGGCGCGGCACCGGCCCGAGCCGCGCCGCCGAGGCCGCGCAAGCCGCGGTTTCGAGCCCGCTGCTCGAGGACGTCTCGATCGCGGGCGCCGAGGGCGTGCTGGTGAACATCACCGGCGGGCGCGACCTCACGCTCCACGAGGTCAACGAGGCCGCGAACATCGTGGTGGGCGCGGCGGGCGACGACGCCAACGTGATCTTCGGGGCGGTGATCGACGCCAACATGGAAGGCGAGATGCTGATCACCGTGATCGCCACCGGGTTCGGCCAGACCGAGCCGCGCCTGAAGCTGGTGGACCGCGCGCATCCGGCCGCCGCCGAGGGCACGGATCTGCGCCACCCGCAGCCCTGGAGGCGGGGCGAGGAGGAGCGCGCCGGGCGGTGGAGCCGCGGCGGCTCGCGCGCCGATTCGCTCGAGGTGCCGACCTTCCTGCGCAAGCAGATGGACTGAGCGCGCAGGATCGATCGCGCGCCGCTGAAACTAAGGGACTTGCGGGCGGGGGAGAGGTGCGCCCGCCGGAGGAGGAGGACGCTCTGACGTTCCTCGATGCACTGCTGCGCTGGGGTCGCAACCGGCACTACCGCCGGGGCATCCTGCACTTCAACCGCGGCGAGTTCGAGCCCGCGGCGCAATGCTTCGAGCGCGCGCTCGAGGAGCTCAGGAACCGCGCCGATCCCGACCGCAGCCTCGCGCTGTGCTACGCCGCCGAGTCGCGCGCCCACCTCGGCCTGGCGTTCTTCCACGCCGGCCAGTACGCCCGCGCCGAGCAGGAATTCACGCGCGCCCTCGACCGCAACCCCGCGTTCCCCGACCTGCGCTACTACCGCGCGCGCATCCGGGAGCGCTCGGGGCTCTTGCGCGAGGCGCTCGAGGACCTGGAGGCGGCGCTGCGCGACCAGCCGCGCCACGTCGACGCCCACCTGCTCGCCGCGGTGTGCCGGAGCCAGCTCGGCGACCGGCGCGGGGCGGAGCAGGCGCTGCAGGCGGCCCTGGCGCTCGGCTGGGCGAGCCCCGCGGATCTCGCGCCCGCCGCGCAGTGGGGGCCGGCCGACTGGCGGCGGCTGCTCCCGCCCGACCCCAGGCCGCGGCCCGCCGCCGGCAAGGGGGTGGGAGCGCGCGGCGCCCCCGGCGTGCCGGCCGGCGTCATCGAGGAGCTGAGGCGCGCCGTCCACGAGCAGCCCGGCTACGCCGACCGGCGCGCGCAGCTCGCCGCCGCGCTGCTCGATGCGGGGCGGCCCGACGAGGCGCTGCGCGAGCTCGAGGAGGCGCTGCGCTTGAACCCCCGCTATCTCGAGGCCCGCCTGCTCGCGGCCCGCGCCCAGCTCGAGCTCGGGGCCGCGCGCCGCGCCGCGCTCGACCTCGAGGCCGCCCTGGCCGAGCACCCGCAGTTCCCGGACCTTCATTTCTGGCTGGGGCTCGCGCGCTTCAGGTCCGGGGACTTCGAGGGCGCGGCCGAATCCCTGGAGAGCGCGGTGGCGCTCAATCGCCAGTTCGCACGCGCCCAGCGGCTGCTGGGGCTGGTCTACCACGCGCTCGGCCGCGAGGTGGACGCCCTGCGCGCCCTGCGCCGCGGTCTCACGCGCGACCGCGGGGTGGCGCCGGCCGGGCTGGGAGCCGCGCCGCTGCTCGCGGAGCTGGGTGGGGCGGGAGCGGCGGAGGCCGAGCTCAGGCGTGCGCTCGCGCTCCAGCCCGACTATCCCGACCTGCACTTCGCGCTCGCCCGCCTGCTCGGCGCGCGCGGCGACCTCGAGGGCGCGCGCGAGGCCTGCCGGGCGGCGCTCAGGCTCCAGCCCGGCTACGACGCAGCCGCGCTCGAGCTGGCCCGCGCCGAGCTCGCGCTGGGCGCTCCCGAGGCCGCGGAATCCCTGCTCGAGCCGCTCGCGCGCCGCAGGCCGCAATGGGCCGACGTCCACGCCCTGCTCGGCCGCGCGCGGCTGCTGCGCGGCGACGGGGCGGAGGCCGAGTCGCCGTTGCGGGCCGCGGTGCTGCTCAACCCGGGCTACGCCGCGGCTCGCGCCGACCTGGGCTGGGCGCTGCTCGCCCAGGGCCGCACCGCCGAGGCGGACGAGGAGTTCGCGCGCGCGCTCGAGTTGGATCCGCTCCATGCGCTCCCGCGCCAGCAGCTCGAATGGCGCGAGCTGGTGGGAGCGAAGCGGGTGAGCGCGGCGTAGGGCGCCGGAGCGCCCCGAGGCTCAGGCGGCTACGGTCGAGCGGCGCCCGCGCGCCGCCTTCTGGACACGCCCGGTGCGGAGGCAGCGCGTGCAAACCATTATATTCTTGACCTGGCCTTCCACGCGCGCGCGCACCCGCTGGAGGTTGGGGTTCCACACGCGCTTGGTCAGGTTGTGCGCGTGGCTCACGGAGTGGCCGAACATCGGGCGCTTTCCGCATTCGTGACAGCGTTGAGCCAAGGCGAAGCCTCCTCAAGGAGATCCCCCGCGCCCCGGCAGACATCGCCGGAGCGCGAGCGAGCGAAGCAAAGGACCGTGGACACTACCAGCCGTGGTTCGGCATGTAAAGCGGGCGTCCGGTTGCCGTGCGGGGGCGGGCACGGGGGAGGCGGGGAGCCGTTTCGCGACGCTCTGGCGACGCGCGGAGGCAGGAGCCGGAGCGCGTCGCC
>DASXQT010000069.1:0-22818 GCA_036507005.1 Candidatus Eiseniibacteriota bacterium
GACCTGCGAGCGTGCCTCGATGTCCGACGAAAACCGCAATCCCCCGCCGGCCCAGTGGGGCCGCCCTCTGCGCAAGAAGTCTCGTGGCCCGGTTGCCACACCGACTCCTTCCGGTCCTCCTGCGATCGGGCCGGTCGAGACTCCAGCCCCCGCGGGCGGGGACGACACCACCGAGCGCGCGAGCGCCTACCATCCGACGACCGACGACGATCTGGGCCCGATCGAGAGGGATGCCGACCTGGGCCCGATCGAGGCGTTCGCGCCCGCGGCGCCCGAGATGGGCTACGAGTCCGACGAGGGGCATGAGCCCCGCGCACCGCGCGAGCCCTACGCCGAGCGCGAGCCCCACGCCGCGCGCGCGCCGCGCGTCGCGGCCGAAGCCGACGACGAGGACATGCGCGAGCGCGATCTCGTGGTCTTCATGGCGCGCGGGCTGGTGGATCATCCCGACGACGTGTCGGTGGACATCCTGAGCCCGGGGCCGGACGCGAGCTTCGAGCTTCACGTCCATCAGGACGACCTGGGGCACGTGATCGGAAAGCAGGGGCGGACCGCGCGCTCGCTGCGGCTCGCGCTCGGAGCCGCCGCCGGGCGCGTCGGTCGCCGCGCCGAGCTCGAGATCGCCGACTGAGGCCTTGGACGGGATCCGGGCTATCCACGACATGGAGTTGGTCCGGATCGGGCGCCTGGGGCGCGCCCACGGGGTGCGCGGCGAGCTGACGCTCGAGGGCTCGGCCCTGAGCGCCACCGAGCTGCAGGCGATCCAGAGCTTCACCTGGCGCGGCCGCGGCGGGGCGACGCTGGCGCTCACGCTCGAGACCGCGCGTCCCGCCCACGAGCGCGTGCTGGTGCACTTCGCCGGCTACGACGACCGCGACCGCGCCCGGGAGCTCACGACCGGCGAGCTGCTGGCCGAGCGCGAGCGGCTGCCCGACCCCGGCCCCGGGCTGGCGTACACGTTCCAGCTCATCGGGCTCGAGGTGCGGACCGCGGCGGGCCGCAAACTCGGCACGCTCGAGGAAGTGATCTCGACCGGGGCGAATCCGATCTACGTGGTGCGTGGGGAGCGCGAGTGGCTGGTGCCCGCCGCCCCCGGCGTGGTGCAGCAGGTGGACCTGGCCGCAGGCACGCTGACCGTCGAGCTTCCGGCCGGCCTCGAGGATCTGCCGTCGTGAAGATCTCGGTGCTCACCATCTTTCCGGACTCCTTCCCGCCCGCGCTCGCCGAGGGAATGATCCGCGCCGCGCGCGAGAAGGGCCGGCTCGAGGTCGCCGTGGTCGGACTGCGCGACTTCACCGACGACACCCATCGCACCACCGACGACTATCCGTTCGGCGGCGGGGCCGGCATGATCATGAAGATCGAGCCCATCGACCGCGCCCTGCAGAGCTTGGGTCTGGGGGAGATGGGGGCGCGCCCACCGGGCGCTCGCGTCGCGCTGCTCTCGCCCCAGGGGCGGGCGTTCACGCAGGAGGTCGCGATCGAGTACTCGGGGCTCGAGCACCTGGTGCTGGTGTGCGGCCGCTACAAAGGTGTCGACGAGCGCGTGAGCGAGCGGCTCGCCGACGAGGAGCTGTCGCTCGGCGACTTCGTGCTCTCGGGTGGCGAGCCCGCGGCGCTGTGCGTCGTGGACGCGGTCGCGCGCCTCCTGCCGGATGTAGTCGGGAGCTTCGACTCGGTGGAGAGCGACTCGTTCCACTCCGGCCTCCTGGATGCGCCCTACTACACGCGGCCCGCGGTCTACCGGGGCTGGGCCGTGCCCGAGGTGCTGCTCTCCGGCCATCACGCCCGGATCGCGGCGGCCCGGCGCGAGGAGTCGCTGCGCCGCACGCGCGAGCGCAGGCCCGAGCTGCTCGCGCGCGCCCCGCTCACGCCCGAGGACCGGCGCCTTCTGGCGAAGATCGAAGGCGGACGGGCGGCGAACCGGGCTGCCGCCTCGGAGCCGCGGCGGGCCGCCGCGCCCGAAGCAAAGGCCGCGGCGCCTGCGCGCGCCGCAGCCGCCGCGGAAGTCGCAGCGCCCCGCCGCCGGTCCGCGCCCGCCAAGCGCGCGCCCCGGAAGGCCACGAAGGCCGCGCGCCGCAAGCCCGCGTCGCGGAGGGGCTGAAGTGACCTCCGTCCCCTTCAACGCGATCGCCGTGCAGGACGCCGGCCTGCGCGAGGAGATCCTGGCCGCGATGCGGCGCGTGGTCGAGCGCGGGCGCTTCGTTCTGGGCGAGGAGGTGAGCGCGTTCGAGGCCGAGCTGGCAGCGAACCTGGGCGCGGCTCACGCGGTGGGGGTGGGGACCGGCACCGACGCGATCCGCCTCGCGCTCCAAGCCGCGGGCGTCGTGGCGGGCGACGACGTGCTCACCGTGAGCCACACCGCGACCTTCACGGCGCTTGCGATCTCCATGCTGGGCGCGCGGCCGGTGTTCGCCGACATCGAGCCCGGGGGGATGATGCTCGACCCGGCCCGCATCGAGTCGGCGATCACCCCGCGCACGCGCGCGCTCGTGCCGGTGCATCTCTACGGCCAGGCCGCCGACCTCGTGCCCATGGTCGAGATCGCGCGCCGCCGCGGGCTCGCGCTGATCGAGGACTGCGCGCAGGCGCACGGGGCGCAGTTCCTCGGCCGCGCCGCCGGCACCTTCGGCACCGCCGCCGCGCTCTCGTTCTACCCCACGAAGAATCTCGGCGCCTACGGCGACGGCGGCGCGGTCGTGACCTCGGACCCCGCGCTCGCCGAGCGCGTGCGGCAGCTAAGGAACGGCGGCCAGGCGGACCGCTACCGGCACGTCGAGCTGGGCGTGAACAGCCGGCTCGACGAGCTCCAGGCCGCGATCCTGCGGGTGAAGCTGCGCCAGCTCGAGCGCGCGGTCGCGGCGCGCCGCACGCTGGCCGCGCGCTACGACGCGGCGCTCACCGGCGTGGCGCCGGCGCGCGAGCTGCCGGGCCGGCGCCACGCGTACCATCTCTACGTCGTGCGCCATGCGCGCCGCGACGCCCTGCGCGAGCATCTGACGGCCGCCGGCGTCGGGAGTCAGGTGCACTACCCGATCCCCGTGCACCGGCAGCCCGCCTACGCGCACCTCGGGCTCGGGCCCGGCTCCCTGCCCGAGACCGAGCGCGCCGCCGCCGAGGTGCTCTCGCTGCCGCTCTACCCCGGGCTCACCGCCGAGCAGCAGCAGGCGGTGATCGACGCGGTCAACGCCTTCAGCGGCGTCCACGCATGAGTGCCGCGCGCACCGTGCGGCGGTGGCGGGGACGCGGGTCGCGGGAGTAGACTTTTCATCGTCTGCCGGCGTCCGGGCACGATCCGAAGGAACCGCACGCCGGCGGCTGGAGTAGCATGCGCATGACGCTCCCTCGCCCTGCATCCCGGCTCGCCCCCGCGGTCCTCGCGGCTCTCCTGCCGTGGCTCGCGGGCTGCCAGACTCGCATCCTGCTCCCGGTGGCGCCGAAGCCGGACACGCCCCCGCGGGCCGCCACTCCGGCCGACGCGCTGCGCCGCCTGGCCTGGAGCTGGAAGCACCGTGCCCTCGAGCCCTGCCGCGACCTGTTCAGCTGCGACTACGAGTTCGCCTTCGCGCCCGAGGACACCTCCGGGCGCCGCTTCCTCGACCGGCCGTGGACCCGCCCCGACGAGCTCGACTTCGCCCGGCACCTGTTCGAGACCGGCGGCGCGCAGGGCGGTCCCGCGAGCTACGTGGCGCTCGACTTGCAGGACGACCCGCCCGCCCTGCCCGACGACCGCCCGGGGAAGAACGCGCGCTGTCACCAGCGCATCGAGACGCCGTTCGTCGCGGTCGTGGTGACGCCCGGACGCGAGCTCCGCCTACTCGGGATCGAGCGCCTCTACTTCGTGCGCGGCGACTCGGCGTGCATCCCCCAGGAGCTGCGCGACCGGGGCTACGGCCCCGACTCCACGCGCTGGTGGATCGAGCGCTGGGAGGACTACTCGACCACGGCGGCCCCGTTCCGGGCCCAGCCGGCGAGGCCGGTGACGGTCGGCGCGGTGAAGGCGCTCTACCTCGACGCCCCGCCCGCGCCCTGAGTCCCGGGCCGCGCGCGACCCTCCCGCGCGCCGCGCCGCGATTTTGCGCCGCGCCCGCGTTCTCGCCTATACTGCCGCGCCGTTTCGAGATCGCCCGCATGCTCGGGCACGAGCCGAAAGGAGCCCGACCATGGGCCTTATGGAAAAAGTCGAAGCGCCCCATCTCAGATCCGACCGACCGCAGATCCGCCCCGGACAGACGGTCGAGGTGTTGGTGCGCGTGATCGAGGGCGACAAGGAGCGCCAGCAGAAGTTCCGCGGCGAGGTGATCAACGTGCGCGGCAGCGGGGTGCGCCGGACCTTCACGGTGCGCAAAATCAGCGAGGGCGTGGGCGTGGAGCGCACCTTCCCGCTGCACGGGCCGTCGGTCGCCGAGATCAAGGTGGTCAAGCACTCCAAAGTGCGCCGCGCGAAGCTCTTCTACCTGCGCCGCAAGGCCGGCAAGGGCGCGCGCCTGACCGAGAAGAAGACGGTGGAGACCTCTCCGGAGAAGTGAGCCCCGAGCCCTGGCGAAGGCTCGCTCGCGCCGAGGCCCGGCTGGTCGGGAAGGGCGCGACCGTCGCGGGGGTGGACGAAGCCGGCCGCGGGCCGCTGGCCGGGCCGGTGGTCGCCGCCGCGGTGGTGCTCGCGTCGCGCGCCGGCTGGGACGGGCTCGACGACAGCAAGCAGCTCGCGCCCGAGACGCGCGAGGTCCTCTTCGCCCGGGTGCTCTCCGAGGCCCGGGCATTCGCATGGTCGGTGCTCGGCCCGCGCGCGATCGACCGCACCAACATCCTGCGCGCCAGCCTCGAGGCCATGCGCCGCGCCGTGGGCCGCCTCGCCGTGGTGCCCGATCTGGTGCTGGTGGACGGCCATCTCCTCGTGCCCGGGCTCGGGTGCGATCAGCGCGCGGTGGTGGACGGCGACGCGCGCCTGCTCTCGATCGCCGCCGCCTCGGTGGTCGCCAAGGTGGTGCGCGACCGCATCATGGCGCGCCTCGACCGGGTCTGGCCGCAGTACGGCTTCGCCCGCCACAAGGGTTACGGCACGCCGGAGCATCTGGCCGCGATCGCCTGCCACGGCCCCTGCCCGCTCCACCGCTACTCGTTCGCGCCGGTGGTCGAGCTCGAGCTGCCGCTGGTGTGAGCGCACCAGCGGCCGACGCGCGCGCGCGGCACGCAAACGCGATATGCTGCGCGTCGCCTCCGCAAGCCCGCCCCCGGAGGAGGACGCTCATGGGGACGGCCAACCGCCGCGGTGCGCGCGGCGAATCGCTCGCCGCGTCGTGGCTCGAGATGGACGGCTACGAGGTCCTGGGCCGCAACGTGCAGGTCGGCGGCGTGGAGGTGGACGTGCTCGCGCGCCACGGCGAGACCTGCGTGGTGGTCGAGGTCAAGCTGCGGGGCCGCGCGGACTACGGCGGCGCCGCGGCCGCGATCGACCACGTGAAGCGCGGGCGGCTGGTGCGCGCGGCGCGTGCGCTCGAGCAGTCCGGGGCGCGCTCGGTCCGGATCGACGTGATCGCGATCGAAACCGCTCCCGACGGGCTCAGCCTGCGACACTACCGCAACGCCGTGACCGACTGACGGAGATCCCCGAGTGAAGCTCCCGCGCTTCGGCCGCCTGCGCCTGCCGCGCCGCCTCACCCAGCGCTGGCGCGCGGGGCTGCGCGCGCAGCGGCGCTGGTGGCGCGCCCGCCGGCGAGCGCGGGCCGAGGCCGCGGGCGGCGCGGTGCTCTTCCCCGCCGCAGGCGGGGGCGCGATCGCGGTCGAGACGCTCGCGGCCCCGCCCCCGGCCGCGCCCGGCGGGCCGCGCATCGCGATCCTGCACGCCACTGCGGGCAGCGGGCACAAGCGCGCCGCGGAATCGCTCGCCGTGGCGCTCGCCCAGCTCCAGCCCGGGGCGGTGGTGCGCGAGGTGGACACGCTGGTGTTCGCGTCGCGCCTCTACCGCGGCACCTACGCCGCCTCGTACAACGCCATGGCGGCGCGCGCCCCGCGCCTGTGGGGCGTGCTCTACCACTCGTGGGCCACCGCGCCCGTGAACCGCAGCACCGCGCCGGTGCGGCTCGCGCTCGACCGCATGAACCTGCGGCGCCTGGTGCGCGTGGTCGAGCGCGAGAGCCCCGACGCCGTGATCTGCACCCACTTCCTTCCGGTGGAGGCGCTGTCGCCGCGGCGCGGCGGGGGCCGGCTGCGAGTCCCGCTCTACTGCGTGATCACCGATTTCGCGGCGCATCCGTTCTGGGCGTTCCCGCACGTGGACCGCTACTTCGTGGCGAGCCAAGCGGTGGCCGAGGAGCTGGCGGGCCTGGGCGTGCCGGCCGGGCGCATCGAGGTCACGGGCATCCCGGTGGATCCCAAGTTCGCGCGCGCCGTGGGCCGCGACGCGGCGCGCGAGCGCCTCGGGCTCGACTGGGCGCGCCCCACCGTGCTGGTGATGGGAGGGGGGAGCGGCGTCGGCCCGCTTGCCGCACTCGCCGCGCGGCTCGCGAACCTCGCGCTCCGGCCCGCGGTGGTGGTGGTGTGCGGCTTGAACCGCCGCCTGCGCGAGCAGGTCGAGGCGCTCCCCGAGGCCCGCGCCGGGAACGTCCGGGCCCTGGGGTTCACGCGCGACGTCGACCTGCTGCTCGAGGCCTGCGACGTGATGGTGGGAAAGGCGGGAGGCCTCACCTGCTCCGAGGCGCTGATCAAGGGGACGCCGCTCGTGATCTTCCGGCCCACGCCCGGGCAGGAGGTGAAGAACGCCGAGTACCTCGAGGCCGCGGGGGCGGCGTTCCACGCCGATTCGGAGCAGGAGGTCGAGGCCGCGGTCGAGCGCCTGCTCGCCGACCCCGGGGCGCGGGCACGCGTCCACGAGAACGCGCTCGCGATCGCCGCGCCGCGCGCCGCCGAGACCATCGTGCGGCGCGTGCTCGCCGACGTCGCCGGCGCGCAGCGGCTGAGCGCGTAGCCCCGGAGCCCTTGACAGGCCGGCCGCCCCGGTCTATATTTCGGTTGTTGGCGAAATAACGAATGAACGAGCCCGGGGGAAGCACATGTCCGTGAACGGCGTCTTTCGCGCACTCGGGGATCCGACCCGGCGCGAGATCCTGAAGCTGCTGCGCCGCCGCGACATGAGCGCGGGCGAGATCGCCGAACGCTTCCCGCTCGCCAAGTCCACGCTCTCCGGTCACTTCAACGTGCTCAAGCACGCGGGGCTGATCGTGGCGGAGCGCCAGGGCACGATGATTCGCTACAGCCTGAACGTCTCGGCGTTCGAGGATGCGGCGGCCGCGGTGATGGAGCTGCTGCACGCGGGCGCCAAGGGGGGTTCGCGATGAGAATCACGTTCCGCAGTGAATGGCCGCACCTGCTCCTGCTGACGGCGCAGTTCGTCCTCGCCGGTCTCACCTGGGGCGCCGCGCCCGACCGCATCGCGGTGCACTGGGGTCTCGACGGCCAGGTGGATCGCTACGGCGGCAGGTTCGAGGGGATCCTGATGCTGCCCCTGGTCTCGCTCCTGGTCTACCTCCTGATGCTGTGGCTGCCGCGTCTCGACCCGGGCCGCGCGAACTACGAAGCGTTCGCCGGCGCCTACACGACCATCCGCCTCGCCGTGCTCGCGGTGCTGGCTGCCACGTACGGCATCGTGCAGCTCGCGATCCACGGCCGCGAGGTGAGCATCCAGACCGCCCTGCCGCTCCTGGTGGGCGCCATGTGCGTCGTGCTCGGCGGCGTGCTCGGCAAGGTGCGGCCCAACTGGTTCGTCGGGATCCGCACTCCGTGGACGCTCTCGAGCAAGCAGTCGTGGGCGCGCACCCATCGCGCCGGCGGATGGCTGTTCATCGCGCTCGGCGTGCTGATCATGGGTGCCGCGCTGCTCCGCATGCCGTGGGCGCCGTGGGTGATGGTCGCCTCTCTTGTCGCGGGAGCGGCCGGGCTGGTCATCTACTCCTACGTCGTGTGGCGGAGCGATCCGGAGAAGCTCCCGCCCGGGGGAACCCTGCCGGCCGGGAACGGCTGAGCCGAGCGGGCGCAGGAAACCATACGCCCGGCTCCCTTCCGGCCCTCGATGGGGCACTGGCCCCCGTTCCTTGACCGGCCGCGCGGCGGCACCGTACGGTCGCGCGGCTTCGCCCGTCTTCGCCTCTCCGATCCGCCGCGGCGGTCGGAGCCGCCGCCCCCGAGCCCCGGAGCCATGGCGACCGCTCACGACGCATCCGATCTCGTTGCCGGCCTGCTCGCCGGCGAGCGCGTGCCGCTCGCGCGCGCGATCTCCGCGGTCGAGAACGAGGCGCCGGATGCGGTCGGGATCCTGGACGCCTGCTTCGAGCGGAGCGGCCGCGCGTCGCGGCTCGGCATCACCGGGCCGCCGGGCGCGGGCAAGAGCACGCTGGTCGCGCGCCTCGCGCGCGAATACCGCCGCCGCGGCGAGACCGTGGGCGTGGTGGCCGTGGACCCCACCAGCCCCTTCACCGGCGGTGCGCTCCTCGGCGACCGCGTGCGCATGTCCGAGCTGGCGGGCGACCCCGGCGTGTTCATCCGCTCGATGGCCTCGCGCGGCAGCTCGGGCGGGCTCGCGGTTCACACCGCCCAGGTGTGCGACGTGCTGGACGCCGCCGGGTTCTCGCGCATCCTGATCGAGACCGTGGGCGTGGGACAGAGCGAGCTGGAGGTGGCGCAGACCGCCGACAGCACCGCGGTCGTGCTGGTGCCGGAGTCGGGCGACGGCGTGCAGACCATGAAGGCCGGCTTGATGGAGATCGGCGACCTGTTCGTGATCAACAAGGCGGATCGCGAGGGCGCGGAGCGCGCGGCGTTCGCGGTGCGCTCGGCGCTCGAGCTGCGGCCCGCGGCCGCGGGCGGCTGGATCCCGCCCGTGCTGCTCACCACGGCCTCGGAGGGCAAGGGCGTGGACGAGCTGGCCGAGACCTTCGAGCGGCACGTCGGGCACCTGAAGTCGCACGGCGGGCTCGCCGGACGAAGGCGCCGGCGCGTCGAGCAGCGGGTGCGCGACCTGCTGCGCTCCCAGCTCTGGGAGGAGTTCGAGGCCCGCGTCCCGGAGCGCGACTGGGCGGCCGCGGTCGAGGCGCTCGCCGCGCGCGAGATCACGCCGCATCAGGCGGCGCAGCGGCTGTTCCGGGGCTTCGGGGCGCCGGATCCGCGCGGCGGAGCGCGGGCGCGAACGCGATCGTGGGGAAGCTGATCGTCGCGCGCTGATGCGCGCTCCTTCCTTGACGAGGCTCGGAACCGCCGCGTAGCCTCAACCCGTTCCGAGCCCGCCGAGAGCCCACGGGCCCGCCCGATTCCGCGACCCCAGGGAGCGCTTCCATGGCAATGCGCACGTCGTCCGCCCGCAAGGGGCGCAGCAAGGCGCGCCCGCACCCCGAGCGCGCGAGCCATAGGCGCCCGGCGCCGCCCGCGGCGAAGGCGCCCGCCCCGTCGCCCGATGGCGCCAGGGCCGCCCCGTGGGAAGCCCAGCGCAAGGCGTGGGAGGCGCGCTACGCGAAGGCGAAGGAGCGCCCCGACCTCTACCCGTTCACGATCTCGGGCGTCCCGATCAAGCCGCTCTACACGCCGCAGGACCTCGCCGGCATGGACCTCGGGCGCGACCTCGGCTTCCCGGGCGAGTTCCCCTACACGCGCGGCATCCGCGACACCATGTATCGCGGCCGCATGTTCACCATGCGCCAGTTCTCGGGCTTCGGCACTCCGCGCGAGTCGAACCGGCGCTACCACTCCCTGTTCGAGCAAGGGCAGACCGGGCTCTCGATCGCCTTCGACAACCCCACGATCATGGGCTACGACAGCGACCACCCGAAGGCGCATGGCGAGGTCGGCAAGTGCGGCGTCGCGGTGGACAGCCTGCGCGACATGGAGATCCTGCTCGACGGGATCGACCCGGGCGCGATCTCGACCTCGATGACCATCAACGGGCCGGCGGCCACGATGTTCGGCTTCTACCTGGCGAACGCCGAGAAGCGCGGGGTGCCCTTCGAGAAGCTGCGCGGCACGCTCCAGAACGACATCCTGAAGGAGTACATCGCCCAGAAGTGCTGGTGCTTCCCGCCGCGCCCGAGCCTCCGCATCATCGTCGATCTGATCGAGTTCGCGACGCGGCGCGTGCCGCAGTGGAACACGATCTCGATCTCGGGCTACCACATCCGCGAAGCGGGCTCGACCGCGGCCCAGGAGCTGGCCTTCACGCTCGCCGACGGCTTCACCTACATCGAGGAGTGCATGAAGCGCGGGCTCGACGTGGACGCCTTCGCCCCGCGACTCTCGTTCTTCTGGAACAGCCACCTCGACTTCTTCGAGGAGATCGCGAAGCTCAGGGCCGCGCGCCGCATCTGGGCGCGGCACATGCGCGAGCGCTTCGGCGCCAAGCGCCCCGAGTCGTGGCTGTGCCGCTTCCACACCCAGACCGCGGGCTGCTCGCTGTGGGACAAGCAGCCGGAGAACAACATCGTGCGCACCGCCTTCGAGGGGCTAGCGGCGGTGCTGGGCGGCACGCAGTCGCTCCACACCAACTCGATGGACGAGACCATCGCGCTGCCCAGCGACAAGGCGGTCAAGATCGCGCTTCGCACCCAGCAGGTGATCGCCCACGAGCTGGGCGTGACCGAGACCATCGACCCGCTCGCCGGCTCCTACTATCTCGAGTCGCTCACCCACACGCTCGAAGCCCAGGCCGAGGACACCTTCCGCCGGATCGACGCGCTGGGCGGGGTGGTGGCCGGGATCGAGCAGGGCTTCTTCCAGCGCGAGATCGCGCGCGCCGCCTACCAGTACCAGCGCGAGATGGAGAAGAAGCAGCGGGTCGTGGTGGGCGTCAACGAGTACGTCGAGGAGGGCGAGAAGCTCGAGATCCCGATCCTCTACATCGGCGAGGAGGTGGAGGAGGAGCAGAAGCGCGCGATCGCCGAGCTCAAGCGCACCCGCGACGACCGGGCCTGCAGCGCCGCCCTCAAGGCCCTGACCGCCGCGGCGCGCAGCGCGCCCGGCGAGCAGAACGTGATGGAGAAGATCCTCGACGCCGCCCGCGCCTACGCCACCGAGGGCGAGATCCGGAACGCCATGCGCGAGGTGTTCGGAGACCACGTCGAGAGCGCGGAGTTCTGAGTCGCCCCCGGCCGCGCGACGGTCGGTACCCGCATGAAATCCTCGACCCTGCTCGCCGTGCTCCTGATCGCCGCCGTGGCGGCGCTGGCCCTCTGGCTCCGCCGCCAGGGCGAGGGGGCCGCGGCGGCCTCGCCCACGGCTGCGCCGCCCGACGACGACCTCGAGCCCGAGGACGACGCCGAGGACGACTTCGAAGCCGAGCCCGGCGAGGTCGCGGCGATCACGGTGGACGGTTTCGCGTTCATCGGCGACCCGCACGGCGTCTCGATCGTGCCCACGCCCGATCCGCTCGCCCCCGCCCCCGGGGCGATCGTTCCCGCGGAGTACTTGCGTCCCGGCGACTTCAGCGGGGCGCGCGTGGTGCGCGGCGCTCCGAGCGTGGACCCGTGGCGGCTCGAGCTGCTGGGGCGCGACGGCGAGTACGTGACCTACGGATTCACCGGCGAGGAGGCGGCGTACCTGGCCCTGGACCTCCTCGAGAAGCGGGCGGTGATGCAATACGAACGGGACGAAGATGGCAACCCGATCCCGCCCTCGTCCGAGCAGTTCGCCGAGGCCCGGCGCCGGCACGACGAGACCGAGCGGCTGCTCGCGCTCGGGGACGGGGAGAACCCCGAGCCGCTGCAATGAGCGGCGCGGGCGGGGCGCCGACGAGCGCGGCCGCCGGCCTGATGCGCGCGCGCGCGTTGGTGTAGTCTCGCGCGGTGAGCTGACGCGCCTCGGCGCCTGGGAGAGAAGCCATGCAACGCAAGATCCGTGTGCTGGTCGGCAAGCCCGGCCTGGACGGGCACGACCGCGGCGCCAAGGTGGTGGCGGCGGCCCTGCGCGACGCCGGCATGGAGGTGATCTACACCGGGCTCCACCAGTCGCCCGCTCAGGTGGTCGAGGCGGCGGTTCAGGAGGACGTCGACGTGGTGGCGCTCTCGATCCTCTCCGGCGCGCACATGACGCTCTTCCCGGAGGTGCTCGCCCTCATGCGCGAGCGCGGGATCGGCGACCGGCTCCTGACCGGCGGCGGCATCATCCCGCCCGAGGACATGGAGACGCTGGCCCGGGCGGGCGTGGGGCGGCTCTTCGGTCCCGGCGCCTCGACGCAGGACATCGCCACGTACATCCGCGGCTGGTTCCTCGAGACGCACGGCGCGGGATCGCTCGCCGCGCCGCCCGCCCCGCGCGCGGCGGAGGCGCCCGCCGCGGCACGGAAGCCGGCGGCGCGCCCTGGCAGGAGTGCGGCGCCCGCGGCGCGGAAGAGCGCGGCGGTGCGGCCCGCTGCGAAACCGCGCGCGAGCCGCGGGCGCGCGAAGCGCACGCGCAGGCAGGCGGCAGGCGCCGGATCCGGGGCGACCCGCAAGCGGCGCTGACCACGCACGCGTGAAGCCGCTCCGGGCCGAGCCCGAGATCGAGGTTCGCGAGCGCGAGAACCTGCCGTACCTGGTCGAGCACTGGTACCTGGGCCCGCGCGCGCGCCGCTACATGATCGTGCGCCGCTTCCGCGAGGTGCTCGAGCGCGCCGATCTGGCGCCCGGCCAGCGGGTGCTCGACCTCGGCTGCGGCTGGGCCTACGGCACCTACTGGGCGCGCGCGGTCGGGTGCCGGGTGGCGGGCGTGGACCTCGGCATGGACCAGCTCCGCTGGGCGCGCCGTGCGCTCGAGCGCGGAGAGGGCCTCGGCCTCACGAACGCGAACGCCAGGGCGCTGCCGTTCCGCGACCGCAGCTTCGACCGCGCGTTCTCGGTGGAGATGATGGAGCACGTGTTCCGCCCCGACCGTGAAGCGGTGATCGCCGAGATCGCCCGGGTGCTGAAGCCCGGCGGGAAGCTCGCGCTCTCGACGCCCAACCCCTCCTCGCCGATCGAGGTGGTGAAGCGCGTCGCGGTGCGCTGGCCCGGGCTGCGCCGGCGGCTCCCGTCTTCGTGCTATCCCGAGGCGGGCGACCACGCGGGTGCCTACCACCCCTACCGCTACCATCATCCGCTCCCGCTCGCCGAACTCTCCGCGCGGCTCGAGCGCGTCGGGTTCGCGATCGAGGGGGCGCGGTGCTTCCTGTTCGTCCCCAAGACGCTGCCCTCGTTCCTGCTGCCCTTGGCCCGGGCGGCGGAAGCGATCGCCGAGCGGCTGCCGCTCGTGAACCGTCTCGGCGCCACCACGCTGGTGTGGGCGACCCGGCGCTGAGGGCACCATGACGCGGCGCATGCTGGTGGCACTCAACGGCAGCCCGGTCGCGGGCAGCAGCGTGGAGCGCCTGCTCGACGCGCTGTGCGCGGGCGCCCGGGAGGCGGGCGGCGAGGCGCGGCGCATCGATTGCAACGGGCTCGCCATCAAGCCCTGCCAGGCGTGCGGCCCCGAGCCCACCACCGGCTTCTGCATCTTCCACGACGACATGGATTCGATCTACGCGGCGCTGCGCGACGCCCACGCGGTCGCGGTCGGCTCGCCGATCTACTTCGACGGCGTGAGCGCCCAGCTCAAGCTGGTGATGGACCGCTGCAACTGCATCACCCCGCTGGTGCGGGTCGCGGGCGGCGGCTACGCGTTCCGCCCGCTGTGGGCCCGCACCCGGCGCGGCGTGTTCGTGACCGCGCTCAGCTCGAAGCACCGCTACGACCTCGCCGAGCGCAGCGTGCGCGGGTTCCTCAAGTGGATCGGAGCGCGCTGGGAGGAGACCCTGGCGTGGGCGCACGAGGACAACGACGCGGGGAGCGTGACCGGACGCCCCGACCTGCTCGAACGCGCGCGCGCGATCGGGCGGCGGCTGATCGAGAGCGAGGCGCTGGAGGTGTGACGCGCCCCGCCCGATTCGCACGCGTGCCGCGCATGGAGTAGATTCGCTCGCGATCGAAGCACTCCCCGTCCGTCCCGGCCCCTCGGCCGGACCGCGCCGAACCCCCGGCTTCGGAGTCCCGATGGATCTGCATTTGAAGGAAGAACACCTCCAGGTGCGCGAGATCGCGCGCAAGTTCGCGGACGAGGTGGTCGCCCCGCGGGCGCGCGACCTGGACGAGAAGGAGGAGTTCCCGACCGACATCGTGCGCCAGATGGCCGATCTCGGCTTCCTCGGGCTGCCCTATCCGGAGAAGTACGGCGGCGCGGGCCTCGACAACCTGGCGTACGTGATCGCCGTGGAGGAGATCGCGCGCGCCTGCGGCTCGACCGCGATCACGCTCGCGGCCCACGTCTCGCTGGGCTGCGGCCCGGTCTACGAGGCCGGCACCGAGGAGCAGAAGATGAAGGTCCTGGTGCCGATGGCCAAGGGCGAGGCGCTCGGAGCCTTCGGCCTCACCGAGCCCAACGCGGGATCGGACGCGGCCGGCACCCAGACCCGCGCCGAGCGCCTGAACGGCGCCTGGCGCGTGAACGGCTCCAAGATCTACATCACCAACGGGAGCGTGGCGAAGTACATCACCTTCACCGCCCGCACCGACGCGAGCCACGGCACCAAGGGCATCTCGGCGTTCATCATGGACACCGCGACCCCGGGCTTCCGGGTCGGCAAGCGCGAGAAGAAGATGGGGCTCCACGCCTCGGACACGGTCGAGGTGGTGTTCGAGGACTGCATGGTGCCCGCGGAGAACATGCTCGGCGACCCGAGCGGCGGCTTCTCGGCGTTCATGCGCACCCTGACCGGCGGGCGCATCTCGATCGGGGCGCTCGCCCTCGGCCTGGCGCAGGGGGCGTACGAGAAGAGCATCGAGCACGCCAAGGTGCGTCACCAGTTCGGCAAGCCGATCGCGAGCTTCCAGGCGGTCCAGTTCATGCTCGCGGATATGGCGATGCGCATCCAGGCGTCGCGCCACCTGGTCTACGACGCCGCGATGCGCAAGGACGCCGGCCACCCGTACGTCAAGGAGGCGGCGATGGCCAAGCTGTTCGCGAGCGAGGCCGCGAACTGGGTCACCGACAAGGCCATCCAGGTCCACGGCGGCATGGGCTACTGCCGCGACGTCCCGGTGGAGCGCATGCACCGCGACGCCAAGCTCATGGAGATCGGCGAAGGGACGAGCGAGATCCAGCGCCTGGTGATCGCGCGCCAGATCCTGAAGGGGGAGTAGCCGGCATGGAGAGCGTCGCGGCCGGCATGCGCTGGGCCTCGGCGTTCTCCGCGCTCCCCGATTCGCGCGCCGCGGCCGACGATGCGGCGGCCGCGCTCGCCGCCGCGCTCGGCGAGGGCCCGGTGGACCTCGCCGCGGCGTTCTTCGGCGGGGAGCACGTGGGCGCCGCGGCGACGCTCGCCGAGGCTCTGAAGGCGCGGCTCTCGCCCGCCTGCCTGCTGGGCGCGAGCGCCCACGGCGTGATCACGAGCGAGCACGAGATCGAGACCGGACCCACGCTCACCGTGATCGCGGCGCGCCTGCCCGGGGTCGAGCTCCGGCCCTTCGTGGTCGCGAACGAGCTGTGGGCCGAGGCCGAGGAGGACCCGCTCGCGTTCGCGCGCGCCGCCCCCGCGGCCGCGGGCGCCGAGCTGGTGCTGCTCGTCGGCGATCCGTTCTCGCTCGACGTCGAGCGCGTGCTCGCGGCCTTCAACCGCCACGCGCCCGGGGTCCGGGTGGTGGGCGGGATGTGCAGCTCGGGAGCCAAGCCGGGCTCGAACGCGGTGATCCTGAACGACTGGATCGCGAGCGAGGGGGGCGTGGCGCTCGCCCTCAAGGGCGCGCTGCGCGCGGACGTCGTGGTGTCCCAGGGCTGCCGCCCGATCGGCCCGCCGCTCGAGGTGACGCGCGCCGACGGCAACGTGGTGATCGAGCTCGACGGCCAGCCCGCGCTCGAGCGCGCCGAGCAGGTGCTGCGCTCGCTCTCGCCGGCCGAGCGCGGGCGCCTCTCGCGCGGCCTCTACGTCGGGCGCCCGGCGCGCCGCGGCGCCGAGGGGCGCGGCGACTACCTGATCCGCAACCTGCTCGGGGCCGACCGCGACCGCGGCGTGATCGCGGTCGGCGACCGGGTGGAGGAGCGCGAGAAGCTCCGCCTCCACGTGCGCGACGCCACCACCGCGCAGGAGGACCTCGAGCTGCTGCTCTCGCCCCAGGCGTTCGACAGCCCCGCGTGCGCGGCGCTGGTGTTCGCGTGCAACGGCCGGGGGCGCGGGCTCTACGGCCGGCCCGACGGCGACATCTCGGTGCTGCGAGCCGCGCTCGGCGCCGCGGTCCCGGCCGCGGGAATGTTCTGCGCCGGCGAGATCGGCCCGGTGGGCGAGCGGAACTTCGTCCACGGCCACACCGCGAGCATCGCGCTGGTGCGGCCGCGCGGGGCGGCGGGCCGGTCGTGACGGAGCCCCCGACGGTCGCGGCGGCGCGGCGCTTCGCCGAGCGGCTCGACGCCGACGACTTCGAGGGCGTGAGGTCGATGATCTCGGAGCGCTGCACCTACGACTCGGGGCGCGGCGTGCTGGTCGGGCCGGGGGCGATCGTCCGCTCCTACCTCGACGCGAGCCGGCACGCGCGCTCGAAGTTCGACCAGGTGCGCTACGAGAGCGAGGTGGTCGAGGCCGACGACCACACGGCGCTCATCGAGTTCCGGGACAGCCTCTCGGCACGGGGCGAGCGCCACGTGCACACCTGCCGGCAGCGCGTGCGCTTCGCGGCCGACGAGACGATCGTGCGGATCGACCAGGTTGACCTGCCGGGCGAGCGCCGGCGCCTTGAGGCGTTCTGCGCGCGGGTGGGGTGGACCTGGGTGGGTGACGGGCCGCGCGCGGCGCTACCGCGGCCGCGCGGCGCGCGCCACCTCTCCGGTGCGCCGGCCGGGACCACGCGCCGCCGGAATGGATCGTTTTGTCCTTGACGGCGGATTCCGCGAGGGTCGACAATCCCGTCGCCTTCTGCGCAAGGCCAAGACCCCTTGGCTTGACGATTGAGTCAGGCGGCGCGCCGCCAGCCGCATTCGCGTCTCTCCATGGCGCCGCGTGACCGCCCGAAGCTCAGAGGGCGGGGAACCGCGGCGCGCGGGATCTGGTCGCGGTTTCCCACGGCCGAATCAGGTCCCGATGAGGGGGGGTGCTGGCATATGCGTTCACTGCTAGCACGAAGCCTGCTGGGTCTGCTGGTCGTCGGCGGTGTGGCGGCCGTCTTCATCGTGCCCTTCCACCCGCTCAGCTCGACCTCCATGGCCGGAGTACCGGTCACAGAACATTATCTCGATCTGCCTTCGGCCCCCGTCGTTCCGGGGCAAGGCTGGCCCGTGCCTCCGAACTGCACCTACTGGCACGAGCTCTACCCCAACTATTGCAAAGATTGGCATCAGACCGCCTATTTCGACAGCTTCCCCACCAACGGTCTCCTCGATCCGTGCGACAACATCGTGCTGACCAACCTCGGCAGCGGGTTGACCCAGGAGTTCCACATCGACGCCGTGGTTCCGACCTACTACCTGACCTGCTATCCCCCCGGTGGGGGCCCGCCGACCCAGGTGGTCGCCGAGCCGGCTCAGACCGTATCGGGCACGAGCCCGATCTGCGAGATCTGGCACGAGGTGTGGCCGAACTTCTGCAACTCGTTCCACATCGATAGCTGGCAGGACGCCAATGCCAACGGCATCCTCGACGAATGCGACTACGTCGACGTGGAGACTCCGACTGGCACGATCCTCTATCACATCGATCGGATCGGCTGCGACATCTTGGTCTCGGAGAAGCCGACGACCAAGGCGAAGCAGGGCACGTGGGGCTGGATCAAGAGTCTGTTCCGCAAGTAACATCGTCCGCGAGCGGCTTTGGGAGAGGCGCGCGAGCCCGCCCGGGAAACCGGGCGGGCTCGCGTCGCGAAGCGGCGACGACCCGGGGGCGGCGGTCGCCCCGGGGTCACTTCCCCTTCTCGAGCGCCAGGCCGGCTGCCTGCCAGCCCGGGATGCCGTCCCGGAACCACCACAGGTTGAGGTAGCCGTGCTGCGCGGCGATCGTCGTGCAGTTGCGGCTACGCACGCAGTCCACGCCGTAGCAGTAGCACACCAGCGGCATCCGGGCCCGATCGGCCTGGGGCCACCTGCGGGAGACCGTGGCCTCGAGATCGCGCTCGAAGTTCCACGAGGGGAGCGAGACCGCGCCCGGTACGTGCCCCCATGCGTACTCGCGGTCCCCGCGCAGGTCGAAGAGCATCACCTGGCGGGGCGGGATCCTCCGCAGCCGTTCCCACAGGGTAGTGCCGAGGTGCTCGCGCAGCTCCTCGGCGCCCACGATCCGCGTCACCGGTGCCTCGCGATGCGAGGCCCAGCCCGCGAAGCCCTCGGGATAGCAGCGCACGCGCGCCAGCCCCGCGACCCGGGCGGCGAGGTAGGGGTGGATCGGGGCGCGGCCGGGCGGGGCGTCGCCGAACACCACGAACTCGTCGTTCAGGTCCACGTAGTCGCGCTTGCGCGGACCGAAATCCTCGAACACGAGGCGCATGGCGGGCCCGTCGCGCCAGAGGCCGCCGGGCCCCGCCAGCCGGTCGAGGAGGAAGGGGAGGCTGTGCGGCACGTGGCCCTTGTCCCAGTCCTCCGGCGACCGCCAGTCCATGAGAGTGTGCCCCGGCCGGCCAAAAGCCCCCATCACGTACGCGAAGTCGGCGATCCGGGAGGTGTCGGGCGCGGCCGCGAAGCGCGCCACCGGCACGGGGCGGGCGCCGCGCTCGGTCCTCGCGCCGTGCTTCTTCCAGGCCTCGAGCCCTCCGTTGAGCACGCGAGCCCGCCCGCAACCCGCGAGCTCCAGCAGCCAGAACAACCGCCCGGCGGCGCAAGGATCGGCCGTGTCCGCGTAACAGACCACCGTGCCTTCGGAGGGAATCCCCGCCTGGGCCAGCCGGGCGCCGAGGGCGCCCGGATCGGGATCGGCGCCGGCGGCGTCGAACGGGATCGCGCCGGCGACGTGCTCCTGCTCGTAACGGGCGCGCGAGCGGGCGTCCACGATCGTGAGTCCGGCGCGGCCGCGATGGTTGGCGAGCCACTCCGCGTCGACCAGGATCTCGGGATAGCGCGGCGGGGCGCGGTTCGGCCGGTGCCACGGCGGCCAGGAGGCCGAGGCGGGGCGTACGCTGGTAAACGCGAGCGCGAGCAGAATGGCGGCAGGGAGACGCACCGGAGCCGCATTCTAACGCCGCTCCCGCCCCGCCCGAAGCGCGACCGGGAGCCTCGCTTCGATTGCGGGTGCAGCTCCCTTCCGATGCGGCGGCCGCTTCACCGCAGCCGCGCAGCCCGCGCCATCTCTCCGGTGCGCAGGTTCACGAGCCTTCCGCTGCACGCCATGACGCCATCGCTCGTGAGCCAAGCGGCGACCGCGCCGCGCTGCGCGCGGGCCACGTCCCACACCGTGCCGTCGAGCAGGGTGAAGTACGAGCTGTCGGCCGCGATCCCGCGCACGAAGGTGGGATCGCCGCACTCGGCGCCTTCGCCGCCCACCAGGTAGTCCACGATCTCCTCCGATTCATCGGAGATCGCCTGCGAGCGCCGGAGCCCGCTCCCGCTCGGGCGCCGCCCGCCGAGCGCGTCGATCGCGAGCGCAGTCACCGCCCGCTTCACGCCCTGGCGCGAGCCGTCGAGCCGCCGGCTCTCGCGATAGCGCGCGAACGCCTGCGTGGCGGCGGGCGTCCAGCCGCGCTCCTCGAGCGGGCCGCAGTTGTAGCCCAGCGCCTCCAGGGCCTCGCGCATCGCGGCGAGCCCGGCCGTGGGCCGGCTGCGCTGGGGCGGCGGGGCGGCGTGGCCCACGGAATCGGCGCGGAGCACGCGGCAATCGAGGTCGAGCTCGGGAACGAGCACATGCGGCTCGGGGCCCGGGAACACCACCCCGGCCCGCACCAACACACGGCGGCCGGTGTAGCTCGTGAGCGGGAGGCAGCGGTGGCCGAGGCCGAGCCGCCACAGGTCCCCGTTGGCGCGCTGGACGACCGCCGCCTCCTCGTTGCAGCGCTTGACCAGCACCGGCTCGACCGCGTTGGGCGCGGCGCCGGCGCTGCCCGCGAGGAGCAGGGCGATCAGGATCGGACGGGCGGGATGGCGCATCGCCGCGCAGCATACAACGCGGTCCCCTGCGGTCATCGCGCGAGGGCGCGGCACGACTCGCCGAGGGAGCGCGTCCGCGCCGTCTCGGGTGTAGTATCTTCGGCCGCGCAGGATCCCTCACACTCGAAAGCGGGAGCGCTCCCATGACGACATATCCAGACGTGTTCATCGTCGGCGCCGCGCGCACCCCGATCGGCAAGTTCCTGGGCGGGCTCGCCTCGCTCAGGGCCTCCGACCTCGGGGCGATCGCGATCCGCGAAGCCATGAAGCGGGCCGGCATCGGCGGCAAGGACGTGGACGAGGTCCTGATGGGCCACGTGGTGCAGGGCGGGCAGGGCCAGGCGCCGGCGCGCCAGGCCCAGATCAAGGCCGGCATCGACCCCGCGGTCGGCGCGGTCACCATCAACAAGGTGTGCGGCTCGGGCCTCAAGGCCGCGATGCTGGCGGCCCAGGCGATCAAGGCGGGCGACGCGCACTGCGTGGTGGCGGGCGGCCAGGAGAGCATGAGCACCGCGCCCCACTACCTGTTCTCCGGGCGCATCGGGCAGAAGCTGGGCGACACCGTGCTGCGCGACGGCGCGGTGCTGGACGGCCTGTGGTGCTCGTTCAACGACTGCCACATGATCGAGCTCGCGCAGTACACCGCCGAGAAGGCGAAGCTTTCCCGCGACGAGCTGGACCGCTTCTCGGCCGAGAGCCACCGCAAGGCCGCGGCGGCGATCGCCGAGTGCCGGTTCTCGAAGGAGATCGTCCCGGTCTCGATCCCGCAGCGGAAGGGCGAGCCGCTGGTGGTGGCGAAGGACGAGGCGGTGCGCCCCGACACCACGCCCGAGACGCTCGCCAGGCTGCCTGCCGTGACCCGTGAGAAGGGCGGCATGATCACCGCCGGCAACGCCCCGGGCCTGAACGACGGCGGCGCGGCCCTGGTGCTGATGAGCGGCGCGCGCGTGAAGGAGCGCGGCGCGGCGCCGCTCGCCCGCGTGGTGGCCTACGCCACCGGTGGCGGGGAGCCGCGCGATCTCTTCTTCGCGCCGATCGATGCGGTCGAGAAGCTGATGAAGAAGATGGGCGTCGGGATCGGCCACTTCGACCTGATCGAGGCCAACGAGGCCTTCGCCGCCCAGGCGCTCGCCGACGGGAACGCGCTGGGCTGGGACTGGAGCCGGGTCAACGTGAACGGCGGGGCGGTCGCCCTCGGCCACCCGATCGGGGCGAGCGGAGCGCGGGTGCTGGTCACGCTGCTCCACGCGCTCGAGCAGCGCGGCAAGAAGACCGGGCTCGCCACCCTGTGCCTGGGCGGCGGCAACGCCGTCGCCCTCGCGGTGGAGCGCGTCGCGTGATCCGCGGCAGAGGGCCCCGCGCTTCGGCGAGGAGCGCGAGCGGCAAGCCAGGGCGCGAGGAACGCCCGGACACGCGCCCCCGATGTGGCCTGTGCGGAAAGTCCGGCAAGCTCACGAAGACCAAGTGCTGCGGGCGGTGGATCTGCGACGACGAGGACCAGTACGTCCTCTTCTCGTACGCCCGCAACAGCTGCCATCGGAACCACCGCCGGTTCACTTTGTGCGGGTTCCATCACGAGGAGGGGCATACCGGGCGCTGGCAGGACTGCAGGAACTGCAGGGCCGCGATGGAGACCGAGATGTATGTCTACTCCGGAACCAACGAGTACAACTTCGAGAAGCTCGTCGATCCTCCTCACTACGAGCCCACGCGCTGCTCGAAATGCGGGGGCGCGATCGTGCTGAGCGACGGTGGCTATTCGATCCTGGGCGTGAAGTACATGTGCGGCGAGTGTCTGGCCCGCGGAGAATCGCTCCTTCCGACGGCAGCCATCGCCGACCTGCCGAGACGATCCCTGCGCCGCCGGCGCAATCGGCCAACGGATGCGCATCGGGCCAGGCAGCGCCGTAGGGGGAGTGCCGCGCGATGAGCACCGCCACCCCGGCGCTCGCGGGCGGTCCCTCGGCGGCGGTGCGGCGCGTCGCCGTGATCGGCGCCGGCACCATGGGGAACGGCATCGCCCAGGCGTTCGCGACCTCGGGCTTCGAGGTCGAGCTGGTGGACGTGGACCCCGACCTGGTTGCACGCGCGCTCGGCACCATCGGCCGGAGCCTCGAGCGCGTGGCCAGGAAGCAGGAGTGGCCCGCGGAGCGCGCCCCCGAGGTGCTGCGCCGCATTCGGGGCGGCGCGAGCCTGGACGCCACGCGCGACTGCCCGATCGCGATCGAGGCGGTGAGCGAGGACTTCGCGCTCAAGAAGAAGGTGTTCGAGCAGCTCGACGCCACCGCACCTCCCTCCGCGATCCTGGCCAGCAACACCTCCAGCATCTCGATCACCGAGATCGCCGCGGTCACGCGGCGCGCCGAGCGCGTGATCGGCATGCACTTCATGAACCCCGTGCCGCTCATGAAGCTCGTCGAGGTGGTGCGCGGCCTGCCCACCTCGCAGGAGACCTTCGAGACGACGGTGGCGCTGGCCGAGAAGGTCGGCAAGACGACCATCGCCGCGCGCGACATCCCGGGCTTCATCGTCAACCGCGTGCTCATCCCGCTGCTCAACGAGGCCTGCTACGCGCTGTACGAGGGGCTCGGGACGGTCGAGGACATCGACACCGGGGCCAGGCTCGGGCTCAACCACCCGATGGGGCCGCTCGAGCTGGCCGATCTCATCGGGCTCGACACCTGCCTGGCGATCGCGAACGTCCTGCACGACGAGCTGGGCGACGACAAGTACCGGCCCTGT
>DASXQT010000070.1:0-85210 GCA_036507005.1 Candidatus Eiseniibacteriota bacterium
CTCTCGACTGCTGCCTCCCGTAGGAGTCTGGGCCGTATCTCAGTCCCAGTGTGGCTGACCATCCTCTCAGACCAGCTACCCATCGTCGCCTTGGTGGTCTTTTACACCGCCAACTAGCTAATGGGACGCGAAGCCATCTTCGACCGGTAGCTTACAAGTAGAGGCCACCTTTGACCCCTGGTCCATGCGGACCTGTGGTCTCATGCGGTATTAGCACCCCGTTGGGAGTGTTGTCCCCCTGTCGAAGGCAGGTTCTTCACGCGTTACTCACCCGTTCGCCACTCTACTCGAGGAGTTACCCCCTCTTTCGCGTTCGACTTGCATGCCTAATCCACGCCGCCAGCGTTCGTTCTGAGCCAGGATCAAACTCTCCGTGGTAGAAAAAACGGAGAAACGAGCGGCAGGCCGAAGCCTACCTCTCGGATCTTTCTTGCAAGGTACAACGAAACCCACACGCACGCAGATACGCGTACGTAAGGGGTCCTCGCGCGAGCTCTCAGAGTCACGTGCGCTATTCAGTTTTCAAAGAGCAGAGAAGCAATCGCCCTAGTCCTGGCGGACAGGGCGAACGCGCAATCTAGCGTCGATTTGTTGGGATGTCAACCCAGATCGCGTCTCCGGAGGGCTGAAGCCCAGCGGCAAACACAATGTAGGTCCGCACGCCGGCCCTGTCAACCCAGGTCAAGTGACGTCGATCCAATGGGTTGAGCGCCTGGACGGACGGCTCCCGCTCAGCCATGCCGCAGCCCCGCGGGCCGCCCTCTCCCGGACGCCGGCCTCAGCCGCTCCGCGGGCCGGGCTCCACCTTGACCATTCGCCGGCCGAGACGCACCACGATCGGCGCCGCAACGCGCTGCACGTGGCGGCGATCCGTGATGCGCGTCCCGTCGATGCTCACCGCACCCTGATCCACGGCGCGCCACGCGGCGCTGCCCGAGGGCGCGAGCCCGATCGCCACCAGGAGATCCTTGATCCCGATCTCCCCCGCGGGAACCGCCCGCACGGGCAGATCCTCGGGCACCTCGTGGCGGCGGAACTGCGAGTCGAAGTCGCGCCCCGCGCGCGCCGCGGCCTCCTCGCCGTGGTACATGCGCACGATGCGCGCGGCGAGCCGCTGCTTGACCTCCATCGGATTCACCGCCGGGTCGCCCAGCGCGCGCTCCACCTCCGCCAGCTCGTCGGGAGCGGCATCGGTCACGAGCGTCCAGAACGAGCCCATCACGCGATCGGGCAGGCTCATCACCTTGCCGTACATCTCGCCGGGCGCGTCGGACACGCCGATGTAGTTGCCGAGGCTCTTGCTCATGCGTTGCACGCCGTCGAGCCCGGGCAGCACCGGGACCGTCATGACGATCTGCGCCGGCTGCCCGCCCAGCTCCTGGAGCGTGCGCCCCACCAGCAGGTTGAACTTCTGCTCCGTGGCGCCGAGCTCCAGGTCCGAGCGGATCTCGACCGAGTCGTGGCCCTGCATGAGCGGGTACAGGAGCTCGTGCACGCCGATGGGCTGCTGCGCCGCCATGCGCTTCGCGAAGTCGTCGCGCTCGAGCAGGCGCGCGACCGTGTACTGGGACGCGAGGCCCAGGAGCTCCGCGAACCCCATGCGGGCGAACCACTCCCCGTTCCTGTGGATCTCGACCGGCAGCCGCGGAGGGCTCGGATTCCTCTCAAGCACACGGAAGAACTGGTCGAGGTAAGTGGTGGCATTCGCCTCGATCTCCGCGGTGGTGAGCCGGGGGCGGGTTTTGCTGCGCCCGCTCGGGTCGCCGACGAGGCCGGTGTAGTCGCCGACGATGAGCACGACCTGGTGGCCCAGGTCCTGGAACTGCCGCAGCTTGCGGAGGCCGACGGTATGGCCCAGATGGATGTCCGGAGCGGTGGGGTCGAAGCCCTGCTTGACGCGCAGCGGGCGGCGCTCGCGCGCGCACTGCCGCAAGCGGTTCAGGAGCTGTCCCTCGGGCAGCACCTCCTCGGTGCCGCGGGTGAGCAGCTCGAGCTGGGCTTCGGGCGTCATGGGGCCTCGCGGAATCGTCTCGACTTCGGAGCGCGCGATCTTAGTGGGCACGTCAGGCTCCGGCAAACCGGCCGCCGGAAGACGGCTTGACCCGCTTCCGCGAACCCTCCTAGGCTCGGCCGCCGAAAGGAGAAAACCATCTCACTGAGCCCCATCCCCGACATGGCGGTCCGAGCCGCGGTCCGCTTCCCCTGGAAGCTGTTCTTCGTGCTGGTCGTGATCGCCGTGTTCGGCGCGGCCGGCGTGGTGTTCGGCATCGTCCGCTGGCTCGGCCGCGACCTGCCGACGCCCGAGCAGCTCACCGCGATCCACGCGCCGGTCAAGACCGTGGTCTACGACGCGCGCGGCCGCGTGCTCCACGAGTTCTTCCGCGAGAACCGCTCGCCGGTCCCGATCAAGCAGCTCCCGCCGCACCTCATCAACGCCACCCTCTCCACCGAGGACCGCAGCTTCTACCGGCACTGGGGCGTGGACCTGTACGGCGTGGCGCGGGCGGCGATCACCAACGTGCTCAAGATGCGCCGCGCCGAGGGCGGCAGCACGATCACGCAGCAGCTCGCGCGCAACTTGTTCCTCACCCACGAGCGCACGCTGAGCCGGAAGCTGCGGGAGATCGCGCTCGCGATCGAGATCGAGCGCAACTACTCGAAGGAGCAGATCCTCGAGCTCTATTTCAACCAGATCTACTTCGGCGAGGGCGCCTACGGCGTCGAGTCGGGGGCCAAGACCTACTTCAACAAGCCGGTGCGCGAGCTGACCCTGCCCGAGTGCGCGCTGCTCGCCGGGCTGCCCGCCAACCCCAGCCTCTACTCGCCGCGCCGCCGGCCGGCGGCGGCCAAGGCTCGGCGCGCGAAGGTGCTGCGCAACATGCTGGTCACGCACTCCATCACCCAGGTGGAGTTCGACAATGCGAACAGCGCGCCGCTCGGGGTCACGCCGGTGCGCTACAGCAACGACCGCGCGCCGTACTTCGTCGAGATGGTGCGGCTGCACCTCGACGAGCACTACGGATCGAACGCGGTCTACGAGGGCGGGCTCAAGGTCTACACCACGCTCGACATGGACCTGCAGCAGATCGCCGAGCGCGCGCTCGAGAAAAACATGACCGGCCTCGAGGCCGAGCTCAAGCTCAAGTCGACGCATGCGACCTACGTGGTCCCGCCCGCCGACGCCGCGCACGCGGGGCAGAGCACGCCGTATCTGCAGGGCGCCCTGGTGGCGGTCGATCCCCACACCGGCGCGATCCGCGCGCTGGTCGGCGGCCGCGACTGGAACCACAGCAACTTCAACCGCGCGATCCAGGCCCGGCGCCAGGCGGGCTCGGCGTTCAAGCCCTTCGTCTACACCGCGGCGATCGACAACGGCTTCCATCCCACCGACATCATCGTGGACGAGCCGGTCTCGTTCCCGGCCGGCGACGGGACGCTCTACCAGCCCGGCAACTACGACCGCACCTATCGCGGGCCGGTCACGCTGCGCTACGCCCTGCAGAACTCGATCAACATCCCGGCGATCAAGCTGCTGCGCAAGATCGGGACCTCGCTGGTCTCGAGCTACGCGCGCCGCATGGGGATCAAGAGCCCGATCGGGCAGAACCTCTCGATCGCGCTCGGCAGCAGCGAGGTGACCCTGCTCGAGCTCACTTCCGCTTACGCGGTGCTCGCGAACCGCGGGATCCGCAACGACCCGCTCTTCATCCTCAAGGTCGAGGACAAGACCGGAACGACGCTGGAGAAGAACAACCCGCGTCCGACCGAGGTGCTGTCCGAGGAGACCGCCGCGGTCGTCACCTCGATGCTCCAGAGCGTGATGGACCAGGGCACCGGGGCGCCGGCGCGGGTGCGCGGCTTCACGCTGCCGGCGGCCGGCAAGACCGGCACGATGGACGAGTACATGGACGCCTGGTTCGAGGGCTACGTCCCGAGCCTGGTGTGCGGCGTGTGGGTGGGCTACGACCAGAAGAAGACCATCGGCCCGGGCATGACCGGCGCGCGCGCGGCGCTCCCGACCTGGACCGACTTCATGATCGGGGCGACGCGCGGCCGCCCGGTCGAGGACTTCGGCTCGCCGCTCGGCACCCTGAGCCGCGAGGTCTGCGCCGAGACCGGGCTGCTCGCCACCGACGCGTGCCCCAACGTCACGACCGAGATCTTCAACGACGGTTCCGAGCCCACCGAGTACTGCACCACGCATCCGGGGCGGCCGCTCCAGACCTACCCCACGAACCGCGCGCCCGACGAGGACAAGCCCGACCTGCGCGACCTGGACCGCAACGACCGGGCGCGGGCCCGGGAGAAGATCCACACCTGGTAGGTCGTGCTCGGAAGACGGGTGACGCTGGGCGCCGCCCAGGCGGCGTGGCGGACCGTGCCGGCCCGGGCTACTCCACCCGCTCGAGCACGAGCGCAGGGCCCTGCGGGGCGCGATCCGCGATCGTGAAGCACGCCGCGGCGCGCTGAGCCGCCGCCGGGTCATCGGCGGCGAGATGGAGCCGGGCGAGCGGCTCGCCCGGTCCGACGCGATCGCCGATCCGCCGCAGGATCTCGAGCCCCACGCGCGGGTCGATCTCGTCCTCCTTCGCGCGGCGCCCGCCGCCGAGCGCGACCACCAGCTCGCCGAGGCCGTAGGTGTCGATCGCGGCGACCGCTCCGGCCCGCGGCGCGTGCACCTCTGCGACCCGCGGCGCGCGCGGCAGCCCGCCGTCGCGCTCGAGGCTCGCGGCCTCGCCGCCCTGGGCCTCCACCATCGCCACGAACTTCTTCCACGCCGCGCCCGAGTCGAGCGCCTGCACCGCCCGCTTCCGCGCGGCACCGGAGTCGGGCTCGGCGCCCGCGAGCTCGAGCATGCGGGCCCCGAGCTCGAGCGTCAGCTCGCGCACGTCGGCGGGCCCACCGCCCTGGAGCGTATCGACCGCCTCGCGCACCTCGAGCGCGTTGCCCGCCATGCGGCCCAGCGGCTGGCTCATGTCGGTGATGAGCGCCGCGGCGCGCGCCCCCATCCCGCGCGTCGCCGCCACCAGCCGGCGCGCGAGCGAGCGGGCGGCCTCGGGAGTGCGCATGAACGCTCCGTTGCCGCACTTCACGTCGTAGACGACCGCGCCCGCGCCCTCGGCGATCTTCTTGCTCACGATGCTCGAGACGATGAACGGCTCGAACTCCACGGTCGCGGTCACGTCGCGCAGGGCGTAGAGCTTGCCGTCCGCGGGCGCCAGGTCCGGCCCCTGGCCCACCATCACGACGCCGATCGCGTCGAGCTGGGCGCGCATCGCCTCGGGGGTGAGCCGGGTGCGGAAGCCCGGGATCGACTCGAGCTTGTCGAGGGTGCCGCCGGTGTGCCCGAGGCCGCGCCCCGAGACCATCGGGACCAGCACGTCGCACGCGGCCACCAGCGGCGCGAGCGCGAGCGAGATCTTGTCGCCCACGCCGCCGGTCGAGTGCTTGTCGGCGCTCGGACGGCCCAGCCCGGTCCAGTCGAAGCGCCGGCCGGACTCGAGCAGCGCGCGGGTGAGCGCCTGGGTCTCGCGCTCGTCCAGGCCCTTCAGGAACGCGGCCATCAGCCACGCGCTCGCCTGGTAGTCGGGGACGTCGCCGCGCGCGTAGGCCAGGAGGAAGCCGCGCAGCGCGTCGGGATCGTGCGTGCGACCGTCGCGCTTCTCGCGGATCAGCTCGCGGGGGTCGGCCACTAGTACTTCGACTCGCCGGCCTCGCCGCGCACGATCTTGACCCCGGCCGACGCGCCGATGCGGGTGGCGCCGGCCGCCACCATGGCCTCCACGTCCTCCTTGGTGCGGATCCCGCCCGACGCCTTGACGCCGATCTCGGGCCCCACGGTCTCGCGCATCAGGCGCACGTCCTCGACCGTGGCCCCGCCCCCGCCGTAGCCGGTCGAGGTCTTCACGTAGTCGGCACCGGCCGCCTTGGCGAGGGAGCTGCCCATGATCTTCTCCTCGCGCGTGAGCATCGCGGTCTCGAGGATCACCTTCACCACCGTGTCGCGCCCCACCACCTGCACCACGCCGCGGATGTCCTGCTCGACCAGGGCGTAGTCCTTGGACTTGAGCGCGCCGATGTTGATCACCATGTCCACTTCCTCGGCGCCCGTCTCGACCGCGCGCCGCGCCTCGTACGCCTTGACGTCCGGCAGGTGCGAGCCGAAGGGGAAGCCGATCACGGTGCACACCTTGACTCCGGAGCCGCGCAGCAGCTCCCGGCACAGCGGCACCCAGTTGGGGTTCACGCACACCGAGGCGAAGCAGAACTGCGCCGCCTCGCGGCACAGGTGCTCGATGTCCTCGCGCCGGGCATCGGGCTTGAGCAGCGTGTGGTCGATGAGCGAGGCGAGCCCGTCGGAGGCGGGGCAGTAGCCCACGGTCGCGACCACGCGCGCGGCCCCGGCCTCGTGGAGCGCGCGAGTCTCCTCCGGGCCCCGGGCCCCGGAGACGCTGAAGAGCCGCAGGCGCTCCGCGGTCTCGGCCTCGTGATCGGGTGCGGCGGCCGGCGCCTCGGAGCGCGGCGCCACGGGCCGCGACGGTTCGGGTGCCGTCATGGGCGCCGGGGCCGGCGAGCCCGCGGGGGCCGCCGCGTCGCCGCCCGCGAGGTGTTCCATCACCCGGCGCGTGATGACGTCGATCAGCTCGTCGCGCTCCCGGCTCACGTCCCCTTCCTCCGCTGCCGGACCGCCCACACGAAGGGTTTGCGCAGCAGCTCCTCGATCCTCGCCTTCAGGATCCGGCCGCGCGCGTCCTGCCAGAAGACGACGAGGTCGGGCGAGAACTCCCGCAGGACCTGGCGGCACGCGCCGCACGGGGAGGCGTTGTTCTTAGGCCCCGCGGTCACCGCCACCGCCACGAAGTCCCGCTCGCCCTCGCTCACCGCCTTGAACACCGCGTTCCGCTCGGCGCAGATCGAGAGCCCGAACGACCCGTTCTCGACGTTGCAGCCCCGCACGACGCGGCCCCCGCGCGTGAGCAGCGCCGCGCCCACCGGGAATCCGGAGTAGGGCGCATAGGCCTGCTCGCGGGCGCGCGCCGCCTCGGCCATGAGGCGCGCGGGCGAGAGGCGAGCGGGCGAGAGGCGCGCGCCCGCGGGCCGCGGGGAGCGCGGCTTCACGCCCGCACCCCGCGCAGGAAGCTGGTGCCGGCCGTAGGCGCGCGCACGCCGAAGAGCTCGGCGAGCGTGGCCGCCACGTCCGCGAAGGTCTCGCGCGTCCCGAGGTCCACGCCGGGACGCACGCGGGGGCCGCCCACGAGGAGCGGGACGTACTCGCGCGAATGATCGGTGCTCGGAGTGGTCGGATCGTTCCCGTGGTCGGCGGTGATCAGGCACATCTCGTCGTCCCTCAGGTGCCCGAGGATCTCGTCGAGCCGCTCGTCGAACTGCTCCAGCGCGCGCGCGAATCCCGTCGGATCGTTGCGGTGCCCGTACTGCTGATCGAAGTCCACCAGGTTCGCGAACACCAGCCCTCGCCCGCGGCTGCGCGCGAGGCCGGCGAGGACCTCCTCCCCCTCCGCGTTGCCGGTGGTGTGGATCGCCTCGGTCACCCCGCGCCCCGCGAACAGATCGTCCACCTTGCCGACCGTCATGACCGGCGTGCCGCGCTCCTCGAGCCGGTCGAGCAGCGTCGGCGCGGGCGGCGCGAGCGAGAAGTCGCGCCGGCGCGGGGTGCGCCGGTAGGCCCCCGCCCCACCCTCGAAGGGACGCGCGATCACGCGCCCCACGGCGTGCTCGCCGGTCAGCAGCTCGCGCGCCGCCCGGCACGCGGCGTACAGCTGCTCCACCGGCACCGTGGCCTCGTGCGCCGCCACCTGGAAGACGCTGTCGGCCGAAGTGTACACGATGAACTTTCCGGTCCGCTGGTGCTCGGACCCGAGGCGCTGGATGATCTCGGTGCCCGAGGCCGCCACGTTCCCGATCCAGCCGCGGCCGGTGCGCTCGCTCCAGCGCTCGAGGAGGTCGGCCGGGAAGCCCTGGGGGTAGACCGGGAACGGCCGGTCCAGCACCAGGCCGGCGAGCTCCCAGTGCCCGGTGGTGCTGTCCTTGCCCTTCGAGCGCTCGGCCATCCGGCCGCGCACCCCGCGCGGCTGCGCCAGCGGGCGCACCCCGGGCAGCGCGGCGAGCAGGCCGAGTCCCAGCGACTCCAGGCGCGGCACCCTGAGCCCGCCTGCCGCCTCCGCGACGTGGAGCAGCGTGTGGCTCCCCTGGTCGCCATAGTCCGCGGCGTCCGGGAGCGCCCCGATCCCGACGCCGTCGAGCACGATCAGGAAGACGCGCATCGGCTACTTGCGACGCGCCGCCGCCACCGCCTGGTTGCGGAGCCGGAAGTGGTCCGCCGCCTGCTCCGCCCACGAGGCACTCTCCCCCACCAGCGTGGTGAGCTTGACCGGCCGGCCTCCGCGCACGTAGATGCGCGTCACCCGCTTGCCGATCGTGCACATCACCTCGTAGGGGATGGTCTCGCTCCCGCGGGCGACCTCCTCGAGGGTCAGCACCTCGTCGTGCTGGTCGCCGAACAGCACCACCTCGTCGCCCACCGCCGCCTCCGGCGCCTCCGCGAGGTCCACCATGGTGAGGTCCATCGTGACGCGCCCCAGGATCGGCACGCGGCGCCCGCCGACCAGCATCTGCCCGCGGTTCGAGAGCAGCCACGAGTAGCCGTGGCCGTAGCCCACCGCGACCACGCCCATGCGCGTCGCCCGCGGCGTCACGTAGGTGCGCCCGTAGCTCACGCTCGAGCCGGCGGGCAGGTCGCGCACCTGGACCAGCCGGCTCTTGAAGGCCATGACCGGCGAGAGCGGCAGGTCGGAGGGCGCGTTGGGCGGCCGGTGCCCGTAGGCGATGAGCCCGATCCGCACCGCGTCGAAGCGGGCCTCGGGGAGGTTGAGCGTGCCCGCGCTGTTGTCGGCGTGGACGCGGGGCGGACGGAGGCCGCGTTCGGCCAGGCGCCGGAGCAGCGCGCCGAAGCGGCTCACCTGCTCGCGCGCGAAGGAGAGGTCCTCGGCGTCGGCGTCGGGAAAGTGGGTGTAGACGCTCGCGAGCCGGAGCCCGGGAAGCGAGGTCGCGTGCTCGAGGAACCGCTCCGCCTCCTCCTCGCGGACGCCGATGCGCCCCATGCCCGTGTCCACCTCGACGTGGAAGCGGAGCGGGCGGCCGCTCGAGGCCGAGGCCGCGGAGAGCGCGCGCGCGAAGTCGAGGTCGCACACCGTGGGATCGAGTCCGTGGCCGACCGCCTCGGCGATCTCGCTTTCGAGGAGCGGCGAGAGCACGACGACCGGGAGCCGGCAGCCCGCCCTCCGGAGCTGGATCCCCTCGTGGAGCGTGGCGACGCCGAGCTGCGACACGCCCTCGCGCTCGGCGGCCGCGGCCATTTCGACCGCGCCGTGCCCGTAGGCGTCGGCCTTGACGACCAGCAGGATCTCCTGCGGCGCGGGCGGCGTCGCTCCGCGCGCCAGACGCTCGCGCACCGCGCGCAGGTTGGCCGCGAAGCGGTCGAGGTCCACCTCGACCCACGTGGAAACCGGCATCGGCACGCGCTTCCCTCCTCGACGCGCGGCCCGGCGGCTCAGGCGCCGGCGCGCGGGTGCTCGGGGCATGGAGGCAGGCTGGAAGGCTGGTAGCATAGAGGCGCGATGGTGCTCACGCAATCCTGCGCCGATCCGGATTCGCGTTCCAGACGTTCGGCGGTCCTCCGCCTCGGATGAATGTCCGCGCCGGGCACTACTACATCACGGCGGCCACCCTCAGCCGAGGGTGGCCGCCGGAGGACCCGATTCGAATGGGACAGCCGGTCACTCCATGGTCACCGATAGATGGTCTTCAGCCCGCCCCACGTCGCCCGGCGCGTGGCCGTCGGGGGAATCTCCTTCTTTGCGCCGTCGGACCAGAAGGTCTTGTTGATCGCATCCGGCTGGAGGTGTCCGGTCCATGCGTGGACCGGCGCCCCCAGATCGCCGGAGAGCTTCTCCACGAAACCCTGGCCTGCAGTGCCCTGGGCCGTGTTGCAGGATACGAGCACGAGGTTCTGGAGCAGGCCTCGGACTGCACCCACGAATTTCGTTTGGGCCGCCTGGCCTGCTTCCGTGTCGTGATTCAGCCGGTCTTCGCCCACCTTGACGCTTCCCGGCCGCCCGTGCCCGACGATGACGAGATGAATTGGATTGTTGCCGTTCGCGGCGTAGGCGGCGAGGACCGCCGCGATGAGGTCCTGTACGCTGTTGATGTTCACGATGGTAAAGCCCGCCTTCCCGAGGACCTGCCGCGCGTTGTCCAGCGCCTTCCGCTTCCCGGCGTTCCCTACGGCCGCCTGAACGGCCGCGATCGCGCCTGGGGTCCGGAGCTTGGGGTAAAAGTTCGTGTCGCTCACGGAGGCGGCGATGAACTCCGTCTCCCCCAGGTTGCAGGTAGCGTCGCAGAACTCGACCTCGTCCAGTCCGAGGCACACGTGGAGGGTATCCTCCCCCGGCCCGCACGTCTGTGCGCGAATGCCCTGCGGCCAAGCGGCGACACCCGCCAACAAGACCGCAGCAACCACCGCCGTCGCGCGCAGCCGTGGAAGTCTGTCGGCTTGGAAGAGATGAGCGACAATACTCCAGCCGTGCCGAGTGTTCATGGTCCTTCCTCCTTTCCTGTCTGCGAAACCTCGAGGATCCGAGCCGTCCCCCGGGTGGTGTTTACGTCCGGTGTCGGAACAGCACTAGGCGCGCCGGTCGGACTTGGTTTCCGACGCTTCGCCGCCGAAACTATGGACCGCAGGCGGGAACCGCTCAAGCAAGATATGCAATCCTGCGCCAGATGCGGCGGTGCGAGGTGGACCTGAGCTGGCTGCTCGCGATCGGCGCCGGCGTGGGGATCGCCGCCGCCTGCGGCCTGCGCGCCTTCCTGCCGCTGCTCTTCCTCGGGGTCGCGGCGCGCGCCGAGCTCGTCCACCTGCGCGCGGGCTCGGAGTGGCTCTCCTCCGACCTCGCGCTGCTCGCGCTCGGGGTCGCGGCCGTGCTCGAGATCGCGGCCGACAAGATCCCGGTGGTCGACCACGCGCTCGACGCGGTGGCCACGGTGCTGCGCCCCGCCGCCGCGTGGCTGGGCGCCTATGCGGTGCTGGGGCCATGGCCGTCGCCGTGGGGACAAATCGTGGCGCTCGTGCTCGCGGGGCTCACGCTCTCGTTCCACGCGGTCAAGGCCAAGCTCAGGCTCGGGAGCACGGCCGCGACGATGGGGCTCGGGAACCCGCTGCTCTCGGCCGCGGAGGACGCGGTCTCGTTCCTCCTGTGCTGGGCGGTGCTGGCTCCGTTCCTGGCGCTGCTGGGCGCAGCGCTCGCGGTCTGGCTCGTGAGCCGGCGCGCGGGCCATCGAGGCGCTCTGGTGAAGGGCCGGCCGCTCGGCTAATCTCGGGCGCATGGATCGCGATCAGAAGGCGTTCGCGGAGCTGGTGGGCGTGTGCCGCAGGCTGCGCGGTCCGGACGGGTGCCCGTGGGACCGCGAGCAGACGCTCGAGAGCATGACGCCCTACCTGACCGAGGAGGCGGCCGAATCGGCGGAGGCCATCGCCTCGGGCGATCCCGAGCGGGTCGCGGAGGAGGTCGGAGACCTGGCGTTCCTCGCCGTCTTCTGCCTCGAGCTCCTGAACGAGAAGGGCGGCCCCTCGCTCGCCGATGCGCTGGAGCGCGCCGCGGCCAAGCTCGTTCGCCGGCATCCCCACGTCTACGGCACCACGCAGCTCTCGGGGAGCGAAGCGGCCTACCGCCAGTGGCAGGAGATCAAGAAGGCCGAGAAGGGTGAGACGGCGGCCTCGCTCCTCGGCGACCAGCCGCGCGGGCTCCCGGCGCTGATCGCCGCCTACCGCACGCAGGAGAAGGCCGGCGCGGTGGGCTTCGACTGGCCCGAGACCGCGGGCGCGCTCGCCAAGGTGCGCGAGGAGCTGGGCGAGATCGAGCGCGAGCTCGGAGGCGACGTCACCCCCGCGCTCGCGCGGGAGATCGGCGACCTGCTGTTCTCGGTCGTGAACGTCGCGCGGCGCCTGGGCGTGGATCCCGAGCGCGAGCTGCGGGCCGCGACCCACCGTTTCCGCGACCGCTTCCGGCACGTCGAGAGCCGCCTCGCCGAGCGCGGGCGCACCCCGGCGCAGGCCACGCTCGCCGAGATGGACGCGCTGTGGGACGAGGCCAAGGCCCGGGCGGGCGCCTCGCCCGCGGGCGGGGAGTCGTGATGGAGACGGCTCCCTCCCGCTCCGCGGCGCTCTTCCTGCAGCTCGTGCTCGGGCTCCAGCAGGGCGGCATGATGGCGCTCGGGAAGCTGATGAACCCGGTCACGCGCAAGATCGAGGTGAATCTCGAGGCGGCGCGCGACACCATCGACACGCTCGCCGCGCTCGAGGGGCGCACCCGCGGCAACCTGGAATCCGACGAGGCCCGCGTGCTCCAGCAGGCGCTCACCGACCTGAGGCTCAACTACGTCGAGGAGCTGAAGAAGTCGGGCTCGCAGGCGAAGGAGCCGGCCGCGGGCTCGTAGCGCGGCCGGTCAGATCGCCTCGAGCACCGCGCACTTGAGGTAGTGGGTCTCGGGCACCGCGAGGAGCTGGGGGTGGTCGGGCGACTCCCCCTCCCACTCGAGCAGCCGGAACGGCCGGTGAGCCGCGCGCGCCGACTCGAGCAGCACCTGGCGGAAGAGCGCGTCGTCCAGGTGGTGGCTGCACGAGCAGGTGACGAGCACGCCCTCCTCGTCCAGCATCGCCATGGCCGCGCGATTCAGCTCGCGGTAGGCGCGCGCCCCCGCGGCGAGGTGGCGGCGCGCCTTGATCAGCGCGGGCGGGTCGAGCACCACCAGTCCGAAGCGCTCGCCGGCGCGCTCGAGCTCGCGCGCCGCGTCGAAGGCGTCGGCGCGGCGCAGCGTCACGCGGTCGGCGAGGCCGTTGCGCTCGAGGTTGCGTGCCGCCGCCTCGAGCGCGGGGCCCGAGGAATCCACCGCCAGCACCGAGCGCGCCGCGCCGCGCGCGGCGTGCAGGCTCCACTCGCCCTGGTAGCAGAAGAGGTCGAGCACGCGCCGGTCGCGCGCGCGCACCTCGGCGCGGCGGCGGTTCAGGCGCTGGTCGAGGAAGAGCCCGGTCTTCTGCCCGCGGTGGAGATCGGCCTCGACCCGGAACCCCTCGAGCTCGACCTCGATCCGCTCCGGGACCTCGCCCCACCACACGCCGCGCTCGAGCGGCAGCCCCTCGAGCGTCCGCAGCGGCGAGTCGGCGACCCGGAGCGCGCCGCGCGGCGCGAGCGCCTCCTCGAGCGCCGCGCGCACCAGGTCGGCGCGCACCTCCATCCCCAGCGTCTGGATCTGCACCGCGAGCACGTCGGCGTAGCGATCCACCACCAGGCCGGGAAGCTGGTCCGCCTCGCCGTGCACGAGGCGCAGCGTGCGCTCGCCCGGCAGCAGGCGCTCGCGCAGCCGCACGGCGCGCTCGATCCGCTTGACGAAGAACCCGAGGTCGATCTCGTCGCGCCCGCGCGTGAGGAGCCGGGCGCAGATCAGGCTGTGGTGGTTGAAGTAGGCGCGGCCCAGGAATGCGCCGCGCCAGTCCGCGATCTCGACCAGGCCGCCGTCCTCGGGCGCGCCCTCGATCGCGGCCACCTCGTTGCTGAAGATCCACGGGTGCCCGCCGCGCACGCGGCGGTCCTGGTTCTTGCGCAGCACGAGACGCGGGGCGCCACCCGGCATCGGCCGCTCGGAGATCAGGCGGTGCGCAGCGCGGCGGAGGAGACGCTCGCGAGCGCCAGCCCCATCAGGCGGTAGGCGAGCCGTGCGGCGAGGAAGTCGGAGGCCACCTGGCCGGCGATGGGGGCCAGCTCCACGATGTCGAATCCCACGATCCGGTGGCGCCTGGCGACCGCCGCGAGCAGGTCCACCGCTTCGTACCAGTCGAGCCCGCCGGGCTCGGGCGTGCCGGTCGCGGGGAGCACTCCCGGATCGAGGGCGTCGAGGTCGAAGGTCACGTAGACCTCGTCCGTGAGCGCGTTCAGGATGGGCTCCCAGCGGCCCTGGAGCGCGCGGAACGCGCGCGCGCTCCAGAGCGGCGCGGGCTCGCGCTCCAGCACCTTCGCCTCCTCCTCGCTCATCGAGCGGATCCCGACCGACGCGGCGGGCACCCTCTCGCGCACGCGCCGCATCACGCACGCGTGGCTGTAGGGCGAGTCGAGATACCGGTCGCGCATGTCGGCGTGCGCGTCGAGCTGGAGCACCGACAGGCCGCGGAAGCGCGCGGCCGCGGCGCGCACCGCCCCGGCGGTGAGGCTGTGCTCGCCCCCGAGCATCGCGGGCAGCTTGCCGCGGTCCAGGATCCAGCCCACCGCCTGCTCGACGCGCTGCGCCATGGCCTCGGGCCCGAGCGCCGTGGGCTCGAGCTCGGGCAGCGTGTGGATGCCGGCGCGGTAGGTGGCGGCGCCAAGCTCCTCGTCCCACAGCTCCATGTTCTGCGAGGCGGCGAGGATCGCGCGCGGGCCCCAGCGGGTCCCGCCCTGGTAGGTGGTGCTGAAGTCGTAGGGAGCCGGCTGCACGACGACGCGCGCGCGCTCGAGCGCGGCGTGCTCTTCCTCGAGCCCGCCGAAGTTGAAGGGCAGCCCGGTCGGCCAGTCGGGGCGGTTCACGGGGCGCTCTCTCGCCGGGGCTCGGCGGCGATGGACGGGTCCGCGGCTCCGGTCAACCTTGCCGGACCGCGGCGCGGGACGCGGGGGCCGAAACCCTGCGGCGCTCGGCGCGGGGGTGCGGGCCGAATCCGACTCGAGGCTCAGCCACGTCGGTCCGGCCAGCGCGACTTGCGTCGATTGCCCCCTCCGATTCCCGCCGGGTGCCGCTCATTCCTCGGACGGCGTCTCTTCCTCGAAGTCGTCGATGTCGTCTTCGTTGCCTTCGTACTCCTCGTCGAAGTCCTCCTCGAACTCCTCTTCGTCGAGGTCCTCGTCGCCCTCCTCGAGGTCGTCGTCCTCGAAGAGCTCGTCGTCCTCTTCCTCGTCGCCCTCGTCCCCGTAGCCTTCAGCCTCGTCTTCGGGTTCGAAGCCGAAATCTTCCTCGCCGGGGACTTCTTTCTTGCGCTTCATGGCACCCTCAGGCGGATGGCTCGGCGCGGCGTGCGCCGGGTCGCGAATGCTGGAGCCTCTCGCTCCACGCGCGCATTGGATGCCGAATACAGCACCCCGTTGCGCGCCTTCCTGAAAAAGCACCGGCAGTATACGGAGCACTTTCGCTCCGTCAATAACAAATCGGCCCCTGCATCCTGGAAGGACAGCGGAATCTCGTATGTGGCGCGGGCCCTCCGGGGGCCCTGAAAGGGGGTCCGGCCCCGGGTGCCGGAAGGAGCTTGCCCACCGCCTGAGGCGTGCCCGTGCCCGAATCGGGCGCTCCGCCGGGATCGGGAGGCGGGAGCGCGCGGGAGACGGAAGGAATGGCGGGGTTGACGGGACTCGAACCCGCGACCTCCTGCGTGACAGGCAGGCGTTCTAACCAACTGAACTACAACCCCGCGGTGGGTCGGGCCGCGCGTTGGCGCATCCGGTCCCGCGCGGGCGGCGCAGGATAGCGACCGCGATTCGGAAGTGTCAAACGGCGCGGGACTCCTGGACTCCTGGCCGCTCCGCCGGAGGCCCCGGGCCGGTCGCGACCGGTCCAGGCTGAATCAGAGCGCGCGCTTCCGGAATGCCCGCAAGCCGAGCGTGAGGGTCACCGCGATGTAGCCGATCGCCCACCACACCATCGCCGCGCTCGGCACCGAGACGGGCGAGAAGGGCGTGGCGGAGAGCTCGCGCATGAGGGTCGGCTGCATCTGATAGGCGGCCAGATTCCACAGCGCCTCGCTCGGCATGATGAGGCTCGACACGGTGCCCACGTTGCGGGCCGCGACGTTGTCGGCGAACGTGCCGATCTGCTCCACCCAGTTGCCGATGAACGCGAGGCCGTAGAGCCCGAACACCATCATGCCGTTGGTGATGGTCGAGAGTCGCGCGCCGCCGGCGATCGAGAGCGTCAGCAGCACGGTGGCCTCGAGCAGCAGGAGCGGCAGCCCGCGCTCGATGTGGGGCGGCGTGAATTGCCCCGAGGCGCGCACCACGATCAGCACCCCGGCCACCAGCAGCACGAAGTAGCCGGCCGTCACCAGCCAGTGCCCCAGCCACTTGCCGAGCACGATGTCGGAGCGACGGACCGGCTTGGCCGCCAGGGTCTGGATCACGCCCGAGGCGATCTCGCCCGAGAGCGTATCCACCGGGAGCAGCACCGCGGTCATCACCACCAGCCGGCTGGCGGCGAACAGCCCCGCCAGGGTGAGCGCGTTGAGCATCACGCGCCGCTCGATGAACGTGAGGCCGTGGCTCCCGTTCAGCTCGCGGATCATGAAGTGCAGCCCGATCGCGAACAGCGCGAGGAACGCCGCCCCGCAGATCAGCGCGGCCGTCAGGATCCGCCGGCGCATCGCCTCGTGCAGGGTGAGGTGGGCGATGGTGAGCAGGTCGCGCATCGTCAGCCGGGGCGCCCTTCGTCGCCCATGACCTCGAGGAACCAGGCCTCGAGCGACTTTCGCGCCGCCTTCATCTCGTAGAGCGCCACGCCATGGCGCACCAGGGTCCGGGCGACTTCGGGCAGCACGTCCTCGGCGGCGACGCGCATGCGGGCGCGGCCGTCGGCCGACGGCTCCACCGCTCCCAACGCCGCCAGTGCGGCGCGGGCGCCGTCGTCGAGCGGCCCAGTGCGCAGCTCGACGTCGAGCCCACCGGCGTCCCCGGCGAGGCTCAGCTCGTGCACCGTGCGCCCGGCCTTCACGAACACGACGCGGTCGCAGGTCGCCTCGACCTCGCCCAGCAGGTGCGAGTTGAGGAAGACCGTGGCACCCCCGGCCTTGAGCTCGCGGATGATGTCCCGCACCAGCAGCCGGCCGAGCGGGTCCAGCCCCGAGGTGGGCTCGTCGAGCAGCACCAGCTCGGGCCGCGGCAGCAGCGCCTGCGCGATCCCGACCCGCTGCATCATGCCTTTGGAATAGGTGCGCACCGGCCGGTGCGCGGCGTCGAGCAGGTCGACGCGCGCGAGCAGCTCGTCGGCGCGGGCGTCGAGTGCCAAGCCGCGCATCCCGTAGAGCCGGCCGTGGAAGTGCAGCAGCTCCCGCCCCGTGAGCCACTCCTGGAAGCGGAAGTGCTCGGGCAGGAATCCCACGCGCGCGCGCGTCCGGCGGTCGCCGAGCGGCGCCCCCAGCACGCGGCCGCTGCCCGCCGAGGGCTCGACCAGGCCGAGCAGCATCTTGAGCGATGTGGTCTTGCCCGCCCCGTTGGGTCCGAGAAAGCCGAAGACCTCGCCCTGCGGCACCACCAGGGTGAGATCCTCGACCGCGAGCTTCTCCCCGAACTGCTTGCGCAGCCCGTGCGTCTCGACGGCGGCGGTCATGCGCCGAGGCTACTGCACCGACTCCGCCATCTGCAGCAAGTCCTTGTCCGCGAGGTTGCCGAGCACGCCGAACACCCGATCGCCCTCGCTCCACAGCACGATCGAGCCTTCGCGCCGGCGGTCGCCCTCGCCGTCGCGCCCGCTCAGGGTGATCAGCAGGCCCTGCTGCGAGTGCACGGTCACCTGGCGGAAGGTGCTGGCGTTGATCGGCACCGGCACCAGCAGCGTGCTGCGCCAGTCGGTGGTGCGCGCGATGCGGCGCGCCTCGCCGGGATCGAGCCCGAGCACGCGCAGGCCGATCTCCGCGAGCCGCTCGATGTCGAGGCCCGCCGGCACCGCCAGCTCGGGGCTGTTGGACTGCACCACCGTGGCGTGCAGGCGGCCGTTGTGGAACTGCTGGATCACGATCGGCGGCTTGCGCACCTCGACCACCTTGCCGTCGAGCCCTGAGGGCAGCGCCACGTCGCGCAGGTCGAGCGCATCGAGCAGGGAGCGCAGCTTGGCCTCGCTGACGGAGAGCCGCGCCTCGCCCGCGCCCTGGACTCGCACCGTATCGGGCGTGAGGCCGTCCGGCAGGTAGCCCGGCCGGCTCACCTGGAATCCGGCCGCGGCCGCCGCGGCCTCGACCGAGGCCACGACCTCGGGCGCGCCGGGGTCGCGCACGGTCTCCTGACGGTCGAAGACCATGAGTTCCTTGTCGGCGCCGAGCTGGCGCAGCTTCTCGGCGCGGGTCTCGTCGAACTGCACTGCCGCGAACTTGCGCACGCGGAACAGGTCGAGCAACGCCTGGGCCGAGGCGCGCACCGACGGGAAGGCGAACGGCGCCACCACCAGCGCCGCCGCGAGCACGGCGGCGAGCGTGCGTCCCAGGCGCCGCGCTGGTTCGGGGTTCTGCGTCTCCTGCGCCCGCAGCCGGGCGCGCAGCTCGCGGGCGAAGCGCGGGTCCGGATCGCGCCGCAGCTCGTTCATGAATCGATCGTCCATCCTCAGACTCCTTCGTTCCAGCCGGCGCGCAATCCCGCGATGGTGCGATGCAGGATGGTGCCGACGTTGGATTCGCTGAGGCCGGTCAGTCGCGCGATCGCGCGATTGGTGAGTCCGGCGCCGTACTTGAGCGACAGCAGCTCACGCTCCCGCTCGGGGAGAACCCCCATCAATCGGCCGAGGTGCTCGACATCCGAGCGTCGCTCGGCCAGCTCCTCCGGCGTGGTTTCCGCCGGCACATCCGCCGCCGCCTCGAGCGTCACGTGCTTCCGCTGCTGCCGGTAGTGATCCACCGCGACGTTGCGCGCGATGGTGACGAGCCAGGTGGTGAACGCGGCGAGGTCCCGCCGGTACCGCCGCCGCGCGCGCCACGCCTTCTCGAACGTGATCGAGGTCAGGTCCTCGGCGACCGCGCCCTCCCCCACCCGGAAGCGGAAGAAGTTGTAGATGCGCGGCAGCTGCTCCGCGTACAGCGCATCCCAATCCTCCTCGCGCGCCGGAATCACCCAGGTCCACGCCCGGTGGATCGCCATCGTGTCGTTGGCCATGGCAGAGAATGATACGGATCAGGCCGCCGAGTATCACGTCGGGGGTGAAAAGACGAGGGCGACGAGGTCGGCATCCCCTCGTCGCCCTGGTTGCAACGCTACTTCACTTCACGAACAGCATCTCCCGATACTTGGGCAGGCTCCACAGCTCGTCGGCGACCATGTGCTCGAGCCGGTCCGCCGCATCGCGCGCCTCGGCCATCATCGGCCGCAGCTCGTCGGCGAGCCTCCGCGCCCGCGCCGCCTCGTCGTGCATCGAGTCGGTCTCGCTGAGGAGCCTCTGGATCTTCTCGACGCCTGCGAGCACGCTGCCCATCGTCGTTCCCAGCGCCTTGACCCGCGCTTCGAGCGCGTGAGCCGCCGCGGGCGCCGATTCCGCCGCCGCCGCCGCCGCTGCGGATTCCACGAGCTGCTTCTCCGCCGCCGGGATCACGTGGGTGTTCAGGATCTCGACCAGCGTCTCGGCCTCGAGAGTGACCACCTTGATGTAACGCTCGAGCGCCACCACGTAGCGACTGTGCAGCTCGCGCTCGCTGAAGACGCCCATCTCCCGCAGGAACGCGGTGCGGCGCGAATCGCGCATCACCTCGAGCGCCGCGGGCGTGTCGGGCAGGTTGGGCAGGCCGCGGCGGCCGGCCTCGAGCTTCCACTCCTCGCTGTAGCCGTTGCCCTCGAAGCGCACCGGCGACGTCTCGCGGAAGATCTCGCGCAGCAGCTCGAGCAACGCCGCGTCGCGCTCCTGTCCGGCGCCGAGGCGGGTCTGGAGCCGCTCGCCCATCTCCGCCATCGCGTCCGCGACCGCCGCCAGGAGCACCGCCATCGGGGCCGCGGTGTTCATCGAGCTGCCCACCGCGCGGAACTCGAACTTGTTCCCGGTGAACGCGAACGGCGACGTGCGGTTGCGGTCGGTGTAGTCGCGGGCGAGCTGGGGCAGCTTGCCCACACCGATGTCGACCACGAAGTGCTCGGCGTCCTCGCCCTGGGCGCCCTCGATGATCCGGTCGAGGATGCGGGCGATCAGCTCGCCCACGAACACGCTGATGATCGCGGGAGGAGCCTCGTTGGCTCCGAGCCGGAGATCGTTGTTGGCGTTCGCGATCGAGGCCCGCAGCGCGTCGGCATGATCGTGGACCGCCTTCAGGCACACCGCCATGAAGGCCAGGAACCTCAGATTCTGGTGGGGGGTTCGCCCGGGCTCGAGCAGGTTCTCGCCGCGGTCGGTCACCAGGCTCCAGTTCGAGTGCTTGCCGCTGCCGTTCAGCCCCTCGAAAGGCTTCTCGTGGAACACGCACGCGAAGTGATGCCGGAGCGCGACCCGGCGCGCGATGTCCATGGCCAGGGCGTTGTGGTCGTTGGCGGTATTGACGTCCTCGAACACCGGGGCCATCTCGAACTGCATGGGCGCGACTTCGTTGTGCCGGGTCTTGACCGGGATGCCCAGGCGGTAGAGCTCGAACTCCATCTCCTCCATGAACGCCAGCACGCGGGTCGGGATCGAGCCGAAGTAGTGATCCTCGAACTGCTGTCCGCGCGGCGATGCGGCGCCGACCAGCGTGCGGTCGCACATCACGAGGTCGGGACGCATCGTGTAGTGGTCGCGATCCACCAGGAAGTACTCCTGCTCGACGCCCAGCGTCGCTCCCACCGACCGGACGTCCACGTCTCCCAGCAGCTTGAGGAACGCCACGCCGTGGCGGTTCACCGCCTCGAGCGCTCGGAGCAGCGGCGTCTTCTGGTCGAGGCTGTCGCCGAAGTAGCTGATGAACACCGACGGCACGCACAGCGTGCGGCCGTTCACGCTCTCGACCAGGAACATCGGCGAGCTCGGGTCCCAGGCGGTGTAGCCCCGCGCCTCGAACGTGGTCCGCATGCCTCCGGAGGGGAACGAGCTCGCGTCCGGCTCGCTCTGGATCAGCTGCGAGCCCGAGAACCGCTCGAGCACCTTGGCCTCGCCCGGCATGGCGGCGTTGAGGTCGATGAAGCTGTCGTGCTTCTCGGCGGTCAGGCCGGTCATGGGCTGGAACCAGTGCGTGAAATGGGTCGCGCCGTGCGAGGTCGCCCACTCGCGCGCCACCGCGGCAATGGTCTCCGCCGTCCCGCGGGAGAGCGGCGTGCCCTTCGTCAGGGTCGCGAGCAGCGCCTGGTAGGCCTCGCGCGGCAGGCGCTCCTTGAACTTCAGCAGGTCGAGGACGTGCCCGCCGAAATAGGTGCTGACCGGGGCGCGCTGGCCGTCGGCCTGGCGCGGGGACTCGAAGGTGCGGGGTTCGCGATGCGGGGCGAGGGGACGCGTCGTCCGGCGTGAAAGCAGCGACATGGATCCAATCTCCTTTGTCCGACCGCGGAGAGCCTTCTCGACCCGCAGCGATCGCGTGGATGGGGCCCTCGGAGCGAGCCAAGCCCGCCCGAAGCTAGATCAATTGTGCCAGAGTTCCATGCCCTTTGGCTATGAGATTTCAGGTCCTCGGGAAGGTTTTGGGTGGAACCAGCATGCAAACGGGCCCGGGGATGGCACCCCGGGCCCGTCGCGCGCCCCGCGCCCCGCGTACGGGGCCTGGGCTCGATCCGGCTACTGGAGCACGATCTTGCGCTCCGTGATCTGGCCGCCCGCGGTGAGACGGGCGAAGTAGACGCCGGGACCGCTCGCAGCGCCCGTGTCGTCACGGCCGTCCCAGCGCGCCACGAAGGTGCCGGGCGCCGCGTCCTGGTTCACCAGCGTCCGGACCTGACGGCCCTGGAGATCGTAGACCTTGAGCGTCACCCGAGCCGCGCTCGGGACCGTGAACTCGAGGCGGCTGTCCGGGCCGGGGTTGGCGCCCTGGATCCGCATCCGCGGCGGGCCGGCGGCAGCGGCTGCCCCGCCCTCGGCAGAGGTCTCGGTGGCCCGGTCGTCGTCCCCGCCGTTGCCGTCGTGCCGGCTGCTCCGCCCCGACTTGCCGTTCTGCTCGGCGTGATGCGAGTGGTCGAACGGGTCGTGGGGAGGCGCCACGTACGGGAAGTAGGGAAGGAACGGGCGGTCGTTGGCGTCGACGCCGTCGCCGAGCTGGTTGTTGGGCGCGACGTTGAACGCCGCCGTGAACGGCGTGGCGCCGGCCACGACGCGCTCGGCGATGTCGACCACGTCGTCGGACAGCCGGCGTCCGTTGGGGAAGCCGCTCAAATCACTGCCGAGGATGCCGAAGCGGCTCGGGTGCTCGCTCGGGGCGACGCCCATGTTGAGGCGCAACATCTCGCACGGCACCTGGCCCGGGCCCGCCGGCTGGTTGAGGCCGGGGATGCCGGTGAGGAACACCGCCACCAGGTCGTTGCGCGGCGCAGGCGGCGTCGGGATGCCGTAGAGCGCGGTGAGCAGGCCGCCCAGCTCGGGCGCCACCACGTACGGGAGGAACGCGCCGTCGCCGGTGGGCTTGGTGGCGTTGAACTTGTCCTTGTCCTTGAGCGGGATCACGACCTCGTTGACCAGGGGGTTGCCGAGCCGCGAGACCTGGATCAGGCTGCCGCTGACGCTGACGGTGCCGTCCCCGTTGAGCGTCCGCAGGGCGGGCCGCTCGGCCGAGTCGTAGATGCCGATCACGGAGTTGCCGGCGTTCGGGCTCGCGCCGTCCTTGGTCAGGTGCGTCATCGGAATCTGGATCGCGATGGTGAGGCAGTCGAAGCCGCCCAGGCCGTCCACGCCCTTGCCCTTGTTGCCGGGCACCTTGCGGATCGTGAGCAGGTCGAAGATCGCCGCCAGGTCGACGAAGAACGGATCGTCCCGCGGGCCGATGAAGATCCGCGTGCCGTCCGGCAGCTCGCGGATGGCCGAGCGCCACAGCGATTCGTAGTTGGGCATCGAGACCGGTCCCACGAAGTTGGGCGCCACCTGCACGTCGGTGGCGAGCACCGTCGGAACCCCGTTGACGTAACGGGTGACGGTGCAGAACTGGCGCACGTTGAGGTCCGGGTCGCCGAGCGAGGTCACCACCCCCACGTTGTAGAGAAACGTATTGGGATTGGCCCGCTCGGTGCGGAACCTGAACAGGTAGCGGATGTGATCCTGGGCATCGCCCACGTTGTCGACGTTGATCCAGTAGTAGACGTCCTCGTCGAAGCCGTAGAAGTTAGGGCCGCCGTTCGGCTCGAGCAGCGGGACCCAGTTGCCGACGATCGTCACCTTGTCGCGGGCGTCACCGCTCACCCACGCGTAGAGGTCGGTGTCGTCGGCGAGGCGGTCCTTCGAGGTGCCGGGGGCCTCGCTGTGGCTCGAGGCCAGGGCGGACGAAGCGGTGAGGGCTGCGAGGAGAGCCAAGGCCGGCGCTCGCAGGGCCCTCCAAATCGGGCGTCTCATGGTCTTCCTTTCTCCCGCCTCGGGCGGGCAGGTTGGGCCGCGGGCTTCCGCGGGCCAGGGCGGGCCGCGTGGGGGCGCGGCCATGGCGGGCCTTGTGGATCGGCCTCACGCTCCCATTACGGCGCGGGCGCGCGGCCGGATGAGGCGGCGCGGGGGGTTGTCCCCGCCGCCGCATGCTCCTAAGGTGTCGCCGCCGCCCGCCCTCGTCCGGAAACCCGCGGGCGACGTAGTGGGAGCAGAGGCCGTACGGTGAAGGAACTCGGATAGGGGACCGCCGCCGCAATGACCGACCAGGAACTCGACCGCCGGTGCATGGATCGGCTGCGCGCCGGCGACCCGAAAGCCCTGGAGGAGCTCTACGATCGCCACACGCCGCTGCTCTACGGGATGGTGCTTCGCATCGTCGGCCGCGCCCCGGATGCGGAGGAGGTGCTCCAGGATGCCTGGATCAAGGTCTGGCGCAGCGCGGAGACCTGGGATCCCGAGAGGGGAAGCGTGGTCGCCTGGCTCCTGACCCTGGCGCGCAGCCGGGCCATCGACCGCCTGCGCAGCGCGGCGTCGCGGTCGCGCGCCGAGGGCGCTTCGGGCGGCGAGGAGACGATGGCCGCCGCTCCGGAGCCCGCGGCGAGCGCCGCGCACCGTGAGCTGCACGAGCGCGTGGTGTCGGCGCTCGGGGAGCTGGGGTCGAAGCAGCGCGAGGTCCTGGAGCTCGCCTACTTCGCCGGTCTCAGCCAGTCCGAGATCGCGTCCCGCGTGGGCGCGCCGCTCGGGACCGTGAAGTCGTGGACGCGCCAGGGCCTGATGCGCCTGCGCGCGCTCGTGCCGAGGGAGGAACCGGCGTGACCGCTCATCGCGAAGAGTATCTCGATCTGTGCGCCGCCGTGCTGGCGGGCTCGGTCGACGAGGCCGACCGGCTCGAGCTCGAGCGCCACCTGGCCGGCGGGTGCCCGGCGTGCGAGCGCGCGCTCGCCGAGATGAGCCACGGGATCGAGTCCCTGGCGGCCGCGGCTCCCCCGCGCATGCCGAGCCCGCGGGTGCGCGAGCGGGTGCTCTCGGTGGTGCGGGCCGAAGCCGAGGCTGCAGGCGGTCGCGCCCGCCCGGCGTCCGCCGCGGCGCGGCGCGTGATCGAGCTTCCCTCCCGCCCGCGCCGGGCGTGGCCGGAGTGGGCGCTCGCGGTGGCGGCCGCCATCTTGGCCGTCGCCACGTTCGCGTACTGGCGGCAGGCCTCGGTGCTCGACGGTCAGCTCCGTGGTGCGCGCGAGCGCATCGCGCAGGTCGCGCGCGAGCTGGCCGAGGAGCGTGCGTGGGCCGCGGTGCCCGCGAGCCCGGGCGCGCGCGTGGCCGATCTCGCCCCGCTTCCGTCGGGAGTCACGCTCCCGCGCGTGCGCGCGATCTACGACCCCGGCTCGCGGCGCGCCATCATCGCCTTCGACGGCCTCGTCACCCCGCCGGGCGCGGACTTCGAGCTGTGGGCGGTGCTGCCCGACGGCCCCAGGAGCCTGGGTGTGGTGCGCGCCGACCCCTCGGGCCACGCCGAGGTGCGCGTGCCCGACGCGGGCGAGCCGGCCCTGCTCTCGGCGTTCGCGGTCTCGCTCGAGCACGAGGGCGGCTCGACCAACCCGCGCAAGCCGGGCGGGCCGGTGGTGCTCGCCGGGACGCTCAAGAGCTGAGGCGCCCGCGGGCGGCGGCTCCGGGCCGCTCGGAGCTCGGCGGCCGGTCGTGGTATAAAGAGTGCGCCCCGGCGACTGTCGGCCCCCGAACCACCATCGGCCGCAGGAGATTCGGGTCATGAACTACTCCCAGTCCCACGTCGACGATCAGGCTCTGCTGAAGGGTCTGAAGGAAGCCGCCGCCAAGGAGCGCGCCAGCATCGCCGCGCTGCGCGCCCTCGTTGCCGAATTAGATGCGCGCGGGCTCCAAGTGCCGGAGGCCGTCCGTGAGCTGCTGGCGGACGTCGACGACCCATGACCGGTGTTCTCGAAAGCAAGCGGCAAGCGATATCCGACGCTTGCGTGCGTCACCGCGTGGCGCGCTTGGACGCGTTTGGCTCGGCGTTGCGTGATGACTTCAGGCCAGGCGAAAGCGACCTGGACTTGCTGGTGGAGTTCGGGCCGATGGAGCCGTACGCTCGAGTCGATGCCTACTTCGGCATGCTGGAAGATCTGAGGGCCTTGTTGGGGATGGAGATCGACCTGGTGATGGCGGGAGCCGTCAAGAATCCGTACATCGCCCGCGAAATCGAGCGCACGAAGCGGCTGCTCTATGCCGCGTGATGCTCGCGCCTACTTGTCGGACATTGTGGAGTCCTGCGAAGCGATCACAAACGCCGTCCGAGGCCTCGATCTCGCCGGGTATGAAGGCAATCGTCTCGTCCGCTCATCCGTCGAGCGCGAGTTCATCATCATCGGCGAAGCCGCTTCGGCGCTCGCACGGATCGCGCCGAAGGCGTTCGATGCGATCACGCGGGCGCGCCGCATCGTGGACTTCCGTAACCAACTGACGCACGAGTATCCGACGGTCGACAACGCTCTCGTGTGGGCAATCGCCGAACACGACGTGCCGGTGCTCCGCCGCGAGTGCTCGGCACTCATGCAGGGCATTGCGCCTGCGCAAGACGCGGGCTGAGGACAACCACCAACATTCAGGGCCGGGCCGCCTCACCTCTTCTGTCGGGAGTCACGCTCCCCGCGCGTGCGCGCCATCTACGACCCCGGCTCGCGGGCGGCGCCGGCGCCTACTTCACGATGAGGGCCTTCGCCACTCCCACGCGGGGTCCCTGGGTGAGGCGCACGAAGTAGAGCCCGGCGGGGAGCCGGTCGCCTACGTCGATCCGGTGGCGGCCGGGCCCGAGCGGGCCGACCTCCCGCAGGGTAACGCGCCGGCCGGACACGTCCAGCACCTCGAGCCTCGCCCGCTCACCTTCCCCGAGGCTGAACTCGACGCTCAAGCGGTCGCGCGCGGGGACGGGCATGACCCCGTGCAGGGCGAAGCCGGACCGCGGCCGCTCTTCCAGCGTTGCGGACATCTCCTGGCTCTGCGCCACCGGACCGCTCGCCTCGATGTGCAGCAGCGCCACTCCCGCCTGGTTCCCGTCGAACGCCCACGCGGTCCGGTGTCCGGTCCCCGTCACCACGAATGCCAGCGCGTTCCCGCTCGCCCAGCCCGCCCGGCTCACCACCTCCTGCACCACGGCCGAAAGGTCGGGCGTGCGCTGGTTCTCCCCCACCTCCCCCACCGCCCAGGGCGCCGGAGCCCAGCTCACCGAAGCCGCCGTCCGCGCCCGCGACGTGACGTTGGCGGTCGTGGCCGTGAACGTCCCCGCGTTGTCCGCTGCCTGGCCCTGGATCGTGAGCGCCGTCGCCTCGCTCTGCGCCTCCCTGGCTTCGAACTGCACGAAGGCCCGCGTGATCGTCGCCCCGCGCGGGATCGCGACGTTCGCGAAGCGCAGCCCGATCTTCTGAACCCCCGAGTCGTACACCAGCTCGATGTCCGAGCTGTAGAGCAGCACCGTCCCGGCGGCGTTCTCCTCGACATCGTCGGTCCCCGCCGCCACCCGCCGCTCCAGGGTGATCGACCCGGTCGGCGGCGGCGCCGCGGCCTTGACCACGATCGTCACCGAATCCCTGGCGCTCAGCGCCCCGTCGCTCGCCGTCAGCCGCAGCACGTAGGTACCCGGCGTCGCGAACGAGGCCCGGGTGTCGACCGCGCCCGCATCCGCGAACGCCACCGGCCCCGGCCCGCTCCCCTCGCTCCACTGGGTCGTCAGCGCCGGCGGGCTCGGCAGCCCGTCGTCCGTCACCGTCCCGTTCAGCGCGGCATCCGCGGGCAGCGTGAGGGTCTGGTTCGCCCCGGCGTCCACCACCGGCGCCGCGTTCGAAGGCGGCGGCGGCGAGCCGCTGCCCGCCTCGATGTGCAGCAGCGCCCCGCCTGTCGCCTTGCCCTCGTACGCCCATGCCGTGCGGTGCCCGGTGCCGGTCACCACCAGCGCCAGCGCGTTCCCGCTCGCCCACCCCGCGCGGTTCACCACCTCCTGCACCACCGCCGAGAGGTCCGGCGTGCGCTGATTCGCTCCCAGCTCGCCTGCCGCCCACGGGGCCGGCGCCCAGCTCACCGCCGCCGCCGTGCGCGAGCGCGACGACACGTTGCCGGTCGTGGCCGCGAATGTCGCCGCGTTGTCCGCCGCCTGGGCCTGGATCCTGAGCGACGTCGCCTCGCTCTGGGACTCCTTGGCCTCGAACTGCACGTAGGCCCGCGTGATGGTCGCTCCCCGCGGGATCGCGATGTTGGTGAAGCGCAGACCCACCTTCTGGAGCGAGATGTCGTACACCAGCTCGATGTCGGTGCTGTAGAGCAGTACGGTACCGGCTGGGTCCTCCTCGACATCGTCGGTCCCCACCGACGCCACCCGCCGCTCCAGCGTGATCGAGCCGGTCGGCGGTGGCGGGGTCGCCGCGGTCACCACGATCGTCACCGAGTCCCCGGCGCTCAGCGCCCCGTCGCTCGCCGTCAGCCGCAGCACGTAGGTGCCCGGCGTCGTGAACGAGGCCCGGGTGTCGACCGCGCCCGCGTCCGCGAACGCCACCAGCCCCGGCCCGCTCCCCTCGCTCCACTGGGTCGTCAGCGCCGGCGGGCTCGGCAGCCCGTCGTCCGTCACCGTCCCGTTGAGCGCTGCGTCCGCGGGCAGCGTGAGGGCCTGGCTCGGCCCCGCGTCCACCACCGGCGCCGCGTTCGAAGGCGGCGGCGGCGGACCGCCTCCGGTCTCGACGTGAAGCAGCGCAGCTCCCGCCGGCTTGCCCTCGAACGACCACGCGGTGCGGTGCCCGCTCCCCGTCACCACCAGCGCCAGCGCATTCCCGCTCGCCCAGCCCGCGCGGTTCACCACCTCCTGCACCACGGCCGACAGGTCGGGCGTGCGCTGATTCGGCCCCACCTCGCCCACCGCCCACGCCACCGGCGTCCAGCTCACCGCCGCCGCCGTGCGCGAGCGCGACGACACGTTGCCGGTCGTGGCCGCGAACGTCGCCGCGTTGTCCGCCGCCTGGGCCTGGATCGTCAGCGCCGTCGCCTCGCTCTGCGCCTCCTTGGCCTCGAACTGCACGTAGGCCCGCGTGATCGTCGTCCCCCGCGGGATCGTCACGTTGGGGAAGCGCAGCCCCACCTTCTGGACCCCGAGGTCGTACACCAGCTCGATGTCCGAGCTGTAGAGCAGCACCGTCCCGGCCGCGTTCTCCTCGACATCGTCGGTCCCCGCCGTGACCCGCCGTTCGAGCGTGATCGCCCCCGGCGGCGGCGCGGCATTCACCACGATCGTCACCGAGTCGGTGGCGCTCAGCGCCCCGTCGCTCGCCGTCAGCCGCAGCACGTAGGTGCCCGCGGCCGTGAACGAGGCCCGCGTGTCGACCGCGCCCGCATCCGCGAACGCCACCGGCCCCGGCCCGCTCCCCTCGCTCCACTGGGTCGTCAGCGCCGGCGGGCTCGGGAGCCCGTCGTCCGTCACCGTCCCGTTCAACGCCGCGTCCGCGGGCAGCGTGAGGGTCTGGCCCGGCCCCGCGTCCACCACCGGCGCCGTGTTCACCGGCGCCGCCCTCACCACGATCGTCACCGAGGCGGCGGCGCTCAGCTCCCCGTCGCTCGCCGTGAGCCGCAGCACGTAGGTGCCCGCGGTCGTGAACGACGCCCCGGTGTGCAGCGCGCCCGGATCCCCGAACGCGACCGGCCCCGGCCCGCTCCCCTCGCTCCACTGCGTGGTCAGCGCCGGCGGGCTCGGCAGCCCGTCCTCCGTCACCGTCCCGTTCAGCACCGCCTCCGCCGGCAGCGTGATGGTCTGGCTCGCCCCCGCGCTCACCACTGGCGCCGCATTCGGCGGCGGCGGCGGCGGAACGCCGCCCACCTCGATGTGCAGCAACGCCGCTCCCGCCGGGTTCCCGTCGAACGCCCACGCGGTGCGGTGCCCGCTGCCCGTCACCACCAGCACCAGCGCGTTCCCGCTCGCCCACCCTGCCCGGTTCACCACCTCCTGCAGCACAGCCGCAAGGTCCGGCGTGCGCTGGTTGGCTCCCACCTCGCCCGCCACCCACGCCGCCGGCGTCCAGCTCACGGCGGCCGCCGTCCGCCCCCGCGTCGACACGTTGCCCGCGGTGAACGCGAAGGTCCCCGCGTTGTCCGCCGCCTGGCCCTGGATCGTCAGCGCCGTCGCTTCGCTCTGCCCTTCCTTGGCGCCGAACTGGACGTACGCCCGGCTGATCGTCGCCCCCCGCGGGATCGTCACGTTGCTGAAGCGCATCCCGACTTTCTGGATCCCGAGGTCGTACATCAGCTCGAGGTCCGAGCTGGAGAGCGCCATGGTCCCCGCGGCGTTCTCTTCGGCGTCGTCGCTCCCCGTCGCCACCCGCCGCTCCAGGGTGATCGATCCCGCGGGCGGCCCGCTGCCGCCGGACTCGAAGGCTCCCAGGTCGGGGGCGCTCCCCAGGTAGGCGGTCGGAGACAGGTTCACGATCGTCTCCCCTCGCCACTGGAACAGCGCCACGCCCGCGTCGATCGCCAGGCTGCCCGACTTCGGCCGGAAGTCCGAGGCCAACTGGGGGTCGAACCGCGACGTGGTGGACAGGTCCACGTTGCTGGTCTCGTTGTCGAGGCCGTTGTTCCAGAACAGGTTGTGCGCGGCGATCGAGTTCCCCGCTATGCGCCGGAACGCGCTGTTCGGGATGCTCTCGAGGATGTTGTTCACCGCCACCGTGTTCGCCCCGCCCACGACCCCGTAGAAGTCCCCGACCACCGTGTTGTTGATGAACTCGACTCGCTCCGCGATCGGCGCCCCGGTGAAGTCCTCGTTGGTGAGCTGGTCGGGCATGCACCCGACGGTCGCCCTCCCGTTCCTCTCGAACAGATTCCGCTCGACCCGGATGCGCCGGCTCGAGGAGTCGGGGGAGTCGATCAGCTGGATTCCGTCCGACCCGTTGCCGATGAACTGGTTCCCGATCACCACGATGTCGAGCGTCGGCCCGGTGTAGGGGTACATCCGGAACTCGATCCCGTCCTCGTGGTTGTTGAGCACGATGTTGTCGATGACCCGTATCGCCAGGCGGCCGTTGAGATCGATCCCGTCGTCGGTCTGGTTGCGAAACACGTTGTTGGCGATCAAGCCGCCGGAGCCGGCCGAGTAGTTGATCGCGTCCTCGGTCCCGTAGATGTGGCAGTAGCGCACGTCCACCGGCGAAGACGAGCGCACCCCCTTGACCGCCCCGGTGATGGTGAGCCCGATCACCGCGCCGCCCGAATGCGTGCCGATGTCGAACGTCGCGTCTCCGGTGCAGCCTGGGTCGGCCGGGCAGTAGCCGACGGCCAGGCCGCTGAGCACGGTCTGGGCGATGTACGACGTGTCGCCGGTGGTCAGGAACCGCGAGGCGAACACCAGAGACTTGTTGTCGAGCCACACCCCGCCCAGGTAGGTGCCGGGGGCGAACAGGATGGTGTCACCGCTGGCGGCCGCGGCCACCGCCGCTTGGAGGTTGGGCTGCCTGGCGGGCACGTCGATGGTCGCGGCCCACGACGGAGAGGCAGCGAGGAGACCGAAGGCGAAGAATGTGGTTGGGCGGAAGGGACGCATGAATCGTCAATATCATCCAGTAAAATGCGAATTGCACTGGCGACTCCACTACAATACGTAATCCTATCATAATCATGTATATGTGTTGACCCATGTTATTGTGAATAAATTCTACGGGGTGCAATTGACATAACGCGCGTGGACGTCGGACCACCGGGATGCCCTTCCCGGGAGCCACGCGGCGGGCCCGCAGCACAGGGGCGCTGGAGCACCGATGGGCCGGAAGGCAGGGGGGGGCCGGCGCAAGCGCGGCGCCGTCGACGGCTTGAACCGGGAGGGGCTGCCGGTGCCGAAGCCGACCTCCGAGGGGGAGTTCGTCGAGGTGGAGGCCGCCTGAACTGATGCCGCGCCGAGCCCGGCTCAGCAGAGCCGTCGATGCTCGACCCGGCATGGTGGCCTCCCAGCTTCCCCTCGTCGCTGGCGCTGATCGCGGGTGTTGGCAACCGCATGGGCCGTGCTATCGTCGGCAGGCCCTTCTTGCAGCGAGGGCCGGTGCCTCTAGGAGGTGTCCCAATGAACTGGCGCGAGCACATCACGGTTGATCCAGCAATCTGCCACGGAGCTCCTTGCTTCAAAGGAACCCGAGTGATGGTCTCCATCGTGCTGGACAACCTCGCCGCCGGCCGTACCGTGGAGGAAATCCTCAGGGACTACCCTTCGCTTCGGCCTGAGGCCCTCCCGGCGGCCATCGCGTACGCCGCGGAGTTGGCTCGGGAGCGGATCATCGAAATGCCCGGCTCCGACGCTGCATGAGATTCAAGCTCGACGAGAACCTCCCAACCCGTGCAGCGGAGGTTCTGCGAGCCGCCGGCAGGCCCTCGCCGCGCCCGCCTCAGTACAGCCGCCGCAGCTCGATCCCGGTGTAGTAGCGCCGCAGGATCTCCTCGCCGATCTTGCCGGCGCGCGCCATCCCCAGCGCCCCGGTCTGGCACAGGCCTACGCCGTGCCCGGAGCCCGCGCCGGTCGCCACCACCGCGATGGCGCGCCCGGCCCTGGCATCGCGGCGCACGTCCACCTTGAACAGGTTCGAGCGCAGGATCGCGCTCCCGTTCCCGCCCCGCCTCAGCACCTGCCGCAGCGAGTACGCCGGGATCTCGATCTCGCCGGTCGTGGTGCGCACACTGAGCCGCCACACGCGGCCCGAGCGCGAGCGCGCGAGCACGCGCACGTCCACGATCTCCCCCACGCCTCCGGCGGGCAGCGGCACGCCGAACGAGGGGCCGTAGCGCGTGAGGTTGGCGGCGAACTCCTTCGCGCTCCACTCCTCGCGCCAGCGGTGGTGCGGCGAGGCGGCGCACGCATCCTCGCCGCTGTCGCGGTCGCGGCGGCTCTGGAGGTACGGAAGCGGATCGGCGGGCCATCCCTCCCACACCTCGGCGGTGATGCCGCCGCAGGTCGAGCAGTAGTTGGCGCGGATCGGCCAGCCGCCGGAGAGCGCGAGCAGGCCCCGGGTGCCAAGGACGCAGCGCGTGGCGAGCGGGCGCTCCCCTTCGACCGGCCCGTAGACCTGGTCCTCGACCGTGCCGTAGAGGTCGAACCCCTCGTCCGCGCGCCGGCCGCGGTAGAACAGCGTGTAGCTGCGGGCCGCGACGGCCTGCGCGCGCCCGGCCTCGACCAGCTCGTCCGCGAGGGCGCCGATCTCGCCCGGCACCACGCCGAGTAGGTAGGTCTCGAGCGCCAGGCGGTCGGCGATCGTGAGCTTGCCGCGCGGGTTGAGGAACACCTTGAGCGTGCCGCGCCAGGTCTTGCCGTTCCAGCGCGCGCGGCTGCTGTCGGAGCGCTCCGCCGGGTCGGCAGCGAGCCACAGCGTGTCGCCCGGCTCGAGCGACCAGCGGCCGTCCTCTCCGAGCGCCACGACCAATCCCCTTCCGCCCGAGACGCGGATCGCGACGCCGCCGAAGTTGCCGCTCACGATCGGGCGCGGCTCCGCCCCCGGCCGCTGGATCGAGGCGCCCGTGATCTGCACCGACTCGAGCCTCAGGCTGTCGAGATCCCACGCGAGCCCGACGTCGATCGCGGGCTCGCCGTGGATCTCGAACCTCTCGGGCACGCGCGGCGGCGCGGGAGTCGGGACGCCACCCGGCGCGCGCGGGGGTTGCGGCGCGCCACCCGGCGGAGGCACGGTCGCGCACGATGCGGCGAGCGCGGCGAGGGCGACCGCGGCCGCTAGCCGGAGCGCGCCGGAGAGGAGCGCGCGCCTCACGCCGCCGCTCCGGGCGTGATCTCGCCCAGCACCACGGCGCGCGCCGCACCCGTGGCCGAGGGCACGTTCCCGGGCAGGCCGCACAGCGTCTGGTGCGCGAGGAACGCAAAGGCGAGCGCCTCCTTGGCCGCCGGCGGCACGCCCAGCTCGTCGAGCGAATGGAGCCGCGCGGGCGCGAGCCTGCGCCCGAGCGCCCGCATGAGCGTCGCGTTCGCAACTCCTCCCCCGCTCGCGTAGATCGCGTCCACGCCCGCCCGCGGCACGAGGAAGCGCTTGATCGCGGCCTCCACGGCGGCGGCGGTCAGCTCGACCGCGGTCGCGAGCACGTCGTCGTCCGCGAGCCCCATCGAGAGCCCCATCTTGCGGAGCGTGACCGCGTAGTGCTCGCCGTAGTGCTCGCGCCCGGTCGAGCGCGGCGGCGCCTGCGCGAAGAACGGGTCGGAGAGCAGCTCGGAGAGCAGCGGCTCGCTCACCGTTCCGCGCGCGGCCGCCGCCCCGCCCGCATCCTGTCGCTCAGCGCCCCGGGTGCGCAGGCTCACGAGCGCATCGAGCACCGCGTTGCCGGGGCCGGTGTCGAAGGCCAGCACCTGGTCGAGCGCGCCACCGCGCGGCAGGTAGGTGACGTTCGCTATTCCGCCCAGGTTCAAGAGCACGCGCGATTCGCTCGGCGAGCGGAACAGCCACCAGTCGGCGAGCGGGACGAGCGGGGCGCCCTCGCCGCCGGCGGCGGCGTCGCGCACCCGGAAGTTGGAGACCACGGCGATCCCGGTGCGCTCGGCCAGGATCGCGGCCGAGCCGAGCTGGAGCGTGAGCGTCGTGCCTCCCGACTCGCGCGGCAGGTGGCGCACGGTCTGCCCGTGGGAGCCGATCGCGCTCACCGCTCCCGGATCGGTCCCGGCCTCGGCGAGCAGCTCGAACACCGCAGCGGCGTAGCGCTCGCCGAGTGCCGCATCGAGCCGCATCAACTGCTCGGGCTCGAGCGTGCGCGCCGCGGCCACGTCGAGGATCTCGCGCCGCAGCGCCGTCTCGAGCGGGGTCTCGCGGTAGGCGACGAGCGTGTGCCGGGTCTCGGGCCCGATCCCGCGGAAGCGCACCAGCGCCGCATCCACCGCGTCCGCCGAGGTGCCGGTCATGAGCCCCACCACCAGCCGCTCGTCGCGCGCGCGGTAGTCGCGCACGCCGGCGAGCGCATCGTGCGCGCCCGGCGCCGCGGGCGCGTGAGCCGCGGGCGCATGAGGCGCCGCCTTGGCCGCGCTCCCCGCGGGCGCGTGAGCCGTCCCCTTCGCCGCGCGCTTCACTTCTCCGCTCCCGCCAGCACCCCGGAGAGGATCTGGCGCTGGAACGCCGCGAACACGGCGAGCACCGGCAGCGACGCCAGCGTCGAGCCCGCCATGAGGAATCCCCAGTCCACGCTGTGCTCGGTCTGGGAGAGCAGCGCGAGGCCCACCGGCAGCGTGCGAAGCCGATCGGAGTCCACGAAGATCAGCGGGTAGAGGAACGAGTTCCAGTTGGCGAGGAACGACTGGATCGCCACCACCGCCAGCACCGGCTTCATCAGGGGCAGCATGATATCGCGGAAGATCGCCCAGTCCGAGGCGCCGTCCACGCGCGCCGCCTCCTCCAGCTCGTGGGGCAGGCCGATCACGTACTGGCGCACCAGGAAGATGCTGAACGCGTCGACCGCGAACGGCAGGATGAGGGCGCCGTAGGTGTCGATCAGGTGGAGGCGGCTCATCACCAGGTAGAGCGGCACCATCAGCACCTGCTTGGGCAGCATGAGCGTGGCCACGATCCCCAGCGTCCAGAACTTCTCCCCCGGCACGCGCCTGCGCCCCAGCACGTAGCCCACCATGGCGGCGGTGGCGACGTTGAGCCCCACCACCGCGGCCGCGACCAGCGCGCTGTTGGCGAGGTAGGTGCCGATCGGCGCCACCAGGAACAGCGCGCGGTAGTGCTCGAGCGTGAGCCCGGCCGAGAGCGCCCGCGCGAACGAGCCGCCCGAGACCGGAGCGAGCGAGACCGCGAGCATCCACGCGAACGGCACGAGCATCGTGAGCAGCACCGGGCCGAGCCACAGCCAGCGCAGCGCCGAGCGGCTCCAGGCGGGCGGGATCGCCGCGGCCTCACCGCCGCGCGCAGGCGCCTCGCTCCTCATCGCGCCGCCTCCGCCGGCTTGCCCACCAGACGGAGCTGCACCTCGGCCAGGACCAGCGTGAGCAGGAACAGCAGGTACGCCACCGCGCACGCGTAGCCCAGGTTGAAGCGGTAGAACGCCTCTTCGTACAAGTAGTAGACCACGGTGGTGGTGCGGTGGAGCGGCCCGCCGCGCGTCATCACGAATACCTCGGCGAAGATCTGGAGGCTCCGCACCGTGTTCACCACCAGCACGAACAGCAGCGTCGGCCTGAGCAGCGGGAGCGTGATGCTCGTGAGGCAGTCCCAGCCCGTCGCCCCCTCGAGGCGCGCCGCGTCGTAGAGATCGCGCGGGATGGCCTCGAGCCCGGCGAGGAAGATCACCATGTAGTAGCCGCTCGCCGACCACACGTCCATCGCCATGATCGCGGGCAGCGCCGTGGCGGGGTCGAGCAGCCAGGCCGGCGTGCGCAGCCCGAGCGCGCGCAGCACCGCGTTGAGCGGGCCGTCGGGCGCGTAGAGCCCCTTGAACACCAGCGACAGCACCACGATCGACACCACGCTCGGCACGAAGAAGCCGACCCGGAAGAGCGTGCGCCCGCGGAACGCGGGCTGCACCGCGAGCGCCAGCAGCAGCGCAAGCGCGGTGGTGAAGGGGATCGTTCCCAGCACGAAGAACGCCGTGTTCCCGAGTGCCCCCCAGAACGCCGGATCGGTGAGCGCGCGCCCGTAGTTCGAGAGCCCCACCCAGCGCGTGTGTCCGGAGTGGATCGGCGAGTAATCCGAGAACGAGGCCGCGAGGGAGAACACGAAGGGGAAGAGCCCGAACAAGGCGAACGAGATCGCCCAGGGCGAGAGCAGCGTCCACGAGGTCACCGCCGGCCCGTCGATTCTCAGCGCCCGGACGCGCGTAAGCGCCGCAGTGCCCCATGCGCGGGAACGCGCCAGTGCCGCAGTGCTCCAAGCCTGAATCCGCGCTAGCGCGCGCGTGCGGTCATCCATGACGCGCGGAAGATGCCACGCGGCGCCCGCGAAGCGCAATGGCAGGTCCGGCTTGACGCGCGAGGACGCTCTGTGGCTCACACAGTTCGCTCAGGATCGACGATCATCCACCGGAAGGACTCTCGGACCTCGAATACCCTGTTTCAGGCTCCTCGAGCGCCTCGCTATCTGGCCCGCCTGCTCGGCATTGCGCGCCCTCGTAGGAGAGTGGGACGCGCGCCCCGGACGCGCGCGCCGCGTGTTCGCAGCCCACTCCCTGTCAGCACCTTCTGGGTCAATGCGGCCGCGCGGAACACTCTGGCGACGAGTAGGTACGCCGAGTGACTACTGGTCACGCGGGTTGGATGTTGAGCTTGAACTCGCGTTCCGCTGGGACTGCACGCAGCAGTTCGATCTTGGGTTTGCGCCGCGCCACCAGGTCCTTCACGCGAGCCTCGTCGTCGGGCGACACTCTGCAACCCAAGATGACGCCGTCCAGCGCCCCAGGATCGAACTGGACTGGGCCAAGGCCCGCGTGCCGCACGATGCGCCACTCGCGCTCGTGCTCCCAGACCTTGGCCTTCATCGCCACCAACAGTTGGGTGCGTCGGAACCCGCTGACGCGGTAGAAGGCGAAGGCGGGGTAGTCGACCAAGTACGTAAGAGGCATCAGCATGGAGTCGTCCCATCCGACAAGCGATGGAACTCGAAAGCGCAGACAGATGCCCATGTGCGAATCCGCGTAATAGGCCCACATTGGAAGGTCGTCGGGGATTTCGCTGAGGCAGGAGACTCCGTAAGTGGCCACTTCTTCACCAATCCTGTCCCGCATCAGCTTGCGCTCATCATCGGGGGACAGCGTGATGAGGTGATCCACCTGCGCCTGTGTGGCAACGCCCTCTCGCACGCGGCGTTCCCAGAATGCCCGCTTCTCCTGCTCGGTGCCCTCAGGTGTGGGCCACACGCCGCCGTCGAACGGGTCATTCAGTTTGGCGTAGCTGGAGAAGAAAAGCTCGGATCGCACTGTGACGTCGTAGAGACGGCCGAACCCTTCTCCTCGAAGGCTCCTGTAGCGATACAGGTGGTCCAGCAGTTCCACCCGCCTACCCCATTCTGCGAGGGTCGCCATGTCTTCTGGCGTGGCGTGCCCCTCTGTGATGCTCACGGCGTCTACTTGCCCTGCACCGGCACGCTCTGCCGATAGCGGGCCTTCACTCCGCCCCACGTCTCCCGCCGGGCTACGGTCGGGGCGTCCACAACGAGCTTGAGCGCATCAACCCTTGCGTTCCAGATTCGAATCGTTAGATCCAGTCCGCTCCCACTCGCCCACTCGGTGGGTATCGGCCGTTCGATCCAACCTTCCCAGTTCGGAGTCCCTGGGAATTCGTCGCTCGGCGACCAACAGGTATGGTAGTCATCGCAGTCTTGATCCTGGGAGTTGAATACCCCTGGATAAAGGCGGACAGCGTGCCACAACGGCGAGTACGGGCCCATCTGGAGGTAGAGCCTAAGAGTGAGGGACTTGATCGCTGAGGTGCCTCCGTAGGGAGCCAGGTCGAAGTTGGCCGCGACGGCGTCGAGGTACCCCTGCGATTGGCCAGTCGCGAAATAGTCAACATACACACACGGCTCGATTCGCGGGGCGTAGGAGCCGTCGTTCTCTGCAATCTCCGGCAGAATGTTCTGAATCGCAGGGCTCCCGCCGCAGCCGCCATAGTCGTCCTCGAACCCCACGGCGTACGTGGGCATTCCGGGGGCAGGCGGGGGCGCCGAGCGCGTGGTCACAACCAGCGTGATCGCGTCCAGCTTTGCGTTCCAAAGCCGCAGCGAAAGATCGAGATCGTTTCCAGATGCCCAGTAGGAGGGAACCCGGCGCTCAACCCAGCCTTCCCAGCCGTCAGTGCCGGGGAACTCATCGGTCACGGTCCAGCAAGTGCCCGGATTGTCGCAATCCTCGTCCGTCTGACTGAAAGCGCCGGGGTAGAGTCTGATAGCGTGCCAACTATCGGAATACGTTCCCTTCCGCAGATAGACGCGAAGCAGAAGGCTGTCGATTATTGCTCCGTCGCCAACTGGTGACAGGTCGAAATGGAGAGAGACCGCATCGAGGAAACCCTGGGATGCCCCCGTCGCGAAGTAGTCGTAGACGACGCAGGGCTCCAGCCTCGGTGCGTAGGCTCCGTCGAGGGCAAAGACCTCCGAGGTCACGTCTTGCTGAACAGGGGCGACACCGCAGCCTTCGAAGTCGTCCTCGTAACCGATCGCAGATCCGGGTGCTACTTCTGTCGTTGACAACAGGGCAGACGCTGATGCTATGGAAGCCGTCAGCGCGAGGATGAAGATTCCCGCGCAGACGTAGAAGAATTGTTTGGCGACCATGACGGCCCTCCGAGGTTGTGGACCCGCCTCCGTGGCCAGGTGGAGGCCCGAGTATACGCCTGCGAGGTTGCGGCCGCTTCGTGCGGCCGCAACACGTAGCTCCTCGCCGCGCATCTCGCAACGGACATCTGATCGCCCGAACTGACCGAAGACGAGCCCCTCCTTGAGGGGGCTTCTTCGTTCTCGGTATGTGCCGTAAGCTGTGGTCGCATGGCCGCTCTCGACGAACTTCTCAAGGTAGCTCAGGACACGTCGGTTCCGGTGTCGGTGGTTCTTCGCAAGGCCTTCGCGCTGGCATCAACTGCGGGCGACGAACCCTTCAAGATGTGGCTCAACTACGAGCTGAACGGCTATGGCCCGTCGAAGGACATACCCGACTATCGCCGGCCGAAGGGAATGCTTCTAGCCTACGGTCGCTATGGAGGCATAACGCCCGTGATGTTCCGCGCCAAGGAGATCGAGCTTGAGGAGCTGATGTGTTGCCCTCCAATTGGGCTCCCCATCACGAAGATCGAGGCGGAACTGGATACGCACAGAGGCGACCGTACGATCATGACAACCGCGAATCCCGTGACGATGGAGGCCGTGCGGGAACACTGGGGGGTCGAGTGTGCCGGGATTCAGTACACCGTCGGCGACTTCCAACACCTTCTGGAGGGTGCTCGCACTCGGATGGTCACCAGTCTCGCCGAACTTCGCAGAGCGCTTCCGGAGGCTTCCATCCCGGACATATCGCGTCGGCCGAGACGGTCGGCGATTCTGAATCGCGAGTGGTGGCGCGATCAAGTCTTCTCCAAAGTCGTCGCCCAGGTGATCCTTTGGGTGCTTGCCGGTATCGCGACGATCCTCTTGGCCCTCATCGCAGGCCCATTCAAGAGGCAAACGCAATCCCCGGCGACCCAGCCAGTTCAGTCGGGAGGCGACAGCATTCCTTCGCCAGTCGGTCCGCCCGTGGGAAAGACAGGCGAGGGAGCGGGAGGGGATCAGCGGTCGCCATCCCGGTCACCGAATAACCCGAGTGGCGGGGCCACGGGCGAGGCGGGCGCTCAACACCTCAAGCCTGGGCCGAAGTCGCGTGCTGCCCCGCCCCTGCCTCTCGGCTCTTCTGCTTCGGGCGTCATTGCAGATTCTGCAGCCCAAGAGACCTTGGACAAGGAGAAGACGCCGGCCGAGATTGTCAGCGCGTGCCGAAGCGACCCTACGGGCGAGAGATCGATGTTCGACCGTTTTTTCAAGGGCAAGAAGATTTCCGCAGAAGGTTGGAGCGGTCTAGCAAAGGGCGCCCCCTTCTTTTACGACTCGTCCGACGTGTGGTATCTCGAACTCGTCGAGGAGGGCACACATAGCGAGCTGATGGTGCACGGCGTTCACCAGTCAGCCGTTAAGACGATTCGCAAGGACACGAGGGTCACAGTTCGTGGTCGCCTCGACCGCTATGGATCTCATGCCGTCCCTCCATTCGTCATTAACGAAGCAGTCATACTTGCCATCGACAGCAAACCCATTAAGCGTTAACCGTGCACTCCACGTCCCGGAGACGAGTGCCTTGAGGTTCTCTACGAGCCAGCCACCCGCCCATTCCTGGGTACAACTCACTTCCGACCCGTGCCTCGTGCAGAGGCGCAATGGTGACGCTGGTCGTCTGGGCGTGGACGAGCGCGCTGTGTTTCTCGACGATCACGTCGTGCCACTCGGCCACAGCGACCCAGAACGTGCTGAGGGTGTCGAGTTTCCTTGAAAGGAAATGGTCAGCAAGCCAACGAACCTGGGACCGACGGTCGAGCGCAAGAGAGCCTTCGAGGCCAATCCGCAGCGACACACGCACAAGGAGGCGTAGAGACGTGACCACGAAGAAAACCACCAGGAAGAAGCGGGCAACCAGCAACGCCGTGGAGATCCTCCACCGGCGCTACGTCGCCGGCCGACCCAAGCAGGAAGCCGCACTCGAGGAAGTGCGCCTCAATGCCGCGATTGCCCAGCAGATCTACGACCTTCGCTCCAAGGCCGGCCTGACCCAGAAGCAGCTCGCGAACCTGGTCGGCACCACGCACTCGGTCATCTCGCGCTTGGAGGATGCTGACTACGATGGCCACTCGCTGAGCATGCTTCAGCGGATCAGCAGCGCCCTCCGCTACCGGCTGCAGGTTCGCTTCGTTCCCGCCGGAGCAAGACGCAGGATTCCAGCGTAACCGCGGGCCGTCACCTTCGCGGAGGGTTGTTTCGGCGCGCGTGCGCGAAGATCTGGGGATTTCGAGCTACTTCTTCGCCGTCAGCTCGCCCAGCCGCTTGTGCGCGGCCGCAATCGCCTCGCGCGCGGTCTTCTTGTCGTAGAGCGCCTGCTCCACCTCGTCCTCGATCGCCGCCTCCATCTCGACCCACGCCGGATGGTTGGGCGTGGGGACCGCGGTCTCGAACTGGCGGATCATGACCTGCTGCTCGGGCCGCTCGCGGTAGTAGGCGAACGTGTCGGCATCGAGCGTGGCGGGCTGGACACTCATCGCCGCCTGGGCCAGCGCCATCGCGTTCTCGGGGCGCACCAGGAAGCGCGCGAGCGTCAGCGCCGGGCCCTTCTGCTTCGAGCCCGCGAAGCTCACCAGCACCTCGCCGCCCGCGAACGAGGCGTGCGTTCCGCGCTCGGGCTCCGGGCGCGGCACCAGCGCCACGCCGTAGCGGAGACCGGGCGCGTCCTTGGGGATCGAGCGGAACAGCCACGCCCCCGAGATCTCGAGCCCCAGCCTCCCCTCCTTGAACTCGCGGTCCAGCTCGTCCTGGCGGCCGAGCGTGCCGACCTGGCGCAGCTTGAGGTAGAACTCCAGCGCCTCGCGGTTCCGCGCCGAGTCGAACTCGGACTTGGTGAGGTCGTCCGACAGCACCCGCCCGCCGTTCCCCCACGCGAACGGCATGAACTTCTTGAACAGCACGTAGCGCTCGCCGACCTGCACCCCGTAGCCATGGGTCGAGTCGCCGAGCTTCTGGATGCGCTCCGCCGCGTCGTACAGCTCGTCCCAGGTCTCGGGCGCCCGGTTCGAGTCGAGCCCGGCCTGGGCGAACAGGGTCTTGTTGTAGAACAGCGCGCGCGTGCCCATCACCCACGGCAGCCCGTAGTGGCGGCCGCCCACCGAGCACAGCTCCCAGCCGCGCAGCCGCGGCACCAGGTCGTGCACGCTGCGGGTCCAGTCGCTGAGCGAGCCCGCGGCCAGCATGCGCGGGATCCAGGTCGAGCCCAGCTCGCACAGGTCCGGCGGGTTGCCGGCCGCGACCGCGGCCGTGATCTTCTCGAGCCCGCTCTGCCAGGTGAGCTGCTCCATGCGCACGTGGAGCGCGGGGTTCTCGCGCTCGAACTTCTCGACCAGCGGCGTGACCACATCGGTCGGCCAGAACTGCCAGAACACGACCTCCTCGCCGCGCTTGGCCGGCGCGCACCCGAGCGCCAGCGCGAGCGCGGCGATCGCGCCGAGCGCGAGGCGCCGCGAAGCTCCGGGGGTCATTCCCCGTCTCCCAGGGCCGCGCGCACGAAGCCGCCGGCACGCTGGAGGCGCGCTTCGGCCTCGGCGCGGCCGCAGCCCAGCTTGAGCATCACGATCGCCGTCTTCACGCTCTTGCCCGCCTCGTCGATCGCACGCGCCGCCGCCTCGTAGTCCACGCCCGCCACCGTCATCACGGTGCGCCGCGAGCGCTCGATCAGCTTCTCGCTGGTCGCCATCAGGTCCACCATCATGTTCTCGTAGACCTTGCCGGTGCGCACGAAGGCCGCGGTGGTGATCATGTTGAGCACCAGCTTCTGCGCCGTGCCCGCCTTCATGCGGGTCGAGCCCATCAGCACCTCGGGGCCCACCTCGGGGCAGATCGCCACGTCGATGTCGAGCGCGAACTCGCTGCGCGGCGTGCAGGTCACGTAAGCCGTGCGCGCCCCCAGTCGCTTGGCCACGCGCAGCGCCGCCACCACGAAGGGCGTGCGGCGGCTCGCGGCGAGGCCGATCACCGTGTCCTTGGGTCCCACCTGCTTCTCGAGGATCGCGCGCTCGCCCTCGTCCTCGCGGTCCTCCGCCCCTTCGACCGCGTGCACCAGCGCGTCGTACCCGCCGGCGATGATGCCCTGCACCTGCTCGGGATCGGAGCCGAAGGTGGGCGGGCATTCCGAGGCGTCCAGCACCCCGAGGCGGCCGCTGGTGCCCGCGCCCACGTAGATCAGGCGCCCGCCTTCGCGGAAGGAGGCGATCACCAACTCGACCGCCTTGGCGATCGCCGGCACCTCCTTGGCCACCGCCGCCTGCACCGCGCGGTCCTCGTCGGAGATGAGCTTGAGGAGCGCCCCGATCTCCAGGCGGTCCAGCTCGGTGGTGCGGGGATTGCGCTGCTCGGTGGCGAGGCGGGCGAACTCGTCGAAGCGCGTGCGGTCGCTCATGCGCGGGCGAAGATGCCATGCGGGGCGCGGGGAGCGCAATCGGTGAATCAGCTGGCTGTACAGAGCAGATGATCTGGCCGGTCTTGGCGAGTGAATGACCGGACCCACGGGGGGTTACTCGGTCTTGCGGGCCCGCACCCCAAATCCCGATCCACGGCCGCAAATCGGCTCACTCGACCCGAACGCTGTTGGCCAGCCCGAGTTCCTGCAAGATCTGCCGAAGGTCGGCGGCAAGACCTACGGCACTCTCGGCCCTCACAGTGACGCAGAACTCCAGGCTGACCTTGAGGTCGGAGCCCGACCGAAGCTTTGGCAGAATCCTCGTCCCCAGGCGGTTCCAAAGCTCCGGTGGAATCGCGCCCACGAGGCGCAGGGTCTTGGTGGCGGCACCTGGTGCTGGCTCTGGCACAGAGGTGGGGCCAGGCTCCGGCGGTAGTAGTGGCCCTGCCATCGGACCCGGCTGGGGCACGACCTGAGAACTAGCGGCAAGACCGGCCTTGAGCGCCTCCGCCACAGCCTTTCGTAGCAGGAACACGCCGGCCTCGAAGGCGACCTCGTCGGGCGCCACGAGCTCCTGGAGCCACACCCGCTCGTAGCTGCCGTCGGGCTTCTGGCCCGAGGCCAGCCCGAACTCTCCGAGTCCAACGAACTCGACAATCTTGCTCCGAAGAATCACGTCCGGATCAACAAGCCTCGTGAGCGAGCCGTTGAGGAAGCTCTGCCGCATGCTCGCGAGGGGCCACGCGCCTGATTGCTTGAGGGCCGGCGGCCAGTTTCGCTCGATGTAGCCCGCGCCCACAGCTTCATTCAGGAGCGCCTGGGACTTGAGCGCGGCGATCACACGACCACAGAGCGTCTCATTGCCGCTCGAATGCCCTGCGCCGAGGTCGATCACCTTCAGCCCGTCCGCTTCTTGGCTGTCGGCGAGAACAGCAAACCGGTAGCCGCCCCAGACCTCATCCTTGGCGGCGTCCTCCGCGTCCTTCATCTTCGCCTGAAGCTCTGCCCGGTCGCTCTTGTCAAATTCACCACCGAGCGTGCCCTGGGCGACCTCGCGCGCCACGCGCTTCCACGCGAGCCCCAGCTCCGCCTTGTCGCGCAGGTCCCTGCCCGGCTTCTTCAGGCACCAGACGAGCGCTCCCGGATAGAGCCGGGGCGATTTTCCGCGCTGGCGTGTCCACTCGGCGAGCTGCGCACGCAACGAGCCGCCTCCCGACCATTCCACCTCCGGATCAGCTATGAGGAGAGTTAGTTTCGGCGTGTCCGGGATCTCAGCCCCATCGTGCGGAAAGGCCACGACGGGGATGCTGGCGCCGCGTCGGAACTCTTCCTCAACGAGCTTGCGCATCGCGGGCTTGACCTCGGTTTCCTCGTCGAGCGAAGCGCGCCGGTCGCTCACCACCTTCTTCATGGTCGGCTGGTAGCCGATGCGGAAGCCGTCCGCGCCCGTCTTGCGGATGAAGTACGACCTGCCTTCGAGAACAATTGCGGCGTTGTCGATTGAAGTCGTGTCAAGCTCGGGCTCGCCGAGCGCGAAGCGCAGCTCGGGGAGATGCGCGACCTTGTCGGTCTGCCCGCCCGACGACTCGAAGAGGATCGCGGTACCGACGCGCCGGTGGATGTCCCGTAGCGGCCCCTTGGTATCCGCGTCGAGTGCCATGCTGTGCGCCTGCTCGCCGGCGATGTCCGTTTCGATCGCGGCGACGAGGCGCGACTCGCCGAGCTGACCCAGTACGACGCTCCGGAATCCGGGCTCCGCGAGTGGGGCCGATCCAAGCGTGAGGAGCGGCTCCGTACGAGCCTTGCGAAAACCCTCCTGCGCCGCGATCGAGATCCACTGCGCCAGCATCGCCAGTGTGCCGCGCGTCTGCTGGTACTGGGGCAGCGCCTGCCACTTGCGCTGGAACACCGACAGCGTCGCCGGATGGAACGGGTAGCAGGCCTCGAAGCGGCGCTGTAGCAACTCGCGCGCTTTGGCCTCGGTCGCGGCCGAGTCCACGGCGGTCCACTCGGGCGGGAGCTGCGCCCGCCGCTCGAAGCACCAGTCGCCGTAGGCTTTGGCGACGTTCTTCCGAATCTTCTCGCTCCCGAGGTCCTGGAAGAGTCGCCTTCGGACGACTTCGCTGATCTCAGTCTCGTCGTTGGCGATCAGGTCCTTCGCCACGCGCCGCACGATCTTCGAGATCCTCTCCTGCCACTCCTGATCCCACTCCGTCATCTCGACCTGGCTGCGCGGCAGGCTGATCACCGCCGCGCCATGCGTGGTGCCGGTGGTCGCGACCGTCAAGTTCTGGATGAAGGCGTGGAACGATTCGGCGCTGCCGCGGTGGCGGTTCAGGTAGTTCAGCACCTCATCGAAGAGCAGAAGCACCGGCGCGCCAGCTGCCTGGAAGACCCGCGCGATGGCATCGGTGCCGGGAGGCGTGGCCTTGGCCGCGGAACCAAGCGCCACGATGCCCTTGTCGCCCGCGAGCTGGCGGGCGATGTCGATCCACGGCGTCTCGCGCCCCGGCTGCGGGTCCCAGGCGTTGCCCACGAACACGGCGACCTTCGCCTTGGGCACAGAACCTAAGCCCGCTTCGCGCACCAGCTCGGCGACTCCATTGTGGCCGGCCACGGCGTCTCCGTTCTTCACCAGGTGGTACAGCGTGGTGAGCGTGTGCGTCTTGCCGCCACCGAACTGGGTGATGAGCGTAAGCACAGGCGACGTGTTGTCGGTTCTCCCGGAGAGCCGGCGCAGCACCATGCCCGCGTGCTCGCGTAGGGCGCGCGTGAAGCAGGTGCGCGCGAAGAACTGCGCAGGGTCGCGATAGTCCTCCGGCGCCGTCCCGGCCACGACCTGCTCGAGGGCGATGGCGAACTCGTCCGGGTTGAACGAGCGGCCTTCGCGCACTTCCTTGCGTGGTGTCGCGACCTTGTACCAGGGTTCCATGTCAACGCTCGTCGGTCCGCGCGCCGCTGGTTGTCGCCCACGAGACCGGGGGCCAGGCATCTACTTGGACCCCGTGGGCTCGAAGCAGCGAGCCGAATGCACTGGTCATGTGACGAAAGCTGCGACTGCGCCGGTGGGCCGTGGCCATATCAAACATTGCTGTCAGAGCGGGCTGATCCGCCGTCTCGTGATAGCTGGCATCGGCGGCCATGAGGTCCTCGAGAGCCGCCTTCGCGCCCCTGGGTGCTTCCGGATCAAATGGGATCGCTGCATCAGGCCGGATACCGCGCTGTCCCCGCAGGGATTCGACCGCAGCGAGGAACCAGGCCTCGTACTCGCGATGAGCCATGACGACAGAGCATGGAATCCCGGCTGATGCAGCTGCTGCCCACCCCTGAATCCGGGGCGCCAGATCGCGGGGACAATCCTCATCCCCGTCAAAGAGAATCAGGATCGCGTTGCAGTGCGCCTGCCTTCGAGCCAGTTCGACCGCCTGACAGAGGGATTCCTCTCGCACCAGCTGCGAACGATGACGACGAATGGGTCCCCCTACTTGGAGATGGAAAGCCCCCGCCTCATCACGAAGGCGGCGGAGCAGCACAGGCACCGCCTCCACCTCGCCGTGCCCCTCGACGATCGGCTGGATCACTCGTCTACTCTTTCGAAGAGATTGGGCTCCGGAGGATTCGACACATTCTCGAAGAGGGGTTCAGCTCGCAAGGCATTCGATCGAAGCAGCTCGCCGGCCCCCATCACGTGATCGCGAAGTGCTTCCCGAGTCGCCTCCGAGAGGTCGCCGACACGCGTGGCTCCATGGCCCCATTCAACGATCCGCAGGTGCTCCGCCCGAATCCACTTGGCGTCGAGAACCTCGGGGCTGTGAGTCGTCACCACCACCTGCATGCTCCTCGCAGCGTGCCGAATGACGTCGAGCACGGCACCTAGAGCGCCGGGATGTATCGTCGCCTCGGGTTCCTCGACCGCAACCAATGAGGGTGACGGACGTTGGAAAACTGCGGTCAGAAGTCCGAGTGCCCGCAGTGTGCCGTCCGACATGTTGAACGCTTCGAAGCGAAGACTCTTTGGAGCACCCTTCGGCGGCTTGTCTGCGACCCTCCACTTTCCACTCTCTCCCCCCGCATCGTCCCATTCTTGCGTGAACTCGAGGGACAGCTTATTGCCGTGCTTCCTCACGCGGACGGCACGAGTATTGGGAACGATCGTAGCCAAGATTTCGCAGAGGCGGTCCAACTGTTCCTCGGACTGCCGCCCGATCTCCTGGAGCACGCTGGCGGCGTTGCTCCCGTCCTTCCGCAGGCTGGTGCCGCCGTCCGGGTCTTGCATCTCTCGCAGCTTTGGGGGCTCGATCGAATAGGCGCGGAACCGCGACAGCGTGGAAACGACCGGCGCGAAACTGGCGTGGCCGCCCACGAGGGGTAGCGAGAGGGCGGTCGATTCCAAGGCCGGGTCGAGCCCCTTCACGTTCGTACGGAAGGACTTCTTCTCCCGTTCGAACCAGAATCGAGATTCCTTCGAGTTCTTGACGAGGCATTGTTCCTTCACGACTTCGAAGCCGTAGTTGGGAAGCGCCCGAACCTCAAAGGCATAGCGCCCGCCGGTTGCATCACCGTTGATCGGCCCGAAGACGACGCCGAGGCCGAGATTGGGCGGATAGCCTCCCTTTTCAGAGGTGCGATTCCGAACGGCAGTGATTCCTCCGCGACGGTCGAAGACGGCCTGTAGCGGCACGGCCATAGAGTCCGCCAGGAACGAAAAGGCATCGACCAGATTGCTCTTCCCGGACCCGTTCCGGCCCACGAGAAACGTTGGATTGTCGAACTCAATGCGCTCACTCGGAATGCTGCGAAAGCGCTTTAGAATCAGACTTCGGACCACCGGCTTCACCATGCTCACCTCGGAATGACCACCAGCATCGCGTCGAGCAGGCGCTTCTCCTCGCTCCCCTTAGGGTATAGGGCTGAGAGCGCGTTGGCGAGGCGCAGGAAGTCCGGGCCGCGCTCCTGCTCGGCCTTGAGCAGCGCACGCAGCGCGTTGGTGCGGCCGCCGGCCTGCAGGAGCATGGCCGCGTGGACGCGGTCGAGGGTCGTCGCCTCGCGGGCGGCGGCCAGGCTCTCGTCGGAAACGTCGACGTTGCCTCGTGTCCCGCGGATCCGGCCTCGCCCGCGGATCGCGGGAGCAGGGCTGGGCCGCATGTCCGGGAAGAGCATCCCCTGGAGCGGGTTGGTGCCGACGGCCACCTCCTGCTCCAGCCGCGCGGCAACAGCTTGCGCGCCGTCCTCGCCGAAGAGTTGCTTCGCGCGCTCCGCGATCGGCAGCAGGCGCACCACGCCCTTTTTGGTCTCGATGACGCGGCCTTCCCACTTGGGAAGGTCGATGCCGAGCGGCTGCGCGAAGCGACGCACGACGTCGAAGACGAGCGAGAAGCCCTTGGCCTTGCCGCGGGAGGAGCCCTCTTCGTCGTCGTCCTCGTCGGACGGCTCGTCGTTGTCGCCTTCATCGCCCGCGGCGTCCGCCGTCTCGCCAACCGTACTCTGGAGCGTCCATAGAAAGAGCGCCGTGAGCCGCGCGTCTTCCTCGACGGCTCCGGCAGCGCCGTTGCGGGCCTTGGCCTCGGAGGTGCCGAGCACCTGCGCAAGGGCGCTTCGGCCCACGACCTCCCAGACTTTTTCCAGGTACTCGGCAAGGGCGACCTCGCGCCCGTCGGCGGTTTCAACCTTCGCGTAGCGGCTGAAGACCTCGAGCGCCGGCCCGATGCAGGCGAAGACGAGGTCGGCGCCGCGGATACCCTCGCCTTGCAGGCGCTCCATCCAATCGCCGACGCGGTTCGGAAGCTCGCGCAGAACGTCGGCCCAGTCGCCTACGCCGGCGTTGTCAGGGCGGGGGCGGCAGATAAGGTGGACGCTCGTGGCGAGGGCGGCGGATTCACGGGCTCGGAGGCGTGTCGCCATCTCCGTGGCGATTGGCCACGAGCCGGTGATCGTCCAGCCACCACGGATCATGCCAGACAGCAGCGCTTCCCATCCCTCAGTGGTCTTGTGTGCGAAAACCACGGATCCGACGCCGTCTTGACGGAGCACGCGCCGGCCTTCCGCGAACGCGCGCGCCATCGTTTCCTCGAACCACGCGCGGTTCTTCGGTCGACCGTTGTCTCGCTTCGTCTCATCTTGGACGGCTTCGCGTCGCTTCGGCGAGAGCGGATTGGCCGGATCAAACGGATCGCGCAGCGGCAGGTAGCCCGGCAGCACTCGCTTGAGCCAAACGAGAAAGAAGTCGGAGAGGTCCGCGTAGGGGACCGCATCGTAGTACGGGGGATCGGTGAACCATACGGTCGCGGTCTCATCGGGAAGTGGATGCTCGGCCGCGTCGGCACTCTGCACCTGACCGCCGCGTGGCGCCGGTGCGGCTTCGATACATTTCGCGATCCACTCCAGCGCCCCGTTGAAGCCAACAGCTGAGAAGACTGGTGCTTCGGCCGTATTCCATTGGGGAGCGAGCACCTGTCTGGCGAAGACGTGATCTACGAACTCTCTTGAGTCGTGCCAATAGACCAGCGCAGCGCACTTGTCCACAACCCGGTCCACGACCAGCGCAAGCGTTTCGAGGACGGCGGTTGACTGGATCGAGCCGTCTCTCGCAACGTCTCTGATCGAGTCAATCATCCTCACGAGCGCCACCTTCTGTCGCGCCGTGAAGAGGTCGCCCCACTGAAGCATGCCGTACCGCTGGACGCTGAACGCGCGGCCAGCGCCCGAGCCGCCACCGGCAGGCGTTGGCTCATCCGGCACCGGGCAGAGGCCCGGCTTCCCGCCGCGCTCCCACTCAGCGAGGATCGCCGCGAGCCGCTCCTGCGCTTTGCGAGCGCCCTCGTAGTCCCGTTCGGAAGGCAGCCGGTAGTGCCGCCCCTGCTCGCCGGGTCGGAGCGTAACCACCGCGAGCATTCGCGCCCCGCCCGTACGGCGGCCATTCGCGTCGAAGACGACGTCGGCTCCGCCGCGCTGCGCGGCGAGCTGCGCACGCACGCGCTCCGGCGGGAGCACTGCGCCGCAGGCGACGCACGCTGCCTTCGCACGGGTCACCGTGCCTGCCGGCACATCCTTCTCCGTCTTCGGCTCGAAGACCTCGAACTCGACTCGCGGCGGCTCGCCTGCGGGCCGCACGACTCGATGCTTAAGCGCCCGCCTGCGCTCCGCCTTCTTGCAGAGCCAGAGCGAACGCGCGAGCGGGATCTCCGCGCCGCAGTTGGGGGCCTCGCAGCGCACGGTCCGCGCCCAGAGGTAGGCGATCGGCGTCGCGCCGTCCGGATCCTTCGGGTAGAGGTCCGCCAGCTCCTCTCCTGCTTGTTTCTTGATCTCCGTCCCGACACGGCGCAGCTCCTCGACAAGCTTTGACCCGTGGCGCGGAATGTCCTCGAGCATCACCTTGAGGATCAGGCATGCGACCGGGTTCAGGTCGCTCGCAAAAGCCTCGCACCCCAGCCGCAGCGCCTCGAGCGGGATCGAGCCACCCCCCGCAAACGGGTCCACGACCAGCGGCGGCTCCTCGCCGTGCGCCGCCTTCACCAGCGCCCGGCTCACCTCGAGATAGGTGCGTTGCGCCGCGTTATCCCAGTTCGCGAAGTCCGCGATGAACTTGAGCAGTGCCTTGCGCAGGTCCTCGTCCGTGGTCCCGGGATTGCAGCCGCCCACCTGCGGCAAGAGCTTTCGCGCCTGCTCCTTGAATTCCATCGGGCAAAGCGGATCGCACGGGTCCGGATACAGCAGCGCGAGCAGCACCGCTCGGCTCGACGCCAGCGGCCGCCGCGCCCACCACAGGTGCAGCGTGCTCGGATGCCCGTGGCGGATCGACTTCTCCCGCGCCGCGTGCCGCGAAACTTCCGCGATCGGGAAATCCACCTCGGCGAGGCGCTTGCAGTCCTTGGGGATCACGAGGTTGCGCTCCTGGCTTCAATGGGCTTCGCGGTGGCCTTTCTTCTCGTGATGATGTTCGCGTAGAGCGCAAGATCAGCGAGCCTCTCCCCAAGGAAGTCGACCCACTGCCGCGTGTAGCAGTAGTCCTTGTGGAGATCATCGTAGACACAGAACTGAGGGTTGCACGATGACGGATCCGGTGCCCTGCTTGTCGGCCGGATCTTGAAATGCTCATAGCAAAGCTTGTGGTCGTAAGTCGTGAACCGCTTGCCGAGCTTGGTCGCAACTTGGTTTGCCACCTGCGTCGGCTTCAACAGGCCCAGATTTGCGATCTGCACCTCCTTCGGCTTGATCATCGCCACTACCTTGTCGTAGTTCCTCATCTCCTCAGGCTTCGAGGGATCGTACTTGACCCATTCCACTGCAACTGAATCCTTGCTCGCGTGATTGCCGATCTTCGGAACGAGGAAGACTTTGAAGCTGTACGCCAGATCGTTCTGCACGTCCGCGCTCAGACTCGACCTGAAGGCGTCCACGTATTGCTTGATCGCCTTGAATGCTCCAGCAGTAGCTTTGGCGGCCGGCGCCGATGAACCCTTCGGAATGACATGTGAGAACTGCAAGGCAAACGTGAGACCGCCGCGAATCGCGTACCGGTCACCAAAATCCGAAACCAGCAAGGACTCGAAGTTCAGCAGCAGCGCTTGGCATTCGCCGAAGACTTCTGGATCGATCTGCGCAAGTGAACGATGCTCGATCTTGTTGCGGAGCCCAATGAAGAACTCGAGATTACGCCGGGCGGCAGGGTTAGTCGCCTTGTAGTGTTGCTGCAGACACTCCTTGAGCTCCCAGCGTCGAGGCTCGCCATCGATTCGGTCGTACCGTCTTGATCCGGGCTTTCGGTAGTACGGCTTGGTTCCATTGCGAAGGAACATCGCGTGAAAGAGGGACGTCCAGGCGATGATCATCAGGACGACATACGCGCCTGACCGGAAGCTCGCCGTGGGGCGGTTGTAGGTCTCCACAGCGAGCAGGGCGGTCTCCCTCGCCTTTTCGACGAGAGCCTTGACATCGTAGGGCAGCCCCCTCATGGGGTCTCATCCCTCAACGCGGGCGTACTCGGATGCCCGTGCCGGACAGACTTCTGCCGCGCCGCGTGCCGCGAAACTTCCGCGATCGGGAAGTCCACCTCGGCCAGGCGCTTGCAGTCCTTCGGGATCACTGGGCCATCTCCACGTCGAGCGCCTTACGAAACTTCGCCCACGCGCGATTGAACGCCGTTCGCGACCTGTTCCCGGAACCGCGCCACTGCTTGCCGAACTCCTTGTGCAGGTTGCGGCGCTGGAAGAACGTCGAGACGTCGATGGCCTTCTGTCCGGAGCCGCGCTTGTCGCGGTAGAACCGCAGGACCGCCACGAAAACCGCGTCGATCGCCCGGAGCAGCGGAGTCACGACGTCCGCGGTGTCGCGCTCACAGGCATTCCGGAACGCCTCAGTCTGGGTACGCTTCCGGCAGACTGACTCGAGGGAAACCCAGAGGAAGTTCAGCACCAGCCACTTCGCGTAGGCTCGCTCCGGATAGCCCCGCGCGGCGTAACTCACCTCGCGCATAAGCCAGTACCGCGACAGGTAGTAGTTCGGATCAGCCGTGGGGAAAATCTGCCCGTACCATCGTTCCTCGAAGAGGCGCTCCTTGCCCTCGCGAACGATCGAGGGATCGAGGTCACAGCCGGCCACGGCCTGTGCGATCTCCTCCTTCTTCACCAAGCGCAGATGTCGCGTGCCTGCAGCCCGCCGAGCCTCCCCCTTTGTCGTCCGTTTGCGGAGGTAGAGGTAGTGCAGCTTGCGGAGCTGACGTTCGATCTCGATCTGGCGCCGATCGTTCGACATCAGGTCCGACGGGCGAATCGCGTTCTGCCAATTCGTTGCCGAGACTATGCGGGATACTAGCGTCTCGAAGTTGTTGCCATTCTGGCTCGGTGACCGCGGAACACGGATCACCCGGACAAGCACGCTCGCGCGCGGCCCCTTGCGTACGCTGCGCGCAAGGGTGCGCGTGGTTTGCTGGCCGTTGATCACCTGCGGATTAGTGACGCGCAGGATGTTCCTTCCTCGGCTCGACTCCTGCGTCGCGTCGTCGCAGACGATGGTGACTCCGTTGTTGTAGTACCAGAAGTACTCGGGCTCGTCCGTGAGCGTGGCTTCCATGCCTCGGTTGATCTCGCTGCTGCCGAGGAAGCCGCGGACATTTCTGGCAAAGAGCCGAGTGCCGGCCCGCTCGAACAGGCCGGCCACTGCGAGATCGGTCATGGAGAACACCCACGATTCGATGTCGGTCTTGCTGTCGTAACGATTGAAGACGCCAGCCGTGCGCACGCCACCACCCGACTCGATGTCGAGGTCGAGCGACGGCACGGGCGGCGCCACACCATCGAGGTAGTCGGCAAGCAGCAGAAGGATGCGCTTGCCGTCGAAGAGCTGGAAGGTGACCGTGCTGCCTGCTGCGCGGACGATGCGACTCGCCTCGTCATGGAGTGCACTGCTGCACTTGCCCAGTGTCACGTAGAACATGTGCAGCGCGTATCCGCGCTTGCGGATTCGGCCGCGGGCGTCCTCGAGCCGGCCGAGCACCTCCGAGGAGATATCCTTGGCGAGGCTCGCGAAGGCCGCTCCGTCTCCGCAGAGATCCACGGCGAGTTGCGCGAACCCGGCCACATCTCCCCGGTGTTCGTTCTTCGTGGCGACCTTCTGACGGTACTTGCCCTGAACCACGAACACGATCCGCGCGGGATCGTCGATCAGGACGGCGTCCACTCCCTTGTCACGCGGTCCACCGCACAAGCCCGCCGTTGCCGCGGACTCGTCCTCGGCCACGAAGGCGCGCAGGAAAAAAAGGACGAACAGCTCGTCGTCGCCTAGCTTCGGGTAGCGGTCCCGGAACTCGGCGAGTTCGCGGCGTAGGTCGGTTTCGGTGAGATGGGCGTTGGCCATGGGCGTCAGCATCCTGTTCCGTAAGGCGGCGAGTCCTCGCGCACCTGCATCGGCTTCGTCATCGCGTTCACCGCCAAGTAGTAGTGGGCCACCTTCGTCACCTCGTTCCAGTCGAGGCGCGCCGGGTCACGAATCGGCTCCTGGAGTCGAGGAGCATTGTCGCAGTCGGTGACGACGTAGAGCCAGAAACAGTCGGGGCGGTCTTCTGCCACGCGCCGCTCATTGGGCGTGAGCAGTATTGTGCCGGTCGCTGCGCCAAGCCCCTTCACCTCGATGAGGCGCAGCTCTCCGGAGGCCAGATCGAGGCTCGTGACGTCGTAGCCCAGATTCTTCTCGGAGACGTCGTAGACCTGCCGGCCCTGCGCCCTCTCGCGCTCCATGACCACGCGCATGGCGATGGCTTCGGTCTCGAAGTTCGGCCTGAGACGCCGGACCTCTGGCGCCTCGCGCTCAGGGTGCGGCAGCGCGAGGACGCTCGCGAGCCGCTCGACCGCCTGGAGCGTGAGCGCCCGCTGGCGATCGAGGTCGACCCTGCGGCGCTCGCGGCGGGCCAGCAGCTCCGCGTGGCGCGCTTCAGCCTGTGCGAGCCGTCCCTCGGCACCGGGAAGCTTCTGTTCCACGTCGGCCGCGGCGCGGCCGATCTCCTCGTCCGCGCGCTGGAGCAGCTCGGTGAGCGAAAGCTCGACGTGGGCGCTGACCCGCTCGACCTCGGAGAGGCGTTCCTTGCGGGTCTCTTCGAGGAACGGTGCGAGCGCGTGCTCGTGGAGCCAGGTCGTCGCCTCGGGGAGGGTCGCGACCGCGGGCATCTGGGCCGGCGGGTCTGCAGGCGCGAAGTTGCCAAGCAGGCCAGGCTCCTGGAGCCGAGGTTCGCCGTCCTCGGGGATCTCCACCGCGAACAGCCGCTCGTGGACCACCTGCCCGAGTCCGTCCACCACGCGCGCCCGGTAGAAGTCGATGCGCGCCGGGTTTTCGTGCTGGAGCGAGTGGAAGGTCGCGCCCGTGCCGAGCACGTCGACCGCCCGCGCGTGGGTGTGCCGCCGGATCGCCTCGAAGAGCGGATGACCGGGCGTGACCCACTCCAGCTTCTCGGTCTCGGCGGCCTCGCGGTCCGTGGAGCAGCGCGGATAGCGGTCCGCGAGCGCGGGAAGCTTCCAGTCCTGGTCCTTCTCGTAACGACGAAGGATCGAGGGCGTGCGCGCCGGCTCGAAGGCGTGCGGCACGCTCGGGATGGTCTTGAGGGTGAGCGGCACAAACTCGGCCGCCTCACGGAGAAAACGCGCGATGGTCTCCGGCACGACCCGCCGCTCTTGCGCCTGCGCGCGCCGCTCGATCAGCATCTCGAGGTTGAGCTTCTTGCTTGCGAGGCCCTCGAGGGCGTTTTGGCAGATGGCGCGGAACTGCGCTTCGTCCACATCGCGGAGCATGCGCTCCTCGAGATCCGCGTCGCCGAGCTTGCCGGCGTAGTAGTCGCGCAGCACGCGTTCGACGTGGGCTGCAGGCAGGACCTCGCCGACGACGTTGAAGACGGCGTCATCGTCCAGCGCGTCGCGAATCTCCTGCAGCTTTTCGTGCAGCCGCTGCAGGACGCGGCCCTCGATGGTGTTCGTAGCCACGAAGTTGAAGATCAGGCAGTCCTTGCGCTGCCCGTAGCGGTGGATGCGGCCCATCCGCTGCTCGAGGCGGTTCGGGTTCCACGGGATGTCGTAGTTGAAGAGGATGTTGCAGACCTGGAGGTTGATCCCCTCGCCCGCGGCCTCGGTGGCAACAAGAACCTGGATCTCACCTTCGCGGAACTGCTGCTCGGCGTGGAGGCGGGTGCCCGGCTCGTCACGCGACCCCGGCTTCATGCCGCCGTGGATGTAGCCGACGCGGAAACCCCACGACTTGAGTCGATCAACGAGGTAGTCCAATGTGTCCTTGAACTCGGTGAAGAGAAGCAGTCGCTGGTCCGCGTGGTCGAAGAAGCCCTGCTCGTGGAGCAGGGCCTTGAGATTCGAGAGCTTGGCCTCGGTGCCCGCGTCCTCGACCACCTGCGCCTGGGCCGCGAGGTGTCGCAGCTCCTCGACCTCGTTGCGAACCTGCTCCGCGCTCCCGGCGAGCGTGATGGCCTCGAGCATGGTTTCGAGCCGCTCGCGCTCGCTCTCCTCCATCTCCTCCAGCTCCTCCGGATCGGGGAGATCCGGCGGCGCCAAACGCGCCAACTCCTGCGCTCGCTTAAGCCCCTCTTCAAGGCGTCGCACCCGATTCTCAAGCGACCGCCGCATGGCATGCGTGCTGGAAGCAAGCCGACGCTGGTAGAGCGACATCAGGAAGCCGATTGCCCGGGCGCGTGGATCTTCGCCCCCGGCCGCCGCGCGAGCGCTCTCACGCTTCACGAAGCGCGTTACGTCCCGGTACAGCTCGAACTCCGCCCCGTCGATCTGGAAGTCCACCGTGTGCGGAATCCGCTTGGTGAAGATCGGCTTGGCGGCCCAGCTGCCGTCCGTCTGCCGCTCCGGGAAATAGACCATTGCCTCTTTGGTCCGGCGCAGATAGAACGGCGCGCGCCGCTGGTCCATCGCTTGGCGGATGGACCGGACGTCCGCGTACGCGTCGGCATCGAGGAGCTGCAGGAAAAGGCTGAAGTTTTTTGGGTCGCCCTTGTGCGGGGTCGCTGTGAGCAGCAGGAGGTGGTCGGAGATGTCGCGCAGCAGCTCCCCCAGCCGGTAGCGCAGGCTCTTGTGCGACTCGTCCGCCGCCGACATGCGGTGCGCCTCGTCGACGATGACGAGATCCCAGTGGACCTGCCGCAGCCCGGGCAAGATCTCGCTGCGTTTGGCTAGGTCGAGGGACGTGATGAGCCGGTTCCGCTCCAGCCACTGGTTCACGCCGAACTGATCGCGGATGTCCTGGCCCTTGAGCACGAGGAACTTCGCGTCGAACTTCTCTTTGAGCTCGCGCTGCCACTGGAACGCGAGGTTGGCCGGACAGACGATGAGAATGCGCTCGGCGAGTCCGCGCAGCTCGAGCTCACGAATCAGTAGCCCCGCCATGATGGTCTTCCCCGCCCCGGCGTCGTCGGCGAGGAGGAAGCGCACGCGTGGCAGCTTCAGCAGGTGGTCGTAGATCGCCTCGAGTTGGTGCGGCAGCGGATCCACGCGAGAGATCGAAAGCCCGAAGTATGGATCGAACTCGTAGGCGATACCGAGGGCGTAGGCCTGGAGACCCAGCCGGAGGAGGCGTCCGTCGCCAGCGAAGGAATGCCGGGCGTCCAGGACCGCGAGGCGCTCGATCTCTTCGGCGCTGAGCGTCACTTTGCGGAAGCGCTCCGATTGTGTGCCGACCATCCCAACGACCCAACTCGCCGGGCCATTGGGTTGCACAGTCTCGACGCGCATCGGCTCGTTGAAGTGCGGGCCGGTGAGGATCTGGCCCGGGTGCAGGGGTGGGGTTCCAACCGTCATGCTGCCGCGACCTTCAAGGACACTCCCCATTCCGACTCTGGCGGGTTGTCGAAACGCCGGCAGGCCCTCGCACCGTCGGGACACCCACCGCAACCGACCAGCTCCATCAACTCTTGCGCCCGTTAGCTGAGTAAGCTAGCGTTGCTTCCGATGGCACGTCAAGAGGTGACTCTGGGCAGCGAAATCCGACGGCTCCGGTCACTCTCGGGGTCGACCCTTCGGGGCTTCGCAAAGCGGATCGGCGTATCGGCGCCGCACCTCTCCGACATCGAGCATGATCGCCGCCGGCCATCGAAGGAACTGCTGAAGAAGATCGCCCACGAGCTGCGTTCCGTGGGGGCGACCTACGAGGCGCTCGACAAGCTGGACCCACGTCCGGAAAAAGATGTGCGCGAGTGGGCCGCTGAGACACCTGAAGCGAGGACCATGCTGCGCATGGCGCGTGATGCGACCGAGTCGGGCCGCCCGATGGCGGACGTACTCAAGAAACTGGAGCGCGCACTGAAGCAGCGGCGTGGGAGGGGCGACTGAAGATCACCTCCGATTCATCGAGCCCGTGGGGCCGTCGGGTCTGGTTCGACGACCGCGACTTCGACGGCATCATGGAGGAGGTGCGCGCCCGAGTCGGCCCGGACGTCTTCGCGCCGGGGGCGGGCGTTGACGTTGACGCGGTGCTCGAGCACGCGTTCGGCGTGGTTCCGGATTTTGTGGACCTCCCTGAAGGTCTGCTGGGGCGCACGCACTTCGCAGCGGACGGACAGTTCACAGTTGAAGTGAGCCGCGTCCTTTCAGAGCGTGCAGAGCACGATCACGTCGCGCGTCGGCGCCTGCGGAGCACGCTTGGGCACGAGTGCGGCCACGGCGCCTACCATGCCCATCTCCACCTCGCCGACGAGAAGACCTTGTCGCTCTTTGGAGACTCCACCACTCCGCGCGCGGCGCGTATCCTGTGCCGCCACGAAAGCGTCGACGCGGTGTCGGCGGGCGCAAGGCCCCGATACAACGGGCACTGGTGGGAGTACCAAGCCAACCGCGGTATGGCAGCACTTCTCCTGCCCCGACGCCACTTCGCCGATCGGGTCAGCACCGCTTGCGCCACGCGGGGTGTCGCCACCGTCGAGGCGGTCGTGCGCACCGGCGAGGGCGAGCCGCTCGTGCGAGCGCTAGCGGACGTGTTCGACGTGAACCCGGTCATGGTGCTCTACCGGCTACAGGACCTCGGCTACCTGCCCCGGGACGTGTCGCAGGAGGTGCTGAGTCTCACGGATTGATGATGTTGTTGTTGTTGTCGTTGTTTTTTTTTTTTTGCGGTTGGCGTTACTGAAGTGTGCTAACGTCAGGGAATAGTCGGTGGTTGCCCGCCGCCGGCGCTCGCGGCCCGCACGCGGGGACCAGGGCCACAAGAGGAGTACGCCACCATGGCGTTTGATCCAAAGGACGGACGTGAGCGGCGCCGAGAGCTCCTGAGGAAGATCGGCCAGATTCGCGGGTCGTCAGTTATTGGTTACATCTGTTCTGACCGGCAACACCCATTCGCGTTCGCAGCCATCTCAGCAGACATCATCAGGCCGATGTACGACCACCTCTTGGCACTTGGCAACCTTTCGTCGGAGAAGGGGAAGCTCGACCTCTTCATCTACAGCAGGGGCGGGGACGTCTCGGTTCCTTGGACGCTTGTCAGCATGGTGCGTGAGTGCTACCAGCACTTCAACGTGCTCATTCCGTTCCGGGCGCACAGCGCTGCGACGATGATCGCCATCGGCGCCGACAACATCATCATGGGCCGCAAGGGAGAGCTCGGTCCGATCGATCCAACGCTTTCACGGCAGTCGCAGGTGGGCGCACCGCCGGCCGAGATCCCCGTGGAAGACGTGTCCTCCTACTTGAACTTCATCAAGGAGCGTGCAGGGATCACCGATCAGTCGGCGCTTGCACAGTGCACAACGAGTCTCGCGGAGCAGCTCCAGCCGCTGACACTCGGGTCAGTCAACCGCATGTACAGCCACATCCGGTCGGTGGCGAAGAAGCTCCTCACCGCCCGAGCGGACAAGAAGCTCGACGAGGAGCGCATCCGCGTCATCACCGAGGTCCTGACGGAGAAGATCTACTATCACGGGCACAGCATCAGCCGCCGCGAAGCGCAGGAGTTGGGCCTTGCTGTGGCCGAGGACGTCTCCGGGGAGCTGGAGACGCTCATGTGGGCGCTCTTCGAAGAGTACGAGCGGTTTTTGCAGCTCCGCGAGCCGATCGACCCGATGTACCTGCTGGATCAGGGAAAGGCGGAGGAACTCTCACTCAAGGACGTGGCGATCGGGTGCATCGAGTCAGACCAAGGGCTGCACCTCTTCCAGCACGACATCACGTTTGCTCGGCAGCGCAGAATCCCGCCGAACCCAAACATCAACATCAACCTGAACCTTCAAATGCCACAGCCCGCGGGCTTGCCGGCGGGGGCCCCGATGCCGATGCCCGCCCTGCCGCAGCAAGTAGTGGATCAGCTCATGCAGCAGATCCAGCAGACCGTCCGGCAGCAAATCATCCAGCAGTCCGAAGTCGTCGGACTTCAGGTGCGGATGGCCAACGGTTCGTGGCGGGAGATCGAACTAACGAAGAGCGGTGGCGCCGGGGACGGAAAGTCGTAGATCAGTAGTGCCCGCCGACGTGCTCGGAGTGCCGTAGAGGATGAAGGGGCTGGGCTCTGGCGACGGTTGCGCGGGCGCTTGTTCAGGCTGCGGCGCTGCCTCGCGGATACTGATCCGCACAGATGGCGCCTGGACCATCTCGATCGTGACCTGTGCGTTGATCAATTGCCGCCTCCGAGGCAAGGGAGAAGTACTGGGCTGCCTAGCTTAGCAGGTTGTCGGCGGCCAGCCGACCTCCCTTTAGTGCATGTTACCCCAGACGGGCCTCTTCCGTTCCCTTGTCAAAGAATGATGGAGTTCATTCTACACCCTGGCGAGACCCCCAGGGGCCCGTCGGGGGCCGCAACAAGGCGGCCCCCCGACCCAACGTCAGCCCCGGCGGCGCCCGAGAACGGGCCGAGGAGACGCCCCGGCAGCAGCGCCGGCGGATAGTACTCCACGTCCTTGACGGTCCGCGGAACGCCGCGCAAGGCTGCAAGTTCTTGCTATTCTTGTGCGACGATAACGGCGACGTGGGCTTCGTGCCACACGGCCGCTGAGTGGCGCCTTGCTTTGACACCCGGTCTGGCAGCCGCCGGGCCGCGTTGCCTCTCGGGGTGGCCCCCTACGCGAGGACTAGTTGCATCATCGCGCCTTAGGGTGACGCGCTCGCATCTGCGCGCCCCTTGACGCTCCGCCGCCCTCCTCCTAGCGTCGCCCCATGCCCGAGCTGCCCGAAGTCGAAACCGTGCGCCGCATGCTCGAGACCCACGTCGTGGGGCGCACTGTGCGCGCGGTGCGGCTCTCGGGGCTCGCGCTTCGCGAGCAGGTGTCCCGCGGCCTTGCGCGTGGGCTGCGGGGGCGCTCGATCCGCGGCGTGTCGAGGCGCGGGAAGTTCCTCGTCTTCGAGCGGGACGAGGGGCTGGCGCTCCTCTCCCGCCTCGGCATGAGCGGCCGCTGGCTCTTCTCGGACGGCGAGCGGGTCGAGCCGCTCCCCCACATCCACGCGCGCATCGGCTTCACCGACGGCATCGAGTTGCGCTTCCGGGATCCGCGGCGCTTCGGGCTTCTCCGCCTGGTGCGCGCCGAGCAGCTCGCGCGCGATCGCGCGATCGCATCGACCCGATCGCGAGCCCGCCCACGGGCGACTCGCTGCGAGCGCGCGCCCGCGGGCTCACGGCGAGCGTCAAGAGCTCCTGCTCGAATACGGCGATCCGCTCCGCGTCTACGACCGCGCGCGCGCGCCCTGCGATCCCCCCAACTTCTCCCGCATGAACGCCAACATCGCGCCGAGCGGCGCCGGCGAACGTGCCGAGCGATGGAGGAGACGAAAATGGTGATGACCATTCTCGAGGCGCGGGTAGCCCCGGAACGCGTGGGCGATCTCGAGCGCGCCTATCGGGAGGCGGTCCTGGAGTTCCCGCCGGGCCTCGTCGAGACGTTCCTCGCCCGCGACACGGGCGATCCGGCGGTCTTCCGCATCATGACCGTGTGGGCCAGCCGCGATGCGCTGGAGAAGATGCGCGCCTCGGGCGTGAAGCCCAAGGGCGTGCAGATCTTCGAGGCAGCGGGAGCCACACCGACGCTGTCGATCTTCGAGGTGGTCCAAAAGGCCGGCGTAAGCTAGCCGCCTGCGCGGCCCGCCCACGTGGCGCGCGGCTGAGCCTCGGCGCCCCGCACGGCCCCCGGGTTGACGCTGCGGGAGCGCGCCCCCTAGCGTCGCCCCATGCCCGAGCTGCCCGAAGTCGAGACCGTGCGCCGCATGCTCGAGGCCCACGTGGTGGGACGCACGGTGCGCGCGGTCTCGCTCTCGGGGTTGGCACTCCGCGAACCAGTCTCGCGCGGCCTCGCACGGGGGCTCAAGGGGCGCGCGATCCGCGGCGTCTCGCGCCGCGGCAAGTTCCTGATGTTCGAGCTCGAGGGCGATCTCGTGCTCCTCTCCCACCTCGGCATGAGCGGCCGCTGGCTCTTCTTCCAGCCCGCGGGCGAGAGCCTCCCCCACGTGCACGCGCGCATCGGCTTCGCGGACGGGAGCGAGCTGTGGTTCCAGGACCCGCGCCGCTTCGGGCTGCTGCGGCTCGTGCGCGCCGAGCGCCTGGCCCGCGACCGCGCGATCGCGGCTCTCGGCCCCGACCCGATCGCGAGCCCGCCCACGGGCGAGGCCCTCGGGGAGCGCGCCCGCGGGCTCAAGGTGAGCGTCAAGAACTTCCTGCTCGACCAGAAGAAGATCTCCGGGATCGGCAACATCTACGCGAGCGAGATCCTGCACCGCGCCCGCGTCGACCCGCGGCGGCGCGCGGGCTCGATCGGCGGGCCCGAGTGGGAGGCGATCGCCTCCGGCATCCGGACCGTGCTCGCCGAGGCGATCGCGCGCTCCGGCACCACGTTCAGCATGTACCGCACGCTCTGGAACGAGCCGGGCGCCTACGGCGAGCAGCTCCGGGTCTACGACCGGGCGCGGGCGCCCTGCCCCCGCTGCGGGACGCCGATCCGCAGGATCGTCCAGGGGCAGCGGGCGACGTTCTTCTGCCCGAGCTGCCAGTCGCGCCGCGCCTTCGGGCGGGGGTCCTGACCCCTCGACAGGCCCCATCCCCCTCTCCCGGAGGCCCCGTACCCCCCCTCCGGAGCCGCGTCTTTCGCGGGCCTACGCGATTTTCGTTCGATTCTGCGTAAATTCATTGCCGAAAGGCGCTTCGCACCCTAACCTGTAGCCTAGAAGCGGGTCCCTGCTCCCCTGGACGGCGGTCGCTACGTAGAACCCGCAAAGCGCCGCCACTCAACCTACACGGAGGTTTCGTGTCGTTCGCATCGTTCGGGCTGCCAACCCCGATCTTGAAGGGCATTCGCGCCTCGGGCTTCACCGACCCGACTGCCATCCAGAGCCGGGCAATCCCGGTCATCCTGCAGGGGAACGACCTGATCGGCGTCACCCAGAGCGGGAGCGGGAAGACCGGGGCCTATTGCATTCCGATCCTGGGGCGCCTGATCGAGAACACCGGGCGCCTCACCGCCCTGGTCCTGGTCCCGACCCGCGATCTGGCGAGCTACGTCGAGACGCGCGCCCGCGACTTCGCCCGCTTCACCAACATCCACATGGGCGTGGTGTTCACCGGCGTCCCGATCGCCCCCCAGGAGCGCACGCTGCGCGATCAGCCCATCGACGTGCTGGTCGCCACCCCGGGAAGGCTGCTCGAGCTCCACGCCCGCGGCGCGGTCAACTTCGAGGACATCGAGATCCTGGTGCTCGACGAGGCCGACCGCATGGTGGCGCTCGGCCTCGCGCCCGACCTCCGCAAGCTGCTCAAGCTCCTGCCCGAGACCCGCCAGACGCTGATGTTCACGGTGAACATGCCGCCCGAGCTGAACCGGCTCGCCAAGGAGGCGCTGATCGAGCCGGTGCGCGTGGACATGGCCCCGCCCGCCAAGCCCAGCACCGGGATCACGCAGGCGGTCTACCCGGTGCCCAAGGAGCTGAAACCCGATCTGCTCGACGAGATGCTGTCGCGGGCCGAGGTGCGGAGCACGGTCCTCCTCTGCCGCTCGCGGGCCGCGTCCGAGCGCGTCGCCAAGCAGCTCCAGCGCCGCGGCTACACCGTGGCGATCCTGGACGAGCACCCGAGCCAGGGCGAGCGCGAGCAGGCGCTCGAGGACCTGCTGCGCGGGCGCATCCAGATCCTGGTCGCGAGCGACGCGTCGGCGCGCAGCCTCGATGTGACCGGAGCCTCGCACGTGATCAACTTCGACGTGCCCCAGACCCCGGAGGACTACGTCCACCGCCTGGGGCGCGCGGGACGCGTCGAGGCCGTGGGCGACGTCTTCACGCTCATGAGCCCCGAGGAGCAGGAGGGCATGGCGGCGATCGAGCGCCTGCTCGGGCGCGCGATCCCGCGCGTCATGCTCCCCGACTTCGACTACGGCATGCACCCGGGCGAGCTCAAGCGCGTGGTGAGCTACGACGAGCAGATGGGGCCGGCCGGAGCGCTGAGCGAGGGCGGCGTGGCGGTCGCCGCGACCCGCATCGCGGCGGTGCCGCGCGCGGGGAGGAACGGCCACGGCGTGGTGCGCGGCGCGGCCAAGCCCGCAGCGCACGGGTCGGGAGCGGCGCGCGGCTCGGCAGCGGTGCGCAGCGCGGCGAAGCCCGCGGCGCGCGGCTCGGCAGCGGTGCGCGGCGCGGCGAAGCCCGCGGCGCACGGCTCGGGCGGCTCGGGAATGGCGCGCGCCGCGGGCAGCAACTCGAAGCGTCCCGCCTCGGGTACGCGCCCCAAGGCGAACGTCCGCGCCAAGGCGAGCCCGGCGAAGAAGTCGCGCCCGCGGCCCAGCCGTTCGATGAAGCTGGCGCGAGGCAAGAGCGCCCGGCGCCCGGCGGGGCGCGGCCGCTAGCGGCGCACGGCCGCGCGCGCCGCGGCCGCGGCTTCGCGGTCGCCGAGGCGATCGTAGAGGTCGGCCATGGCGCGGCGCGTCGAGTCATCCCCCGCCACTCCGATTGCCGGCCGCCACGTGGCCGCCGCCTCGGCTTCGCGGCCGAGCCGGAGCTGGACCCAGCCGAGCCCGATCCGGTAGCGCGGCTGGCCGGGATCGAGCGCCAGCGCCTGCGAGTAGGCGCCCTCCGCCTCGGCGAGCCGGCCCAGCTCGCGCAGCGCCTCCCCCGCGAGTGCCCAGCCCATGGTGTCGCGCGGCTCCGCGCGGGTCGCGCGCCCGGCCTGCGCGAGCGCTTCCGCCCAGCGGCCCTCGTCGAGGGCGTAGGCGGCGAGCAGGTTCCGGTCGCGCACGCCCACCGAGTCGGGGTTCGCGAGCGCCACCACGCGCACCCAGTGCACGCGGCTCGCGATCGGGTCGCCGAACCACGCCGGATCGCGGCCGAAGTCGGCGCCGATCCGGTAGACCACGCTCGCATGCTCGTCGGTGACGTGCACGGCCGAGAGCCCGGGGACCGCCGAGGTGGTGTCGAGCAGGTAGGAGAAGTCCGGCCGGATCTGGACCTCGAGCCACGAGTAGTAGAGGAACCTCGCATCCTGCCGCCGGCAGTGGTCGGCCAGCTCGCCGAGCGTCGCCAAGCGCGGGAAGGAGGTGACGGCGAGCCCCGAGTAGTAGCCGATGTGCCCCTTGCGGCTCACCACCCGATCGCCCGGCGCGGCGGCTTGCTTCAGCGCGCGGCCGGCCTCGATCACCTCGATCGGCACCTGCGTCGCGGCGCGCGCTTGGTCGCTCGCGTTCCGTCCGAGGGCGAGCGCGATCGGGAGCAGCGCGACGAGCGGCTTGAGCGGGACGCCCGCGCGGCCCGCGAGCAGGGCGTAGCGCGGCGAGGCGATCGCCGCGCCGGCGAGCGAGAGGTAGAACGGCGCGACCGGCAGCGAGTAGCGGGCGCTGTAGAAGATCGGCACGAGCGCGAGGAAGAGCGCGGCGCCCGGGATCGCGAGCGCCGCGAGCCCGCGCGGGCGGCGCTCGAGGAGCAGGAGCGCGAGGCCGAGGATCGAGAGCGCCGCGAGCGGCCAGCCGAGCAGCTCGCCCGCGTCCCTCGCCAGGTGCTCCGGGATCGCGCGCAGCCATCCGAGCGCGAGCGACCCCGCGTCGCGCCTCACCAGCTCGCCGAACGAGGTCGTGGGCGGTGCCGCGCCCGAGAAGTCGCCAGGCCAGTCCTGGGTGTTGCGCCAGGCATCGGGCGTCGCGTAGTAGACGAAGTTCCGCGCCAGCATGCTGCCGGGGACCTGCCCATGGGCGAGCGAGTACGCGAGCCAGGGAGCGGCGACGATCGCGAAGCCCGCCGCGAAGAGCAGCGCAACGCGCTTGCGCGAGGCGCCTTCCTGCACCCAGCCCCAGGCCACGCAGAGCAGCCCCGCGGGCAGCAGAGCGAGCGCGCTGTAGCGCGTGAGCGCGGCCAGCGCCGCGAGCGCGCCGGAAGCGAGCGGGGCGTACCGCCCGCGCGCGCCGAGCAGGGCGAAGAGGCACGCCGCCTCGAGGCACGCGGCGAGCATGTCGGTGGTGGCCGAGTACCCGTAGCGCGTGAAGTGCGTGTTGACCGCGAGCAGGACCACGGTCCAGAACCCCGTCGTAGCGCCCGCGAGCCGCGCGAGCAGCGCGAGCCACAGCAGAATCGCCCCGCACGCCGCCGCGACCGAGAGCAGCTTGGCGGCCGTGAAGAGATCGGGCACGGCGAGGCCGACCAGGGCGACCGCGGCGTCGTAGACCGGCCCCACGACGATGTAGCGCGAGACGTCGAGCCGACCATGGCGGATGAGCGCGGCTCCCTCGGCGTAGCCGCCGTAGAAGTCGCTCTCGGTGAGGTAGTCGCCGACCGGGTGGCGCGCGATCGCGATCCAGAGGAGCACCGCTCCCACGGCCGCGATCACGAGCCACGCGGCGGGCATCGCCCAGCGCGGATCGCCGCCGCCCGGCGGAGCGTGGAGCTGGATCGGCGGGGGCGCCGCCGGAGCCTGCGGCGAGCGCGGAGACTTGCGGGCCGGTCCGCCTGCGGCGGTCATCCGCGGGCGAGCCGCGCCGCGGCCTGCTGCCAAGCCTCCTCGGCCTTCGCGGCGTCGGCGGCAGCGATCTGGACGAAATCCGGCGCGCCGCCGCCCTTGCCCTGGGCGAGCGCGAGCAGGTCGGGGAGCATCGCCTTGAGGTCCAGGCCCGCGCCCTTCGCGCGCCCCACGATCAGCGCGGGCTCGGGCGCCGCGACGCCCAGCACCACCCATGGCGCACCCGCCTCCAGGCACTTGAGCGCCAGCGTGCGCAGCTCGTCGCGCGCGCGCTCGGGGAAGAACTCGGAGACCGCGCGCGGCGGATCGCCCGTGCGCTCGCGCGCCTCGGCCGCCACCGCGCGCGCGGTCAGCTCGCGCAGGCGCTTGGCCAGCTCGTCGCGCTCGGCCGCGGCGCGCTCCAGATGCGCGATCAGCTCGCGGTCCTTGAGCGTGCGCCGCTTCGCCGCCTCGAGCAGCGCCTCGGTGCGCCAGGCGTGGTCGCGCAGCGCGCGCGCTCCGCACAGGAACTCGAAGCGCAGGTTGCCGCGCACCTTCTCCCAGCGCACGATCTTGATGGTCCCCACCTCGCCGGTGCGGCGCGTGTGGGTGCCGCCGCAGGCCGAGACGTCCCAGTCCGGGATCTCGACGATGCGGATCCGCCCGCTCACCGCCGGAGGCTTGCGCAGCGCGAAGCGCTTGACGCCCTCGTCGTCCACCCAGTGGCGCTCGATCGGGCGGTCCTCCCACACCACGCGGTTCGCGGCCTCCTCGATCCGCTCCACGGTGCGCCAGTCGGTGTCCCCGAGCGCGAGCTCGATCGAGCTTCGCTCCTCGCCGAGATGGGAGGAGAGCGTGGCGGCGTCCAGCACGCGCTCGAACGCGGCGGAGAGCACGTGCTGGCCGGTGTGCTGCTGCATGTGGTCGAAGCGCCGCGCCCAGTCCACCTCGGCCTCCGCCTCGCCCGCGGGCGGGGCGGCGTCCGCGGCAATCACGTGCCACACGCGCCCGTCGTCGCCGGCCTGGACGTCGAGCACCGGCACGCGCCCGATCGCGCCGCGGTCCGCCTCCTGCCCGCCGCTCTCGGGATAGAAGTACGTGGCCTCGAGCTCGAGAGCCGGGCGCCCGCGGTGCGAGCCCGCGCCCAGCACGCGGGCCGTGAAGCGCGTGGTGTAGGCGTCGTCGTAGTCGAGGCGGACGGTGGGCACTCAGGCGCCCTTGCGGGTCAGGCCGTACTCGCGCAGCTTGCGCCACAGCGTGGTGCGCGAGATGCCGAGCTGCTTCGCGGCGCTGGTCGCGTTTCCGCGGTGGCGGGCGAGGACGCGCTGGATGTGCTCCTTCTCCACCTGGGCGAGCGACCAGCCGTCGCGCGCGGCTTCGGCGTCCGCGGGACCGGGGGCCGGCGTGCCGCCGGAGGGGTTCCCCCCCGCGGGCTTGGCACCCGATGCGCCGCCCGCCGCGCCTCCCACGCCCGCCGCACCCGCCACGCCCGCCGAGCCGCCCGCGCGCGCGCTCGCGCCCGCGAGCAGGCGCGGGACGCGGATCGCCGCCGGCAGGTCCGCGGCCCGGATGCGCCGGCCCTCGCTCACCGCGACCGAGTGCTCGATCGCGTTCTCCAGCTCGCGCACGTTGCCGGGGTAGTCGTAGCGCTCGAGCAGCGCCTGGGCCTCGGGCGCGAACGCGAGCCCCGGGCGGCCCGCGCGGCGCGCCAGGCGCTCGAGGAAGTACGAGGCCAGGAGCCCGATGTCCTCGCGGCGCTCGCGCAGCGCGGGCAGCTCGATCTGGACCACGTTGAGGCGGTGGTAGAGGTCCTCGCGGAAGCGCCCGGCCGCGATCTCGGCCAGGAGGTCGCGATGGGTGGCGGCCACCACGCGCACGTTGACGACGCGCTCGTGGTTCTCGCCGACCCGCCGCACCTCGTTGCGCTCCAGCGTGCGCAGAAGCTTGACCTGGGCCATGGCCGGCATGTCCCCGACCTCGTCGAGGAAGAGCGTGCCGCCGTCCGCCTGCTCCACCAGCCCGGCGCGCTCCGCGGTGGCGCCCGTGAACGCGCCGCGCGCGTGGCCGAACAACTCGCTCTCGATCAGCGTCTCCGGGATCGCCCCCATGTGGACCGGGACGAAGGGCCCCTGGCCGCGCTTCGACTGGACGTGGATCAGACGCGCGACCAGCTCCTTCCCCGTCCCGCTCTCGCCGAGCAGCAGGATGGTGCTGTCGGTGGGCGCCACCTTGGAGACCAGCCGGAAGATGCGCTGCATCTTCGGGCTCGCTCCCACGATGTTCTGGAGGAAGGGATCGGAGCCCGCCGGACGGTTGGGGCCCGGTTTTGGGCTGGCGGGTCGGGTCTCGACGGTCATGTGGGACGGGCCACGGGGACCAGATTTGCGGCCGATCACGGGCGGCATGTTTCAAAATGCCACGCTTGGAGGCGGCGCGTCAAGCGCCCGCACGACAAATGGGGCGGGGCGCTCAGGCGGGCTCGGTCTCGACCGGCTCCATCGGCGACTCGGATCGGGCCGGGCTGGGCTGGATCGGGTCGGCCACGGCAGCCGCCAGCGCGTCGGGAGTTCCGGGCTCGGCGGCGGCAGGCGGCGCCGGCGCCTCCCCCTCCCGCATCGGCTCCGACGCGGGAGCTGCGGCTTCGGCGTACATGGGACCCACCTCGACGCCGGGTGAATCGATCTCCGAAAGGCGCAGGTAGAAGAAGGTCCAGGCGTAGAGCACGATCGGCGTCCAGGCCGCGAAGAGCAGCAGCGCGGCGGTGAACCACCAGCGCGGCACGGGGTCCGAGCCGATCAACGTCCGCATCGCGATCGCGAACCACACCAGGATCACGGGAAGCGCGGAGGCGATGCAGAGCTCGAGCCAGCGCTCGAAGCGCCGGGTCGAGAGCCGGAACGAGCGCTCGAAGGCGGCGGAGAGATGGGGCTCGTCGAGGGTGACGGCCTCGGCGGCGAGCGAGAGCCGGTAGCCGAGCACGATGCCGGGGACGATGAAGAAGAGGAGCCCGAACGCCGCCCCCAGGTTGCGCACCACCTCGGTCACGACCAGCCAGGGCAGGCGCGCGAGCCCGCGCGCGTAGCAGTCGAGCGCGGGCGCGGGCCGGGTGCCGGGCGCGGCGTCGAACACCGAGCGCGCGCGCAGGCGCAGCATGGCGCTGGTGATCGTGAGCGTCAGGTAGTCGCCGAGGAGCGCCAGGCTCCCGAGCAGCACGGCGCGGCGCGGGCCCTCGGATTCGTCGCCGGGCGAGAGCAGCGCGATCGTCAGGATCCACGGGGCGCGCAGCAGTACCGGGACCACGATCGACTGGAGCGGATCGCGGCGCAGGGCGAGGTCGAGCGCCAGCGCGAGCGCGCGGCGGGTCGAGACGGGCGGGCGTTCGCGAAACGGGGTGGACATGGAGTTGGCCCGCGCGGAACGCGGGCCAAATTGACACTAGGAGCGGCCCTCACTAGTGTCAAGCGCCATGCCCCGCAGGCTCTCGCACCTCACGGACGCAGGCGAATTCCGCATGGTGGACGTGAGCGCGAAGCCGGTCAGCGCGCGCGAGGCGGTGGCCCGCGGGCGGGTGTACATGCACCGCGAGACGCTCGCCCTGGTGCGCGAAGATCGAGCCGCCAAGGGCAACGTGCTCGCCGCCGCCCACCTCGCGGGCGTGATGGCCGCCAAGCGCACCGGAACGCTCATCCCCCTCGCCCACAACCTGCCGATCGACAGCGTCGAGATGGCGTTCTCGCTCGACGACCCGACCTCGTCGGTCGGGATCGAGTCGCGCGTCCGCACCCGCGGGCGCACCGGCGTCGAGATGGAGGCGCTCACGGCGGTGATGGCCGCGGCGCTCACGCTCTACGACATGCTCAAGGCGGCCGACCGCGGCATGGTGATGGGCGAGTTCGCGCTGTGGGAGAAGCGCGGAGGCCGAAGTGGCGTCTACCGCCGCCGGGGCTGAGAGCCTCTCCTACCCCGAGGCCCGCGCGCGCGTGCTCGAGGCCGCGCGGCCGCTTCCCGAGACCACGATCCCGCTCGCCGAGGGCCGCGGGCGCGCGCTCCGCCGCCGGGTGACGGCGCCCCACGCGCTCCCCCCCTTCCGCAACTCGTCCATGGACGGCTTCGCGGTGCGCGCCGCGGACCTCGCGCGCGCGAGCCGCGAGGCCCCCGCGCTGCTCCCTTTGGCCGGGACGCTGGCGGCGGGCAGCGTGTTCGCCCGCGCGCTCGCGCCCGGCGAAGCGCTCAAGATCATGACCGGCGCCATGCTCCCCGAGGGAGCGGACGCGGTGATTCCGGTCGAGGAGGCCGAGGCCATGAGCGCGCCCGACGGTGCCTCGCGGGTGCGCATCGCGCGCCCGGCGCGCCCGCGCGAGAACGTGCGCGAGGCCGGGCTCGACCTCGCGGCCGGGGCGGTGGCGCTCGAACCGGGGCGCGAGCTCTCGGCCCACGATCTCGCGCTGCTCGCCTCGCTCGGACAGACGCGCATCGCGGTGGGGCCGCGGGCCAAGGCCGCGGTGCTCTCCACCGGCGACGAGCTGCTCGAAGTGGACGAGCCGCTCCGGCCGGGAGCGATCCGCGACAGCAACCGGCTCATGCTCGGCGCGCTCCTCGAGGAGTGCGGGGCGCAGGTGGTGGCCTCGCGGCGCCTGCCCGACGATCCCGCGCGCGTGGCCGAGGGTCTCGTCCGCTCGCTCGAGGTCGCGGACGTGGTGCTCACCGTGGGCGGCGTCTCGGCCGGCGACTTCGACCCGGTCAAGCTCGCGCTTCCCGAGGTGGGCGAGATCGCGCTGTGGCGCGTGGCGATGAAGCCCGGCCGCCCGCAGGCGTTCGGCGTGCCGGGCGGCCGGCTCTACTTCGGGCTGCCCGGGAACCCGGCCTCGGTGGCGTGCGTGTTCGAGGCGCTGGTGCGGCCCGCGCTGCGGAAGCTCATGGGGTTCGCCTCGCTCGACCGCCCGCGGATCCCGGTGCGGGCCGCGGAGCGCATCGAGTCGCGCGCGGGGCGCACCGACTTCGTACGCGTCACGCTCGAGCGCCGCGGCGAGGCGTGGTGGGCGAAGCCCGCGGGCGACCAGACCTCGGGGCACGTCTCGCCGCAGTCGCGCGCGCATGCGCTGCTCGTGGTGCCCGGCGAAACGCCGGCGCTGGAGGAAGGCGGGACCGCCGAGGCCCTGCTCCTGCGCTGGCCCGATTCGTAGGCGCGGCGTGCGCGCGGGGGCGCGGGGGGACAGGGTTTCGCGGCGCTCTCGCGACGCGCGGGAGGCAGGAGCCGGAGCGCGTCGCGAGGAGCGAGGCGGAGCCAGGGATGGCGGAGCCGAGCGGGCGGCGCGAAACCCTGTCCCCCCGCGCCCCCGCGCGCCGGCCGCGGCGCGCTACAGCAGCCCGCGCACCGACTCCTGGGCGGCGACCAGCAGCGCCTGGGCCTGGATGCCCCACCACAGCGTGATCGCGAGCGTCGCGAGCAGCGCCAGCGTGGAGGGCGCCGCCCACGAGACCTCGACCGGCCCCGCCGCCGGCTCCTCGGTCATGTACATCGCGACCGTGACGCGCAGGTAGTAGAACACCGAGATCACGCTGTTGAGCACGCCCACCACCACCAGCGGCAGCAGCCCGGCCTGGAGCGCGGCGCCGAAGACGTAGACCTTGCCCATGAAGCCCGCGGTCGGCGGGATCCCGCCGAGCGAGATCATGAACACCGTCATCGCGAGCCCGAGCAGGGGCTGGCGGAACCCGAGCCCGGCGAGGTCGGCGAGCAGCACGCGCTCCTCCTGCCCGCGGCCCAGCAGGGCGAGGATGCCGAAGGCGCCGAGGTTCATGAACGAGTAGGCCGCGAGGTAGAAGAGCGCCGCGGAGTTGCCCTCGGTCCCGCCGGCGGCCACCGCCACCAGGACGTACCCGGCGTGCGCGATGCTCGAGTAGGCCAGCATCCGCTTCACGTTGGTCTGGAGCAGGGCGGTCACGTTCCCCACCGTCATGGTGAGGATCGCGACCCCGGTCAGGATCGGGCGCCAGTCCACGTCGATCCCGGGGAGCGCGCTCGCCGCGACCCGCAGCAGCGCCGCGAAGCCCGCCGCCTTGGCGCCGGCCGACATGAACGCGGTGACCGAGGTGGGCGCGCCCTCGTAGGCGTCGGGGGTCCACATGTGGAACGGCACGGCCGCCACCTTGAACCCGAACCCGACCAGCACCAGCAGCGCCCCGACGATCAAGAGCGCGCTCCCCGCGAGCGGCGAGTCGGAGAGGAACTGGGCGATGGTGCGCAGGTTGGTGGAGCCGGTCGCGCCGTAGAGCAGGGCGATGCCGTAGAGCAGGAAGCCGCTCGCGAACGCGCCGAGCAGGAAGTACTTGAGCGCTGCCTCGTTCGACTCGAGCTGCGAGCGGCGGAAGCCGACCATCACGTAGAGCGCGAGCGACATCAGCTCGAGGCCCAGGAACACGGTGATCAGGTCGTTCGAGGCCGCCATCACCACCATGCCGAGCACGGCGCACAGCAGGAGCGTGTAGTACTCGGCCCCCGGGAGCCGCAGCCGCTTCACGTAGTCCCAGGAGATGAGGACGCTGACGAGGCCGATGGCGCAGAACAGCAGGGTGAAGAACACCGTGAACCCGTCGTGCACGAACATGCCGCCGAAGATCGCGCGCCGCGCCTCCCGCACCCGCAGCACCGAGGCGGCGGCCGCGACCAGCGTGATCACCGTGACGGCCGCGGCGCGGTTCGCGGAGCCGCGCCCGGGGAGGAGCTCGAGGAGGAGCAGGAGCAGCGCGCCGGCGCTGAGCGCGATCACCGCGCCGAGCGCCCACCAGTCCACCGCGAGCAGGGCGGGCACGGCCGGCGGCGTCATCATGGCGTCCGCTCCGTGGTGCTGCCGTCCGCGACGGTCGCCGCGCCCGCGCCGGGCGCCGGGGTCGGAGCGCCGGGTGCCGCCGCGGCGGGCGCTGCCGAGATTGCCGCCGCCGCCGGCCCGCCGGAGTGCATCGCGAGCCGCTGCTCGGCGATCGCGAGCGCGCGGTCGAGCGCGGGCTGCATGCGGTCGAGGAACGGCTGGGGGGCGACGCCCATCCACACGATGAGCACCAGGAGCGGCGCGAACACCAGGCGCTCGCGGAGCGTGAGATCCGGGAGCTTCTCGTTCTCCGGGTGCGTGACCGGGCCGAACATCACGCGCTGGAACATCCACAGCATGTAGCAGGCCGAGAGGATCACGCCGGTCGCGGCGAACACCGCCCACACCGGGCGCGCGCGGAACGCGCCGACCAGCACCAGGAACTCGCCCACGAAGCCGTTGGTGCCGGGGAGCCCGATCGAGGAGAGCATCACCACCAGGAAGATCGCGGCGTAGACCGGGAGCGGCTTCCACAGGCCGCCGAAGTCCGCGATCATGCGGGTGTGGCGGCGCTCGTAGATCACCCCCACGAGCAGGAACAGCGCCCCGGTCGAGACCCCGTGGTTCAGCATGGTGAGCATCGCCCCGGCGAAGCCGGCCGGGTTCATGGCGTAGAGCCCCAGCATGCAGAAGCCGAGGTGGCTCACCGAGGAGTAGGCCACGAGCTTCTTCAGGTCGGGCTGCACCATCGCGACCAGCGCGCCGTAGACGATCCCGACGATCGCGAGCGCCGCGATCCACGGCCCGAGCGCGGCCGAGGCGACCGGGAAGAGCGGGATCGCGAAGCGCACGAAGCCGTAGGTCCCCATCTTGAGGAGGATCGCGGCCAGGATCACCGAGCCCGCGGTGGGCGCCTCGACGTGCGCGTCGGGGAGCCAGGTGTGGAACGGGAACATCGGCACCTTGATCGCGAACGCGAGCGCGAACGCGAGGAACAGCCAGGTCTGAGCCCCGGCCGGGATCGGCAGCGCGTAGAACGCGTCCAGCTCGAAGGTGGGCGTCCCGCTCACCGCCTTCTGGAGGAAGTAGAGCCACAGGATCCCGACCAGCATGAGCACGCTGCCCGCCATGGTGTAGAGGAAGAACTTGATCGCCGCGTAGATGCGGCGCGGTCCCCCCCACACGCCGATCAGCACGTACATCGGGATCAGCATCGCCTCCCAGAACACGTAGAACAGCAGGAGGTCGAGGCACAGGAAGGTCCCGATCATCCCGGTCTCGAGCGCCAGGATCACGGCGTAGAACTCGCGCGCGCGCTTCTCGACCGCACGGCTCGCGCTCAGCACCGCGACCGCGGTCAGGATCGTGGTGAGCAGGACGAGCAGCGCCGAGATCCCGTCCGCCCCCAGGTGGTAGCTGGCGCCCAGGGCGGGGAGCCACCGGAGCTTCTCCTCGAACTGCCAGCCCGGGTTCGCGGACTCGAGCCGCCACCAGAGCGGCAGGGAGAAGAGCACCTCGGCGAACACGACGGCGATCGCCCAGCGCCGGATCGCGCGCTCGGCGGTCGCGGGCAGCAGCACGATCAGCACCGCCGAGAGCAGCGGGAAGAACACCAGCCAGGAGAGCCAGGGGAACTCGCTCACGTCACCCATGCCTCAGGAAGTGGAGCAGGAGCACCACGACGCCGAGCGTGAAGAACAGCGCGTAGGTCCCGACGAAGCCGGTCTGGAACAGGCGCAGCAGCGCCGAGGTTCCCTCCATCAGGTACGCGATCCCGTTCACCGCGCCGTCCACCACCTTCTCGTCCCAGAAGGTCCACAGCCGCTGGCTCAGGCTGTACACGGTGCGCACCACCGCGCGGTCGTAGAGCTCGTCCACCCAGTACTTGTGGACCAGGGTCGCGTAGAGGCGCGGCGCGGCGCGCTCGAGCGGCTCCGCGGTGCTCCTGCCGTAGAAGGCGAAGGCGAGCCCGAGGCCCGCCACCGCCACGGCGACCGAGGCCCCGACCAGCGCCCACTCGGCTCCGGCGGAGAGCGGGGCGTGCGCCGCCTCGCGCGCGCCCTCGAAGACCGGCGCGAGCCAGCGCGCGAACAGCGACTCGCCCTCCCGGAACGGCGCCCCGACCCCGATCCAGCCCCCGACGACGGAGAGCAGAGCGAGCACCGCGAGCGGGATCACCATGCTGGGCGGCGACTCGTGGAGGTGGTGCTCGGCCTCGGGGGTGAGGCGCGGCTCGCCCCGGAAGGCCAGCAGGTAGAGCCGGAACATGTAGAAGCCGGTGAGTGCCGCCCCGACCAACCCCACCGCCCACACGCCGTAGTGTCCCGAGGCGAAGGCGTCGGCGAGGATCTCGTCCTTGCTGAAGAAGCCCGCGAAGGGCGGGAGCCCCGCGATCGCCACGGTCCCCGCCAGCATGGTGCGGTGCGTCCACGGCAGACGGCTCGCCAGCCCGCCCATGTAGCGCAGGTCCTGCTCGCCCGAGAGCGCGTGGATCACCGAGCCCGCGCCGAGGAAGAGCAGCGCCTTGAAGAAGGCGTGGGTCATGAGGTGGAACACGCCGGCGCCGAAGCCGCCCACGCCGCAGGCGAAGAACATGTAGCCGAGCTGGCTCACGGTGGAGTAGGCCAGCACGCGCTTGATGTCGTTCTGCACGAGCCCGATGGTCGCGGCGAAGAGCGCGGTCGCAGCGCCCACCACCGCCACGGTCTCGAGCGAGAGCGGGGCGAGCTGGAAGAGCACGTGGCAGCGCGCCACCATGTAGACGCCCGCGGTGACCATGGTGGCGGCGTGGATCAGCGCGGAGACCGGCGTGGGGCCCTCCATCGCGTCCGGGAGCCAGGTGTAGAGCGGGATCTGGGCGCTCTTGCCGGTGGCGCCGAGGAAGAGCAGCAGGGTCGCGGCGGTGACCCCGGCCGATCCGACCGCGAACACCAGGGGCGCCAGCGCGAACACCTGCTTGAACTCGAGGGTGCCGCACCACGCCAGGATCAGGAGCATGCCGAGGATGAATCCGAAGTCCCCGATCCGGTTCATGATGAACGCCTTCTTCCCCGCCTCGGCGGCCGCGGGGCGCTCGTACCAGAACCCGATCAGCAGGTAGGAGCACAGCCCCACGCCCTCCCAGCCCACGAACAGCAGCAGGAAGTTGTCCGCCAGCACCAGGGTGAGCATGGCCCACATGAAGAGGTTCAGGTAGAGGAAGAAGCGCCGGAACGAGGGGTCGTGGGCCATGTAGCCGACCGAGTAGACGTGGATCAGGAATCCCACCCCGGTCACGACCAGCACCATCACGGCGGAGAGCGGATCGAGCAGGAACGAGACGTCCACGCGGAAGTCGCCGACCTGCATCCAGGTGTAGGCGTGCTCCACGATCGTGCGCTCCGCCGCCGGGCGCGAGGCGAGCTCGAGCACCGCGCGCACCGCGGCCGCGAACGCGAGCGCGACCGACCCGCACCCCAGCCAGGCCGTGCCCGCCTTGCGCAGGCGGTCACCCGCGAGCAGGTTGAGCGCCACCGCGCCGAGCGGGAGCGCGGGGATGATCCACAGCAGCGGCAGGCTCACGTCGCGCTCATCCCTTGAGGAGGTTGATCTCGTCCACGAACACGGTCTCGCGCAGCCGGAACAGGTTCACGATGATCGCGAGCCCCACCGCCACCTCCGCGGCGGCCACCGTCATGACGAAGAACACGAACACCTGTCCGTCCAGCGAGCCCATCGAGCGCGCGAAGGCCACGAACGCCAGGTTCGCGGCGTTGAGCATCAGCTCGATGGACATGAAGATCACGAGCGCGTTGCGCCGCACCAGCACGCCCACCACGCCGAGCGTGAACACGACCGCGGAGACCCCGAGCGTCCAGGGCAGCGGGATCACGCGCCCTCCCCGCGCTGCCGGCCCTTGCCCACCACGATCACGCCCACCATCGCGACCAGCAGGATCATCGACGTGATCTCGAACGGGAACAGATACCGGGTGTAGAGCGCGAGCCCCACCGCCTGTGTGTTCCCGATCGCGACCGCGGGCGGCGGCTCCGTGGACGCCGGCCCCACCCCCCAGCCGCGGGCGAACAGCAGGACGGCCTCAGCCGCGAGCACCGCGCCCGCGAGCCAGCCCAGGCCGCGGCGCAGCGCGATCTGGACCCCGCGCTCGACGTCGTGCTGGAGGTTCAGGTACATGATCACGAACAGGAACAGCACCATGATCGCGCCGGCGTAGACGATGATCTGCACCATCCCGATGAACTCGGCCCCCAGCAGCAGGTAGATCGCGGCCAGCGAGCAGAACGCCAGCACCAGGAAGAGCGCGCTCGTCACCGGGTTCTTGTGGAGGATCACGAGCAGGCCCGAGCCCACCAGCATCGCGGCGAAGGCGACGAACAGAGTCAGGCTCATCGCGACCCCACCCAGTACTCCCACGCCGAGGTGACCACGATGTTGGCGAGCGCGATCGGGAGCAGCACCTTCCAGCCGAAGTGCATGAGCTGGTCGTAGCGCAGGCGCGGGTAGGTCCACCGCACCCAGATGAAGAAGAACAGCAGCACGCCGAGCTTGGCGAAGAACCACACGAACTTGAGCGGCTCCGGCAGCCACGGCCCGTTCCAGCCGCCGAGGAAGAGCGTGACCGCGATCGAGCAGATCGTGATCACGTTCGCGAACTCGCCCAGGAAGAACAGCCCGAACTTCATGCTCGAGTACTCGGTGTGGAACCCCGCCACCAGCTCGGCCTCCGCCTCCGGCAGGTCGAAGGGCGCGCGGTTGGTCTCGGCGAACGCGGTGATCATGAAGATCACGAACGCGATCGGCTGCGCGAACACGAACCAGCGCGGCACCGGCAGAAACCAGAGGTGGAAGAAGCCGGACTGGGCGCGCACGATCTCCACCATCGAGAGCGACCCCGCGAGCAGCAGCACGCCGATGGTCGAGAGCCCCATCGCCAGCTCGTAGGAGATCATCTGGGCCGCCGACCGCAGGCCGCCGAGCAGGGCGTACTTGTTGTTCGACGACCAGCCCGCCAGCGTGATCGAGTAGACGCCCAGGCTCGACATGGCGAGGAACAGCAGCAGGCCGACGTTGAGGTCGGTGACCAGGAACGCGGGCCCGATCGGGACCACCGCGAACGACACCAGGGCCGGCACCACCGCCAGCACCGGCGCGAGGTGGAAGACCACCGTGCTCGCGCCGGCCGGCATGAACTCCTCCTTGAAGAAGAGCTTCATCACGTCGGCGATCGGCTGGAGGAGCCCGAGCGGGCCCACGCGGTTGGGCCCGGTGCGCGCCTGCATGTGGCCGGCGATCTTGCGCTCGGCATAGATCATGTAGGAGACCATGCCCAGCATCCCGTTCAGGATCACGGTGATCTTGACCACCGTCCAGAACACGAACTGGAAGTCCGGGTGGGACCAGATCGCGGCCATGGCTCCTAGCGCTCCACCCTTTCGGCCTCCGCCGCCTTGCGGGCGCGGACCCGGAGCCCTGCGCCCGCGGGCGAGCCCAGGCGGTTGAGCTCGACGCCGGGGAACGCGTAGGGCACGAACACCGAGCCCGGCGGGACCGCGTCGTCGATCGACGCGGGCAGCTCGAGCGCTCCCGTCGGGCCCGCGAGCTCGAGGGCCTCACCCTCGCCCACGCCGAGGCGCCGCGCCTCGCCCGGGTTCAGGAACGCGCGCCCGGGCTTGGCGAGCCGCGGCAGCAGCTCGGTGCGGTGCGAGAGGCTGCCCTGGAGGAAGAGCGTCCCGCCCGAGAGCAGCCACAGCCCGTCGGCCGGCCCGGCGGCCGGGCGCAGGTCTTCGGCCGGGGCGAGCGCGCCGCCCACCGGAGCCTCGCGCGACCACTGGGGCCCGAGCGGCAGCAGCGTGGCCCAGCTCGTGCCCGCGAAGCCAGGTGCCAGGCGCGCGATCTCGCGGTACACGTCCTCGGGGCCGCGGTGGCTCCACGAGGCGCCGAGGGCGCGCGCCACGGCGGTGAAGATCTCGGCGTCGCTGCGCGCCCCGCGCCGGGGCGCGAGCGCCCGCGCGGCGCGCTGGATGCGGCGCTCGCAGTTGACCGTGGTCCCCTCCTTCTCGGCGAAGGCGGCGGCCGCGAACACGACGTGCGCGTGGCGCGCGGTGTCGGTGAGGAACAGGTCGTTCACGATCACGAGCTCGGCCCGCTCCAGCGCGCGCTCGGCGAGCGCGCGGTCGGGGGCGCTCCGGAGCCAGTGGTCACCCGCGATCCACAGCGCGCGGACCCTCCCCTCGGCCGCCGCGGCCAGGATCTCGGGCGCGGTCATGCCGGCCACGCGGTTCAAGCTCTTCCCCCACTGCTGCTCGAACGGCCGGCGCGCGTCCGGGTCCGCGACCGGGACGTATCCCGGCAGCCGGTCGGGCACGAGGCCCATGTCGAGCGCGCCCTGGCTGTTGTGGTGGGGCCCCAGGTACATCACGCGCGAGCCGTCTGAGCGCAGCGCGCCGCTCACCCACCCCAGGTTGCCGATCGCGAGGAGGAGCGCTACCGCCTTGGGGTGCTCGGCCACCCCGCGGCCGAAGAGCACCGCCTTCCGCCCCGCCGCGCGCAGCCGCGTCGCCGCCGCGCGCAGCGCCTCCGCCGGCACGCCGCTCTCCTCTGCCGCGCGCTCCACCGTCCAGGCCGCGAGCGCGCCCTTCAGGCCCGGCAGCCCGGCCGCGATCTCGCGCGGCAGATCGGGCGGGTCGCCGGCATCGAGCGCGGCGCGCGTGAGCCCGTGGAGGAGCGCGAGCTCGCCCCCGGGCTTGACGCCCAGCCACTCGCCGCGGAACTTGGGGCGCGCGAGCTTCACCCGCCGCGCGTGCGCGACGGTGAGGTGGACGCCGAGCTGGTGCTGGCCGCGGATCAGCGCCGCCTGGGCGAGCGGCGCCTCGCCCTGCAGGTCCTCGAGCAGGACCAGCACCTCCTCGGCGCGCTCCAGGTCGCTGAAGGAGAGCGCCGGGCGGCCCCCGCCCGTGGCCTCGAGCAGCGCGGCGCCGGGAACGGGCGAGACGAAGCGCGTGCGCGCGTCCACGTGGTTCGTGCCGATCACGCCGCGCGCCAGTTTCTGGAACAGGTACTGCTCCTCGAGGTAGAGCTTCTCGCCCCCCAGGAACGCGACCGCCTCCGGGCCGTGGGTGGCGGCGATCGACTCGAGCCGCGCCGCGGCGAAGGCCACCGCCTCGTCGAAGCTCGCGGGCGTGTGCGCGCCGCCGGCGCGCAGCAGCGGCCGCGAGAGCCGCTCCTCGCGATTCACGAACTCGTAGCCGAAGCGCCCGCGCACGCACAGGTACTCCTGGTTCACGCCGCGGTACTCGGTGCCGCGCGCGCGCAGGATCTCCGCGCCGCGCACGCCGAGCCGCACGCTGCAGCCGTTCGAGCACCACGGGCAGATCGTGACGTGCTGGCGCAGGTCCCAGGGCCGCGCCTGGAAGCGGTAGGGCAGCGCGGTGAGCGCCCCGACCGGGCAGACCTCGATGCAGTTGCCGCACTGCTCGCAGTCGAGCGGGCGGCGGTCGAACGAGGAGATCTCGGTGCGCACGCCGCGCTGGTGCGCGGTCAGCGCGTCGTCGCCCATGATCTCGTCGCAGTAGCGCACGCAGCGCATGCACACGATGCAGCGGTTGGCCTCCTTCTTCACCACCGGCCCCAGATCCTCGGAGACGAACGTGCGCTTGGCCTCGTCCATTCGCGAGAAGTCGGCGCCGAAGGCGAAGGCCAGGTCCTGGAGCTGGCACTCGCCGCCCTCGTCGCACACCGGGCAGTCGAGCGGGTGGTTGACGAGCAGGAACTCCATGACGCCCTTGCGCGCCTTGACCGCCCCCGGCGACTCGGTCGCGACCACCATGCCCTCGGCGACCGTGGTGGTGCACCCGGTCTGGGGCTTCGGCATCCACGCGATCTCGGGCGCGCCGTCGGCGCCCAAGACCGGCTTCCCCTCGCGATCGCGCTTCGGCATCCCGATCTCGACCACGCAGATCCGGCAGGCGCCGAGCGGCGGGAGCTTCTGGTGCGAGCAGAAGATCGGGACGTGCACCTCCGCCATGCGCGCGGCGTCGGTGACCAGCGTGCCGGCCGGGACGGCGAGCGTGCGGCCGTTGATCGTGACGCGCACCGAGCCGCTCATGCCGGGACCGCCTCCGCCTGGCGCTCGGTCAGCCCCGGCGCGCGCCGGTTCACCAGGCAGCGGCGCTCGCGCACGTGGAACTCGAACTCGTCGCGGAAGTGCTGGATCGCGCCCAGCACCGGCATGGCCGCGGCGTCCCCGAGCGCGCAGAACGACTTGCCCAGGATGTTGTCCGAGACGTCGCTCAACAGGTCGATGTCGCTCTCCCGGCCCTCGCCGCGCTCGAGCCGCTCGAACACCTCGCTCATCCAGTAGGTGCCCTCGCGGCACGGGGTGCACTTGCCGCAGGACTCGTGCTCGTAGAAGCGCGTGATGTTCCAGAGCGCGTCCACGATGCAGGTCTGGTCGTCGATCACGATCACGCCGCCCGACCCGAGCAGGGTGCCGGCCGCGACCATGGACTCGAAGTCGAGCCCGGTCGAGAGCTTCGAGGCCGGAAGCAGGGGCACCGAGGAGCCGCCCGGGATCACGGCCTTGATCGCCATGCCCCCCAGCAGGCCGCCGCAGTGCTCCTCGATCAGGGTCGAGAGCGGGAGCCCCATCGGCACCTCGTAGTTCCCCGGCTTCCGCACCGGGCCCGAGACGCTCAGGATCTTGGTGCCCGGGCTCTTCTCGGTGCCCCACTGCCGGAACCACGGCGCGCCGTTCTTCAAGATCGGCGGCACGTTCATCAGGGTCTCGACGTTGTTCACCACGGTCGGGCAGGCGTAGAGCCCCTCCACCGCCGGGAACGGAGGCTTCAGGCGCGGCTGGCCGCGGTAGCCCTCGAGCGAGGAGAGGAGCGCGGTCTCCTCGCCGCAGATGTAGGCGCCGGCGCCGAGGTGGGTGTGGATCTCGAGCGCGAAGCCCCGGCCCGCCACCGCGGGGCCGAGGAATCCCGCCGCCCGCGCCTCGGCGATCGCGCGGTCGAGGATCTGCTGGATGTACTCGAACTCGCCGCGCAGGTAGATGTAGCCGACGTGGGCCTGGATCGCCCACGCGGCGAGGATCATGCCCTCGAGGAGCAGATGGGGGTTCTTCTCCATCAGCTCGCGGTCCTTGAAGGTGCCGGGCTCGCTCTCGTCGGCGTTGCACACCAGGTAGCGGGGCTTGGGCGAGTCCTTGGGCACGAAGCCCCACTTGAGCCCGGTCGGGAATCCCGCGCCGCCGCGGCCGCGGAGCCCCGAGGCCTTCACCACGTCGATGCATTCTCCCGGCGGCTTCACGCCCACCATCGCCGATGCGGCCTCGTAGCCGCCGCCCTTGCGGTAGGTCTCGATCGAGGCGAGCCCCGGGGTGTCGATGTCGCTGAAGAGCAGCGGCCCCCTCACGGCAGCTTCTCCAGCAGGGCGTCCACCTTGGCCTCGTCGAGATTCTCGTGGTAGTCGAAGCCGACCTGCATGCACGGGGCGCCGCCGCACGCGGCCAGGCACTCCACGCGCCGCAGGGTGAAGCGCCCGTCGGGCGTGGTCTCGCCGTGGCCGATCCCGAGCTTCCGCTCGAGGTGGCGGAACAGGCGGTCTGCGCCCATCAGCGAGCACGACAGCGTGCGGCACACCTGGAGGTGGTGGCGGCCCACCGGCCGGAGGTTGAACATCGTGTAGAAGGTGGCGATCCCGAACACCTCGGGCTCGGGCAGCTCGACCGTGCGCGCCACGAGCTGCATCGCCGCGGGCGGAATCCAGCCCCACTCGCGCTGCGCGATCCACAGCACCGGCAGCACCGCCGAGCGCCGGTTCGGATAGCGCGCGAGCGCCTGATCCAGCTCGGCGCGGCGCGCCTCGGGCCACTCGAGCGCGGGGCCCTCGCTCCCGATCGCGACCGTGTCCGCGCTCACCGGTCCACCTCGCCGAGCACGATGTCGATGCTCCCGATCGCGGTGATCACGTCGGCCACCAGGCGCCCGCGGATCATGGCGGGCAGGGCCTGCAGGTGCACGAACGAGGGCGAGCGCACCTTCATGCGCCAGGGGCGGGGCGTGCCGTCGGAGACGAAGTAGAAGCCCAGCTCTCCCTTGGGCGCCTCGACCGCCTGGTAGGCCTCGCCCACCGGCGGGAAGAAGCCGTGCGCCACGATCTTGAAGTGGTGGATCAGGGCCTCCATCGAGGTCTTCACCTCCTCCTTGGGCGGCAGCACGTACTTGTAGTCGCGCAGCCGGTACTCGCCCTTCTCCCCGCCCAGATCGCGGATGCGCCGGATCGCCTGGCCGGCGATGCGCGTGGACTGCCGCAGCTCCTGCACCCGGACCTGGTAGCGGTCGTAGGCGTCGCCGTTCTTGCCCACCGGGACCACGAAGTCGTACTCGTCGTAGTCGCAGTAGGGCTGCGCCTTGCGCAGGTCCCACTCCACGCCCGAGCCGCGCAGCACCGGGCCGGTCGCGCCGAGCGCGATCGCCTCCTTCGCGGGGAGCGGCGCCACGCCCTGGGTGCGCGCGAGCCAGATCGGGTTCTTCGTCAGCAGCTTCTCGTACTCGTCGACGTGCTTGGGCATCTCGTCCACGAACTTCTGGCAGCGGTCGAGGAAGCCCGCGGGGAGATCCATCGCGAGGCCGCCGACGCGGATGTAGGAGGCGGTCATGCGCGCGCCGCACACGTGCTCGTAGATCGAGAGCACCTTCTCCCGCTCGCGGAAGCAGTAGAAGAACACCGTCATCGCGCCGATGTCGAGCGCGTGGGTGCCGAGCCACACGCAGTGCGCGCTGATGCGCGTCAGCTCGGTGAGCAGCACGCGGATCGCCTGGGCCCGCGCCGGCGCCTCGATCCCGAGCAGCTTCTCGGCCGCCAGGCAGAGCGCCAGGTTGTTCGACATCGGCGCCAGGTAGTCCATGCGGTCGGTCTGCGGGATGGACTGGGTGTAGGTCTTGTACTCGGCCTGCTTCTCCATGCCGGTGTGGAGGTAGCCGATGATCGGGCGGGCCTCGACCACGGTCTCGCCGTCCAGCTCGAGCACGACGCGCAGCACGCCGTGGGTCGAGGGGTGCTGCGGCCCCATGTTGAGGGTCATGGTCTCAGTGCGCACGGTACCGGACCTTCTTGGGGGCGAGCTTCTTGAGCTTGGGGTCGGGCACGAGGCGGCCCGGCGTGTTGTGGGTGAACGCCACCTCCTCGTAGCCGAGCGGAGAGTCCTTGCGCAGCGGCCAGCCCACCCAGTCCTCGGGCAGCAGGATGCGGGTGAGGCCGGGATGGCCCGTGAACTCGATCCCGTAGAAGTCGTAGGTCTCGCGCTCGTGCCAGTCGGCGGTGGGCCACACGCCGGTCACGCTCGGCACCCGCGGGTTCTGCTCCTCGAGCGTCACCTTGAGGTGCACGCGCGCGTTGCGCCCGAGCGAGAGCAGCCCGTACACCACCTCGAAGCGCGGGTCGCGCGGCAGGTAGTCGACGCCCGCGATCCAGGACAGCAGGGCGAAGTCGAGCTCGGGATCGTCGCGCAGGAAGGTGGCGATCTCGACCAGCCGCTCGGCGGGGACGTAGAGGGTGAAGTCGCGCACCGCGTCGCCGGTCTGGCGCCGGATCGAGGCATCGGGGAAGCGGACGCGCAGGCGCTCCTCGATGCGCTCCGGCGCGAGCGCGCTCATGCCACCGCCTTGCGGCTCTTCTTCTTTGGGGGCGTGGGGCCGAGCTCGACGCGCGAGGCGAGGATCTTCTCCTGGAGCTTCATGATCCCGTGGATCAGGGCCTCGGGCCGCGGCGGGCAGCCCGGCACGTAGACGTCGACCGGGACGATCTTGTCCACGCCCTGGAGGATCGCGTAGTTGTTGAACACGCCGCCGCACGATGCGCACGCCCCCATCGAGATCACCCACTTGGGGTCGGGCATCTGGTCGTAGAGCTGTTTCAGCACCGGCGCCATCTTGATGCTCACGCGCCCGGCCACGATCATCAGGTCGGCCTGGCGCGGCGATGCACGGAACACCTCCGCGCCGAAGCGCGAGATGTCGAAGCGCGGTCCGACGATCGCCATCATCTCGATCGCGCAG
>DASXQT010000071.1:0-6440 GCA_036507005.1 Candidatus Eiseniibacteriota bacterium
CCTGACCGAGGCGGCGGCGCGGATCGACGGGGGAGAGGGTTTCGTGGGGCACATCGGCGGCGACGACTTCGTGGTGCTGTCGTCGTCCGACGCCGCCGAGCCGATCGGCGAGGAGATCATCGAGTCGTTCAATCGCTCCGCGCTGGAGCTGTACGACGAGGAGGATCGTTCGCGCGGTCACGTGGACGTGCTGAACCGCCGCCACATCGTCGAGCGGTTCCCGCTCATGAGCCTCACGATCGCGCTGGTGAGCACCGACCGCGTCCCGGTCACGCACCTCGCCCAGCTGATCGACGTCGCGCAGGAGCTCAAGGCGCACGGCAAGGGCATCCCGGGGAGCGTGCTGGTCGGCGAGCGCCGGCGCAGCGCCGGGTCGCCGGCCGAGGCCGAGAGGGACGTGGCGTGACCGAGAGGATCACCGCGGAGGTCCCGGCACAGGCCACGGCCGAGGACGAGACGCTTTCGCGCGAATCGCTCGGGCTCCTGTCCCAGGCCATGCTCGGGCTGCGCAGCACCGGCGACGTCGGCACCGCGTGCGCGATCGCCGGGGCCTGCGCGCTCACCGCGCTCTCGGCCACGGACTTCCGGGTGCTGCGCCTCGAGCCGCGCAGCGGCGCGCTCAAGTGCCTGGACGGGACCGCCGCGGAGACCCGCTACCTGCCCGAGCCGGGCGGCGCGGTGGATCGGGTGATGCGACTCGAGCAGGCGGTGTACGACGACGGCCTCGCGGAGGGCGCGGACCCGCGCGAGCCCGGGCTGTGGCTCGAGCCGCCCGGCGCGCTCGCCACCGTGCCGCTGGCCTCGGGCGGGGGGATCGTCGGCCTCCTGCTCGTGGCCTTCACCGGGCCGCGGCCCTTCGGCGCCCCGGCGCGCACGTTCCTCCAGACCCTCGGCGACGGGCTGGCGCTCGCGCTCGAGCGCACCCAGCTCCGGCGCGAGCTCGAGGAGGAGCGCCGCAACGTCCGGGCCCTCGAGAAGCGCTGCCACGACGACGAGGAGGCCTCCTCGAACCTGATGTCGGTCGTGGCCCACGAGATCCGCAGCCCGCTCACGGCGATCAAGGCCTACACCGAGGCGATGCTCGACAACCTCGCGAACCCCCAGGCCCCGCACGAGCGCTTCCTCGGCATCATGAACTCGGAGTGCGACCGCCTCACCCGGCTGGTGAGCGACGTGCTCGATCTCTCTCGCCTCGAGGCCGGGCAGCGGCCGCTGCGGCTCGCGCGCTTCGATCTCGAGCGCGTGGTCGCCGAGACGCTCGACGGCCTGGCACCCAGCGCCATGGAGCGCAACATCACGTTCTCGCCCCGGCTCGAGCCCGGGCTGGTGGTCGAGGCCGACCCGGACCTGCTGCGCCGGCTGCTCATCAACCTGGCGGGCAACGCCATCAAGTTCTCGCCGCTCGGCGGCACGGTGCGGGTCGAGACCCACGCCGACGGCGACGAGTGGGTGGGACAGGTCGAGGACGAGGGGCCCGGGATCCGCGCCGAGGACCTGCCGCACGTCTTCGAGCGCTTCTACCGCGGGCGCGCCCAGGGCGAGCACGAGGTCGAGGGGACCGGTCTCGGGCTCGCGATCGCGCACGGGATCGTCGTGCTCCACGGCGGCCGCATCTGGGCGCAGTCGCTCGAGCCCCACGGCACGCGCCTGTGCTTCGCGCTGCCGCTGCGCCAGCTCGCGCCGCCCCGCGCGCGCCGTATCGCCCGCCGGGTCTGGAGCCGGGACGAGCTGCGCCAGCTGTGCGAAGGGGCGGTGGACATGGTCGCGGCTTCGATGGACGCCGAGATCGTGTCGTTCATGCTCGTGGACCCGGACCACGGCGACCTGTTCATCGCCGCCTCGCGCGGCCTCGAGGGCCAGAACCTCAAGGGCCGCCGCACGACCGTGCGCGCGGGGGTGGCGGGCTCGGTCGCGGTCTGGGGCCGGCCGCTGCTGGTGGACAACATCGAGACCGACAAGCGCTTCAGCCGCCTCAACCACCCGCAGTACAACACCAAGTCGCTGCTGTGCGTCCCGCTGCGCGTCGAGGGCGAGGTGGTGGGCGTCGTCAACGTGAACAACAAGCTCTCGGGCGCGTCGTTCGACCACGACGATCTCGCCATCCTGGCCGCGCTCGTGGAGCGCGTCGGCAGCGCGCTCGAGCGCGCCATCGCCCACCCCGAGAGCCCGCGGGTGGTCGAGGAGGCGCTCGAGTCGGTGCGCTCGGTCACCGCGCTGCAGCGCGACAGCCTGCTCGGCGGCCGCAACCGCGTCCGCCTGGTGCGCGCCACCGCGCGCGAGCTCGGGATGTCCGACACCGAGATCGACCTGATCGGCTACGTCGCCAGCATCCACGACCTCGGCATGACGCGCTTCCAGGACCTGGCGGACCACGAGGGGAGGCTCGACGCGGCCGGCCGCCGCGACGTCGAGCGCCATCCCGAGACCACGATCGAGATGATCCGGGGGCTCGAGTACCAGAGCGCCGTGCGCGAGCTGATCCTCGCGCATCACGAGCGCTGGGACGGCGCCGGCTACCCGCGCGGGCTCGCGGGCACCGACATCCCGCTCGGGGCCCGCATCCTCGCCGTGGTCGACGCCTACGAGAGCATGACGCGCGGGCGGGCGTACCGATCGCCGCGGCGCCGCGAGGAGGCGATCGAGGAGCTGCGCCGCGACGCCGGGCGGCAGTTCGATCCCGAAGTGGTCGAGGGGTTCCTGCGCGTCCTGGCCCGCGAGGAGAACGGCGCTTGAGCGGCCGCAACCGGAGGGCGGAGGTGAGCCCGGTCGAGCTCAAGCTCCGCGCGGAGCTGGACCAGGCGCGCCGCGAGCTGCGCCGGATGAAGCACGCCGCCCACGCCCCGGGCGCCATGGTCTCCGCGCCCGTCACCGGCTCCTCGCCCCCGTCCGAGCTCGAGGCGCTGCGGGGCGAGGTGACCGTGCTCACCGAGACCAAGCAGCGCCTGAGCCGGCTCTACTTCCGCCAGGTGGAGGAGAACCACCGGCGCGCCCAGAAGGTCCACGAGCTGCTCGAGAACCTGGGCGAGATCAACTCGGCGCTCGACCTCGACACCCTGCTCGCCCGGATGGCGGCGACGGTGAGCCGCAGCCTGGGCTTCGGTGTGGTGCAGATCCGGGTGCGCGAGCCCGGCTCGCCCATGCTTCGGGTGCGCGCGCACGCCGGGGAGGATGCGGCGGAGCGCGCCGCGGCCGGGGACGAGCGGCTCGAGGACTTCCTATCGAAGCTCTCCGACGAGAGCAAAGTGAGCAGCTCCTACTTCATCAGCCAGCGCCCGCCCTCGCGCCCCACCCCCGAAGCGCCGGCCCCGGCGGACGGCGAGCAGGAGTGGGACTGGCAGGAGGGCGATGCGCTCCACGTCCCGATCTACGGCCGGATCGGGGACCTGGTCGGATCCGTTTCGGTGGGCGACCCGGAGGACGCGCTGGTCCCGTCGCGCGAGACGGTCGAGCTGCTCGAGATCTTCGGCAACCTGGCGGGCGTGGCGATCGAGAACGCGCGGCTCCAGCGCCAGCACGACCACCACGCCGGTGAGCTCGAGGCTGCCGGCCGGCGCGTGCAGGAGCTGCACGCCCTCAAGACCGACTTCATCTCCACGGTCTCCCACGAGCTCCGCACGCCGCTCGGCGCGATCCGGGCCTACGTCGACACCCTGCTCTCCGCGCGCGAGGAGGAAGTCCCCTTCGAGCAGCAGCAGGGCTTCCTCAAGGTCATCCACGAGGAGAGCGAGCGGCTGAGCCGGCTGATCGAGTCCATGCTCGACCTCAGCCGCTTCGACGCCGGCGCGATGCGGCACGTGCGCCAGCCGGTCGAGTTCGCCGAGATCCTCGAGGAAGCGGTCGAGGAGCTGCTGCCCGGGGCGCAGGCGGCCCAAGTCGATCTCAAGGCCCACATCGACGCGGCCGATACTCGGATCGAAGCGGATCGCGACCAGATCAAGCAGCTCGTGCTCCACCTCGGGAACAACGCGGTGAAGTTCACGCCCGCGGGGGGGAGCGTGACGCTGCGCCTGGTCGCGGATGCGCGAGACGTGACGCTCGAGGTCGAGGACAGCGGGGTCGGCATCCCGGAGCCGCTGCTGGAGAAGATCTTCGAGCGTTTCTATCAGGTGGACTCGTCCCTGGTCCGCCGCTACGGCGGGATGGGCCTGGGGCTGGCCATCTGCAAGTCGATCGTGGACTGGCACGGCGGGCGGCTGTCCGCGGAGAGCGTTCCGTCCCGGGGATCGCGTTTCACCGTGGTGCTGCCGCGCAACGGCGGGCCGCGGGTGCTGGTGCGGACCGGGCCGGGCGCGCGGGCCGGAACCGAGGACGTGCTGAAGATGGCGATCGAGATGGTGGCCCAGGTCATGAATGCACGTGTGGTCTCGCTGCTCGCCCCCGGCGGCCCCGAAGGGGCGCTCGTGGTGCAGGCGGCGCTGGGCCTCGACGAGCGCGTGGTGCGCGAGGCCACGATCCGGCCCGGGCACGGCGTCGCGGGCTGGGTGGCGGAGCACCGCCGCCCGGTGTGCGTGTCGGAGCCCGGCGACCGCCCGGCGGGCGCGGGCCCCGGGCGCGTGAGCTACCGCACCGGCACGTTCCTCTCCGTTCCGCTCGAGGGCGAGGAGGGCCTGATCGGGATCCTCAACGTGACCGACCCGGTGTCGGAGAAGCCGTTCGGCGCCGAGGACTGCCATCTGATGCTGCACCTCGCCGAGCGCGTGAGCGAAGCACTCCGGGCGCCGGGCGAGGTCGAGGACCGCCGCGCGGGAAGCAAGGATGCCGCGCGCGCGCTGCGCAAGGCGATCCCCGGCCGCGAGCTGCGGCGGGACTCGGCCGGTGGCCGGGTGGCGCTCGCGCGCGCCGTGGCGCGCGCGCTGGTGCTGCCCGAATCCGAGGTCGGCCTGGTGAGCTTCGCGGCGAGCCTCGAGGGTGCGGGCATGGCGGGCCTCGAAGGCCGGTTGCCCCGCGCGGAGGCGGCGCCCGCGCCGGACCGCGAGGCCGAACCCGGGACGCTCTCCGAGAGCGACGTCGAGCCGCTGCGCCCGCTCGAGGCGTTCGGCGCGGTGCGCGACATCGTGCTCAGCCAGCACGAGTGGTGGGACGGGAGCGGCTACCCGCGCGGCCTCAAGGCGCGCGAGATCCCGGTCGGGAGCCGCATCCTGGCGGTGGTGGACGCCTTCACGGGGCTGGTGGCGGGGCAGGCGCGACGCCCGGCCCAGTCCCGCGCGGAGGCGATGCGCGAGCTGCGACGGCTCGCGGACACCCGGTTCGATCCGCAGGTGGTGGACGCCTTCGAGAAAGCGTACCGCGAGCAGGAGATGCCGCGCGAGGAGAGCGCCGCCGACTCATGGGAGCACGCATCCACGACGCAAGGAGGTGAGTGATCATGGCCAAGGGAAAGATCCTGGTGGTGGACGACGAGATCTACATCGTCCACATCCTGGACTTCAGTCTGGGCATGGAAGGCTACCAGGTGCTGACGGCGCTCGATGGCGAACAGGCGCTCGAAAAGGCGCGCGCCGAGCATCCCGACCTGATCGTGCTCGATATCATGATGCCGAAGCTCGACGGCTACGAGACCTGCAAGATGCTCAAGTCCGACGACAAGACCCGGAACATCCCCGTGATCCTGCTGTCGGCCAAGGGTCGCAACGTGGATCAGAAGATCGGCTTCGAGGTCGGGGCCGACGATTACATCACCAAGCCCTTCAGCCCCCGCAAGCTGGTCGAGCGCGTCAACTCCATGCTCGGCCAGACCAACTCCCAGCGCCTCCAGGCGTAGCGCCCTGCACGAAGAGGGGCGGCTACGCCCCGGCGGGCGCCCGAGGCAAATGGTGCCTGTGCGAGCGGGGCGCCTGCGCCCCGGCGGGCGCATCAGGCAAATGGTGCCTGCACGCGCGGGCGCTTTCGCGCCTGCGGTCGCCTGAGGCGCAGCCGGCTACGCCTCTCGTTGTCCCCGCCGCGCCTCCTCGCGCTTGCGGCTCATGAACTCGGCGCCGAACTCGCGCTCGGCCAAGTACTGATTGTGCGCAGAGCACACCAGCCGCAGGTTCTCCACCGTCGCCTCGCCGCCGCGCGCGACCGGGATCTCATGGTCGAATTCCAAGAACCGGGTCTCCGTGCAGCGCTTGCCTGTGTCGCTCACGAACGCGCACCGGCCGCCGTCACGCTCGTAGACCGCGCGCCTCACCGCCGCCGGTATGCGTCGGGCTGACTGGGTCGGCCGCGAGCGACCCGGCCGGGCGGTCGCGCCGAATCTGCGCTTTTCGACCTCGGCCGTCGCGATCCTGAGGGCAGTCTCGAGCACCAGAGACAGCTCTCCCGACGGCACCTCGTGGCTCACCAGTGCCCGGAAGTCGTTGTAGAGGTCGTAGGCCTCCTGACCCCAGGTACCACCGAACCGGTAGCGCCCGGGCGAGAGCGGGGTCAGCCTGCCGCGCGGAACGGGTGGCTCAACATGC
>DASXQT010000072.1:0-133566 GCA_036507005.1 Candidatus Eiseniibacteriota bacterium
GGAATGCGCCCACTGCGGGACGCCCGCGCTCAAGCCCGAGCCCGCCCTGTTCTCGTTCAACAGCCCGCTCGGGGTGTGCCCGACCTGCCGCGGGTTCGGCAACGTGCTCACCTTCATGCCCGACCTGATCGTGCCCGATCCCGCGCTCACCCTGCGGGAGGGGGCGATCGATCCGTGGGCGCGCTCGTGGCGCGCGATCGCGTGGCCGCGACTCGAGAAGCTCGCGCGCGAGCGCCAAGTGCCGCTCGACCTGCCGTGGAGGAAGCTCACTGCCGCCCACCGGCGCCTGCTGCTCGAGGGCGGCGAGGGATTCCGCGGCGCGATCCCGTTTCTCGAGCGCCTGCAGCAGAAGTCCTACAAGGCGGGCAACCGGTTCATCGTCAAGCGCTACCAGACCGCGCTGCCGTGCGCGTCGTGCGCCGGCGCCCGCCTCCGGCCTGAGGCGCTGCGGGTGCGGGTGGCGGGCGCCAGCATCGCCGAGGTCGCGAGCCAGACCGTGGCGGCGGCGCTCGCCTACGTGCGCGCCCTCGATTTCACGGCGCGCGAGCGCGAGATCGCGGGTCCGGTGCTCCACGAGCTCGAGTCGCGCCTCGGGTTCCTCGAGCGGGTGGACCTCCACTACCTCACCCTCGACCGCCTGACGCGCACGCTCTCGGGGGGCGAGGCGCAGCGCATCGAGCTGGCGAACGCCCTGGGCGCATCGCTCTCCGACACGCTCTACGTGCTCGACGAGCCCACCGTCGGGCTCCACCCGCGTGACACCGACAAGCTGGTCGCGATCCTGAAGGAGCTGGCATCGCGCGGCAACACCCTGGTGGTGGTCGAGCACGAGCCGATGCTGATGCGCGCCGCCGACTACCTGGTGGATCTCGGGCCGGGGGCGGGCGAGCAGGGCGGCCGGCTGCTCTACGCCGGGCCGGGCGGCGATGCGATCTCCGGCGTGGACAGCGAGACCGCGCGCTACCTGCGCGGTGAGCTGGGGGTGAGCCGCGCGCGGACGCAGGCCCTGATCCCGAAGGACCCGCGGGCCGGAGCCGCGGCCGCGAAAACGGCGGCGCGCGCCGCCGGCGCGGGTCTGGTGCGCGAGCCGACGGAGGCTGCGCGCTACCTGGTGATCGAGGGTGCCTCGCACCACAACCTCAAGGACATCACGGTGCGGTTTCCGTTCGGCCGCCTGAGCGCCGTGACCGGGGTCTCGGGCTCGGGCAAGAGCAGCCTGGTCGAGGACGTGCTCTATCGCGCGGCGCGGCGCACGCTGGAGGGCCGCGAGGAGGAGCCCGCGGGCGAGCATCGCGCGATCCGCGGGCTCGATCAGGTGCAGCGCGTCGTGCTGGTGGACCAGTCGCCGATCGGCCGCACGCCGCGCTCGTGCCCGGTGTCCTACCTCGGCGCCTACGCCCCGCTGCGCGAGATCTTCGCCCGCCAGCCGGCGGCGCTGGCGCGCCACCTCAAGGACGGGGCGTTCTCCTTCAACGCCGCAGGGGGGCGCTGCGAGCAATGTCAGGGCGCGGGCTGGGTGACGGTCGAGATGTACTTCCTCGCCGACCTGATGGTGCCGTGCGACGAGTGCGGAGGGGCCCGCTTCCGCCGCGAGGTGCTCGAGGTGCGCTACCGCGGCGTCAACATCCGCGAGGCGCTCGACCTCACCGTGGACCAGGCCTTCGAGCACTTCGCGCGCGAGCCGCGCTTCACCCGCGCGCTCTTCATGCTGCGGCGCGTCGGCCTCGGCTACCTCCGGCTCGGCCAGCCCGCGAACCAGCTCTCGGGCGGGGAGGCGCAGCGGCTCAAGATCGCGCGCGAGCTGGCGGCGCGGGGTGCCGGGCATACGCTCTACCTGCTCGACGAGCCCACCGTGGGGCTGCACTTCGCCGACGTGCAGCGCCTGCTCGAGGTGCTCGACGATCTGGTGGCGCGCGGCGACACCGTGATCGTGGTCGAGCACAACCTCGACGTGATCCGGAACTGCGACTGGGTGGTGGACCTCGGCCCCGAGGGGGGCGATGCCGGCGGCGAGCTGGTGGCCGAGGGCCCGCCCGAGACCATCGCGGCATCGCGCCGGTCCTGGACCGGAAAGTTCCTGCGCGAGCGCCCGGCGGAGGCGGCGCCTTCGCCCGCCCTGCGCGGCGGAGCGTAGACCGCCGGGGCGCAAGCGGCGCCCGATCGGGTCGAGCGCGCCCCGTGACAGATGATGCAACTGTCCCCGGGGACAGTTCGATTTGAAACGCGCGGCGCCCGCGCGCACACTCGCCGGCATGAGCGCGGTCACGTTCGCCGGCGTGGTGCAGCTCGACGAGTTCCGCTGGATGCTGCCGAAGGAGGGCGGCATGCGGGTTCCCGGCGTGCTGATCGCCGACCGGCCGCTGCTCGAGAAGATGCTCAGCGACCGCACCCCCGACCAGGTCCGGAACGCCGCCCACCTGCCCGGGATCCTCGAGGCCTCGATCGCGATGCCCGACGCGCACTGGGGCTACGGGCTGCCGGTGGGGGGCGTGGTGGCGACCGACCCCGAGGAGGGCGTGGTGTCGCCCGGGGCGGTGGGATACGACATCGGCTGCGGCGTGCGGCTGATGACCAGCCGCCTCACGCGCGGCGAGCTCGCGGACAAGGTGGACGCGCTGGCGGACGCGCTCTACCGCGAGGTGCCGTGCGGGGTGGGCTCCTCGGGAGCGGTGCGGGTCGCCAAGGGCGATCTCGACCGCGTGCTGCGCGAGGGCGCGGGCTGGGCGGTGCGGCGCGGCATGGGATGGGCGAGCGACCTCGAGCACTGCGAGGAGGGCGGCGTGCTCGCCGGGGCCGAGACCGAGGCGGTGAGCGAGGGCGCGCATCAGCGCGGCCGCGACCAGCTCGGCACGCTCGGCTCCGGGAACCATTTCCTCGAGGTGCAGGAGGTCGAGGAAGTCTACGACGAGGCGGCGGCAGCTTCCCTCGGGCTCACGCCCGGCACGGTCACGGTCATGATCCACTGCGGATCGCGCGGCCTCGGCCACCAGGTGTGCACCGACTACGTGCGCGAGGTCTCGCACCGGCTCGCGGGCTGGGGCATCGCGCTCCCCGACCGCCAGCTCGCGTGCGCGCCGATCGCCTCGCCCGAAGGCGAGCGCTACCTGGGCGCGATGCGCGCGGCCGCCAACTTCGCGTGGGCCAACCGCCAGTGCATCGCCCATGGCGTGCGCCGCGCGTTCGAGAGCGTTCTGCGCCGCAGCGCCGAGTCGCTGGGGCTCGCGCTGGTCTACGACGTCGCGCACAACATCGCCAAGTTCGAGAGCCACGCGGTCTCGTCCGGCACGGTGCGCTGCCTGGTGCACCGCAAGGGCGCGACCCGCGCCTTCCCGCCCGGTCACCCCGACGTCCCCGCGGCCTATCGCGCGCTCGGACAGCCGGTGCTGGTGCCGGGCGACATGGGCCGCTACTCGTTCGTGCTGCTCGGCAGCCCGGGCTCGATGAAGCACGCCTTCGGCTCCACCTGCCACGGCGCGGGCCGCCAGATGAGCCGCACCCAGGCGGTGCGCGAGACCCGCGGCCGCGACCTGGTCGAGGAGCTGCGCAGGATCGGCGTGGTGGTGCGCTACGAGGGGCGCGACACGCTGCGCGAGGAGGCCAGCGAGGCCTACAAGGACGCGGCGCAGGTGGTGCGGGTGTGCGAGGGTGCCGGGCTCTCGCGCCCGGTGGCGAAGCTGCGGCCGTTCGTGGTGGTGAAGGGGTAGCGGTGGGAGGGGGATTCCGGTTCCGCGCGCGGCGGCGCCCCGAAGGGGTGCCGGTCACCGCGGACGAGGCGGAGCGGATCATTCGCGGGAAGGTGGCGGACCAGCCGCCCGGGTCCCGGGAGCATCGCGAGGCGCTGTGGGAGCTGATGCGCTTCCTCGGCGTCACGGGCCGCCCGGCGGAGGGCCTCGCGATCCTCGACGGGCTGCTCGCCGGCACGGCGGATCTGGAAGAGCGGGCCGGGATCATCCTCGCGATCGGGCAGCTCCTGGAGCGGATGGGAGACTACGCGAGCGCGCTCGCGGCCTACTCGCGCGGCGTCGCGCTCGAGCCCATCGGGCCTTCGGTCTCCTACCTCCTCCACAACAACCTCGGCTACTGCCTGAACCAGCTCGGCCGGCACGCGGAGGCCGAGCGCTGGTGCCGGGCGGCGATCGAGATCGATCCGCTGCGCCACAACGCGCACAAGAACCTCGGGCTCGCGTGCCAGGGGCAGGGCCGCTACGGGGAGGCGGCGCGCTCGCTCATCCAGGCCGTGCGTTGCGAGGCCGGCGATCCGCGCGCTCTCGAGCACCTCCAGGAGCTGGCGGAGGCGCATCCGGAGACCGTGGAGGAGATCCCCGACCTGCACGAGCAGCTGAAGGCGTGCGCGGCCGCCGTGGCGGCGGCCCGGCTCGCGCCCAGGCAGCTTCTCTCCGGAGGGTCGCCGGAGCCTCGATCGAGCTAGTGGATTCGCCGCACCGTCAGAACCGGTACGTGACCTCGAACGCGAGCTGGGTGTAACCGGTCGCGGGGAAGAGGTCGTTGCGGAAGCCTTCGAACGTTTTGTCGCCGTACGCGCGCACGCCGCTGGTGAGGTTCAGCCCGGAGTGGAAGTGCCGCGACTGGATCAACGACAGGCCCGCGCCGCCGTAGATCGCGAAGTAGTCGAGGTAGTCGTCCTCGATGGTCTTCGGGTGGCCATCCGCGATCACGTTGACCGGCTTGCGAAAGTTCCAGAACAGCGTGCCGAAGCGCATGCCAACCAGCGGATAGACCCCGAGGAACGTGTGGGGCGGCGTGAGGTAGTAGCGCGCCGACAAATCGGCCGCCAGCTCGAGCTCGTCCTTCAGACCCTGACCCGCGAGGCTCGTCGCGCTCAGGTTGGGGGACAGCACGAGAAGGCCGAGGTCGAGGCGCCAGCGCTCGCCGACGAACGCGCCGAGGTCGAGCCCGCCGAGGCCGAAGCCCTCGAACTCGTGGCCGCCCAGGCTGCCGCCTCCGGTCACGATGCCGATCACCGGGGCCAGATCGCCGGAGCCCGAATCCGGAGAACGGGACGAGGAATCGAGCTCGTCCGTTTCCACCGTGACGGTCCCCTCGCCGCCGGAATAGGTCGGAACCTGGTCGCCGACATCGGGGCGCTTCCGCTTCGGCTTCTGGGTGGAATCCGCCGCCGCGCGCGCCGCCCCGGAGAGCGTGGCGCTCCCACCGTAGCGTTCGGGGGGCGAGCCGCCGACGAGCGCGCAGCCGCCCGCGGCCAGCGCGAGGAGGAGCAACGCGACGAAGAAGGTTGGGCGGGTCACTGCGGCCTCCGTGACAAGGGGAAAGCGTGTGAACCCTACGCCCGGTTCCCGCGCTTCGCAACCTCGGCGCGCGTCGGCGCCGCGCGGTGGTGGCCGCGCGCCGCCGTCAGGGCGCTCCCGCCAGCTCCGCGGGCAGCGGGCGCTCGCGCGCCAGCGTCGCGGCCTCGGTCGCGCCCAGCACGCCGTCCTCCACCACGATCCCGCGCAGCAGCGCCATCGGGACCAGCTCGAAGTAGACGTTGCGCGGCTGGACGCCCGGCGCGGGAGAATCCCACACCTCGCCGGGCGGCATCTCCACGATGCGCAGCGCCGGCGTGGCGGCGGGCAGGAACTTGCGCCGCCCGGGGAGCGCGTAGCACGGCACCGAGTGCTCGCGCGCGGCGAGCGCGGCCGCCAGCGAGCCGACCTTGTTGACCACGCCCGCCTCGGTGGCGGCATCCGCCCCGAGCCACACCATCGCGGCGTGGGTGAGGAGGAGCGGGAGCGCAGCGTCCACCACCAGCCACACCGGGATGCCGGCGGCGGCGAGGGAGGCGGCCAGCACCCGGCCCTCGAGCCGCGGCCGCGCCTCGGCGACCAGCGCGCGCGGCGCGCGCCCGGCGCGCTGCGCTTCGAGGAACGCGGCGTGCACGCTCGCGCTCGCGGAGAGCGTCGCGATCCAGCCGCCGCGCTCGGTCACCAGCGCCGCCGCGGTGCGTGCCACCGCCTCGCGCGCCGCGCCGAGATCGCGGCGCTCGCTTTCGCACGCCTCGGCGAGCCGCGCGCGCAGGTCGACGGGCCGGTCGCCGCGCGGAAGGCCGGCGTCCGCCACCGCGAGCGCGCGCGCCGCGAGCTGGTGGACGATCGCCATCGTGGGCTGGGCGGCCTGCGCGGCGCGCAGCCAGGCGAGGAGCGCGGCGCGCAGCTCCGGCGCCGCGGGCGAGGTGTCGGTCGCGATCCAGCGCTCGAGGTCGGCGAGGAAACCGAGCGCGAGCTCGCTCGAGCCCGATTCGCGGTCCGCGGTCCAGCCGCTCATCGCCGCTCCGCCGCGGCGCCCGCGAACGCCAGCAGCGTCGCGACCCCGAGCGCGGCGAGGGTCACGGAGAGCGCGCCGCCCGCGATCCGGAACCCGCGCCGCGCGCCCGCCGTGCGGGCGAGCCCCCAGCGATTCGCGAAGCAGGGAAGCCCGTTCCCGAGGTGCCAGGCGGCGAGGCTCACGCCGATCGCGTGGAACGCGAGCCCGCCCGCCCCGCTCACCTGGCGGCGCATGACGTCCCAGAGGTCGGCGTGCTTCACCAGGACGTCGGGGGAGAGGCGCGTGGACCACACGTGGTAGATCAGGTAGGGGAGCAGGAGCACGCCGGTCGCGCGCTGCACGATCTCGCGCCGGCTCGGCGCGAAGGGGCTGCCGGGCTCCGGCAGCTCGGTCGCGATCAGCACGCCGATCACGGTGTGGACGGCGAGCGGGAGCGCGATCCCCACGAGTTCGATCGCGGCGAGCATCGGCAGCCCGCCGATCGCCGCGGCCGCCCGCCGGAAGCTCTCCGGGCCCGCGAGGGCGAAGGCGTTGACCGCCAGGTGCTGGAGCAGGAACACGCCGAGCGGGAGCACGCCGGTGAAGGAATGCAGCCGCCGCAGCGGCTCGGGCGTTCGATCTGGGATTCGCATCGGCTCGCGAGCCGGCACACTAGCGCAGGGGGACGGCCGCTCCAAGAACGGCGCCTGCAAGCGGCGCCGGCGCCGCCGGGGCCCCGGTTGGCAGCCTCGGGGCGCTGTGCTAACTTCCCCTCTGCCAAGTGCATGTCCCTGTCGGGACGCCGTTGCGAACGCGACGGGCCGATGCGGCCACTTCCACCGTCCGCCCGTCCCGCGCGCCGCGCCCCGACCGCGTCCTACCACGCGGAAACCGAAATCCCCATGGGCGAGGCGGTCGGCGAACTCATTCAGCACCAGCTCCTGCCCCGCGTCTCGAAGCCCAACCGCTACCTCGGGAACGCGCTCCACGCCCCGCGCAAGCCGCTGGCCGAGGCGGAGGTTCGGGTGCTGCTCGCGTTCCCGGACGCCTACGAGATCGGGCTCTCGAACGTCGGGATCCGCATCATCCACCACATCCTGAACCAGCGCCCGGACTGCGCGGCGGAGCTGGTGTTCGCGCCCTGGCCGGACGCCGAGGCGGAGATGCGGCGGCTCGGGATTCCCCTGTTCTCGCTCGACACCCACGCCCCGGCCGCGGCGTTCGACGTGATCGGCTTCTCGCTCCAGTACGAGCTGCAGTACACGAACGTGCTCGCCATGCTCGAGCTTGCCGGGCTGCCGCTCCTGAGCCGGGAGCGCGACGGGCGCCACGCGCTGGTGATCGCGGGCGGCGCCCAGGCGTTCAGCCCCGAGCCGATGGCCGAGTTCATCGACGCCTTCGTGATCGGGGACGGCGAGGAGGTGATCCACGCCGTGGTCGACCGGGTGAAGCGCGGGAAGCGCGAGGGCTCGAGCCGCGCGCGGCTGCTGCGCGAGCTGGCGCACGTCCGCGGCGTGTACGTGCCGACGGGCTACGTGCTCGAGGACACGTCCGAGGGCCGGCTGGTTCCGGTCCCGCGCCCCGGATTCCCGGCGCGGGTCCACTCGGTGTGGGTGAAGGAGCTGAAGAGCGAGTACTACCCGGCGGCGCCGCTGCTTCCGATCGGCGAGATCACGCACGACCGGCTCTCGGTCGAGATCATGCGCGGCTGCACCCGCGGCTGCCGCTTCTGCCAGGCCGGCATGATCAACCGCCCGGTGCGCGAGAAGCCGGCCCAGCAGGTGGTGGAGGAGGTCTTGAAGGGGCTGGCGGCCACGGGTCTCGAGGAGGTGTCGCTGATCTCGCTGTCCTCCACCGACCACACCCAGATCGTGGAGCAGGTGGCGACGCTGGCGGACGAGCTGTGCCCGACCCGGGTCCAGCTCTCGCTGCCCTCGACCCGCCCCGACAACGTCCCGGTCGAGGTGGCGCGCCGCATGGCCGCGCAGAAGAAGGGCTCGATCACGCTCGCGCCCGAGGCCGGCAGCCAGCGGATGCGCGACGTGATCAACAAGAACCACACCGAGGAGGAGCTGCTCGAGTCGGTCGCGACCGCGGCGCGCGAGGGCTACACCGGCGCCAAGCTCTACTTCATGTGCGGGCTGCCGGGCGAGAACGACGACGACCTGCGCGCGATCCCGGCGCTCGCCCAGCGGGCGTGGCAGCGGGCGCGCGACGCGGGCAACCGCGGCTTCCGCGTGACCGCCAGCGTCTCGCCTCACGTGCCCAAGCCCCACACGCCGTTCGCGTGGGCCGAGCAGGTCTCGACCGCGGAGCTGAACCGCCGCCTCGGGGTGCTGCGCGACGCCGCGCGCGGGCGTCCGATCACGCTCAAGTACCGGGACGCCGAGACCTCGCTGCTCGAGGGCGCGTTCACGCGCGGCGACCGCCGCCTGGGTCGGGTGGTGGAGGAGGCCTTCCGGCGCGGCTGCCGCTTCGACGCCTGGTCCGAGCATCTGCGCTTCGACACCTGGCTCGAGACCTTCCGCGACCTCGGCCTCGATCCCGAGCGCGAGCTCGTGGAGCGCGACCTGTCGCTCGACCAGCCCTGGGACGTGGTGCAGTCCCCGGTCACCAAGAAGTTCCTGGTGCGCGAGAAGCTCAAGGCCGACCGTGCCGCGATCACCGACGACTGCCGCCTCGAGGACCTGTGCTTCTCGTGCGGCGTCTCCGAGTGCCCGCAGCGGCCGTGGGTCAAGCAGCCCCACCCGCCGCTCGACCTCGCGCGGGCCCACGCCGCGGTCCCCGAGCCGGCCTTCGGCCGCCGCGGCCGGCGCGTGCCGCGGACGGCGGGGCTCGCCACCAGCACGCGCTTCCGCATTCTGTTCGAGAAGGGCAGCGAGATGCGCTTCACCTCGCATCTCGACCTGATGCGCACCTGGGAGCGGGCGTTGCGCCGCTCCGGGTTGCCGCTGGCTTACTCCCAGGGTCATCGCCCGCACCTGAAGATGTCGTTCGGGCCGCCGCTGCCCCTGGGCCATCGTTCCCGGGCCGAAGCCTTCGACCTGGAGTTCTCGCAGCCGCCGGCGGTCGATCTCGCCGAGCGGCTGAACGCGGCGCTGCCGCCGGGACTCCGGGTGCTGGCGTTCCGGCCCATCCTGTTCAAGACGCCTTCGCTCATGAGCCAGCTCGGCGGCGGGTCCTACCGGATCCGCTTCCCGCGGCCGTATCTCGCCGAGGCCGGCCTCACGCCGGACTCGCTGCGCGCGATGCTGGCCGCCGCCGTTCCCGTGCTGCTCGCCCGCGACCACGTGATCGTGCGCCGCGTGAGTGAGGGCCAGACCCGCGAATTCGACGCCCGTCCTTCCATCGCCGCCCTCGAGCTGGGCGGTGGGGAGACGCCGGTCGCACTCGACGCGCACATCCGCTTCACCGCCCGCGCCCAGGCGCGGCCGGAGGAGCTGGTGGCGCTGCTCGTGCCCCACGCCGACCCCCGCACCACCGATGTCGAGAGGGTGATGCTGTGGGCGGAGGCCGGGGACCGCCGGCTCGACCCGCTGGCTCTGCTTGCCGCGCGCGACTAGGAAGGAGCGTCCCGCGGGGGCCGAGAAGGACGCCTCCGTGAAGCAGAAGATCATCATCAACGCCGATTCGTACGAGACCCGCATCGCCATCCTCGAGGACGGCGAGCTCGCCGAGTTGCTGGTCGAGCGCGCCGAGCAGCGCCGCCACGTCGGGGACATCTACAAGGGCCGCGTCAACGCCGTCCTGCCCGGCATGCAGGCCGCCTTCGTGGACCTCGGCCTGCCCAAGACCGGCTTCCTCCAGGCCTCGGACCTGGCCGAGTCGCTCAACACCCTCGACGACCTCTCGGATGCGGAGGAGGACGGCGAGCGCGACCACCGCCGCCGCCGCGCGCCCGTGCCCAAGATCGACGACCACCTGAAGAAGGGCCAGGAGGTCCTGGTCCAGATCACCAAGGAGCCGATCGGGACCAAGGGGCCGCGCGTCACGCAGCAGGTGAGCCTGCCGGGCCGCTACTGCGTGCTGATGCCGGGCGTGGACCACGTCGGGGTGTCGCGCCGCATCGAGGACCGCTCCGAGCGCCAGCGGATCAAGGCCATCATCACCGACCTCAAGCCCAAGGGCGTGGGCCTGATCGCCCGCACCGCGGGCGAGGGCAAGGGCGATCCCGAGTTCGCGGCCGACGTCAAGCACCTGGTCAAGCTGTGGCACAAGGTGGACCGCAAGGCGGCCTCGGTGCGCGCCCCGGCGCTGGTGCACCGCGAGATGGAGATGACGGCCGGGCTGATCCGCGACCTGCTCACCGACGAGATCGAGGAGGTCGCGATCGACGACAAGGACACGTTCACCGAGATCCAGGCCTACCTGAAATCGGTCTCCCCCGAGCTGCGCGACCGGATCCATCTCTACAAGGACCGCGAGCCGATCTTCGACCGCTACGAGATCGAGCCCCAGATCGAGAAGACCTTCGAGCGCAAGGTGTGGCTCAAGAAGGGCGGCTACATCTGCATCGACCACGCCGAGGCGCTGGTCTCGATCGACGTGAACACCGGCCGGTTCACCGGCAAGAAGAACCAGGAGGAGACCATCCTCCGCACCAACGTCGAGGCGGCGCGCGAGATCCCCCGCCAGCTCCGGCTGCGCGACATCGGCGGGATCATCGTGATCGACTTCATCGACATGGAGGTCGAGGCCAACAAGCGCGCGGTGCTCGAGGAGCTGCGCACCCAGCTGCGCAAGGACCGCGCCCGCACCCGGGCGTTCGCGGTCTCGGACCTGGGGCTGGTCGAGATGACCCGCCAGCGCGAGCGCTCGAGCCTGCTCCACTACTACACCGAGGACTGCCCGCATTGCGGAGGCCTGGGCAAGGTGCCGTCGCTCGAGACCATGCTGGTGAAGCTCGAGCGCGCGATGCGGAGGGTGGCGGCGCAGGGCGCCGAGCGGCGCATCACGGTCAAGGTGGCGCCCGAGGTCGCGCTCTACTTCATCGAGCAGGAGGCGCGGCGGTTCGCGGAGCTGGAGAAGCGCTTCCGGCTGAAAGTGGACCTCAAGGACGATCCCCAGCTCAAGCGCGGCGACATGCGGGTGCTGAGCGAGCGCAAGGTCGACCTCACCCGCGAGGTCGTGGGGGCGGTGCCGGGGACGTAGATTTCGGGCTGGACAGCGGCCCGGGTGTGAGCCACCATCGAGTCGATTCGGCGGCCGGGCGTCTCCGGAAGGAGGCAGCCCATGAAGGCCGCCGAATCGCTTTTCGAGTTCATGCCCTACGGGGCGCCCGAGCTCCTCGAGTCGCGGCGGGAGCGCATGGCGCGCGCCCTGGCCCTCGGCTCCCTCGCCACGCTTGCCCTGATCGTGTCGCTCGGCAGCGTTGCCAGGCTCGTCGCGGTGCCGCCGGTGGTGATCCCGGTCCCGCACATCGAACCTCACCAATTCCAGCGCATGCCGGATCTGATCCCGAAGGCGCCCGTGCCCTCGGCGCCGCCGACGCGCCCTGTGGCCGACGGCGTCGTGGTTCCGGTCCCGGAGCAGACGGTCGTGGAGCCCCAGAACCAGGGTCCGACGAGCGACCGTCCGGCGGGGGAGGCGGAGCGCCCGGGAGACACCTGCAATTGCGGGACGGCGCCGCCTGCTCAAGAGTTCCTGCCTCGGCCGGACAAGTACATCTACGTCGAGCAGCTCCCCGAGCCGGTCGGGCGCGTGCGGCCGATCTACCCCGAGATCGCGATCCAGGCCGGCGTGGAGGGGCTCGTGATCGTGAAGGCGCTGGTGGGGAAGAACGGGCGCGTACTCGATGTGCTGCTCGACCGGGATCGCCAGGTTCCGATGCTGAACGAAGCGGCCCTCGCGGCCGCGCGGCAATGGGTGTTCACGCCCGCGCTCGCGAGCGGCAAGCCGGTCGTGGTGTGGACCGCGATCCCGTTCCACTTCCGCCTGCACTAGGCGGGCGCGGCGGTCGGGCGCCGGCTCACTCCATCAGCTTGCGGAAGCTGAGCGGGCGCTGCAGGCGCTCGAAACCCGTGCGGCGCGGATCGTCCATCTGGGCGATCACGCGCTCGAGACTGCGCAATCCGTTGAAATCGGCGATCACGGCCGCCGAGGGCGGCGGCTCGGTCACCACGATCACGATCCTGAGCCGGGCGTTGACCAGGTTCCACGCGTCCAGCGCCTCGCGGCTCGGAGGGTAGCCGGGGAGCACCACGATCACGTCCGATTCCGCCGGGAGCTGATCGAGCACCTGGAGCGCCGCGTACTCCGACGGCCACTTGGGCAGCGAGATCACGACGTGCTGGAGTGCCGTGACGCCGGTGAGGTCGTGCAGCTCGGTGAGCGTCGGGATGCGCGTGAACTGCACCGTGGTGCCGATCCGGAAATCGCTCCGGTCGAGCAGCAGGGGGAATGCAATGCTGGCGAACCCCGCGCGCCGGTCGGCGAACGGGCTGCCGAGCGGTGAGGCGGGCTCCGGCGGCTGGGCGGTGAGGGTCGGCGAGCCGGCCGCGCACCCCAGAAGAGCGCCGGCCGCGAAGGCGGCACCGATGATCGAGCCACGCATGAGACCTCCTCGAGGTTGACGCCGATCGTGGAGCCGGCGCGCGACTTCGGCGACTATCGGCCAGCCGGACCGTGCCCGCAACGGCCGCCGTCTCAGTTCTTGACGCAGCGCGCCGGGGCGTGGTAGAAACCGTCGAACGAGCGTCCGCGCGATCGGTCGCGCACTTGCGACGCGATCTCAAAACATCCCCGCGACTTCAAGCCCGCCAAGGAGATAGAAAGCCGATGTATGCCATCGTCCAGATCAACGGAATCCAGACCAAGGTGGCTCCGGACGAGACGCTCGAGGTGCCACGCCTCAAGGGGAAGCCGGGCGACAAGCTGAAGTTCGACCGGGTGATGCTGGTCTCCGACGGGGACCGGATCACGGTCGGCCAGCCATTTCTCCAGGGAGCGTCGCTCACCGCCGAGGTCGTCGACCACCTCAAGGGCAAGAAGCTCAAGATCTTCAAGTTCAAGCGCCGGAACGACTACCGGCGCCGGCGCGGACACCGGGACCAGCTCACGCGGATCCGCGTGACGGCCATCACCGCGTAGGAGCCGAGCATGGCACATAAAAAGGGCCAGTCGTCTTCCAAGAACAACCGCGAGTCGAACGCGCAGCGCCTGGGCGTCAAGCGCTTCGGCGGCCAGTTCGTGCGGGCGGGGAGCATCATCGTGCGGCAGCGCGGCACCCGGTTCCATCCCGGCCGCAACGTCGGGCTGGGGAGGGACCACACGCTGTTCGCGCTCTCCGATGGCGAGGTCAAGTTCACCGGCTCCGCGGAGACGCGCCGCAAGGTGCACGTGCTCCCGCGCGAGGCGGCCACTCCCGCGGCCTAGCCGGATCTTCACGAGCGCCACGCCGCCCCGGGTCCGCGCGGACCTCGAGGAGCGTGGCGTTTCGATTGTGGGATCGACCGAAGAGGGGAGGGCGGGAACGTGAAGAGCAAGGTGACGGTGATCGGGGCGGGAAACGTCGGCGCCAACACGGCGCTCTACATCGCCGAGCGCGGGCTCGCCGACGTGACGCTGGTGGACATCGTCGAGGGCATGCCCCAGGGCAAGGCGCTCGACCTGCAGCAGGCGGCGCCCCTGTGGCATCGCGGCGCCCGGCTCGCGGGCGCGAACGACCTCGCCGCGGTGGCGGGCTCGGACGTGGTGGTGATGACCGCGGGCTTCCCGCGCAAGCCCGGCATGTCGCGCACCGACCTGCTCAAGGCCAACGCCGACATCGTGCGGCCCGCGGCCGAGGCGGTGCGGAAGCACGCGCCCCAGGCGATGGTGGTGGTGGTGACGAACCCGCTCGACGTGATGGCGTGGATGTTCTGGAAGGTGACCGGGTTCCCGAAGGCGCGCGTGATGGGCATGGCGGGCATCCTCGACTCCACGCGCTTCCGCGCGTTCCTGGCGATGGAGCTGGGCGTCTCGGGCGCGGACGTGCAGGCGATGGTGCTGGGCGGGCACGGCGACTCGATGGTGCCGCTGCCGCGCTTCACCACGATCGCGGGCATCCCGATCGGCGAGCTGCTGCCGGCCGACCGCATCGCGGCGATCGCCCAGCGCACCCGCGACGGCGGCGCCGAGATCGTGAAGCTCCTGAAGACCGGCTCGGCCTACTACGCTCCCGCGATGTCGGCGGTCGAGATGGTGGAGGCGATCCTCACCGACCAGAAGCGCATGGTGCCGTGCTCGGTGCTGCTCGAGGGCGAGTACGGAATGCGCGACCTCTTCCTCGGCGTGCCCGTGGTGCTCGGCGGGCGCGGGGTGGAGAGGATCGTCGAGCTGAAGCTCACCCCGGACGAGCTCGGCGCGCTCCAGAAGAGCGGCAAGGACGTGAGCGCCTCGATCGCGGAGCTGGGCGTCACGGTCTGAGGCGGCCGGCGCGATCCCCGCGCTGCCGCCTCTCACGCAAGCTTCAGCACCCAGTTTCGCCCGCCGGTAGGCGACCTGGCCGCGGGGTGCGCCGCTGCGAGCGCGCCGATCTTCGCCCGCCCGCGCACGCTCTGGTAGGTTCCCGATCGTGCAGGTGAAGCCCGTCCTCGCCGTCGTCCCGGCGCGCTATGCCGCCTCGCGCTTCCCCGGCAAGCCGCTCGCCCTGCTGTGGGGCCGGCCGCTCATCCGGCACGTGTGGGAGCGGGCGCGCGCCGCGCGCGGCGTCGACCGTCTCGTGATCGCCACCGACGACGACCGCATCGCGGATTCGGCCCGCGGCTTCGGCGCCGAGGTCGAGATGACCTCGCCCGCGTGCGCGAGCGGCACGGATCGCGCGGCCGAGGTGGCGCGCCGGCATCCCGAGGCCGGCATCGTGCTCAACCTCCAGGGCGACGAGCCCGAGCTGGACTCCCAGGCCGTGAGCGCGCTGGTCCTTGGCATGCGCGCCGAGCCGGGAGTCCGCATGGCGACTCTCGCGCACCGCGAGGCCGACCCCGAGGCCCTGCGCTCGCCGGACGTGGTCAAGGTGACCGTGGACGCGCAGGGCTTCGCGCTCACGTTCAGCCGCGACGCCGCGCGCGCGGGCGACGCGCCGCTCCGCCACGTCGGGGTCTACGGCTTCACGCGCGACTTCCTGATCGAGTTCGCCTCCTGGCCACCCGCAGCCGGGGAGCAGGCGCAGCGCCTGGAGCAGCTCCGGGCGCTCGAGCGCGGCGTGCGGATCCGGGTCTACGAGTGCGAGCGCGCCTTCGCGGGCGTGGACACGCCCGAGCAGCTCGCGGCGTTGGAGAAGCGCGGGCCGCCGGCATGAGGCGCCGCCCGCCACCGCCGCGCGGCCGCTGAGGCCGCGCGCGTTCGCCTCGCCGTTCGAGCTGTGCTAGCCTGCAGTCCCGTGCCGACGATGCGCGGGCGGATCGCAGACGCCGTTTCGGGCAGCCCATTCGCCCGGGACGGCGTATCGCTTGGAGGAGGGCGGGCATGACCAGGATCGTGGTCGTCACCGGCGGGGTGGTCTCCTCGCTGGGCAAGGGAATCGCCGCCGCTTCGCTGGGGCTGCTGCTCAAGGCGCGCGGCCTGCGCGTGACGCTGCAGAAGCTCGACCCCTACCTCAACATCGATCCCGGCACGATGAGCCCGTTCCAGCACGGCGAGGTGTTCGTCACCGACGACGGCGCCGAGACCGACCTCGACCTCGGCCATTACGAGCGCTTCACCGGCGTCTCGGTGACCCGCAGCCACAACGTCACCGCCGGCCAGGTCTACGACGCCATCCTCGCCAAGGAGCGGCGCGGCGACTACCTGGGGCGCACCGTGCAGGTGATCCCGCACGTCACCGACGAGATCAAGCGCCGCATCACGGGCCTCGGACTCAGCACCCAGGCCGACGTCCAGATCGTGGAGATCGGCGGCACCGTGGGCGACATCGAGTCGCTGCCGTTCCTCGAGGCGGTGCGCCAGCTCCGGCTCGAGCGCCGCCGCGAGACGCTGTTCGTGCACGTCACCCTGGTGCCGTTCATCCGCGCCGCGGGCGAGATGAAGACCAAGCCCACCCAGCACAGCGTGAAGGAGCTGCGCGAGATCGGCATCCAGCCCGACATCCTGCTGTGCCGCAGCGAGGCGCCGCTGCCGAGCGACGTGCGCGAGAAGATCGCGCTGTTCTGCAACGTGCCGAGCGAGGCGGTGATCGCGGCCACCGACGTGGGCTCGATCTACCAGGTGCCGCAGGTGTTCCACGCCGGCGGCCTGGACGCCCTGGTGGTGCGCGAGCTGGCGCTCGAGGCCGAAGAGCCCGACCTCCGGGCGTGGGGCGACTTCGTCGAGCGCGTGCTCCATCCCGGGCGCCAGTGCGAGATCGCGATCGTCGGCAAGTACACGCACGTGCGCGACGCCTACAAGAGCATCCTCGAGGCGCTGGTCCACGCGGGCGCCGCCAACGACGCGCGCGTCCGCGTGCGCTGGGTCGAGGGCGAGGCGCTGGAGCAGAGCGGCGCCCCCGCGCACCTCGCGGACGTCGACGGGATCATCGTGCCGGGCGGATTCGGCGAGCGCGGGATCGAGGGCAAGATCCTGGCCGCCCAGTACGCGCGCGAGTACTCGATTCCCTATCTCGGGCTCTGCCTCGGCATGCAGGTCGCGACCATCGAGTTCGCGCGCCACGTGGTGGGCTGGCGCGAGGCCAACTCGAGCGAGTTCGACCCCCAGTCGCCGCAGAAGGTGATCGACCTGATGCCCGACCAGTCGGGGATCACCGAGAAGGGCGGCACGATGCGGCTCGGCGCCTACCGTTGCGAGCTCAAGGAGGGGAGCCTGGCGGCCCGGGTCTACGGCCGGCGCGAGATCGAGGAACGCCACCGCCACCGCTACGAGTTCAACCACAAGTACGCGGCCCAGCTCCAGTCGCGCGGGCTCGTGCTCTCGGGGAAATGCGTGGGGCGCGAGCTGGTGGAGATCATCGAGCTGCCCGATCACCCCTGGTTCCTCGCGGTCCAGTTCCATCCGGAGCTCAAGTCGCGGCCCCACGAGCCGCATCCGCTGTTCGCGGACTTCGTGCGCGCCGCGCTCGAGCGCCGCCGCGCGCGCCTCGGGGACGACCGCCGCGACGAGGCGCACGAGGCCGGGGGCGCCGCGCCGCGGCACCGCGCGCGCTCATGAAGCGCTTCGCGATCGGGAGCGCCGAGGCCGGAGGGGCGCCGCTCCTCGTGATCGCAGGACCGTGCGTGGTGGAGGGCGCCGACACCTGCCTCGAGGTCGCGACCCAGCTCAAGGCCGCATGTGCGGCGCGTGGCCTGCCCTACGTGTTCAAGGCCTCCTACCGCAAGGCCAACCGCTCGAGCGCGCGCTCCTTCGAGGGGCCGGGGATCGAGGAGGGGCTCGCGATCCTGGCCCGGGTGCGGGACGAGGCGGGGGTGCCGGTGCTCACCGACGTGCACGAGGAGCGCGAGGTGCCGGCCGCGGCCGCGGTCGCCGACGTGCTCCAGATCCCCGCGTTCCTCTCGCGCCAGACCGGGCTGCTCCAGGCGGCGGCGCGCAGCGGGCGCGCGGTGAACGTCAAGAAGGGGCAGTTCTTGGCACCCGGGGACATGGTGCAGGTGGTGGAGAAGCTGGCCGCCGCGGGCTGCGAGCGCATCCTGCTCACCGAGCGCGGCACCACCTTCGGCTACCACGACCTGGTGGTGGACATGCGCGCGCTCGTGATCATGCGCGATCTGGGCTGGCCGGTGGTGTTCGACGCGACCCACAGCCTGCAGCGCCCCGGGGGCGCAGAGACCGGCGGCGATCGGCGTTTCGCGTTTCCGCTCATGCGGGCCGCGGTCGCGTGCGGAGTGGACGGGCTGTTCTTCGAGACCCATCCCGATCCCGCGCGCGCCCAGTCGGACGCGGCCACCCAGCTTCCGCTCGACCAGGCGGCGGCGTTCCTCGACGAGGCGCTCCGGGTGCGCGAGTCGCTCGGGGCGCGAACCCATGCCTGAGCGCGCGGCCCGCGGCCGCGGGGCGCGCGGTGCGCGCGGGCGCCCGCGGGCGCGACGAGCGCGCGCCTCGCGGGCGCCGATCGCGGGCCCGGTGCGCATCCTGTTCCTGGACGTGGACGGCACGCTCACCGACGGCGTGATCGGCTTCGCCGGCGACGGCGACTTCCGGCAGTTCTTCGTGCGCGACGGGATCGCGCTCGAGTGGGCGCGTGACCTGGGGCTGCTCCCGGTCGTGATCTCGGGGCGCAGCTCGCTCGCCGTCGCGGCCCGCATGGCCGACCTGAGGCTCGAGCACTACCTGGGCGAGCGCGACAAGGTGGCGGTGGCGGAGAAGGTGATGGGGCGCGAGGGCGTGGACTGGGGCGAGTGCGCGATGGTGGGCGACGACCTGCCCGACGTGCCGCTGCTCCGGCGCGTGGGGTGGCCGATCGCGGTCTCCGACGCGGCGCCCGAGGTGCTCGCGGTCGCGCGCACGGTGACGCGGCAGCGCGGCGGCCGGGGCGCGGTGCGCGAGGTGGTGGAGATGCTGCTGCGCCACAACCGCGCCTGGCCGCGGGTGCTTGAGCGCTACGAGGCGGCCGAGTGAAGCGCGCGCCAGCCTCGAAGGGGCGCGGCGACCTGCTGGAGCTGGCACGCGCGGTGGTGCGCACCGAGGCCGGGGCGATCGCGGCGCTCGAGGCCGGGCTCGGGGAGGAGTTCCTCGCCGCGGTCGGGATCCTCGCCGCCTGCCGCGGCAAGGTGATCGTCTCGGGCGTGGGGAAGTCGGGGCTCATCGCCCACAAGCTCGCGGCCACCTTCACCAGCACCGGCACGCCCGCCGTGTTCCTGCACCCGTCCGACGCGCTCCACGGCGACGCCGGGCTCTTCACGCCGGGCGATGCCGCGCTGTTCGTCTCGAAGAGCGGCGAGAGCGACGAGCTCCTCGCCCTGATGCCCTACCTCGAGCGGCACGGCATCCCGCTGGTGAGCATCGTCGCCACGCCGCAGAGCGCGCTGGCACGGCGCTCGAAGGCGGCGCTCGTCACCGGCCCGGTGCGCGAGGCCTGCCCCATGGACCTCACGCCCACCACCAGCATCACCGTCGCCCAGGTGATGGGCGACTGCCTGGCCGTGGCCCTGCTCGAGGCCCGCGGCTTCGCGGCCGAGGACTTCCGCTTCCTCCATCCCGGGGGCGTGATCGGGCGCGCCGCGGCGCGGCGCGTGGAGGAGCGGATGCACGCGGGCGACGGGCTGCCGCGGGTGAGCGAGGAGGCCAAGCTGCGCGAGGTGATGCTCGAGATCATGAACAAGCGTCTCGGCGTGACCACGGTCGTGGATCGCGGCGGCGCGCTGGCCGGCGTGGTCACCGACGGCGACTTCAAGCGCATCCTGGTGCGTCATCCCGATCCCTGGGTGCTGACCGCGGCCGAGGTGATGACGAAGAGCCCGAGCACGATCGGGAAGGACGCGCTGGTCGCGGCCGCGGTGCGCGCGATGGAGGAGCGCCCGGCCGGCCCGATCACCGCGCTGGTGGTGGTGGACGAGGGACGGCGCCCGATCGGCGTGCTCCATCTCCACGACTGCCTGCGCGCGGGGTAGGATTCCGCGCCGGCGGGTGGCGCGAAGCCGGCGACCGCGCGCACTCCCCGGCGAGCGGAGCGTCCACGGGACGCCGCGGGCTTTCCGAAGTGGTCAAGTCCGTGCGCGCGCGACCCGATAATCCAATTGGATTGCAACGTGCAACTCGACTGGCACAGGGCGTGCTTGCGACGGCACATACCCTTTGCTAGCGTGGACCTCGACCGATGAACCGGGCCCCCGCTCTCCGAAGCTGGCGCCGCACGCGCCGGCAGGGCACGCGGCGCGAGTGGTCGAGCACGCCGGCCACCCTGATCGTGGCGCTGGCGCTGCTGCTCTCGGGCTGCGGCCGCCAGCGCTCGATCGGACCGGTCGGCACGACGGGTGAGTTGCCCGACCAGGAGGTGCGCAACTTCGTGCTCACCGAGACCGATCAGGGCAACCCGGTGTGGAAGCTCTACGCGCGCTACGCGGCGATGTACGACGCGCGGAACAGCATCGTCGCGCGCGGCGTGCGGGTGGACTTCTACGACGCCCAGGGCGCCAAGACCTCCGAGCTGAGCGCCCGCGAGGGCGACATCGACCAGCTCAGCCGCGACATGACGGCGCGCGGCAACGTCGTGATCCAGACCTCCGAGGGCACGCGCATGTCCACCGAGGAGTTGCGCTTCCTGAACCGGACCCAAAAGGTGCGCTCCGACCGCCGGGTGCGGGTCGAGCGCGCGGGCGACGTGCTCACCGGCGTCGGCTTCGAGAGCGATCCCGGGCTCAAGCACTTCGAGTTCAAGAGCCAGGTGCGGGCCCAGGTGCGCACCCGCTCGGGCGAGCTCACGGCGCCGGGGGGGAACCCGCGATGACGGTCGAGCCCCGCACCGAGCCCACGGCCACGACGACGCCCGACCGAACGGCGGGTGGGCTCACCGCCGAGCACCTGGTGCGCTACTACGGGCGCTGGCGGGTGGTGAACGACGTCTCGATCGACGTCCAGCGCGGCGAGATCGTCGGCCTGCTCGGCCCCAACGGCGCGGGCAAGACCACCACCTTCTACATGATCGTGGGGCTGCTCCGGCCCAACGCGGGACGCATCCGGATGGACGGCCGCGAGCTGACCCAGGAGCCGGTGTACCGGCGCGCGCGCCTCGGGATCGGCTACCTGGCGCAGGAGCCCAGCATCTTCCGCCGGCTCACCGTGCGCGAGAACGTGCTCGCGGTCCTGGAGACCATGCCGCTCACCGCGGTCCAGCGCCACGAGCGGCTCCAGGTGCTGCTCGACGACCTCAACCTGGCGCACCTCGCGACCCGGCAGGCGAGCCGGCTGTCGGGGGGCGAGCGGCGCCGGGTCGAGATCACGCGCGCGCTCGCGCGGCAGCCGCACTACATGCTGCTCGACGAGCCATTCGTGGGCATCGACCCGATCGCGGTGGGGGAGATCCAGGAGATCGTGGCGCGGCTCCGCACCCGCGGGCTGGGCGTGCTGATCACGGACCACAACGTGCGCGAGACGTTGCGCATCACGGACCGCGCGTACATCATGCACCAGGGACGGATCCTGATCCACGGGACCTCCGCGGAGCTGGCGAACGACCCCAAGGCTCGCGAGATTTATCTGGGCGAGCGATTCACGCTCTAGGAACCCGACCATGGAGATGAAGCACTCCCTCAACCTGACGATGCGGCCGGCGCTCATCATGACGCCGCGCCTGCAGCAGGCGCTCAAGCTCCTCCAGGTCCCGACCCTCGAGCTCCAGCAGATCCTGAAGCAGGAGATCATGCAGAACCCTCTGCTCGAGGAGGTGGACGAGGTCACCGAGAGCGAGGACCTCGCCAAGGAGGACTCGCCCGAGGAGGCGGCCGAGAAGGAGGCCGAGGATCCCGCCGAGGACGACCCGATCGACTGGAGCGAGTACATGCAGGACGGGGCGTTCGACCGTGCCTACGTCCCGCAGGGCGAGACCTCGATCGAGTTCCTGGAGAAGGTGCCGGTCACGCGCACCACGCTCGCCGAGAGCCTGCTCGAGCAGCTCAACTTCCTCGATGTGCCCCGGGAGCAGATGCTGCTGGCCGAGTTCCTGGTGGGGTCGCTCGACGACCGCGGCTGGCTCGCCACGCCGCTCGAGGAGGTCGTGGCCTCCACCGGGCGCAGCCCGGAGGAGTGCGAGCGCGTGCTGCGGGTGATCCAGGCGCTCGAGCCGGTCGGGGTCGGGGCCCGCGACCTGCGCGAGTGCCTGCTCATCCAGCTCGAGGCGCGCGGCGAGAAGGACACGCTGCCGTGGCGGATCATCGCCGAGCGCTTCGACCACCTGGTGAACCGGCGCTTTCCCGAGATCGCGCGCCAGCTCAAGTGCTCGGTGGAGGAGGTCCAGTCCGCCGCCGACGTGATCGCCACGCTCAACCCGCGCCCCGGTCTCCAGGTCTCGGCCGACGACCCGCGCTACGTGGTGCCGGACCTGCTGGTGGAGCGGGTGGGCGAGGACTACCTGGTGCTCCTGAACGACCGCCACGTGCCGCGGCTGCGCATCTCGTCGGCCTACGAGGGCGTGCTGCGGGAGAAGAAGAAGTCGGAGTGCACGGACGGCGAGGTCAAGACCCGCGACTACATCCAGAGCAAGCTGAACTCGGCGCGCTGGCTGATCCAGACCATCGAGCAGCGCCGCCGCACGATGATCAAGGTGATGAACTGCATCATCCGCGAGCAGCGCGAGTTCTTCGACAAGGGGATCGCCTTCCTCCGGCCGCTCACGCTCCAGCAGGTGGCGCGCCAGATCGACATGCACGAGTCCACGGTCAGCCGGGTGTGCAGCGGCAAGTATGTGCAGTGCCCGCGCGGGGTGTTCGAGCTCAAGTTCTTCTTCTCGAGCGGCCTCGAGACCGACGACGGCGAGGACGTCTCGGCGCGCACCGCGAAGGACATCATCCGCACCCTCATCGAGGAGGAGAACAAACGCGGTCCGCTCTCGGACCAGCGGATCGCCGAGCTGCTGCGCGAGAAGGGACTGCGCATCGCGCGCCGCACCGTGGGCAAGTATCGTGAACAGCTGAGCATCCTGCCGGCGCGCTTCCGCCGACGGGTCGCGTGACGGCGCGGCGCCGGCAGGCAGGCTCCCGGGGCCGAGAGAGGTAAGCCGATGCAGATCCTCACCACCGTACGTCACTGCGAGCTCGATCCCGAGGTCCGGCTCCACGCGCACCAGCGCCTCGAGAAGCTCGGGAAGTTCGCCCGCGACATCCGCGAGGCCCACCTGATCGTCACCGCCGAGCGCTACCGGCACAGCGCCGAGATCACGGTCCGGCTCAACCACCACGAGCTCGTGAGCCGCGAGGAGTCCAACGAGCCTCGCACCGCGATCGACCTCGCGGCCGACCGCCTCGAGCAGCAGCTTCGGCGCTTCAAGGAGAAGCGCGTCGGGCGCAAGCGGGAAGCGCGCGGCGGCGACCGGTCCCCGGAGCCTTCGGCGCAAGCCGAATCGCCCGGGGAAGAAGACTTCTCCGGAGAGGACTGAGACGCGGTGAAGTCCCTGAGCGTCGCACGCCTGTTCGAGGACCAGCGGCAGGAGCTCCAGCTCGAGCAGCTCACCGAGACCCTGGCCTCGCGCCGGGAGATCACGGTGAGCGACATCCACCGCCCGGGGATGGCCCTCATGGGGTTCGTCGAGAACTTCCTCCCCGAGCGCATCCAGATCATGGCGCAGACCGAGCTCACCTACCTGGCCTCGCTCTCGCCGGTGGGCGTGCGCGAGGCGGTCGACCGGCTGTTCCAGTTCTCGATGCCGCTGATCGTGGTGTGCAAGGGCCTCGAGGTGCCGCCCTACCTGCTCCAGCGCGCGAACCAGGAGCAGGTGCCGGTGCTGCGCACCCCCCTGAGCACCACGCCCTTCATCCACTCGCTCACCGCGTACCTGGACCACATGTTCGCCCCCGAGCTCACGGTGCACGGCTCGCTGGTGGACGTCTACGGCTGCGGGCTGCTGTTCACCGGGCGCAGCGCGATCGGCAAGTCGGAGACCGCGCTCGACCTGGTGGAGCGCGGCCACCGCCTGGTGGCGGACGACGTGGTCACGATCACGCGGCGCCACGGCGACGTGCTGATCGGGAGCGGCAACCAGCTCCTGCGGCACCACATGGAGATCCGCGGCCTCGGGATCATCGACGTGCAGGCCGTCTTTGGAATTCGAGCCATCCGGCTGCAGAAGCGGGTCGAGGTGGAGGTGAACCTGGGCGAGTGGTCGGCCGACGTGGAGTACGAGCGGGTCGGGCTCGACGAGCGCAAGACCACGCTGCTCGACGTGGAGATCCCCTACGTCCAGGTGCCCATCACCCCGGGCAAGAACATCACCGTGATCGCCGAGGTGATCGCGCTCAACTACCTGGTGAAGGTCTACGGCGGCTACTCGCCGGCCGAGCGCCTCAACCGCCACCTGGTCGAGCTGATGAAGCGCAAGAGCGCGGCGCGGGCCTGGGTGCGCGAGGACACCGAATGAGCGCGCGCGTCCCGGCCCTGCTCGTCATGCACGCCGATCTCTCCGACGCCCTGCTGCGGGCGGCGGCGGCGGTGGCGGGTCCGTTCGAGGGAGTGGAGTCGCTCTCGAACACCGGCCTGTCGCGCGCCGCGCTCGAGGAGGAGATCGCCCGCCGGGTCGAGGCCTGGACCGAGGGCGGCCTGGTCCTGACCGACTTCTGGGGCGGCTCGTGCCACGTGTGCGGCGCGAGCGTGGCACGCGGGCGCGGCGAGGTGGTGATCGTGACCGGCATCAACCTCCCCACGCTGATCGACTACCTGCACAACCGCGAGAAGTACGGGGTGATCGAGCTCGCGGAGCGCCTGCAGAAGAAGGGACAGGAGAGCATCCGACTCCAGCGCGGCCGGGCGGCATGACCTGGATCCTGCACCGGGTGGACGACCGCCTGATCCACGGCCAGGTCGTGATCGCCTACGGCGAGCGCCTGCGTCCCAAGCGCATCTGGGTGGTGGACGGGCCGGCCGCCGCGAGCTCCTGGGAGCGGTCGCTGCTCACCTCCGCGGCCCCCGGCGTCGACGTGCGGGTGGTGACCGTGGCCGAGGCGGCCGCGGCCTACGCCGCGGAATCCGGCGAGCCCGGGGGCGCGTTCCTGCTGGTGCGCGACCTCGCCACCGCGCTCGAGCTGGTCGTGGCCGGGGCGGCGGTGGCCGCGTTCAACCTGGGCGGGCTCCACTACGCCCCGGGGAAATCCAAGGTCAACGAGTACATCTACCTGGACGAGCGCGACCGCAGCGCGGCGCGCGCCCTGCTCGAGCGCGGGGTGACGCTCGAGGTCCAGGACGTGCCGGCGACCCGGCCCCAGCCGCTGCGCTCGCTGGTCCCCGAGCTCGCGACCCCGTGAGCGTCACGCGTCTCCTCCACTGCTTCGCCCTCCCATGCGATCCGTGACCCTGGTGATCGTGGTCCACAACCACCAGCCGGTCGGCAATTTCGACGGCGTGTTCGCCGCGGCCTACGACGACGCCTACGCTCCGTTCCTCGCCCTGCTCGAGCGGCGGCCCGCGCTGCGCGTCGGGCTCCACACCAGCGGGCCGCTGCTCGAGTGGCTGGCGGCGGAGCGGCCCGCGTACCTCGGGAGGCTGCGCGCCCTGGTCGCGCGCGGACAGGTCGAGCCGTGGGGGGGAGCGATGTACGAGCCGATCCTGCCCGCCATCCCCGAGCACGACCGGCAGGGCCAGATCGCGACGATGTCCGATCGCCTCGAGCGCGACCTCGGCGTCCGGCCGCGCGGCCTGTGGCTCGCCGAGCGGGTGTGGGAACCGGGCCTGGCCTCGAGCCTGGCGCGCGCCGCGGTCGAGTACACCGCGGTCGACGACGCCCACTTCGTCGCGGCGGGCCTCGAGCGCGACCAGCTCTGGGGCCATTTCCAGACCGAGGACCAGGGGCTTGCGCTCCGCGTGCTGCCCATCCATCGCGAGCTGCGCTACCTGATCCCGTTCGGCGAGCCCGCCCAGGTGATCGACCTCCTCGCGCGCGTCGCCGAGGGGGGAGAGGGCCGCATCGCGGTGCTGGGCGACGACGGCGAGAAGTTCGGCGTGTGGCCGGGGACGCGGCGGCGCTGCTGGGAGGAGGGCTGGCTCGAGAAGTTCCTCGACGCCCTGGCCGCGAATCCCTGGATCCAGGTGCGGACGCCCGGCGAGGCGATCGCCGCGCACCCCTCGCTCGGGCTCGCCTACCTGCCCTCGGCGTCCTACCACGAGATGCAGGAATGGGCGCTCCCGCCCGCGGCCCGGGAGCGCTACCACCGCGCTGCCGAGGTGCTCGAGGAGCACTTCGGCGCGGAGGCCCACGACCTGCTGCGCGGCGGTCACTGGCGCGGCTTCCTGGCCCGCTACCCCGAGTCCAACCGCATGCACAAGCGCATGCTGCGCGTCTCGCGCGCGCTGGCGGCACGCCCGGACGAAGCGGGCGAGGCGTGGCGCGCCGCGCGCACGCGGCTGTGGCGCGCGCAGTGCAACTGCCCGTACTGGCACGGCGTGTTCGGGGGCCTCTACCTGCCGCACCTGCGCGCGGCGGTCTACCGCGAGCTGATCGCGGCCGAGACGGCGCTCGCGGACGACGGGGCGCGGATCGAGTGGGGCGACCTCGACCTCGACGGCGTCGGCGACGCGCTGCTCGAGTCGCGCGCCGCGGCGGCCTGGGTCTCGGCCCGCGGAGCGCGCCTGTGGGGTTTCGACGACCGGCTCCGCTCGTGGAACGTGCTCGACACCCTGGCGCGCCGCCCCGAGCCCTACCACGCGGCGCTGCGCGCGGCGGCGGTCGGGGCGCGCGAGGGCGAGAGCATCCACGGCGCGCTCACCGCCCGCGAGTCCGGGCTCGCGGCCCTGGTCGAGCACTACGACCGGGACGGGCGCGACTCGTTCCTCGACCGCTGGAGCGAGCCCGGCGCCGCGCGCGACTGGTCCTCCGAGCGCTTCGAGCGGCTCGCGAGCCCGGCGGACTCCGTGACGCTGCGCTCGCCCGCGGGGGCGGAGCCCTCGCTCACCAAGCGCTACCGCCTGGCCGAGGACGGCGCGCTCGAGGTGGAGTACGCGCTCGAGGCCGGGGGCGCGCGCCAGGGCGAGCTCACGGTCGCGGTCAACCTCGGGCTCCACGTCCCGCAGGCCGACGACCGCTACGTCGAGCTCGACGGCGCGCGCCCCTCGGCCCCGCACTTCGGCGCGCGCGCGCGCCACGACGGGGTGACGCGCAGCACGTTCGTGGACCGCTGGGCGGGCCGGCGGGTGGACCTCGAGACCGACCGCCGCGCGGCGCTCGAGCGCGAGCCGGTCGAATCGGTCTCGCTCTCGGAGCAGGGGGCGGAGCGCGTGTTCCAGGGCCTCGAGCTGCGCTACACCTTCGCGGCCGCGCTCGAGGCCGGCCGGCCGTGGCGGCTCCACTTCCGCCTCGCCGCGGGGAGCGCCGCGTGAGCCCGCGCCTGCTCGCCGTCTTCCTGCTGGGCGGGATCGCCGCGCTGGACGCCACGCCGGTCGCACAGACCATGCTCTCGCAGCCGCTCGTGACCTCCACGCTGCTCGGCCTCGTGTGGGGCAACCTCGGGCTCGCCCTCGAGGTCGGCGTCGTGCTCCAGATCCTGGCCGCGAGCACCCTGCCGGTGGGGGCGCGCACCCCCGAGGACTACGCGGTGGGGGGCGTGGTGGGAGCCGGCGTGGCGCTCGCGCTCGGCTCGCAGCAGAGCTTCGAGGTGGCGCACCACGCCAGCGCGATGCTCGGGGTGCTGGCCGGCATGGCGAGCGCGACCCTCGGCGTGCCGCTCCTCAAGTGGATGCGGCGGCGCAACGAGGGCCTGAGCCGCTGGTGCGAGGACGCGCTGCGGCGCGGCGACGAGCACGCGTTGACCGCGGCGCAGGGCGCGGGGGTGGCGCTCGCCTTCGCGATCGGCGTGGCGACCACCGCGGTGTGGGTGGGCCTGGCGGTGCGCGGCCTCTCGGGGCTCGCGGCCCACGAGTCGCTGCGGCTCGGGCGCGCCTGGGGGCTGGCGCAGCCGCTGTGGATCGGCCTCGGGCTCGCCCAGCTCCTCCATGCCTTCGTCCAGCGCCGCCTCACGCGCGTCGCCCTGTTCGGGCTCGCGCTGCTGGCCGGCTGGCTGGTGCTGATGGTGGGCGCCTCGTGAGCCCCGGCGCGCTCTCGCGGCGCGACCTGTGGCGCATGGCGCTGCGCACCACGCTGCTCCAGGCCACCTGGAACTACGAGCGCCAGCAGGGCCTGGGCTGGGCCTGGGCGCTGGCGCCCGCGCTCGCCCGCATCTACGCCGATCGGGAGCAGCGGCGCGCGCGCCTGGTCGAGCACACCGCCTACTTCAACACCCAGCCGACGCTCGCCTCGCTCGCGCTCGGAGCGGTCGCGGCGCTCGAGGAGCAGCGGGCGTCGGGGGCGGCGGTGGACGCGGAGGCGGTGGCGCGCGTGAAGAGCGCGCTCGGCGCCTCGCTCGCGGCGCTCGGCGACCGCCTGTTCTGGTTCGCGCTCCGGCCGGCCGCCGCCTGCGTCGGCGTGCTGATGGTGCTGGGCGGCCACCGGCTCGGAGCGCTCGCCATGTGGGCGTGCTACAACTTGCTGCACTTGGGCCTCCGGGTGGCGGGCGTGGGCTGGGGCTACCGGGAGGGTCCGGCGGTGCTGGGGTCGGCCCTGCGCCCGCGCCTCGAGGCGCTGGTGCGGGGGCTGGGCTCGCTGGGCGCGGTGCTGGTGGGCCTGATCGTGGCGGTCGCGCTCGTCCCCGGGGGCGACGTGCGGCCGCTTCCGTACCAGGCCACGCTCGCGGCGGGGCTGGTGCTCGGGGTGATCACCGCGCAGCGCGCGCGGCCGTCGCCCACCGAGTGGGCGCTCGGCGCCGGTGCGCTGTGCCTGGTCGCGGCCTGGATGCGCTGAGAGACGAGGGACCGTTGAGCGAAGCCGAACTCGTGATCCGCAACCAGCTCGGGCTCCACGCCCGGGCGTGCGCGCTGTTTGTCAAGACCGCGGCGCGCTTCCAGTCCCACATCCTGGTGAGCCGCGACGACCTCGAGGTGAACGGCAAGAGCATCATGGGGGTCATGATGCTGGCGGCCGAGGAGGGCAGCACGATCCGGGTGCGGGCCGAGGGACCCGACGAGAGCGCGGCGGTCAAGGCCCTGGCCGAGCTGGTGAACGGGAAGTTCGGAGGCGAGCCGTGAAGTTCGAGGGGATCGCCGCCTCGCCCGGCATCGGCATCGGTCCCGTGCTGCGGGTCGAGCCCGAGGAGTTCGCGGTGCGCGACAGCCCGGTCCCGCCCGACGCCGCGGCGCAGGAGGTGGAGCGCTTCCACGCCGCGCTCGAGGCGTCGCGCCGCGACATCACGGCGATCCGCGACGGCATCGCGGCCGAGCTCGGCGAGCAGGAAGCCCTCATCTACGACACCCACCTGCTGATGCTGGAGGACCCCGAGCTCACGACCGCGGTGTGCGAGCGCATCCGCCGCGAGGGGAAGAACGCCGCCTTCGCCTTCCGCGCGTACATGGAGGGCGTGGCGGCGCACCTCGAGAACGTCAAGGACAACTACCTGCGCGAGCGCACGGCGGACGTGGTGGACGTCGAGCGCCGGGTGCTGCGTCACCTGCTGGGCGACGGCCCGCGCGTCCTGCCCCAGCTCGATCAGCCCGCGGTGCTGGTGGCGCACGACATCGGGCCGAGCGAGGTGGCCCTGCTCGACCGCGCGCGCGTGGTGGCGGTGGTGACCGAGGTGGGCGGGCGCACGTCTCACGGCGCGATCGTGGCGCGCGGTCGCGGCATCCCCGCGGTGGTCAGCGTGCGCGGCGTGCTCCAGCACGTGAAGAGCGGCGACCTGGGCGCCGTGGACGGCTTCCTCGGCCAGATCGAGGTCAATCCCGACCGGCCCGCGGCCGCCTGGTACCGCTCGCGCCGCGAGCAGCTCGACCACGAGGCGCGCGCGCTCCACGTGCTGCAGGGCGAGCCCGCGGTCACGCTCGATGGCCGGCGGATCGAGCTGGGCGCCAACATCGAGCTGCCGAGCGACGTGGACCAGGTCCTGGCGGCGGGCGCGGACGGGATCGGGCTGTTCCGCACCGAGTTCTTCTATCTGAACCGCGCCGAGCTGCCGAGCGAGGAGGAGCAGTACCGCGCCTACCGCGCGGTGGCCGAGCGCATGAGCCCGCGCCCGGTCATCTTCCGCACCATGGACCTGGGCGGAGACAAGGTCGCCTCGTACCTCGGGACCACGCACGAGACCAACCCGTTCCTGGGCTGGCGCGGCATCCGCTTCGCCCTCTACCACCCCGAGGTGTTCCGCACCCAGATCCGCGCGGTCTACCGTGCGAGCGCCCACGGGAAGGTGCGCATGATGTTCCCCATGGTCTCGAGCCAGAGCGAGCAGGCCCGGGCGCTGCAGCTGTGCGCGGACGTCGCGGACGAGCTGAGCGGCCGCAACGTGCCGCACGACCCGGATCTCGAGATCGGGCTCATGATCGAGACCCCGAGCGCGGTGTGGATCGCGGACGTGCTGTCGCGCCACGCGCGGTTCCTGTCCATCGGCTCGAACGACCTGATCCAGTACACGCTCGCCATGGACCGCGACAACGAGCGGCTCTCGCACCTCTACGAGCCGTTCGAGCCCTCGGTGCTGCGCAGCATCCACCACACCATCGAGGCCGGGCACCACGCCGGGCGCTGGGTCGGCATCTGCGGCGAGATGGCGGGCGACCCGCGCACCGCGGTGCTGCTCCTGGGGCTGGGCGTGGACGAGCTGAGCATGTCGTGCTTCGACCTGCCCCGGGTCAAGGCGGCGCTGCGCAGCGTGCGCCACGACGAGGCGCAGGAGGTGGCGATGCGCGCGCTCGAGCTGTCCTCGGCGGGCGCGGTGAAGGAGCTGGTGCACCAGCGGCTCGAGGCCCGTCTGCCGAGCTTCCTGGTCACCAAGCGGAGCGCGGCGTGAGCGCCGCGCTCGAGCCCCCCTACGGGTCGCGCGACCCCGCGGGGATGGCGGGGCGCATCGACGGGATCCCGGAGCAGGTCGAGGAGGCCCGGGCGCGCGGCGAGCGCGAGCCCTGGCGCCCCCCGGCCGGATCGCCCGCGCTGCTCGCGGTCGGGGCGATGGGAGGCTCGGCGATCGCCGCCGATCTCGCCGCCGCCCTCTACCGCGACCGCCTGCCCCGGCCCCTGGTGGTGGTGCGCGACTACCGCTGGCCGGCGTACGTGACGCGCGATTCGCTCGCGCTCCTCTGCTCCTACTCGGGCAACACGGCCGAGACCCTGGCGCTGTTCCGCGAGGCCGGCGATCGCGGCGTGCCGCGCGTGGCGCTCACCACCGGCGGGCGGCTCGCCGAGGAGTGCCGGCGGCTCGGCATCCCGTGGGCGACGCTCCCCGGAGGCAGCCCGCCGCGCGCGGCGATGTACGCGGCCTGGGTCGCGCTCACCCGGCTGGTCGAGGCGCTGGGGTGGGCGGCGGGCACGGGCGAGGCGTGGGGGGAGGCGGCGGCGGCGCTGCGCGCGGGGCGCGCGGCGCTCGGGACCGCGTCGCCCGAGGGCGGGAATCCGGCGAAGCAGCTGGCCCAGGCACTCGCGGGCCGCGCGCTCGCCGTCTACGCCGGCTCGGAGAGCCTGGGCCCCGTGGCCCTGCGCTGGAGGACGCAGCTCAACGAAAATGCTAAGCTGCTCGCCCACTCGGCGCTGGTTCCGGAGCTCGACCACAACGAGATCGTCGGCTGGGAGAGGCCCACGGCCTCGCACCGGCAGACCTCGGTGCTGGTGCTTCGGGACGACGCCGAGGACCTCCCCGAGGTCGCGCGGCGGTTGACGCTGACCGCGGAGTACGCGCGGCGGCAGGGGGCCGAGGTGCACGAGATACCCTCCGGCGGCGGAGGGCGCCTGGCGCGCATGGCGACGCTGACTCAGTGGGGAGACTACGTGAGCTTCTACCTGGCGCTCCTGAACGGCGTCGATCCGACGCCGATCGCGAGCATCGACGAGTTCAAGCGCCGGCTGGCCGCATTCGAAGCGTAGCATCCGCGAAGCCGGCCGCCCGGGGCGCCGGCTCCGCCCACCGATCCCGATCGTTCCAACCAAGGAGCATGCATGGGCGCACGTCACCTGTTCACGTCCGAGTCCGTGACCGAAGGGCACCCCGACAAGATCGCCGACCAGATCTCCGACGCCGTGCTCGACGAGCTGATCGCGCAGGATCCCACGAGCCGCGTGGCGTGCGAGGTGCTCGTGACCACCGGGCTCGCGATCGTGGCGGGGGAGATCTCGAGCCAGGGCTACGTGGAGATCCCGGCCCTGGTGCGCAGGGTGATCGGCGAGATCGGGTACGACAGCGCCGAGTACGGCTTCGACAGCCACACCTGTGCGGTGGTCACCACCATCGACGACCAGTCGCCCGACATCGCGATGGGCGTGGACAAGGGCGGGGCGGGGGACCAGGGCCTGATGTTCGGGTTCGCCTGCCGCGAGACCCCCGAGCTCATGCCGCTGCCCATCATGCTGGCGCACGCCATCACCCGGCGCCTCGCGCACGTGCGCCGCAAGAAGATCCTTCCCTACCTGCGCCCCGACGGGAAATCGCAGGTCACGGTGGAGTACGACGACGGCCGCCCGGCGCGCGTGGACACCGTGGTGGTGTCGAGCCAGCACGCCGCGGACGTGAAGCACTCGACGATCGAACGCGACATCGTCCGCAACGTGGTGATGCCGATCCTGCCCAAGAAGCTGGTGCAGCGCGACCGGCCGATCAAGTTCCACATCAACCCGACCGGGCAGTTCGTCAAGGGCGGGCCGATGGCCGACACCGGGCTCACCGGGCGCAAGATCATCGTGGACACCTACGGCGGGGTGGGGAGCCACGGCGGCGGGGCGTTCTCGGGCAAGGATCCGAGCAAGGTGGACCGCTCGGCGAGCTACGGCGCGCGCTACGTGGCGAAGAACCTGGTGGCGAGCGGGCTGTGCGACCGCTGTGAGGTGCAGATCGCGTACGCCATCGGCGTGCCCGAGCCGGTGAGCGTCATGGTGGACTCCAAGCACACCGGCAAGATCGGCGACGACAAGCTGACGGCGCTGGTGCGGAAGCACTTCGACCTCAAACCGCAGGCGCTGATCAAGCACTTCCGCCTGCGCCGCCCGATCTACCGCGCGACCGCGTCCTACGGGCACTTCGGGCGCACCGAGCCCAGCTTCACCTGGGAGCGGACCGACAAGGCGCGTCTGCTGGCGCGCGACGCGTAGGGGCTGCGCGCCGCCCCGCGCCGCCCGCGCTGGCCGCCGAGTTTGGCGCGACGAAATCCGCCTGGCGGCCGGGGCGGTGGTGCGGCTTTTTGTGGCGGTGCGCTCGACGCCCGCGGTATCCTTGATACGGACATGCTGCTCAGACGGCCGAGGAGGAGTGCCCCGTGACCGAACGCACCCGTTCTGACCTGCCGCCACCCTTCCCGCTGCTCTCCACGCTCGTCGCGCTCGCGCTCTCGGCCGGAACCGCGGCGGCGGCGCCCGTGGTCGGGTTCATCGAGGAGTTCCCGGGAACATCGACGGCCTCGTGGTCGGGAGGGACGCCGTTCTCGAATCCCGGCACGGGTGGCTACCTGGGGGCGGGCGACGGCTACCTGGAGCTCTCGCAGAGCGTGCCCAGCGATTTCGGCGTCAAGGCAGGGGAGGCGCTGGGCCCCGAGTACGTCGGCAACTGGACCGCGGCCGGGATCACGAAGGTCCGCGTCTGGATGAACGACGTGGGCGCTGACGACGCGTTCGAGATGCACTTCGCGATCGGGAACGGCGACCGCTTTTCACCCACCGCGAACTTCTGGCAGTATAACGTGTTTCTCCACCCGCCGCTCCACGCCTGGGGCATGTACGACGTGGACCTCACCTCGGGCGCCAACTGGACGCAGCTGCTCGGCACCGGCACGTTCGCGAACGCCCTCACGGTCGTGGATCGCATCCTGATCCGCCACGACCTCGCCCCGTACCTGCCGCTTCCCAACCACCCGGACTTCATCGCCGGGGACGTCGGGATCGACCACCTGCTGCTCACCAACGGCCTGGTGGGGGTGGAGCCGCCGGGGCCGGTCGCGGTCCATCCCGTGGAGCTGGCGCCGCCCTATCCCAACCCTGCGCGCGGGCCGGTGACGGTCGTGGTCCGCTCCCCCGACGCGGGCGCGATCCAGATCCAGGTGCTGGACGCGGCGGGGCGCAGCGTGCGCCGCGCCACCCTCTCCGATGCCGGGAACGGCCCGCGCACCTGGCTGTGGGACGGGCTCGACGAGGGCGGTCGCCGGGCGCCCGCGGGCCTCTACCGCGTGCGCGCCTCCGGGGCATCCGGCGGGATGAGCCGGCCGGTCGTCCGGGTGGACTGAAGCCTCAAACTCGTTGGTGACGGCGAGGCGCCGCGCAGGTATCCTTACGGGGCAGCTTCGCCGCTGCCGAGCCTGCCTGGAGCGCGACGTCACGCCGCTCGCGGGCGGCCGGGACCTCACCCCCCATGAGGAGGTTGCATGACCGGGTCCACCCGCTTCACCCGCTCCCTCGCCGTCCTCGCCGTCCTCGCCGCTATGGCGCTCGCGCTCGGGCTCGGCGGATGCGGCCAGAAGACGGCATCTTTGCCCACCGCGCCAAGCGAGTCGTCGACCGGAGTCGCGACGCTCAAGCCGGTCGCGCTCGATCCGGCGTCCCTCGATCGCGCGATCAAGGTGCAGAACGACTACACGATGGCGCTCATGGTGGACCGCGAGGTGGTCGGCACGGCCACCGGTCTCACCGCGGACGGCCGGGCGGCGGTGCTGGTGCTCACGGCGCGCGCGGGTGTGTCCGGCATCCCCTCGCGGCTCGACGGAATCCCGGTCGAGACCCGCGTCGTCGGGATCGTCACCCCGTACGCTCCGCCCGGCGGCGGCACGCTCCAGATGGGGATGTCGACCGGGAACGACAGGGAGTGCGCGTCCGGCACCCTGAGCTGCGTGGTCCTGAAGGGCGGGACCCGGTACTTCCTCTCCAACAACCACGTGTTCGCGCGCGAAAACGCGGCCTCGAACGGGGAGCGCATCGACGCGCCCGGGCGCTACGACGGGAAGCCCAAGTGCTCGCAGACGCCGATCGCCGGCACGCTGGCCGGATTCAAAGCCATCAGCTTCGGCGGCGGGAGCAACGTGATCGACGCCGCGATCGCGCTGCCCGATCCCGGACGCAGCTACACCTGTGCCGAGGCGTGCGGCTACACGCCGACCTCGACCACCGTGGCGGCGTTCGTGGGCCAGGCCGTCAAGAAGTGCGGCCGGACCTCGGGGCTCACCCACGGATCGGTGACCGGGATCAACGTGACGGTCAGCGTGCAGTACAGCGCCGGGATCGCCACGTTCACGAACCAGATCATGATGCCCGGCAACTTCATCCGTTCCGGCGACTCGGGCTCGCTCATGGTCGAGGAGACCACGAACAACCCGGTCGGCCTGTGCTTCGCAGGCGGCTCGGGCGCTTCGTTCGCGAACCCGATCGGCCCGGTGCTCCAGAATTTCGGGGCCACCATCTGCAGCCAGTAGCGGGGAGAATCTCGTGAAGAGCGGGAGGAGGGCCGCGCGCCGGCCTTCCTCCCGTTGGTTTTTCGTCGCGACCCTCGCACTGTCGGCCTCCTGCCGGCCGGAGGCCGGGGGCGAGGCGGGGAGGGAGGCCGCGGATTCCGCGATGACCACGCGTCCCATCGCCGAGGTGCTCGCCGCGCACACGCCGGAGCTGATGGCGATCGCAGGCGTGGTGGGGACCGCCGAGGGCGAGCGCGACGGCCGGCCGCTGTTCGTGATCCTGGTGCGGAGCGCGACCCCGCGCCTGCGGGCCAGGCTCCCGCGCCGCCTCGAGGGCTATCCGGTCGAGATCCGCGAGACCGGCACCATCCGTGCCCTCGACCGGCCCTGATCGGCCGGGCCGGAGCGCCGCGCCCGGGCAGGGGCTCGTTTCGCGGCGCCCGCTCGGCTCCGCCATCCCTGGCTCCGCCTTGCTCCTCGCGACGCGCTTCGGCTCCCTGCCTCTCGCGCGTCGCGAGAGCGCCGCGAAGCGAGCCCCTGCCCGCGCGCGGCGCGGTTCACGGGCGCGACGCGGGGAGGGCCAGCTTGCGGTAGCGGCGCGCGGGTCCCTGGTGCGGCGTCCAGGCCGCCCCGTGCAGCGGATCGCGCACCTCGAGGAAGGCGAAGCGCCTGAGCCCGCGATCCGCGGACAGCACTTCGCGCACGCCGTGCTCGCGCAGGATCGCCGCGGTCTCGATCCCGGCGGGCCAGCCCGCTTCGCCGCCGAGCCCCTGGAGCAGCTCGGCGACGGTCTCGCCGTGGCGCTCGGTCGGCCCGAGCATGTGCAGCGCCGGGCTCTCGCGCAGCAGCTCCAGGTACCCCCAGGCGTCGCGGGGCGCGAGCGGGCGGACCACCCCGTGCGGGTGGGTGACGAGGCTCACGAATTCGTGCGCCACGCTCCACGGGATGCCCCAGGGTGCCAAGCCGTTCGCGAGCTCCTCGATCAGCGCGCCGGCGCGCGGGTGCTCGGGCACGAAGCGGTTCACGGCGCACGCCAGGATCCCGCTGTCGATGGCGACCACGCTCAGGCTCCGTCCGGGCGGTCGGGGCCGGTGAGGGGGGACAGGCGATCGAAGGGGTCCGAAAGGAACGGCCCGAGATCGTAGGAGGGGAGCCGGACCCGCCCGCGCCGCCCGCCGGCGAGCGCCTGCAGGCCGAGGCGGAGGGCGCGCTCGACCACGTCGGTGAGGGTGCGGCCCCCGGAGGCCGCGCGCCGCTTGAGCTCGGCGTACAGCGCGTCGTCGAGGAGCAATGTGGTACGTTTCATATGCGTAAGCATATCTAATTCGGGAACGCGAGTCACGCTCTCATTTCGGGCTTGAGCCCGGCGCGGGTTCGATGCACAATGCGGGCGTTCGTCCGCGCGCGCCGCGCGCGCTCCACCCTGTTCCGCCCCGGAGGATCTCCCATGGCTCGCACCCGTTCCAGCGCCGGCAACGGCGCCGCGCCCGAGAGTCCGGCCACGCCCGGACACGTGAAGGACCTGAGCCTCGCCCGCGAGGGCAGGATGCGCATCGAGTGGGCCGACCGGCACATGCCGGTGCTGCGCACGATCCGCGCCCGCTTCGCGAAGGAGCGGCCGCTCAAGGGGCTGCGAATCGCCGCGTGCCTGCACGTCACCACCGAGACCGCGAACCTGGCGCGCACGCTGAAGGCCGGGGGCGCCACGGTGTTCCTGTGTGGCTCGAACCCGCTCAGCACCCAGGACGACGTGGCCGCGGCGCTGGTCGCGGACTTCGGCGTGGCCACCTTCGCGATCAAGGGCGAGGACCACAAGACCTACTACTCCCACATCGTCTCGTGCATCGAGGCGCGCCCGCACATCACCATGGACGACGGCTGCGACCTGGTGACCGTGCTGCACACCAAGATGAAGGGCTACCTGCGCGAGGTGCTGGCCGGAACCGAGGAGACCTCGACCGGCGTCACGCGGCTGCGCGCGATGGCGGCGAGCCGCGTGCTGCGCTACCCGGTGATCGCGATCAACGACGCCGATACCAAGCACCTGTTCGACAACCGCTACGGGACCGGGCAGAGCACCATGGACGGCATCCTGCGCTGCACGAACATGCTGGTCGCGGGCTCGACCGTGGTGATCGCGGGCTACGGATGGTGCGGCCGCGGGCTCGCGGCGCGCGCCAAGGGCATGGGGGCGACCGTGCTCGTCACCGAGATCGATCCGGTTCGCGCGCTCGAGGCCCAGATGGACGGCTACCAGGTGGTCTCGATGGCCGAGGCCGCGCCGCGCGGCGACCTGTTCATCACGGTCACCGGCAACAAGGCGGTGCTGCGCCGCGAGCACTTCCTGGAGATGAAGGACGGCGCGATCGTCGCGAACAGCGGCCACTTCAACGTCGAGATCGACATCCCGGCGCTCGAGCGCCTGGCGGACGGCAAGCGCACGATGCGCCCGTTCGTCGACGAGTACCGCGTGCGGGGCGGCAAGCGCGTCCACCTGCTGGGCGAGGGACGCCTGATCAACCTGGCCGCGGCCGAAGGGCACCCGGCCATGGTGATGGACATGTCGTTCGCGAACCAGTCGCTGAGCGTCGAGTACCTGCGCAAGAAGGCGCGCACGCTCAAGAAGGACGTCCACCCGGTGCCGGCCTCGATCGATCGCCAGGTGGCGGTGCTCAAGCTGAAGAGCATGGGGATCGAGATCGACTCGCTCACCGCCGACCAGGACCGCTACATGCGGACCTGGAGCGAGGGAACGTAGGCCGGACGCCGCACGGGACCCCGGTCATGCTGTCGGGCCGCGTGCCGCGCGACCTCGGGCCCACGGCGTGGGCGCGCACGCTCGAGGAGCGCCGGGCGCGCGGCGCTCCGCTGCTCGACCTCACCGAGGCCAACCCGACGCGCGTCGGGCTCGGCGGCGCGGGGGAGAGCGAGCTCGCCGCGCTGGCCTCGGCCGGGGCGGCGCGCTACGAGCCCGACCCGCGCGGGAGCGAGAGCGCGCGCGCCGCGGTCGCCGCCTGCTACGGCGGGCGCGGGCTCGCGGTGGATCCCGGCGACATCGTGCTCACCGCCGGCACCAGCGAGGCGTACGCGCACCTCTTCCGCCTGCTCGCCGATCCGGGCGGGAGCTTCCTCGTGCCCGCGCCGAGCTACCCGCTGTTCGATCCGCTCGCCGCGCTCGAGTCCATCGCCCTCAGGCGCTACCGGCTCGCGTTCCACGGGCGGTGGAGCCTCGATCCCGGCTCTCTGGAGCACGCCTTCGACGCGGGCGCGCGCGGGGTGATCGTGGTCCAGCCCAACCACCCGACCGGATCGTGCCTCGCGCCCTCGGAGATCGAGGAGGTGGAGGCGCGCTGCGAGGCCCACGCGGCCGCGATCGTCTCGGACGAGGTGTTCGGCGACTTCCCGTGGCCGCCGGCCGAGGCACCCTTGCCGAGCCTGCTCGGGGCGCGCCGTGTCCCCACCTTCGTCCTGGGCGGGCTCTCCAAGTTGTGCGGCATGCCGGGGATGAAGCTCTCGTGGATCGTGGTCGCGGGCCCGCGCGCGGCGCGCGCGGAGGCCCTGGCCGGGCTCGAGTGGATCGCGGACCTGTTTCTCTCGGTTTCGACGCCGGTCCAGACCGCGCTGCCGCGCCTGCTGGGCGCGCGGCGCGCGTTCCAGGTCGCGCTGCGGGCGCGGCTCGCCGCGAACCTCGCGACGGTGCGCGCCTTCGTCGCGCGCCGGCCCGAGTTCGACCTGCTGCCGGCCGAGGGCGGCTGGGTCGCGGTGCTGCGCGCGCCGCGCGTGCGCTCCGAGGAGGAGTGGGTGCTGGAGCTGATGCGGCGCGACGTGGTGGTCCACCCCGGGCACTTCTACGAGTTCGAGAGCGAGGCGCACCTGGTACTGAGCCTGATCGTCGAGCCGAAGCACCTCGCCGAGGGCCTGGCGCGCCTCGAGGCGCTCGCGGCCGACGACCGCGCTTGACCCGCGCGCCGGGCGGCTCGATCCTCGCCCCATGAGCGAGCTGCTTCAGTCTGCCTGCGTCCCGTGCCGGGGTGGTGTCCCGACGCTCACCGACGCCGAGATCGCATCCCTCGCCCCCGACGTCCCCGAGTGGCGCGCCGTCGAGCGCGACGGGATCCGGCGAATCGAGCGCGAGTACCGGTTCGCGAGCTTCCGTCAGGCGCTCGACTTCACGATCGCCGTGGGCGAGCTGGCCGAGCGCGAGCAGCACCACCCCGACGTCCACCTCTCGTGGGGCCGGGTGCGGGTCGAGACCTGGACCCACAAGATCCGCGGCCTGCACCGCAACGACTTCATCCTCGCTGCGAAGTGCGACGCGCTCTACGCCGCGGCCGCAAGGAGTTAGCGCAGGCTCAGGTCGTTTCCGACGCCCGCGAGGCGGGGCAGGGACTCGTTTCGCGGCGCCCGCAAAGGCTCCAATTAGAAGGCTCCCGCGGTCGGGGTCGGCGGGCGTTTCCCGGCGCTCTGGCGACGAGTGAGAGGCAGGAGCCGAAGCGCGTCGCCAGGAGCGAGGCGGAGCCATGGATGGCGGAGCCGAGCGGGCGCCGGGAAACGCCCCCCGACCCCGACCGCGGGCGACCGCCAAGGGGGTTTGGCCTTGGCCACCGCCAAGCGAGGGTTGGCCGGGCGCTCGCCAAGGGGGTTTGGCCTTGGCGACCGCCAAGCGAGGGTTGGCCGGGCGCTCGCCAAGGGGGTTTGGCCTCGGCGACCGCCAAGCGAGGGTCGGCCAGGCGCTCGCCAAAGGGGTTTGCCCTTGGCGACCGCTCAACCGGACCTCACCGCCGCGCCGCCGCCTCCGGGGTGCCCGCGCGGGCGGGCTCGCGCGCCGCCGTCGCGGGGGCCGCCTCGGCGTCGCGCCGCGTCGTGATGCGCATGCCGTAGAACGAGCGGTACACGAACACCAGCGCCACCAGGAAGAGCACGATCCCGATCGGGCGCGCGATCGCCTGGTTGGCGACCGCGGTCTCGACGGCCAGCAGGCCGAACAGCGTCGTGAACTTGATGATCGGGTTGAGCGCCACCGCCGAGGTGTCCTTGTAGGGGTCGCCCACCGTGTCCCCGACCACGGTGGCCGCGTGCAGGTCGGTGCCCTTCTCCTTGAGGTCCACCTCGACCACCTTCTTCGCGTTGTCCCAGGCGCCGCCGGCGTTCGCCATGTAGATCGCCTGGAACAGTCCCACCACCGCGATCGAGATCAGGTAGGCCACGAAGAAGACCGGATCGAAGAACGCGTAGGCCAGCGTCATGCAGAAGATCACGATGAAAATGTTGAACATGCCGGCCTGGGCGTACTGGGTGCAGATCCGCACCACTTCCTTGGAGTCCTGGATCGAAGCCTTGTCCGCCGACTCCAGGTGGATGTTGCGCTTGATGAACTCCACCGCGCGGTAGGCCCCGGTGGTGACCGCCTGCATCGAGGCGCCGGTGAACCAATAGATCGTGGCCCCGCCCATCATGAGCCCGAGCAGCACGCGCGGCTCGGTGAGGGTGAGGTCGAACGCCGCCCCCATCTCGCGCTTCAGGAGCACGAACAGCGAGAAGATCATGGTGGTGGCGCCCGCGACCGCGGTCGCGATCAGCACCGGCTTGGCGGTGGCCTTGAAGGTGTTGCCCGCCCCGTCGTTGTCCTCCAGGAAGTGCTTGCCCTTCGCGAAGTCGGGCTTGAACCCGAACTGCTTCTCGATCTCGGCCGCGGCCCCGGGCTGCGACTCGATCTGCGAAAGCTCGAAGATGCTCTGCGCGTTGTCGGTCACCGGACCGTAGGAGTCCACCGCGATGGTCACCGGGCCCATGCCGAGCAGGCCGAAGGCGACGAGACCGAAGGCGAACACCGCCGGGTAGCCCATGAACGCCAGCAGACCCTGGGTCGAGATCAGGTAGGCGACGAAGAGCAGGAGCGCGATCGTGAGCGTCTTCCAGAACACCGAGAAGTTGCCGGCCACCAGGCCGGACAGGATCGTGAGCGGCGCGCCGCCCTCGCGCGACGCCCCGACGATCTCGCGGACGTGCCGCGAGCTGCTGCTGGTGAACGCCTTGGTCAGCTCGGGGATCAGCGCCGCCGCCAGCGTGCCGCACGAGATGATGACCGAGAGCTTCCACCACAGGCTCGGCCCGAGGTCGGCGAGCAGCCAGCGAGAGGCCGCGAACGTGACCAGGATCGAGAGCAGCGAGGTGGTCCACACCAGGCTGGTGAGCGGCGCCTCGAAGTCGATCTTGTCCTTGCCCGCGTCGCGCGCGCGCACCATCGCGCCGTTCACGGTGAAGGCGACGATCGACGTGATGATCATGAGGATGCGCATCACGAAGATCCACACCAGGAGTTGTGCCTTGTGCTCGGGCTGCACCGCGAGCGCGATGAAGGAGATCAGCGCCACGCCGGTCACGCCGTAGGTCTCGAAGCCGTCGGCGGTGGGGCCCACCGAGTCGCCGGCGTTGTCCCCGGTGCAGTCCGCGATCACGCCGGGGTTGCGGGGATCGTCCTCCTTGATGCGGAACACGATCTTCATCAGGTCGGAGCCGATGTCGGCGATCTTGGTGAAGATCCCGCCCGCGATGCGGAGCGCCGAGGCCCCGAGCGACTCGCCGATCGCGAAGCCCAGGAACGAGGCGCCCGCCCAGTCGCGCGGCACGAACAGCAGGATCACGAGCATCATCACCAGCTCGACGCAGATCAGCAGCACGCCGATGCTCATCCCCGCCTGGGCCGGGATCTCGTAGACCGCGAGCGGCTTCCCGCGCAGCGAGGCGAACGCGGTGCGGCTGTTGGCGTAGGTGTTCATGCGGATCCCGAACCACGCCACCGAGTAGGAGCCCAGGATCCCGACCACCGACCACATCAGGATGAGCAGCACCTTGCCGGCACCCTGGTGCTGGAGCACCGCGAAGTAGTAGACGATGATGATCGCGATCAGGGACTCGAGCACGAGCAGCAGCCGTCCCTGCTGGAGCAGGTAGGTCTTGCACGTCTCCCAGATGATGTGGGAAACGTCCAGCATGCTACGGTGCGCGGGCAGCCCCTTCACCTGCCGGTACATGGCGAGCCCGAACAGGCCGCCGAGCACGCACACGCCGAGACCGACGAGGAGGAGCGCCTGGCCCGAGACCGAAGCCCCGAAGAGCCCGTAGTGCGTGTCCAGCGACGGCAGCTCGAGGTCGAGCTCGCTGGCCAGCGCCGCAACCGGCAGGGCGACGGCGACGAGGGAGAGCGCGGCGGCGCGAACCGCCCGGGGGAGTCTCCGCAGGGCCTGGCCCGCGGTGCAGAGCAGGTTCATCGAGTGCTCCTTGTGCTCGAAAGGGTCGTGGCGGTCGTTCGCCCCGCTTCCCGGGCCGCCGCGGGAAGGCCGCAGGGCCGGCGCGCAGGCGCCTGGGCGGCGAGCTCCTCGGGGGCCTGGCCCGGAGGACGCGGCAGAATACCGGAGCGCGCAGCGGGCGGGCAAGAAAGGAGTGCCCCCGAGGCGCCGGGCGCGACGCCCGTCCGGCGCGGGATCGCGGGGTGGGCCGCGGCGGCGCGCCGGTCGTGGGCAGCGGCCGCGCTGCTCGCGCTCGCGGCCGCGGGCTGCGCGGCGAGCGCGGCCTTCGATCCCGGGCGCGAGGCCGCCGAGGTGCGGGGCGTGCTCGCCGCGCAGCAGGGGGCGTGGAACCGCGGCGACCTCGCCGCCTTCCTCGAGCCCTACTGGAAGTCGGACTCCCTCACCTTTTATAGCGGCGGGGAGGTGAACCACGGCTGGGAGGCCACCCGGGCCCGCTACGTTCGGCGCTACCAGTCCGAGGGGCGCGAGATGGGCGCGCTCGACTTCGACCTCCACCAGGTCGCAATCCCCGCCTCCGGGCACGCCGTGGTGCGCGGCGCGTGGCGCCTCACGCGCCGCGCGGACTCCCCGCACGGCCTCTTCACCCTGATCCTGCGGCGCTTCCCCGACGGGAGCTGGAAGATCGTGCACGATCACACCAGCGTGGCGGAATAATCCGCGGCCCATGCCCACCTCCGAGCACTGGCAGATCCCGCGGGTGGTGGACGTGCTGGTGCGCGAGCGGCCGCACAGCGTGCTCGACGTCGGCGCGGGCTACGGCAAGTACGGGCTGCTGGCGCGCGAGTACGGTGGCGCCACCCGGGTGGACGCGGTGGACGCCGTGGCGCCCCGATTCCCGGTCTACGACCACGTGTGGCTCGGCGACCTGCGCGCGCTCGATTCGCTGCTGCCCGCCGACTCGCCGCGCTGGGACCTGGCGCTCTTCATCGATGCGATCGAGCATCTCGAGAAAGCCGAGGCGTGGAAGGTGCTCGACTCGCTCACGCGGCGCGCCAGCAAGGTGCTCATCACGACGCCCTGGGGCTTCCGCCCCCAGGAAATCGCCGGCATGCCGTACGAGACGCACCGCTCCGGCTGGTACCCGTGGGAGTTCGGCCGGCGCTGCCGCGTGCACCGCTGGTCGGTGTTCCCCGGGCACTTCACCCGCCACCTGCGCCTGCCGCGCCTGTGGCAGATCCTGGCGCTGGTGAGCGCGCGGCCGGGCGTTTGAGCCGCCACACCCGCGGCGGTAACCTGCCCTCGGGTTCCGGCCGATAACGATGCAGCGCGCCGCCTGAGCGCGCCTTGCGGGAGACCGAATCCATCATGAGCGAACGCTCTCGATCCGTTTCGCACGCCTCGGAGCACGAGGCCCGCGCCGTCGCCGAGGCCTCGCGCGAGACCACGTGGGAGGCGCCGTCCTTCGTCAGGGAGCTGTTCCTCGGGCGCCTGAAGCTGGACCTGATCCATCCCCAGCCCCAGCCCGATCCCGACGAGCAGCGCCGGGGGCAGGAGTTCATCGCCCGCCTCGAGCGCTTCCTCGAGGAGGAGGTGGACGGCGAGCAGATCGAGCGCGACGCCAAGATCCCGGAGCGCGTGGTCCAGCGGCTGCGCGAGCTGGGCGCCTTCGGCATCAAGATCCCGCGCGAGTACGGCGGGCTCGGGCTCTCGCAGTACACCTACGGGCGCGCGGTGGCGATGGTCGGCACCAAGAGCGGGGCGGTCGTGGCGCTGCTCTCCGCGCACCAGTCGATCGGCGTGCCGCAGCCGCTCAAGCTGTTCGGCACCGAGGAGCAGAAGAAGCGCCTGCTGCCGCGGCTCGCGCAGGGCGCGATCTCGGCCTTCGCCCTGACCGAGGTCGACGTGGGCTCCGACCCGGCGCGCATGAGCACCATCGCCACGCCCACGTCCGACGGCACCGCCTATCTCCTGAACGGCGAGAAGCTGTGGTGCACCAACGGTCCGGTCGCGGAGCTGATGGTGGTGATGGCGCGCACCCCGGGCAAGGACGGCAAGCCCGGGCCGATCAGCGCGTTCATCGTCGAGAGCGCGTGGCCCGGAGTCGAGGTGGCGGAGCGGCTCGAGTTCATGGGCGTGCGCGGCATCGAGAACGCGCTGATGCGCTTCACCAACGTGCGCGTGCCGCGCGAGAACCTGCTGTGGGGCGAAGGCAAGGGGCTGAAGCTCGCCTTGATCACGCTCAACACCGGGCGGCTCACGCTGCCCGCCACCTGCGCCGCCGCGGGCAAGTGGTGCCTCGAGGTCGCGCGACGCTTCGCCGCGGAGCGGGTCCAGTGGGGCAAGGCGGTGGGCCAGCACGAGGCGGTGGCGCAGATGATCGCCGACATCGCAGCGCGCACCTACGCCATGGAGGCGATCGCCGATCTCGGCGCGCTGCTCGGCGACGCCGGCCGCTCCGACATCCGGCTCGAGGCCGCGATCGCCAAGCTGTGGAACAGCGACACCGCATGGCACGTGTGCGACGAGGCGCTCCAGGTGCGCGGCGGGCGCGGCTACGAGACCGCGCGCTCGCTGGCCTCGCGCGGCGAGGCTCCGGTTCCGCTCGAGCAGCTGTTCCGCGACCTGCGCATCAACCGCATCTTCGAGGGCACGAACCAGATCATGCGGCTCTTCATCGCCCGCGAGGCGCTCGACGCGCACCTGAAGGCCGCGGGCGACGTGGTGATGCCGGGCGTGCCGCTGGCGAAGCGCCTCTCCGGCCTGGTGCGGGCGGCGCGCTTCTACGCGGCCTGGTACCCCGCGCGCTGGCTCTCGTGGGGCGGATGGCCGAAGCACTCCGAGTTCGGTCCGCTCGCCCGCCACCTGCGCTGGGTGGACCGCACCGCGAGCCGGCTCGCGCGCCAGCAGTTCCACCTCATGGTGGCGCACGGGCCCGGGCTCGAGAAGAAGCAGGCCCAGCTCTTCCGCTGCGTGGACATCGGCGCCGAGCTGTTCGCCATGGCCGCCACCTGCGTGCGCGCCCACGACGACGCGCGCCGGAACGCCGCGGGCGCGAACGTGCTCGCGCTCGCCGATCTCTTCTGCCGGCACGCGCGGCGCCGGGTGCGGCGGCTGTTTGCGGAGATCCGCTCCAACGACGATCCCGCCACCTACGGCCTCGCGCGCGACGTGCTCGCGGGCCGCTACGCCTGGCTCGAGCGCGGGATCATCGCCGCCCCCGAGGCTCCTTCGGTCGCCCCGGAGCGGCAAGGGGCGGCCGTCGGAAGCTGAGCCGCGTTCCGCCCCCGCGGACGGAACGCAGCTCCCTCATCTCAGCACGCAGGCCTTGAGCACGCGCTCCCGCCCCGCCTCGCTCAGCCTCACCAGATAGAGTCCCGGCGCGAGCGCTCGCCCGCCGGCGAGGTCGACGCTGTGCAGGCCCTGGCCGAACGCATCCACCGCGACCGAGCGCAACCGCCGGCCGCCCAGGTCGAGGAGCTCGAGCGTCGCTCCCGCCGCACCGCGCAGCGAGAACGAGACCACGAGCCGGCCGAGCCGGGAAGGATTGGCCTCGAGCCGCAGCGAGACCCCGCTTCCCGCCGCTCCCACGTCCACGATTCCTGACGGCGGGACGAGCGCGAACGGGCTCTCGTTCCCGTTCCGGTCGACCGCCGAGACCTTGTACCAGGCGCTTCCGTCGCCGTTCCGGTCCACGTACACCGTGTCGCTCGGCGACGCGATGCGGGTGGTGTCCGAGGCCTTGAAGTTGCTGGTCTCGCCCCGGTACAGCCGGTAGCCCGCGAGGTCGGCGTCGCGCGTCGGATTCCAGCGCAGCCGGTAGCCTTGCTGGGTCATCTCGCCGGCGGCTGACCCGGGGCCGCCGGGCGGAAGGTTGTCGACCGAGTATCCGCTGTCGACGTTCGACGGGTAGAAGACGAACGGATCGGCCGTGAGCGCGCTGACGAAGAACGCGGTGTACGGATTGCTGCCGGCCATCGAGTCCTGGGTCGTGGCCGCGGTGTAGCCGTACCCCTCCAGCCCCTCCGCGGGGAGCGTGATCAGCGCTTCCCAGTAGGTCACGTCCTCCGCCATGCCGCCCCGCAGCGTGAGGATCCCGGACACCCCGGCCTCGATCGCGGCCCTCCCGGGATCGGCGACGAGCCGGCGAATGCCGGATGCGAGGGCCTCGGAGGCGGCGGCGGGAGGAATCCGCCTCCACACCCGGTAGCCGGTGACGGTGCGCTGCGATGGGTCGTCGAGCGGGCTCCTGAGCCAGGTCAGGAACACCCGGCCCCCCTGGTCGTTCGGGACGTCGCGCACGTCGGTGAGATACGGCGAGGGAGGGGGTGGCGGCGGCGGCGGCGGCACGCAGCCCCCGAACAGCACGGTGATGTTGTTCCCCAGGGCGTTGGCCGTCGCCAGGTCGAGGAACCCGTCCTCGTTGAAGTCGCCGGACGCCATGCCGACGGCACCGGCGCCGACCTGGACCTCGTAGCGCGGCCCGAACGTGCCGTCGCCGACGCCCGCGGCTCCCAGCCCGAGTCGCAACGACACGCGGCCGTAGGAGACGTTGCAGTGCGCGATGTCGAGGATTCCATCGTGGTCGAAGTCGGCGACCACCAGGTCGGCCGCCCCGTCACCCGCGGGATACCCCGGCTGGGGAGCGAACGTGCCGTTGCCGACGCCGCCCGTGCCCTGGCCGAGGAAGATCGTGAGCGTGACGTCGTTGTGGCTCACGATCGCCAGGTCGGTGATGCCGTCCTCGTTGAAGTCGCCCTTGGCGATGAACTCGGGCCAGGTCGGCGCCGGGTAGGTCGCGGTCAGGACGAACGACCCGTTGCCGACTCCGCCGGTGCCCTGGCCCTTGAGGATCACCACGGTGCCCCCGAGCGCATTGGTCACCACCAGGTCCGTGATCCCGTCCCCGTCGTAGTCGCCGGGCTCGACGCCCCACGGGTAGTAGCCGGTGGCGTATCCGGTCGGGGCGCCGAAGGTGCCGTTGCCGACGCCCCCGCTGCCCTGCCCGAGCATGATCGCGACCCGGTCGGCGGCGGAGTTCGTGACCGCGAGGTCGGTGATGCCGTCCTCGTTGAAATCCCCGGTCGCCACGAAGCGCGACTCCGGCCCGCAGGGGTACGTGACCGGCGCCGAGAAGGTCCCGTTTCCGACGCCTCCGCTGCCGCCCCCGAGCAGGATCGCGACTTGCCCCGGGTCCATCAGGGGGACCGCGAGGTCGGTGATCCCGTCCTCATTGAAGTCTCCGGTCGCGATGCTGCGCGGGTTCTGTCCGGTCGGGTAGTTCACGCCGGGCGCGAAGGTCCCGTTGCCGACGCCGGCGCTGCCGAGCCCGAGGAAGACCGTCACGTTGCCCGCGTTGTAGTTCGCCGACACCAGGTCGAGGATGCCGTCCTCGTTGAAGTCGCCGCTCTGGATGTCGATCGCGTACGCCCCCGCAGGGTAGGAGGCCTCGGGCTGGAGGATCTGCTGCGGCTCGCACTGGGCGGCCGCGGATCCGGGGAAGATGCCATCGATCACCGAGGCAATGGCCACGCCGACGGCGGCGAGGAGTGTGCGCGCTGCGGGCGAGTGGGGGGCGTTCATGGCATTTCTCCCATGGCTGTGATGGACAAGGCCGGCAGGGTATGGAGCGGCAAGAAACGGGCCGCGTGGCGTCGGGCGCCCCGTGGCGTCGAGGGCGGTGCCGGTACCGGTCCGCACGGACGGGCGAGAAGGCTCTCGACCACGTTCGCGATCCCTGCGCCGCTCAATGGTAGCCCCGGAGGGAGGGAAGGGCCATGCGATTCTCGCGTTTGCCCCGCCGCGGCGCCTGATGCACAATGCTCCGCCGTCGCCCGCCAGGGAGGCGGGCGCGCGGCTGCGCGGCGCCTCTGACGCCGGGCCCGCGGTCGGCCGCCCTGCATGACTTCGCGGCGCACCCAGGGGCGGAACGACTCGACCATCGATCAGATCCAGGGACGATCCCTCCGAACCCGAGTGACCTCCTCCATCTCCGAGACCCGGCAGAGACAGATCCTCGCGCTGCTGCTCGGCGCGCTCGCGGTCCTCGCCACGACGAGCCTCGCGTCCTTCCGGGCCCCGGCTCCGGGCGCCGTACCGTGGTCCGCGCCCAACGCCTGCGGCCCGGCGGGGGCCACACTGGCGTTCGCGCTGGTGTGGGCGTTCGGGGGCGTGGCGGCCTACGGCGTACCGCTGCTGGCGCTGGCCTGGACCTGGAACCGCGTGCGCGGCCGCGAGGCCGGGCCGCTCCTCATCACATCGCTGATGGGGGCCCTGCTCCTGTTCGAGGCCTGCACGTTCGCGGGCCTGGTCGGGCTCGACCGCTGGACCTGGGCCGGGGCCTGGGGGCTCGCGGCCTCGATGGCCCTGCACTCGGCGCTGGGAGGCACCGGCTCGTGGATCGTGGCGGGCGCGCTCCTCGGCGTCACCACGCTGGCCGCGAGCGAGCTCGGGTTCCACTGGGCGGGCCGCGCGCTCGAGCTGTCCCTGGTCGCGCCCGCGCGCGGCCTCGCGGGCGCCTGGGAGGCGTGGCGCAAGCGCGCGGCGAGCGCCCGGCCGGCGCGGGCGGCGGCGCGCAAGGCGCGGCGCGCGGCGCCGGCGACGAACGGGGCGCCGGCCGTGGCCGCGGCGGCCGAGCCCGACGAGGCGGACGAGGCGCCGATCCAGACCCGGCTCGCGCTCCCGGGGCTCCCGCGGGCAGAAGCCAGGGCGGAACGGCGTCGCGCCGAAGGGCGCTCCAAGAACGGCACGCGGGCCGCGGCGGGCGAGGCGGACGGCCAGGCGCTTCCCACGATCAGCCTGCTCGCCATGCCGGCTCAGCCCGAGGACCTCATCACCGCCGCCGAGCTCACCACCGAGGCCAACCTGCTGCTCGCCAAGCTCGCCGACTTCGGGATCGAGGGCCGGGTGACCGAGATCCATCCCGGTCCGGTCGTGACCACGTTCGAGTTCGCCCCCGCAGCCGGGGTCAAGGTGAACCAGATCGTGTCGCGCGAGGACGACCTCGCGCTGGCCCTCCGGGCCCAGCGCATCCGCATCATCGCTCCCATCCCCGGAAAAGGCGCGGTCGGCGTCGAGATTCCGAACCGGCGCCGCCGCATGGTGTATCTCCGGGAGGTGCTCTCTTCCGCCGTGTGCGAGTCGAGCGACGCTGCGCTCAAGATCCCGCTCGGCGTGGACGTGGTGGGCCAGCCGTTCGTGGCTGACCTGACCCGCATGCCCCACCTGCTGGTGGCGGGGGCGACCGGCTCGGGGAAGAGCGTGTGCCTGAACGCGATCATCACCGGGCTCCTCTTCCAGCACGGCCCGGAGACCCTGCAGCTCGTGATGGTGGACCCCAAGATGCTCGAGCTCTCCGCCTACAACGGCATCCCGCACCTGGTGATGCCGGTGGTGACCGAGGCGCGGCGCGCGAGCCGGGCGCTGCGCTGGGCGGTGTCCGAGATGGAGAAGCGCTACAAGCTGATGGCGACCTGCGGGGCGCGCAACATCGCCGCCTACAACGACAAGGTGTCGGCGGGCGATGCGCCCACGGCGCCCGGCGCGGAGTCGCCCCCCGAGCGGCTCTCCTACGTCGTCGTGGTGGTGGACGAGCTCGCCGACCTCATGCTCACCGCGCCCCAGGAGATCGAGGAGCCGATCGCGCGCCTCGCCCAGATGGCGCGCGCGGTGGGCATCCACCTGGTGCTCGCCACCCAGCGGCCCTCGGTGGACGTGATCACCGGCGTCATCAAGGCCAACTTCCCGTCGCGGATCGCCTTCCAGGTGGCGAGCAAGACCGACTCGCGCACCGTGCTCGACATGAACGGCGCCGAGAACCTGCTCGGCCACGGCGACATGCTGTTCACGCCCGCGGGCCGGCCCGAGCCCTACCGCATCCACGGCGCCTACGTCTCCGAGGAGGAGAGCGCGCGCGTCGTCGAGTTCTGGAAGGCCAAGGCCCAGCCCGCGACCCCGCCGCTCGCCACCGAGCCCGTGAACCTCGAGCGCGAGGAGATCGAAGGGGAGGAGGGCGAGGAGGGCGGCGTGGACGACGAGCTGATCCGCGAGGCCGCGCGCCTCGTCGTCGGCCACCAGCAGGGCTCGACCTCGCTGCTCCAGCGCCGTCTCAAGGTGGGCTACTCGCGCGCCGGGCGGCTCATGGACCAGCTCGAGCAGCTAGGCGTCGTGGGCCCGTTCCAGGGCAGCAAGGCGCGCGAGGTCCTGGTGGACCAGCACTGGCTGGAGCAGAGGGGATACGAGTGAAGCCGGCTTCCGCGGCTCCCACGCTCGCGTTCGTCACCCTCGGCTGCCCCAAGAACACGGTGGACTCCGAGAAGATGCTGGGCCTGCTCGCCGAGGCCGGGTTCCGCACCGTGGCCGATCCCCGCGACGCCGACGTGGCGGTGGTGAACACCTGCGCCTTCCTCCAGAGCGCGGTCCGCGAGTCGAAGCAGATGATCGCCGAGCTGGCGCGGGTGCGGCGCTCGGGCCGGATGCGCGGCCTGATCGTGGCCGGGTGCCTGGCGCAGCGCGAGGGCCGCTCGCTGCTCGACGAGTTCCCCGAGGTGGATGCCGTCCTCGGCACCGGCCAGTGGCGGGGCGTGGTGGGCGCCGCCTCCCACCTGCTCGCGGGCACGCCGGAGCGCGTCGCGATCACCGACTATCCGGGGGGCGCGCTCGACGCGCTCGGGCCCCGGGCGCTCTCGACCCCGCGCCACCTCGCCTACCTCAAGATCTCGGAGGGCTGCGATCACAGCTGCACGTTCTGCATCATCCCGCGGCTGCGTGGCCTGCAGCAGAGCCGCCCGCTCGCGGACCTGGTGGGCGAGGCGGAGCGCTTGGCGGCGGCGGGTGTGCGCGAGCTCAACCTGATCGGCCAGGACACCACCGGCTGGGGCACGGACCTGCCCGGGCGGCCCGAGCTCGCCGACCTGCTCGAGGCGCTCGACCAGGTCGAAGGCCTGACGTGGATCCGGGTGCACTACACCTATCCGCGGCTCTGGAGCGACCGCCTGATCGAGACCTGGGCCGGGGCGCGGCGGGTGGTGCCCTACGTGGACATGCCGCTCCAGCACATCGCGGACGACATGCTGCGCACCATGGCGCGCGGCATGACGGGCCGCGCCACGCGCGCGCTGGTGCGGCGCATCAAGGCCGGCATCCCCGGGGTCTCGTTCCGCACCAACTTCATCGTCGGGTTCCCGGGCGAGACCGATGCGCACTTCGACGAATTGTGCCGATACGTGGAGGAGGAGCCGTTCGATCACGTGGTGGTGTTCTCCTACGAGCGCGAGCCCGAAACCCCGTCGTGGCGGATGACGCCGCGCGTCCCGGTCGCGCGGCGGAGATCGCGCCGCGCCCGCCTGCTCGCGCTCCAGCAGCGGCTCGCCCGCAAGCGCCTGGCGCGGCGGGTGGGGAGCCGGGTGACGGTGATGATCGACGGGCCGGCCGCGGCGGAGGGTGTCCCGTCGGGCTTCCGGCGCTACGCCGCGCGCACCGCCGGCTCGGCCTGGGAAGTGGACGGCACGGTGCGGGTGGAGGAGGACGCAGTCTCGGCAGCGGCCCGCTCACCCGGGGCGCTGGCGCCGGTGCGGGTCACCGGCGCCTCGGCCTACGACCTGTTCGGGCGCTTCGAGCCGTCGCCGCACGCGGCGCTCACGATCCTGGAGGAGATGGCTTGATGCGCTTCCGGCTCGCGGTGGTGGTCCTGCTCCTCGCGCTCGCCCCGGCCGCCGAGGCCAAGAAGTTCCGCTACGCGAGCGGCCCCAAGCCCGCGGTGGACACCGTGCTCTCGGTCGCCGACGTCGAGGTGACGCCGCTGGTGCGCGCGCGCGGCCCCAAGGTGGCCGCCACCAACCTCCAGCTCGCCACCCTGGTCGCCAACGTCGCCATCGAGCGCGCGATGAAGAGCATGCCGCTCGACAGCGGGACCCACGTGCTGCTGGCGCCGGCCGAGAGCCATCCGCTCAACTTCGTGGTCGAGCACGCGGTCCTGCGTCAGCTCGCGCGCCGCGGGATCAGCGCCACCATCCGCCGCTCGATCCTGCCCGACGACAGCCTGCTCGCGGTGGCGGGCAACCCCGGCGACCCGGTGCTCGAGTACCAGCTCGCCTCGGCGCGCGTCACCTACCTGCGCCTGGTCGGGGGCTACATCCTGCCGAGCCGCACCAAGGTCGAGCGCCAGGCGCTGGTCGAGGGAACGCTTTCGCTGCGCGACCCGGCCGGCTCCCGCGTGCTGTGGACCGGGGACGCGAGCCACAACCTGGTGGACGTGATCCCGCGCGGCCAGCTCCCGCTGGTGGAGGACGAGCGCTACAGCGATCTCAAAGGCACGGTCCCCGAGCGCAACCTCGGCAAGTTCACCGAGCCGATCGTCGTGGTCGCGGTGGTCTCGGGCCTGATCGCGCTCTTCTTCCAGAATCGCCCGTGAGCGCGCGGCGGGACCTGGCCGCATGGCTCCGACGGCTCGCGGCCCCGCTGCTGGTGCTCGCGCTCGCCGGGTGCTCCGCCTCGGTGCTGCCCTCGGTCCACTCCGAGCCCGAGCGGCTCGAGCTGGCGAAGCGCATGGCGCGCAAGCACGACTGGACGAGCGCGATCGAGCTGCTCAAGACCTACATCGACCGCAACGCCGGGAGCGCCACGGTGGACGAGGCCATCTACCTGCTGGGGGAGTGCTACCTCGGCGCCAAGGACTACCCGAACGCCGCGGTCGAGTTCGAGCGCCTGCAGCGCGACTATCCGGAGAGCGATTCCAGCGCCGCGGCCTCGTACCGGATGGGGGAGGCGATGTTCGGCCAGAGCCGCCCGCCCGACTTCGACCAGGAGTTCACCACCAAGGCGCTCGAGCAGTGGGAGCGCTACCGCCGCGACTTCCCGGACCACTGGCTGGTGCCGGAGGCCGGCCGCCGGATCGCGATCTGCCGTTCGCGGCTGGCCGCGAAGCTGGTCGAGACCGGCGAGCTCTACCTCAAGCTGCGCCAGGTCGAGCCGGCGCAGGTGTACTTCCGCAAGGTGGAGGACGAGTTCGGCGACACGCCCGAGGTCGGCGACGCCCTGATCGGGCTCGCGCGCTGCGAGGGGCTGCTCGGGCACAAGGCCGAGGCGGTCGCCATGCTCAAGGACCTCGAGACGCGCTTCTCCGGGCAGCCGCTCGGCACGCGCGCGGCCCGCGAGCGCGTCCGGATCGAGCGCATGAAGGCGCTGCGGTCCACGGGCGAGGCGCACCGCATCCCCGACACCCCGCCGCCGTGAGCCGCAGGATCGGCCTGTTCGGCGGGACGTTCGATCCGCCGCACGTCGGTCACCTCGCGATCGCGGAGTGGGCGCGCGAGACGCTGCGCCTCGAGCGCGTGCTGTTCGTGCCCGCCGGCTTCCCCCCGCACAAGCGCCGGGCGCGGCTTTCGAGCGTCGAGCACCGCCTGGCGATGACGCGCCTCGCGGTGCGCGACAACGCGGCCTTCACCGTCTCGACGCTCGAGGCGCGGCGCGACGGCCCCTCGTTCACCGTGGACACGCTGCGCGCCGTGCGCCACCGCGACCCGCGCGCGCGTCTCTACCTGCTGATGGGAGCGGACAGCCTCGCCGACTTCCCCGGCTGGCGCGATCCGGTGGCGATCCTCGGCTGCGCCACGCTCGCGGTCGCGGTGCGCCCCGGAAGTGCGGCGCGCGCCGCAGCGGGCGCGGTGCGCCGCCTGGCGCCCGGGGCGCGCATCGCCTGGCTCGCCAATCCCGGGCTCGATCTCTCGTCGAGCGCGATCCGCGCGCGGGCGGGCTCCGGCCGGTCGGTCCGCTACCTGGTGCCGGACGCCGTGGCCCGCTACGTCGCGCGCCACCGGCTCTACCGGAGGGGCGGATGAGGTAGCCTGCCCGCATGGCCCGACTCTTCGTGCTCGATGCCATGGGGCTCGCCTACCGCGCCTACTACGCGTTCATCCGCCGGCCGCTGATCAACTCGCGGGGCGAGAACACCTCGGCGATCTTCGGGCTCGCCAACACCGCGCTCAAGATCCGGCGCGAGGAGAAGCCCGACTTCTGGGCGCTGGCCTGGGACGGCCCGGGCCCCACGTTCCGGCACGAGCGCTTCCCCGACTACAAGGCGACGCGCAAGCCGATGCCCGCCGACCTGCTCGCGCAGATCCCCGCGCTCGAGGACCTGGCCGCGGCGCTCGGCCTCCCGGTGCTGGAGATCCCGGGGGCCGAGGCCGACGACGTGATGGCCACGCTCGCCGTGCGCGGCGCCGGCGCGGGGCACGAGGTCGCGCTCGTCACCAGCGACAAGGACATGGTGCAGCTCGTGGGCGAGCGCGTGCGCCTGCTGTCGCCCTCGGCGCGCGAGGACTTCGTGTGGGTGGACCGCGCCGCGGTGCGCGAGAAGTGGGGCGTGGACCCCGGGCAGGTGCGCGACGTGCTGGCGCTCATGGGCGACACCAGCGACAACGTGCCGGGCGTGCCCGGCGTGGGGGAGAAGACCGCGGCCGAGCTGATCCGCGAGTTCGGATCCCTCGAGGCGCTCTACCGCCGGCTGGGCGAGGTGAAGCGCGACTCTCTGCGCGCGAGCCTCGAGGCCCACCGCGAGCAGGCCGACCTGTCGCGCGAGCTGGTGACGGTGAAGACCGACCTCGACCTGCCGTGGACGATCGAGGACCTGCGCGTGGGCGCGATCCGGCGCGACCTGCTGCTCGAGCTGGCGAAACGATACGAGATCGTCCGGCTGCGGAGCGTCGCGGAGCAGATGGGGGTGGGGGAGGAAGCGGCGGGCGCTCCGCCGCCGCGCAGGAGCATGGAGCGGCGCGGCACGGCGGCCGAGACGCCGGCACCCGGCGTGAAGCTCGCGGGGCCCGCTCCGACTCCTGCGTCCGCGCCTGCCGCGGCGCCGGCACGCGCGCCCACGCCAGCCGCAGCGCCGGCGCCCGCGCCCGCGCCGCCGCCGCTCGCACCCACGCCCGGGCCATCGTCTGCGCCTGTCTCCGGCGCCGCGGTGCAGGTGGCCCTCGACCTGTGGTCGGGCGCCGCGATGCCGGAGCAGGCCCGCGCCGACCTCGAGGCGCTCACGGCTTCGCTCCACGAGGTGCGCGCCCGCAGCGTTCACGGGCTCGCGCTGCTGCCGGTGCTCGAGGAGGGCGACTCGCCGCGCGGCGCTCCGGTCGGGCTCGCGCTCGCGGCGCGCGACGGCACCGCGAGCTACCTGCCGCTCCGCCACGAGGGCGGTCCCAACTTCGATCCCGGGCGGCTGCGCGACTGGCTCGGCCCGTCGCTCGCGGATCCCGCTTCACCCAAGGTGGCGCACGATCTCAAGGCCTGCCTCCACGCCCTCCACCGCCTGGGATGGACGCTGGCGGGGCTCGACTTCGACCTCCACCTCGGCTCGTTCGTGTGCGACCCGATGCGCGATCACTCGCTCGACGGCCTGGCGCGCGACTTTCTCGGCGAGACGCTCCCGCCGCTCGCCCCGCCGCCCGCGCGCGGCCGGCCGCGCACGCCGCTCACCGCGCGCCCGGCGCGCGAGGTCGCCGCCGCGGCCGCGCTCCGGGCGCAGAGGCTCTTCCCGCTCGCGGATGCGTTGCGAGGCCAGATCCAGTCGCGCGAGCAGACGCCGCTCTACGAGCGCATCGAGCACCCGCTGATCGTCGTGCTGTTCGAGATGGAGCGCGAGGGCGTGCTGCTCGACCGCGCCGTGCTGCGCGAGCTCGCGGTGCGCGCCGGCGAGGAGATCGAGCGACTGCGGCGCGAGCTGCTCGTGCTCGCGGGCGAGGAGATCAACCTCGAGAGCGGCCCGCAGGTGGCCAAGGTGCTGTTCGAGACGCTCAAGCTCAAGCCGGGCGGCAAGACGCCGGGCGGCGCGCTCTCGACCCGCTCGGACGTGCTCGAGGACCTGGCCGCCGCGCACCCGTTCCCGGCCCGGCTGCTCGAGTACCGGGTGCTCGCCAAGCTCAAGTCCACCTACCTCGACTCGCTCCCGCTCGCGGCCGACCCGCGCGACGGCCGGGTGCGCACCACGTTCGAGCAGGCGGGGGCGGCGACCGGGCGCCTCGCCTCGAGCGATCCCAACCTCCAGAACATCCCGATGCGCACCCCGCAGGGCCGCGCCATCCGCCACGCGTTCGTCGCGTCGCCGGGGTCGGTGCTGGTGGGCGCCGACTACTCGCAGATCGAGCTGCGGCTCATGGCGCATCTCTCGGGCGATCCCCAGCTCCTGTCGGCGTTCCAGAGCGGCGAGGACGTGCACGAGAGCACGGCGCGCCGCATCTTCAACGTGACCGGCCCGCTCGATCCCGCGCTGCGGGCGCGGGCCAAGGTGGTGAACTTCGGCATCATCTACGGGATGGGCGCGCGCAGCCTCTCCTCCCAGATGGGGATCGGGCTCGACGAGGCGCAGGAGTTCATCGCCCACTACTTCCGGGTCTACGCCGGAGTGCGCGAGTACCTGGACCGGATGGTGACCGACGCGCGGCGCCGCGGCTTCGTCGAGACCCTGCTCGGCCGTCGCCGCTACCTGCCCGGGCTCGCGAGCCCGCACGGCGCCGAGCGCTCGCTCGCGGAGCGGGCCGCGATCAACACCCCGATCCAGGGCTCGGCGGCCGACCTGATGAAGCTCGCGATGATCCGCGTGCGCGGCGCCTTGAAGCCGCTCCACCCCTCCGCTAGATTGCTGCTCCAGGTCCACGACGAGCTGCTGCTGGAGTGTCCGGCCGGGGAGGCGAGCGCGGTGTCGGAGCGGGTGCGGGCCGAGATGGAGGGCTGCTTCGCGCTGAACGTGCCGCTCCGGGTGACAGTGGGTCGCGGGCCGAGCTGGTTCGATGTCCATTAGGAGGCGCCGCGCCGGGGCCGGCGACGGGCTGTTCATCGTCGGGCTCATCGGGCGCGCCGGGAGCGGCAAGACCACGGTGGCGCGCGCGCTCGAGCGCGACGGGGCGCGGGTGATCGAGGCCGACCGTATCGGGCACGAGGTGGCGGATCGCGATCCCGCGGTGCGCGAGGCGCTGATCGCCGAGTACGGCCCGGGCGTCTACCTCGAGGACGGCACGCTCGACCGCGCGCAGGTCGCGGCCCGCGTGTTCCACGACCCGGCCGCGCGGGCGCGGCTCGACCGCCTCACGCATCCCCGGATCGTCGAGCGCATCCGCGAGGCGATCGCGCGGCTCAGGCTCGAGGGCTTCCGCGGCGTGGTCGTGGTGGACGCGGCGCTCATGATGCGCTGGGGCTTCGAGCGCGAGTGCGACGCGGTGCTCGCGGTCGCGGCCCCGGAGGCCGCGCAGGTGGCGCGGCTGGTGCGCGCCCGCGGCTGGAGCGAGGCCGAGGCGCGCGCCCGGCTCGCGGCCCAGGACTCGAACCGGGAGCTGTCCGCGGCGGCCGACGCCACGCTCGACAACCGCGGGTCGCCCGAGGACCTGGCGCGCGCCGCGCGCGAGGCCGTCGCGCGCCTGCGCGAAGGACGTTCGCTCGGCACGAAGCGGGGCGCCCTGCCCTAGCCGTTGCAGGGGCCCCACAGGAGTCGTCCGAAGAGAGGGACACGATGCTGACCACCGCCGATCTCAGGAAGAGGCTCGACCAGACCCGCGAGACGCTCGAGGGGCTGCGGAGGTACCTTTGACGTCGAATCCCGCGCCCGTGAGGTGACCGACCTCGAGCGGCGGATGGCCGAGCCCGGCTTCTGGGATCGCCCCGACGAGGCCCAGAAGACCGTCGGCCACCTGAAGCGCGCCAAGCGCACGCTCGACGAGTGGGGCTCGCGCGACCAGGCGCTGCGGCACCTGGAGGAGCTGCTCGAGCTGGCCGAGGGCGAGGGGGACGAGAAGCTGCTCGCCGACCTCTCGAAGGAGCTGGAAGGAGTGGAGGCCCAGGTGGCCGAGCTCCAGCTCCGCAGCCTGCTCTCGGGCGAGCACGATCGCCTGGGCGCCCTGGTCTCGATCCATCCCGGCGCGGGCGGCACGGAGTCGCAGGACTGGGCGCAGATGCTGTTCCGCATGTACATGCGCTGGGCCGAGCGCCACCGCTACGCCGCCAGCATCCTCGACTTCCAGCCCGGCGAGGAGGCGGGGATCAAGGACGCCACGATCGAGATCGACGGCGAGTACGCCTACGGGTACCTGAAGGGAGAGAGCGGCGTGCACCGCCTGGTGCGGATCTCGCCGTTCGACGCCGCGCAGCGCCGCCACACCTCGTTCGCGTCGGTGTTCGTGTACCCGATGGTGGACGACACGGTCACCGTGAACCTCTCGCCCCAGGACCTGCGCGTCGACACCTTCCGCGCCAGCGGCGCGGGCGGGCAGCACGTGAACAAGACCGAGTCGGCGGTGCGCATCACCCACCTGCCCACCGGCATCGTGGTGCAATCCCAGGCGGAGCGCAGCCAGCACCGCAACCGCGACTTCGCGATGAAGATCCTGACCTCGCGGCTGTTCGTCTACTACCAGGAGCAGGAGCGCATGAAGACCCAGGCCCTGACCGCGGCCAAGAAGGAGATCGACTTCGGCAACCAGATCCGCTCGTACGTGATGCAGCCCTACACCCTGGTGAACGACCACCGCACCGAGCTCAAGGTGGGCGACGTGCACGCGGTGCTGGACGGCGAGATCGACGCCTTCGTGGACGCCTGTCTCAAGCGCGGGAGGCAGCCGTGATCCCGGCCCACATCTTCCGCGAGTACGACATCCGCGGCCTGCACGAGACCGAGCTCACCGACGCCGCCGCCGAGGCGGTGGGCCGCGCGTTCGCCACGCTGATCGCCGGGAAGGGCGGCGCGCGCGCCGCCCTGGGGCGCGACGTGCGCCCGAGCAGCGAGCGCCTGGCGCGCGCGGTGGAGCGTGGGATGGTGACCGCGGGGCTCGCGGTCGAGCGCGTGGGCGTGGTGCCGACGCCGGCGCTCTACTACGCGGTGGCGGCCCGCACGCTCGACGGCGGGCTGCAGGTGACCGGCAGCCACAATCCCCCCGAGTTCAACGGTTTCAAGATGACGCGCGGGAAGCTCCCGATCTTCGGCGCCGAGATCCAGGACATGCGCGAGCGCATCGCGGCCGGCCGCCTCGCGGCCGCCGCGGGCGGAAGCGCGTCCGACCGCCCGGTGCTCGACGAGTACCGCGCCATGCTGGTCGAGCGCCTGAAGAGCCCGCGCGGTCTGCGCGTGGTGATGGACTGCGGCAACGGCTGCGCCGGCACGGTGGTGCCCGGGAGCTTCGAGCGCATGGGCCACACGGTGATCCCGCTCTTCGCCGAGCTGGACGGGCGCTTCCCGAACCACCTGCCCGACCCCACGGTGCCCGCCCTGCTCCGCGACCTGCAGGAGGCGGTGCGCTCGAACGGCACCGACCTCGGCATCGGCTTCGACGGCGACGCCGACCGCATCGGGGCGGTGGACGCGAGCGGGCGCATCGTCTACGGCGACCAGCTCCTCGCGCTGTTCGCGCGCGACGTGCTCACGCGCGTGCCGGGAGCGGAGATCCTGTTCGACGTGAAGTGCTCGCAGGGGCTGATCGAGGACATCGCCGCGCACGGCGGCCGGCCGAGCATGTGGAAGACCGGGCACTCGCTCCTGAAGAGCCGGCTGATCGAGACCGGGGCGCCGCTCGCGGGCGAGATGAGCGGACACATGTTCTTCAGCGAGGGCTACTTCGGCTTCGACGACGCGCTGTTCGCGGCCGGGCGCCTGCTGCGCTACGTGGCCGCGAGCGGGCGCACCTTCGGCGAGCTGGTGGACTCGATCCCGCGCTACTTCGCCACCCCCGAGACCCGGCTCGCCTGCCCCGACGATCGCAAGTTCGAGGTGGTCGCCGAGCTGAAGCGCGAGTTCGCGGGGCGCTACCGCGTGATCGACATCGACGGCGTGCGCGTGGAGTTCGGCGACGGCTGGGGGCTGGCGCGCGCCTCGAACACCCAGCCCGCGCTGGTGGTCCGCTTCGAGGCGCGCTCGCCGCAGCGCCTCGAAGAGATCCGCGCGCTCTTCCTCGAGCCGCTGCGCAGGCTCGGCGTTGGCGAAGCCGCGGTCGGGCACTGAGGGCGGAGCCCTCGGCCGGCCCCTGCCGCGGCGCTTCTACCAGCGCCCGGTGGTGGCGGTGGCGCGCGCCGTGCTCGGCCGGCTGCTGGTGCAGGACGCGCCGGGCGGGCGGGTGAGCGGCCGCATCGTGGAGGTCGAGGCCTACGGCGACGGCGGCGATCCCGCGAGCCACGCGCGCTTCGGGCGCACCGCGCGCAACGCCTCGATGTTCGGACCCGGGGGCCACGCCTACGTCTACTTCACCTACGGCATGCACCACTGCCTGAACCTCGTGACCGGCGCGGCGGGCCGGGCGTCCGCCGTGCTGGTGCGCGCGCTCGAGCCGGTCGAGGGCGTGGAGATCATGCGCCGGCGCCGCGGCCCGCTGCCGGTACCGCGGCTGGCGCGGGGGCCGGGCTGCGTGGCGCAGGCGCTGGGCCTGACCCGCGCCCACGACGGGCTCGACCTCACGCGCGGTCCGCTCTGGATCTCCGACCGCCCCGCCCGCCGCGCCGGCCTCCCGATCGCGCGCGGGCCGCGGGTCGGGATCCGCGCCGGCCTCGAGCGCGCGTGGCGCTTCCGGCTGGCCGGCCACCCCTGCGTCTCGGGGCCGCGCGGGGCGCCGCGGGCGGCGCTTAGGCCCCGCCGCCCGCCAGGGGAACAGGACGAGGGGGCGCGATTCCTCGTTGACACTCCTCGCGCGCGTTCCTAGTATGCGCGCGCCGCGCCGCAGCCCCTCGTTGACCGCGCTAAGCTTCGTCCGGCGAGCGGGGGTTCTTCTTTCCGCGCGACCGCCGGCCCATCCTGGCAGAGACGCAGGAAAGGAGTGTGGATGAGCCCTCGACCCGGGGTTCCCTGGAGCGCGTTCGTGCTCGGCCTGGCCGCCTTGGTTCTCGGCGCCGCGCCGGCGGCCGCCCAGTTCTACGACGCCGCGCGCCAGGCGCTCGGCCTCGCCCCCGACCCGATCGAGCGCAGCCCCCGCCTGCTCGGCATGGGACGGCTCACGCTCGCGGTGCCCGACCCGCGCAACCGGATCACGCTCTGGGATTTCGCCGGCAACCCGACGGGCCTGGTCGTGGACGACTCGGTCTCGACCCTCACGATCCGTCCCGGGTCCGCCTCCGCGTCGGAGGTCCACGATTTTCGCGAGCCGGGTGCGGCGGGCGAGCGGCAGGACCTCGCGGCCCGCGAGGTTCGCATCGGCTACGAGGCCTGGCGGCACGGCCCCGGGCCGAGCGTGTTCGGCGCGATCGGCGACGTCGCCACGCTGCGCATGGACACCCCGTTCGACGCCGACGTCGAGCACCGCAGCCAGCTCACGCGGCCCAACCTCATGGCGGTGATCGGCGGTCGCGTGCCGCGCCTCCAGACCCGGCGGCTGAACTACGCGCTGCGCGCGCTCTACTCGGTGGAGTCCGCGAACGACGAGTACCGCCTCTTCACCCGCAACGGCGCCGGCCAGTACCTCGATCGCGACGGAGTGCTCGGCGCGTCGCCCGACATCTTCAATCCCGACGAGATCGACGCGCAGACCCAGGGCGGCGGGCTCGCGGTCTCCTACTCGTTCGGCCGCGCGCTCACGGCCGCGGTCGGAGGCGACGGGCTGCGCCACAAGATCAAGGCCGAGAACACCGCCGAGAGCCACGTCTCGGAGCGGCGCGAGACGCGGCCGGTGGGGATCGGGCAGGCGTCGCTCGTGGGCCGGATCGGCCCGAGCTTCGAGTGGGGCGTGGACGGCCGCGGATGGACCTCGCGCTCGACCGAGACCTGGGTGTTCTCGATCGCGACCGGGACCGCGGCGATCCCGGTCACGGGGCGCGGCGACTTCCTGCGCCGCAAGGAGGTGGGCTCGACCCTGCGGGCGCGGGCCCGCTGCGTCGCAGGCCGCCTCGAGCTGGGAGGGAGCTTCGGCACGGCGTACCGCAAGGTGACGCACACGCCTCCGCCGAGCACCGACCGCAGCTCGTTCAGCCACTTCCTGAACACCATCTACTACCGGACCCAGGCGGACACCACGATCTTTCCCGACACCGTGGTGTTCAACCGGGCCGAGGATCGAGACTGGGACGCGGCGGGCGGGGCCTCGTGGCGGCTCCCGGGGGACCGCGGCACGATCGGCGCGGAGTTCCACCGCTACCGGGACCTGTTCATCCAGACGGTCTCCGGCGAGGGGCCGCGGCGCGCCGGCTGGGATGTGCGCGGCGGGCTCGAGTGCCGTCTGAGCCTCGGCTTCTCCGGACGCGCGGGATACCTCTATCGCTGGGAGGACCTGGACGAGCTCACCGAGCACAACGAGCACGTCGCCAGCTCCGCGACGATCGGCTTTGGCCTCAGGCCGGCGGGCGCGACCTGGCGCTTCGACGCCGACTACGCGCTGGAGTGGAACCAGGCGGACTTCGGCGCTCCTTCGCGGCCGCGCGGCACGCGTCAGCAGATCGCCACCGAGATCGAGTGGTCGTTCTAGGGTGCGCGCTCCGGGTCAACCGCGCCGCAAATTGGTACTTGACACCGGCGGATCATCGGCCGATATTGATGTCAACCGGGCGGTAGGCGTCGATGCCGCATGATTTCCCCTGCGGCGCCCCTGCAAGAGTGTTGGCCATGGACCACGCCCGCTTCCCGAACTCCCGATCCACCGGCACGTCACGGTGCCGATCGCCGGCGCCATCCCCAGTGCGCCGAAGGGATTGGACCCGAAACTCGTTGACAGTCCCCGAATGGATTGGCATCGTGGCACGGTTCCGAATCACATGATGACCCAGGGCAAGGAGTGTCGTTCCATGGTTCGGGCAGGAAGGCTCGGATGGCTTGCGGCGCTTGCGTTTCTGGCAGCCGCTCCCGTCGCCGCGCAGGGTCCACCGACCGGTCGGGTGACCGGCCGGGTCGTCGAGCGCGGCAAGGAACCGATCGAGTTCGCGAACGTCATCGTGCTCGGCACCAAGCTCGGCACGATGACCGACTCGAACGGAAACTTCGTCATCACCGGCGTCCCGGTCGGCACCGTGGAGATCCAGGTGCAGCCGCTGGGCTACGACAAGCAGGTGCAGTCCCTGCAGGTGAACGCCGGCGCGACCTCGGCCATCGAGTTCAACTTCGGCGAGAAGAAGGTCGTGAAGGAGGTCGAAGAGATCGAGGTGCGCGCCGAGAAGCGCATCGACACCAAGTCCTCGCAGACGGTGCAGAGCATCAGCGCCGAGCGCCTGCGCGAGATCCCGGTGGACAACCTGCGCGAGGCGGTGGCCACCAAGGCCGGCGTCGTGGCCCAGGGCGGCGAGCTGCACTTCCGCGGCGGACGCGGAGGCGAGGTCAAGTACCAGTTCAGCGGCGTCGAGGTGTCGGACCCGCTGCTCGGGCGCGGCGCCACGGTTGCCAACCTGGCGATCGCCGGCACCGACATCCTCTCGGGGGGCTTCGACGCCGAGTACGGCAACGCGCTGTCGGGCGTCGTGAACGTGAGCACGCGGGAGGGGACCGACCGCTTCGGGGGCGAGGTGCGGTGGGACACGGACCGCTACGGCGATCCGACCAAGACCTTCGACAACTTCGACCGCATCACCTTCGGCTTCGGCGGCCCGACGCCCTTCAAGAACCTCACCTACTACACGACCTACGAGGGCAGCTTCTCCGACACCTACCTGCGCTCGACGCTCACCAAGCCGCGCACCACGCTGTTCGACTTCGTCCAGTTCGGCAACCGGCAGCGGAACGACATCAACACCAACTTCAAGCTCGCCTACCGGCTCAACCCGCGCAACAAGGTGACGCTGGAGACCATCCAGAACCGAACGCTGAACACACCGTACAACCACATGTGGAGCCGCAAGGGATTCGTGAAGGTGGGCTACGACACCACCGTGCATCCCGCCCGCAAGGTGTACGGCACGTGGTCGGGGATCAAGCAGGACAGCACCTACGAGGAGGTGAACCTGCCGGATCACTTCCCCACCACCGACGACGTCTACCGCCAGGTCACCGCGGTGTGGACCGACCAGATCTCCGAAAAGTCGGTGTGGACGGCGCGGGCCTCGGCCTTCAGCTTCGACACTCGCAGCTCGGTGGGGCGCAAGCAGCCGTGGGAATACGACACCCAGAGCCCCGACTACTGGACCGGCAACCTCGTGATCGGGAGCGAGAACAACCCCTACTACGCCACGCACGGCGATTACCCGACCTACAGCTGGCGCTACTCGGGCACCCAGACGCTCAAGTCCGACTTCTCGACCCGGCGCTGGCGCCAGCACACGTTCAAAGTGGGCGTGGAAACGAAGTACAGCCACGTCGAGGACCTCGAGCTGACGCGGCCCAACGAGCTGGTCGACGGCCGGCCCGGCGGGCTGCGGTCGGACTTCGTGAACTACAGCCCCGAGGGCGCCGCCTACCTCCAGGACCGCTGGGAGTTCGAGGGCCTGGTGCTCAACGCCGGCGTGCGCTGGGACATGTTCACGCCCGGCGTGCAGGTGAGCGACTCGGAGCTGGTCTCGCTCGGGAGCGGCAGGCGGTACAAGCAGCAGTTCAGCCCGAGACTCGGCATCGCCTACCCGATCTCCGACAAGGACGTGCTCAGCTTCCACTACGGGTGGACCTACCAGAATCCGAGCTTCATCAACGTCTTCCAGGCCCGCGGGCAGACCACCGCGCTGCTGGTCCAGGGCAACCCCGACCTCGAGCCCGAGACCAACGTCGCCTACCAGGCCGCGGTGCAGCACCTGTTCTCGCGCGATGTCTCGGGGCAGTTCGCGGTGTTCTTCCGGGACATCTACGGGCTGGTGACGACCCGCCAGAAGACGCTGCCGTCGGGTGACGTGGTGAACTACTTCTTCAACGGCGACTACGCCAGCTCGCGCGGTTTCGAGGCCAGCATCATCAAGAGCTTCAGCCACAAGTTCTCGGCCGAGGTCAACTACACCTACTCGCTGGCCACGGGCGTGGCCTCGGACCCGAACTCGGCGCTCCAGTTCTTCAACGGCGGCCAGCTCTACCTGCCGATCTCGGAGCAGGCGCTGGACTGGGACCAGCGCAACACCCTGAGCCTGCAGTCGGTGGTGCGCGAGCCAGGGCGGTGGGGCTTCCGGATCCTGTGGCAGTACGGCTCGGGCTTCCCGTTCACGCCGCGATTCCTGAACGACCGGCGTCCGGACCCGGCGCTCAACAATTCGAGGCGGCTCCCTTCGAGCTCGCGGCTCACGATCGACGGGGACAAGTTCTACAAGATCTGGGGCCAGAACGTGAACCTGTTCTTCGACGCGCGGAACGTGCTGAACGCGACGAACATCGCGGCGCTTTCGCAGAGTGCGTTCCCGAACCAGAACATCAACCGGTCGGGGGATGATTACCTGATCTACTACACCGAGACCGGGCGCGCGGGAGGCGCCTTCCAGCAGGACATCAACGGAGACGGGATCGACGACTGGATCCCGCTCCACGATCCGCGGGTCTTCGAGGAAGGGCGCAACGTGCGGCTCGGCGTGAGCGTGACCTTCTGAGCGAAGCGACGGGCGAGCGGAGGACCATGAAGCCGAGGATGCGGGCGGTCTGGCGGGGGGTTCTGGCGCTGGCGTGTCTCGCGACGCCGGTGGCGGCGCGCGCGGACGAGGGCGGGACCCCGGCGGGCGGCAAGGGGGACTTCGAGGGCCTGACGCCCGAGACGGCGAAGCAGCTGTACCGCATGTATTCCGAGTGGCGGCACGGCCGGACGGGGCCAGTGGCGGCGCCCGACATCTTCGGGCACGGCTCAGTGCTCAACGTCGGCAAGGTGGTGGAGAAGGTCACCAACTTCGGCTTCAACGGCAACCCGTTCACCACCACCTCGAGCGATCCGTCGGGGCAGTGGCCGGGCCAGTCGGGCGTCGAATACCTGTTCGCGCAGACGATCGCGGTCGGCGGCGTGAACCCGCAGGTGAGCGAGGGGGATCCGGTGTCACGGCGCCGCGTGAGCTCGGGGATCGAGTGGCGGCCGCCTACGCTCGCGCCCGAGGACCACATCTACCCGGCGTACGAAGGGATCGTGAACGGGAAGCGGTTCTTCAACGACGACGGGGACAAGAATCCAGCCGAGCCCCTGGACTACCTGCAGGACAAGGTGGACGAGGACTTCCTGGACGGGCGGGACAACGACGGCGACGGGGCGGTGGACGAGGACTACGGGGCGGTGGGTCAGCAGATGTTCTCGCTGGTGATGCGGGACGACACGCCCGAGGCGATCCGGTTCACGCAGGCGGAGCCGCACGTGCCGGTGGGGCTGGAGATCCAGGAGAGGGCCTGGGCGTACTCGCTGACGGCGCTCGAGAACTTCAACGTCTTCGAGTACCACATCACGAACGTGTCGGGGCACGAGGTGGACAGCCTGTTCGTGGGGTTCCCGATCGACATGGACTGCGGCCCGGTGATCGTCTCCAACTACTACAGCGACGATCTCGACGTGCCGCAGTTCCCGAGCGGGCAGTTCTGGTTCAAGCTGCCGGACGTCTCGGACGCGCAGGAGCCGCGGCTGCAGAAGATCCACGACCCGGACATCCGCAATCCGGCGCCCGGAAAGGCCCTGTGCACCCAGATCGGCATCCGGGTGAACGGCTACTCGATCGCCGACGACAATAGCGACGACGGCAAGACGCCGGGGATGCCGAGCTTCCTGCTCTTCGACCACACGATCGACCCGCTGGGCGTCAACGGACCGCCGCGCGTCGGCTTCCGCGCCTTCCGCTCGTACGCCGGCGGCACCACCTTCAGCCAGGGGGGTCCGCCGCGCATCGACCAGCAGCGCTTCGAGTTCATGAGCAGCAACGAGAACATCGACCCCGAGACCGGCTTCATCAACGCTCCGGGCGGGGACCAGAAAGGCGACTACGCCGCCTGGTCCGCGGTGGGTCCGTGGCTGCACGTCCAGCCCAACGCCTCGATCACCGTGACCGTGGGCTACGCGGTCCAGCGCGGGACGTATGCCCAGGCGGTCCAGTACCCGGCGGACTACGCGGCGCTCAAGGCGGATTCCTCGACCGATTACCAGTCGAAGCAGACGACGCTGTTCTCCAAGTATCCGGCGGTCAAGAACGCGTTCGACGCCCAGCTCGCCTTCGAGGGCGTGTGGGAGGCGCGGCGCGCGGGGCTGCCGTCCACCGACTGGCACGGGCGCGAGACCGGGATCCGCGGAGCGCACGGCTCGGCGCCCAACTACGAGCTGCAGGACTGCCGGGATCGGGACGACTTCGACGGCCGGTTCCGGCCGGTGCAGTCGGATCAGTACACCTGGTTCGACTTCGACTGCGACTACTGCACCGGGGTGTGGAGCTACGCGGTGGGCAACCCGCAGCCCGCGGACCGCAAGTACCTGGGCGGCTTCTTCCACAAGACCTGGAACGCCTCGGCGCCGCCGCCCAGCCCGGTGCTGAACAGCTCGACGGGGTACAACTTCACCGACAACCCGACGCGGCTGGTGGCGGCGGCGGGGGACAACCGGATCACGCTGGCGTGGGACAACACCTCGCAGATCTCGGCCGACCCTGGCGAGATCCGCGGCGTGAAGAGCATTTTCGATTTCCGCGGCTACAAGGTCTACAAGGTGGCGGGCTGGACGAGGCCGGTGGGCTCGCCGGGGCCCGCGGAGGACGAGTGGTCGCTGGTGGCGGAGTTCGCGTGCTTCGACTACCGAGACAGCCTGGGGCGGCGGATCGAGAGCAACCAGGTGCGGATGGACGGGAGCACGCCGGTCTATCCGAAGGTGTGGATCCCGCAGAAGCAGGAGTCGCTGGCGGTCGAGCTGCACCGCGGGGACCTGTGGGACCGGCAGAGCGGGCACGTGCTGCGGCCGGACTCGGCGATCGGGTGCGTGCGCTCGGCGGGCGACCCGTGCGACGTGGGGGCGTGCGAGGCGAAGTGCGGCCGGTCGCTGTTCTCGCCCTACCTGGAGGAGAGGCCGTTCCACTACCCGGTGGGGTTCTACCGCTTCGAGGACAACGAGGTGCGCAACGGGTTCCTGTACTTCTACTCGGTGACGGCCTACGACTCGAGCTTCGACGGGGAGACCGAGGGGCGCAAGTCGGCGGTGGAGGCGGAGGGGGTGACGCCGCAGGCGGCGACGAAGGCGGGCCAGGCGGTGTGGGTGGTGCCCAACCCGTACAAGGGACGGCAACGGATCGCGGACCGGCCGTCGACCTGGGACCTGACGCCGAACGCGACGGATCCGACCGGGACGCACATCGATTTCATGGGGCTGCCGCCGGGGCGGTGGACGATCCGGATCTACACGGTGGCGGGGGACCTGGTGCAGGAGATCCGGTCGACGGACGCGGTGAACCAGTCGTTGCGGGGTCCGGTGACGACGCCGGGCGGGGTACTGCCGGGATTCAACCGGCAACAGGACACGGCGAATGACGGGCAGGCGTCCTGGAACCTGATCTCGCGGAACGGGCAGGATATCGTGAGCGGGGTGTACCTGTTCGTGGTGGATTCGAGCGCCGGGCTTCAGCGCGGGCGCTTCGTGGTGATCCGATGAGCGAGCAAAGGAGGTATTCGGTGCGCAGCGGGAAGGTGGCGCTGGCGGGGGCGGCGCTTCTCGCGCTGCTGGCGCCGGGGCCGGCGGGAGCGGCGAACATCTTCGAGAAGGTCGGGACGTTCGACGGGCAGTTCCTGAAGATCGGAGTGGGGGCGCGGGCAGAGGCGATGGGGGGCGCGTTCGTGGGCGTGGCGGACGACGCGACGGCCCTGTTCTGGAACGCCGCGGGAATCGCGCGGATCGATCCGGACAAGAGCGAGTTCAGCTTCAACCACGCGGTGTGGCCGGCCGAGGTGCAGTTCACCCAGGCGGGCTACGTGTTCCACATCAAGCGGTTCCCGGGAGCGTTCGGGCTGTCGGTCCGGTCGCTGTACATGCCTCCGATGCTGGAAACCACAGCCTACCAGCCGCTCGGGACGGGGAACACGTTCGACGCCGGGATGATGACCGCGGGATTCAGCTACGCGCGGTCGTTCACGGACAAGTTCAGCGCCGGCGGGACGGTCCACTTCATCCACGAGGGGCTGGCGGAGTTCTCGCAGCAGACCTACGCGATGGACGTCGGGACGCTCTACGACGTGGGCGCGCTCGGGATGCGGATCGGGATGGCGATCTCGAACATCGGCTCGCAGCTCACCTTCATCCAGCGCGACGGGCGGATCCCGGGGATCTTCCGGGTCGGGACCTCGCTCAACCTGATGCAGACCGGCGACCAGAAGCTGCTCGGGTCGTTCGAGTTCTCGCATCCGCCGGACAACGCCGAGCGGATCAACGTCGGGGCGGAGTACTCGTTCCAGAAGTTCGTGTTCCTGCGCGGCGGCTACAATCTCAACTACGACGCCGAGGGCGTGGCGGCCGGGGCGGGGTTCCACATCCCGGTGTCGGTGGCGGGCCAGGCCGACGTCGACTACGCCTACACGGACATGAAGGATCTCGGGGGTGCGCATCGCTTCTCGATCCGCTTCCTGTTCTGATCCCGGGCCCGCTCCGGGCCACGCAGGAAAACGCCGGCACGTAGCGCGCCCTCCCTCGGGGGCGCGCTCGGTGTTTGCGGTCCTGGTCTGCCTCGGCCTCGCGGGCTTCCTGGCCCCGGCGGCTTTCGCGGCGCACCCGCCCGAGGTCCGCGCCCCGCTCCCGTGGCGCGTGGGAGGCGCCTTCGGCTTCACCGTCGACGCCGCATCGTTCCCGGACAGCGCCGGCTACGCTCTCGAGGTCTACGTGAGGCTCGCCCCCGCCGCGCTCCTCGCGGTCGGGGGAGGAGGCTCGGAGGGCGGGAGGTTTGCGCTGGCGCTGACGTTGAGGAACTCCTACGGCGGCCTCGAGCGCCACGTCGAGCAGGACTTCGTGGCCTCCGGGGGAGACACCGCGGGCGGCCTGGGGAAGGTCGTCGTGCTGCCCTTCCGGACCTCGGCCGGGGAGCACCGGCTGCAGGTCCGGATGACCGCCCCGGCGCGAAAGGGCGTCTCGCGCAGGACGCAGGCCGTGTCGGTCGAAGGAGTCGTGACGGTCCCGGCCAGCGAGAAGGGAGTCGACCTCTCCGATCTCGGCTTCGTGTGGTCGGAGTCGGGCGGCGAGGATCCGCGCGCCTTCCGGCGCGGGCCCCGCTCCCTGACCCCCAACCCCGAGCGGCTCTACGGCCTCTTCGCCGACAGCGTGCGGGCGACCTTCGTGGCGCGCGCCCCCGCGGGGAGCGAGCGGCCGTGGCACTGGGTGGCGCGCATCCTCGACGCCGGCGGAGGCGCCGTTTCCGCGCTCGAGGGCGCCGGCGCCGCCGGACGGTGGCTCGACGCCTCCCTCGCGATGGACCTCTCCCAGCAGCCCGCCGGGGGCTACGACCTCGAGGTCAAGGCGTGGCAGGAGGGCGACGCCGGCGCCCTGCTCCGTCGCGGGCACTTCAGCATCGGCTGGGAGGTGGAGACCTGGACCACGAGCCCACAGGAGATCCTCGACGGCGCCCATCTGCTGCTCGGGCCCGACAGCGAGGAGGACTACGCGCGCATGCAGCCCGGCGAGCAGGAGAAGATGATGGGCGACTTCTGGCGCGAGCGGGACCCCACGCCCGACACCGGCCAGAACGAGGCGCGCGAGACCTATCTCAAGCGCGCGAACTTCGCGAACCGCACCTTCGGGCGCGCCGGCTTCGGCAAGGGCATGTTCTCGGACATGGGCCGGGTGTTCATCCGCTACGGGGAGCCGAGCGAGGTGCTGAAGCAGGTGATCCCGGCGCGCGACAACACGCTGGCGGAGATGATCCGTCAGCTCGCGGCCTCGGACACCCGCGAGGTCGGCGATCTCAACGACCGCAGGATCGGTCCCGACATGCGGCCCTTCGAGGTGTGGATCTACGAGGGCGACATTCCGCTGCCGCTGGACGCCGATCCCCACGCCGTCCACATGCCGCACACCCGCGGCCGCCGGCTGGTGTTCCTGTTCGTGGACGAGCAGTGGCTCGGCGACTACCGCCTCCGCTACTCGACCGAGTGACCGCGGGCACCCCACGCCCTCGCGCCTGAAGCCTAGCGCATCCACCCCCGCGCCGGCGCCGTAACCGGCGCCCGCCGCACCGCTTTGCCCGCCCGGCCCGCTTGCGGCATATTGCCCGGCGCGAATCCCGACCCTCCACGGACCCGTCCCTTCCTCGCGCCGCGCGGCGGAGGGGGAGAGAGGAAGATCATGGCACTGCGTGTCGGCATCAACGGCTTCGGCCGCATCGGGCGGCTGGTGGTCCGCGCGGCGGTGGAGCGCAAGGCCCCGCTCGAGTTCGTCGCCGTCAACGACATCACCGACGCCCCGACGCTCGCCTACCTGCTGCGCTACGACTCGGTGCACGGCGTGTGGCCGGCCGCGGGAGGGACCGCGGACGGGCGGCTCCAGGTGGGCGGGACGAGCATCCAGGTGCTGAGCGAGAAGGACCCGGCCAAGCTGCCGTGGAAGTCGCTGGGCGCCGAGGTGGTGCTGGAGTCGACCGGCAAGTTCACCGACCGCGCCGGCGGGGCGCTCCACCTCGCCGCCGGTGCCCGCGGCGTGCTGATCTCGGCGCCCGCCAAGGGCGTGGACCTGACCTTCGTGTTCGGCGTGAACGACCGCGCCTACGACCGCGCGAAGCACTCCGTCATCAGCCTCGGCTCCTGCACGACGAACTGCCTGGCGCCGGTGGCCAAGGTGCTCGACGACACGTTCGGCATCGAGCACGGCTTCATGACCACGATCCACGCCTACACCAACGACCAGCGCATCCTCGACCTGCCGCACAGGGACCTGCGCCGCGCGCGCGCGGCCGCGTTGAACCTGATCCCGACCTCGACCGGCGCCGCCCGCGCGATCGGCGAGGTGCTCCCGGGGCTGAAGGGCAGGCTCGACGGGATCTCCGTGCGCGCGCCGGTCTCGGACGGCTCGCTCGTGGACCTGGTGTGCCGGGTGAAGAAGCCGGTGACGCGCGAGGCGATCAACGCCGCGATGAAGGCGGCCGCCGACGGCCCGATGAAGGGCGTCCTCGAGTACTGCGAGGACCCGATCGTCTCGACCGACGTGGTCGGCAACCCCGCGAGCTGCGTGTTCGACTCGCTCTCGACGGCGGTGATCGACGGCACGCTGGTCAAGCTGCTGTCCTGGTACGACAACGAGTGGGGGTTCGCGAACCGGGTGGTGGACGGACTGCTGCGGATGGCGTGAGGCGGGGGCCGCATGGAATACCACAAGCTTTCCGTGCGTACCCTGAAGCCCGCCGGGCGGCGCGCGCTGGTGCGCGTGGACTTCAACGTCCCGCTCGACGGCGGGGTGGTCGCGGACGACGCGCGCATCGTCGCGACGCTGCCCACGATCCGGCTGCTGAAGGAGCGCGGGGCGCGCGTCATCCTGATGTCCCACCTCGGGCGCCCCAAGGGCCCCGACAAGCGCCAGAGCCTGCGCCCCGTGGCCGAGCGTCTCTCGGCGCTGCTCCACCAGCCGGTCGCGTTCGCCCCCGAGTGCGTGGGACACGAAGCCGAGGCCGCGTCGCGCATGCTCGAGGACGGCGGGCTCCTGCTGCTCGAGAACCTGCGCTTCCACCCCGAAGAGGAGACCAACGATCCGGGCTTCGCGCGGCAGCTGGCCGCGCTCGGCGACCTCTACGTCAACGACGCGTTCGGAACCGCGCACCGCGCGCACGCCTCGACCGACGGCGTTCCGCGCGTGCTCAAGCCCGCGGCCGCCGGGCTCCTGATGGAGCGCGAGCTGGAGTACCTGGGGCGCGCGCTCGACCAGCCCGACCGCCCGTTCGTCGCGGTGCTGGGCGGGGCCAAGATCTCCGGCAAGATCGAGGTGCTGAACGCGCTCCTCGAGCGCGTGGACCGGCTGCTGGTCGGGGGCGCGATGATGTTCACCTTCCTGCGCGCCCGGGGCCTGGCCACCGGCCGCTCGCGGGTCGAGGAGGATCGCATCGAGACCGCGCGCGCCGTGCTCGCCGCGGCCGCGGCCCGGGGCGTCGACCTGGTGCTGCCTTCGGACTGCGTCGTCTCGCTCGCCGCCGACGGCTCGGCGCCCGGCCGGGTGGTGGCGCTCGACGCGATCGGCGCGGACGAGATCGGCGTCGACATCGGGCCCGCGACCGTGAAGCTCTTCGCCTCGAAGCTCGCCGACGCCCGCACCGTGCTCTGGAACGGGCCGATGGGGATCTTCGAGGTACCGCCCTTCGCCGCCGGCACGCTGGGCGTGGCGCGCGCCCTGGCCGAGGCCGGCGGGCGCGGCGCGATCACCGTGGTGGGCGGGGGCGATTCGGTTGCTGCCGTTCGACAGACGGGGCTCGCGGACCGCGTGAGCCACCTCTCGACCGGCGGCGGCGCCACGCTCGAGTTCCTCGAGGGCAAGGTGCTGCCCGGCGTCGCGGCCTTGGACGACGCTCCGGCCCCATGAGCCCGATCCCGCGCCGGCCCCGCCTCGTGGCCGGCAACTGGAAGATGCACAAGGCCGCCGCCGAGGCCGCGGCGCTCCTGGGCGAGCTGCGCGCGCTGCTCGGCGCGCGCCCGCCGTGCGCGATCGCGGTGTGTCCGCCGTACACCGCGCTGGCCGCGGCCGGCGCCGCGCTCGCGGGCTCCGCGATCCAGCTCGGCGCCCAGAACCTCCACCCCGAGCCGCAGGGCGCCTTCACCGGCGAGATCTCGGGCCCGATGCTCGCCGCCGCGGGCTGCCGTTTCGTGATCGTCGGCCACTCCGAGCGCCGCCACGGGATGGGGGAGGACGACGCGCTCGTGGCTCGCAAGCTGCGGGCCGCGCGGCGCCACGGCCTCGCGCCCATCGTGTGCGTGGGCGAGACGCTGAGCGAGCGCGAACAGGCTCTCACCGCCGACGTGCTGGTGCGCCAGATCCGCGCCGCCTACGACGGCCTCGCCGAGGCGGAGGCCGTGGAGACCGTGATCGCGTACGAGCCGGTGTGGGCGATCGGCACCGGGCGGGTGGCCACGCCCGAGCAGGCGCGCGAGGCGCACCAGATCGTGCGCGCCACGCTCGACCGCGTGGTGGGCGCGGGCGCCGGAGGGAAGCTGTGCGTGCTCTACGGGGGGAGCGTGAACGCCGAGAATGCCCCCGCGCTCTTCGCCGAGCCCGAGCTGGACGGCGCGCTGGTGGGCGGCGCATCGCTCCAGGCCGCGCCGTTCTTCCGCATCGCGGCCGCCGCCGGCGCCGGAGTTTGACGCCGGGAGAGCGCCTCGTATAGTGTCCGCGGCTGCCTGTGTGGCGCGCGGATGCCGCCGATCGCAGGCTAACCGAGGGCTCCCATGTACGGACTGTTGCTCGTTCTACATCTGCTGGTCTGCATGGCACTGGTGGGCGTGGTCCTGGTCCAGTCCGGCAAGGGCGGTGGCCTCGCGGGCGGGGCGTTCGGAGGCACCGCGCAGACCGTGTTCGGCGGGCGCGGCGCCACCGATTTCATCACGCGGGCCACGATGGTCCTGGGCGCGACGTTCTTCTTGACGTCGCTGCTGCTGGCGCTCATCTCATCGAACACCGGACGCGCGCGCAGCCTGCTCCAGGAGGAGGCGAAGCGCTCCGCCCCCGTGGCGCCTGGCCCTGCACCGGCCCAGGCCCCTTCCGGGGGGCCGCGCGGGGGAGTGCCGCCCGCGGGCAACCTCGTTCCTTCGACCACGCCGGCCGGCGGGTCCGCGCCGGCGCCCGCGGCTCCTGCGCCCTCCGCCCCGGCCAAGGCCGCGCCCGCGGGACCGGGCGCGACCAAGCCGCCGGGCGGGGGCCCCTAGCGGTTCCGCGGTCCGAGATGGCTAGTGGTGAGCGTGCCCGGGTGGTGGAATTGGTAGACACGTACGTTTGAGGGGCGTATGGGGAAACCCGTGCGAGTTCAAATCTCGCCCCGGGCACCACGCTTGAAACAACGAAGCCACGCCGGTCGGCGTGGCTTTCTCGTATCGATCGCGGCGCCGCCCCGGCGCTCGCGCTAGAACAGCTCTCGCACGTACGCTTCGAGCGTCTCGGGGTCGATGTAGCCCACGACGCGCCGCGTGACCTCGCCGCGACGGTTGATGAAGAACGTGGTGGGGATGGTGCGGATCGGACCGTAGAGGTCGAGCACCCGCTCGTCGGCCATCGCCATGCGGAACCTCACGCCCAGGCGGTCCACGAAGCGGCGAACGGCCTGCGGCTCGGCGTCGTCCACCGAGAGGCCGACGACGACCAGGCCCTGGGCGCCGAAGCGTCCCTGGACGTCGTTGAGGTGGGGGAGGCTCGCCCGGCACGGGCCGCACCAGGTGGCCCAGAAATCGAGCACGATCGCCCGGCCCTTGAACTCCGAGAGCCGCAGGCTGCGGCCGTCGAGGCTGCGCACGGTGAACGAAGGGGCGAGCGTCTCGCTGGCCCCGGCGTTGGCGGTGCGCGGAGCGCCTGCCAGGCACAGTGCCCATGCGGCAGCCAGCGCGGCCCAGTGATGAGTGTGTCGCACGTTGATATTCCCGGCCTGTTCCTGGGGAAAAGCGCCGCTGGGGGTCGCGGGCTCTGATGACACCATCAAGTGTAGCCTCTCGGCCCCGATCCGGCGAGCGTGCAGAATGCATCTTTGCACTCATTTGACCTTGCGCCCGGGCGACCCGGGGGCCGCCCCGGCCAGAGCGGGAAGTCACGGATCGCACAGAGGCATGATCGCCTCGCGTCAGACCGCCGCGCGCCGCCGGCCCTCGGCGCCGGGCGCTTTCGCTTGAGGCTCCATTCGGCCCTGTGCTAGCGTGCCGGCGATTCAGCTTGCCACTTCCAAACCTCCCCACAGGCGCCCGGTGGAAGACATCGGGCCGACTTCACATGGAGCGTGAAGCCGATGGTCCCATCCGCGCTGATCCTTCAGGTTGGCGGGAACGTCCGGGCCTCGATCTGGTCCCTGGTTCTGCATGCCGGTCTCTTCGCCAAGGGCATCCTGCTGCTGCTCTTCCTGGTCTCGATCTGGTGCTGGGCCATCATCGGGAACCGCCTGCGTCTCTACTCGCGCGTCGAGGCCGCCGACCGGCGCTTCCTCGGGGCGTTCCGCAAGCTGCCGGCCGGGGGGGACTGCCGGCTGCTGTGCGACCAGCACCCGGACAGCCTGCTCGCGCGCGTGGCGCTGGCGGGCCAGCGCGCGCTCGACCAACTCAAGCCCGACCCCGCGGTGCCACCCACGGCGCGCTACGACCTGGCGCGGCACGCGATGGACCGCAGCGCCGCCGACGAGACCGCGGCCCTCGAGCGCCACGTCGGCTTCCTCGCCACCACCGGCAGCGTCTCGCCCTTCGTCGGCCTGCTGGGCACGGTGTGGGGGGTGATGACCGCGTTCCTCAACATCGGCGCCCAGGGCTCGGCCTCCCTGGTCGTGGTCGCCCCCGGCATCGCCGAGGCGCTGATCGCCACCGTGGCCGGGCTCGCGGCCGCCATCCCCGCGGTCGTGGGCTACAACCACTGCCTGGGCCGGCTGCGGGAGATGTCGCAGGCCACCACGCAGTTCACGAGCGAGTTCCTGGACCGCCGCCCGGGGAGCCCCTCCGCTTGAACGTCGGCCCCGGTCGCCGGCCGCTGGCCGAGATCAACGTCACGCCCCTGGTGGACGTGGTGCTGGTGCTGCTCATCATCTTCATGGTGACGGCGCCCTTCCTCCAGGGCGGCTTCGAGATCGACCTGCCCAAGGTCGCCGCCCGCGGCCTGGACGTGCGCGAGGGCCTGATCGTGAGCGTTCGCGTCGACCGCAAGATCGCGGTCGGCAACACGGTGGTGCCCTTCGAGGGGTTCGAGGACGCCCTGGCCCGGGCGGGTGCCGCGCGGCGGCCGGTGTTCTTCAAGGCCGACCAGCGCGTGCCCTACGGCCTGGTGGTCGAGCTGATCGCGCGGATGCGGCGCTCGGGCGTGGCCTCCCTCGGCATCGTGACCGAGCCGCCGGTGCAGAAGCAGGGGCGCTGATGCGAACCGCGGCGACGGTCTCGCTCGTGGTGCACGTGGCCGTGCTGGTGCTGATGTTCGCGGTCGGGACCGGCGCCCCGCGCATCATTCCCGGGCCGGACGTGGTGCAGGTGGCTCTGATCGCGCCCCAGGAGCTGAGCGCGCCGCCGCCTCCGCCCCAGCCGAAGCCGCCGCCCGAGCCCGAGGCCACCCCGCTCAAGCCCACCGACGAGGCGGGCGTCAAGCTCGCGCCCCCGCCGCCCCGGAAGAAGCCGGCCGAGAAGCCCAAGGCGAAAGAGCGCGAGCCGAGCCCGACCTCGACCGTGCTCCCGGCCGCGCCCGCCGGGCCGACGGGGCTGAGCGGCGAGGTGGCGGTCGACGCCGGCAACTTCGAGTTCACCTACTACCTGCTCCTGGTCCGCAACCGCGTCACCGAGAACTGGTCGCCGCCCGGCGGGCTCCTCACCCGCGGGGAGCCGGTGCGGGCGGTGGTCTACTTCCGCATCGACCGCGGCGGGGAGCTGACCGCCGCGCGGCTCGAGACCGCGAGCGGCCAGGAGTTCTTCGACCGCTCGGTGCTGCGCGCGGTCCAGCTCTCGACGCCCATGCCGCCGCTCCCGCTCGGCTTCGCGGGCTCCGAGCTCGGCGTCCACTTCGTGTTCGAGTACGCCGCGCCGTGAAGCGGCGCTCGCTCTGGGCCGCGCTCCTGTCGCTGCTGCTCTCTTCCCCGGCGCCGGCCCAGGCGCCGACCGACGTCACCATCAAGACCACCAAGGGCGGGATCCGCACCCGCATCCACTGCGAGGCGCTCGAGCCGGCCGGGGATCGCGGGGCGCGCTCCATGAGCGTCCCGGCCGACGAGGTGCTGGCCGACGATCTCGAGAACTCGGCGGTGTTCAGCGTCACCCGGGCCTGGGTGCCCGGGCAGCAGCCGTTCGACATCCAGGCCACGGTGGGCGGCCAGTGGGCGGCCTCCGGGAGCCAGCTCAAGCTCACCGGCGAGGTGCGCGACGTTCCGGCGCGCCGCCCGATCCTGGTGCGCGAGTATCGCGGCGCGCTCGCGGAATGGCGCTCGCTGGTGCACCGCTTCGCCGACGACGTGGTGCTGCAGTTCACCGGCGAGCCGGGCGTGGCCCAGACCCGGATCGCGTTCGTCTCCGCGCAGGCGGGCGTGAAGGAGCTGTGCACCGTGGACCTGGACGGCGCGCGGCTCAGGACGCTCACCGCCGACAAGTCGATCGCCCTCTCGCCCGCCTGGTCGCCCGAAGGATCGCTCCTGATCTTCACCTCGTACCGGGGCGGGAGCGGGCCCCAGGTGTTCGTGATGTCCGCCGAGGGCGGGCGTGCCTACCTGCTCTCCGGGCGCCCGGGGCTCAACACCAGCGCCTCGTACTCGCCCGACGGGCGCGACATCGTGTGCACCCTGAGCCAGGACGGGAATCCCGAGATCTACCTGCTCGACGCCCGCGGCAGCTCGCCGCGGCGGCTCACCAACAACCGCGCGATCGACACCTCGCCCTGCTGGGCTCCGACCGGGCGGGAGATCGCCTTCACCTCGGACCGCGGCGGCACCCCGCAGGTCTACGTGATGGACCGGGACGGTGGTAACGTCCGCCGCCTCAGCTACGACGTGGACTACACCGACTCGCCGGCGTGGGCGCCGAAGGGCGACCGGATCGCCTTCGTGGCCCGCACCGGCGCGGGGTTCGACATCTACGTGTGCCGGGCGGACGGCTCGGGCGCCCAGCTCGTGGTGGGGGGCGGGAGCAACGAGAACCCGCGCTGGTCGCCGGATGGCAGGCACCTGGTGTTCGCCTCCAACCGCGACGGGTCTCCCGGGCTCTACGTGACGGACCTGGACGAGCGTCCCCCGCGACGGCTGGACACGGGGGGCCTGCGCGCGCAATCTCCGGCATGGTCGCCGCGCCCGCCGGGTTCGGGCTCGGCTCTCGACGTGAACATCGATTCTGGAAACCGTGGAGGTACACGATGAAGTCTTCCCCGACGCGAACCGCCCTGCTGATCCTGGCCCTCGCGGCCGGCTTCGCCGCCGGCTGCGCGAAGAAGGCGGTGCAGGCGCCTCCGACGCCTCCGCCCGCGCCGCCCCAGACCACGCCCTCGGAGCCCCCGGCGCCTCCGCCTGCGCCGCCCACGCCTCCGGCGCCCCCGGAGGAGGTCAAGCTCGAGCTCCAGCCGGCGTTCTTCGACTTCGACTCGTACACGCTGCGCGACGACGCCCGAGGGGCACTCGACAACAACGCCAAGGCGCTGCGCGCGAACGGGTCGACCCGGATCACGATCGAGGGCCACTGCGACGAGCGCGGAACCGTCGAGTACAACCAGGCGCTGGGGGAGAAGCGCGCGCAGGCGGCCCGCGACTACCTGGTCGGGGCCGGGATCGACGCCTCCCGAATCCGGGTCATCTCGTATGGCAAGGAGCGCCCGTTCTCGGACGGCCACGACGAGAGCGCCTGGCAGCAGAACCGGCGCGCCCACTTCACGCTCCGATGAGGTCGCGCGGGCGGAGTCGGGCGCTGGCGGCGCTCGCGGCCTTGGTGCTTGGGGGCACGTCGTCGGGCTGCTACGCGCCCCAGATGGCGCTCCTCAAGTCGGGGCTCGACAGCCTGCGGACCGTGGTCGATACCCTGGTGGTGCGCGATTCGGTTTCCTACCAGACGCTGGCTCAGACCCGGCAGGAGATCGCGAGCCAGCGCGACATCCTGTTCAGCACCCGGGCCACGAGCGGCAGCACGACCCAGGAGCTGTTCGAGCAGATGGGGCGGCTCGAGGGCAAGCTCGACGAGGTGATGGGGCGGTTCCAGCAGGTCGCGCAGCGGGCGGCTCCGCCTCCGGCCCAGCCCGCCGGACCCGACGCCACCCAGCTCTACAACGAGGCCGCCCAGGACCTCACCCAGGGCAGGTACGCGATGGCGCTGCGGGGATTCCGCGACTTCGTGCAGCACTTTCCGGCCAGCGACCTCGCCGACAATGCCCAGTACGGGATCGGGGAGTGCTTCTTCGCCCAATCCATGTTCGACAGCGCCGCCACCGAGTACGCCGGGGTGCAGACCTCGTATCCCGGCGGCGACAAGGTTCCGGCCGCCCTCTACAAGCTGGCCCTGACCCAGGAGAAGCTCCAGCAGGCCGGCGAGGCGCGCAAGACGCTGGCCGATCTCGTGAAGCGGTACCCGCTGTCCGGCGAGGCCCAGCTGGCCCGTGACAAACTGGGCGCGTCGCGCAAGCGCTGACGCCCTCGGCGCCCTGATCGGGCACGCCGTTCTCGCCATCGCCGCGGCCGCGGCGGTGGCGGCGCCTGCCGGCGGCGAAGCGCCCGCAGCGGCGGACTCGGGCGCGAGCCTCGAGGGGCTCACGATCGCCCGCGTCGAGGTGCGGACACGCAACATCTTCGATCCGGTGCCCGAGGGCGCGCTCTCCCCGATCTACCGGCTCGGGAACCGGCTCCACGTCCGCACCCGCTCCAGCACCGTGCGCCACGAGCTCCTGTTCGCGCCCGGAGACCCGTGGAGCGAAGAGCGCCGCGAGGAGAGCCTGCGCACCCTGCGCACGCTCGACTACCTCGAGCCCCAGCGCCTGGAGGCGCGGCGCGAGGGCGACTCGGTGGCGGTCACGGTCGTGACCCGCGACACCTGGACCACGTCGCCGGATTTCAACCTCGAGCACGGGGGCGGCCAGAGCTTCGGGACGATCGGCCTCACCGAGCGCAATCTCTTCGGGCTCGGCAAGTCGGTCTCCGCCGCCTACCACGAGGATCCCATCGGCATCTCGCGGAACCTGTCGTTCCGTGACCCCGCGGTGGGGGGCTCGCGGGTCCAGCTCACCTACGGGGCCGCGGCCGGCGTCGGGGGCTCGACCGACCTGCTCTCGATGGGGCAGCCCTTCTACGCCCTCGACGCGCCGTGGGCGTTCGGCGCGGCGTGGCTGCGCTCGAGCTCGGTGCTGAGGCTCTTCCAGAGCGGCGGGGAGATCGCGAACCTCGACCAGCGGCTCCACGAGGGCGAGGCGTGGGTGGGGCGCGGCTTCGCGAGCGACGGAACGATCGTGCGGCCGGTGCTCTCGCTGCTGATCTGGGACCGGGATCTCGGACCGAGCCGGCTCGCGCCCGGTGCCCCGCCCGAGTTCGCGGGCGGAGACGAGAAGCTGCGCCTGCGCCGCGTGGCGGTCGAGATGGGCATGTGGAAGCCGAACTACGTCGTGCGGGAGGACGTGGACCGCATCGGACACGCCGAGGACTTCGACCTCGGCCGCTCGCTGGGATTCAAGCTTGGCCTCTCGCCGCGGGTGCTGGGCAGCAGCGTGGACGAGGGCTACGCGCGCATCCGCGGCCAGGTGGGCGCGGAGGGCCCGCTCGGCTTCGGCTACCTGCAGGGGGCGGCCGCGGCGCGCATGCGCCGCGGGCCGCTCGAGGTGCTGCGCCAGGCGGAGGCGCGCTGGTTCGTGGCGTCGCGCGCCGGGCACGTGCTGGTGCTGGCGGCGCACGGCACCTCCGGCTCGCGCGTGGCGCGTGACTACCAGGTGGTGGTGGGAGGCTTGAGCGGCCTGCGCGCCTACCCGGTGCAGGCGCTCGCCGGGCGCGAGCTGGTGCGCCTGAACGCCGAGCAGCGCTGGGTGCTGGGGCGGAACCTCCGCGACCTGGTCTCGATCGGGACCGCGGTGTTCTACGACGCGGCGCGCGCCTGGGGCCCGGGCGCCGCCGGTACCGGCTGGTTCAACGCCGCGGGATTCGGGCTGCGCCTGGCCACTCCGCGCACCGCGCTCGGCCCGGTGCTCCGGATCGACGTGGCCTGGCCGATCAGCCCGACGCGCGACGGGACGCGCGAGGCGGTGCTCTCCTTCGGCTCGAGCCAGGCGTTCTGACCGCGGGCCGCTCGCCCGGCCGCGGCCAGGCGCCGCGCGGCGAACGCGATCGCGCGCGCGCCGCTTGACGGAGCGCAACGCCCCCCGTAGCGTGCCGGCGATGAAAACGCAGCGCATGAAGGCGTGCGCCGTCGCCCTCGAATCCGCAGCCGCCGGCGTTCCGATCCCGCGCGGGCGCGGGCGCTGATCCGGAAGGGCTGAGCCCATGGCGCTCGCGATCCACACCCTGCGGCTCGGCCCGCTCGACAACGACACCTACCTGCTCGTGCACGAGGGCACGCGCGAGGCGGCGGTGGTGGACGTGGGGTTCGATCCCGAGGCCGCGGCCGCCGAGATCCGGCGGCTCGGGCTCGCCGTTCGCCTGCTGCTCAACACTCACGCCCACTACGACCACGTCGCGGGGATGCGCGCGATCCAGCAGGAGTTCGGCGGCGACTACTACGTCCACCCCGCCGACCGCGCGCTCCTCGACCGCCTGAGCGAGCAGGGGGCGGCGTTCGGATTCCCGCCGGCGGACCCGCCCGAGCGCCCGAACGACCTGATGCACGGCCGGCCGATCGTGCTCGCGGGCGAGCGGATCGACGTCATCCACACCCCCGGGCACTCGCCCGGAGGCGTGTGCTTCCACCTCGGCGACCACCTGCTGAGCGGGGATACGCTGTTTGCGGGCTCGGTGGGCCGCACCGACCTGCCGGGCGGCTCGTTCGAGGCGCTCGAGCGATCGATCCGCGAGCGGCTGTTCGTGCTGGGCGACCGGATCCGCGTCCATCCCGGGCACGGGCCCGAGACCACGCTGGGCGAGGAGCGGATGCACAACCCGTTCGTCGGGGAGCACGCGGGATGGGCATGAGCGACCGCGCCCGCGACTGGCCGGCCCGGCTGCGGCTCCATCCCACCGCCTTCGTCGCGCCCGGCGCGGTGGTGGTGGGGGAGGTGACGCTCGGGGCGCGCTCGAGCGCGTGGTTCAACACCGTGGTGCGCGGCGACAGCGCGCCGATCGAGGTGGGCGAGGACAGCAACGTCCAGGACAACTCGACGGTGCACTGTGACGAGGGGCTGCCCGCGATCGTGGGCGCGCGCGTCACGGTCGGGCATCGATCCGTGATCCACGGATGCGTGATCGAGGACGACTGCCTGATCGGGATGGGGGCGGTGGTGCTCTCCGGCGCGCGGATCGGCACGGGCTCGCTGATCGGCGCGGCCTCGCTGGTGCGCGAAGGGCAGCAGATCCCGGCCGGGAGCGTGGCGCTCGGCACGCCCGCGCGCGTGGTCGGCCCGGTGTCCGAGGCGCACCGCGCCGCGATCCGGAACGGCGCCGAGCACTACGTGGCGCTGTCGCGCAGCTACATCGCGCGCGGCTTCGCCCAGCCCCATCCGTTCGAGAAGACCGACACCGGGATCACCTCGCGCCACCGCGGGCCGATGAGCTTCCTCGAGTGGGGGCGGCTGCTCGGCGTGCTGGGCGAGGGGCCGGACTGGATCGCCGCGCGGCTCGCACGCCACGGGGAAGAGCGCTTCCGCGTTCCGCCCGCCCCGGGACGCTGGAGCGCGGTCGAGGCCCTGTGCCACCTGCGCGACGCGGACGCCGACATCTTCCTGCCGCGGCTCGAGCGCGTGCTCTCGGAGGAGCGGCCCGAGGTCCCGGACGTGGACATGACCGCCTGGGAATCCACCCGTCGCTACCGCGACGCCTCCCCGGCCGCGGCCCTCGAGGCGTGGCGCGCCGCGCGCACGCGCCTCGTCGCCCGTCTCGCCCCGCTCACGCCCCGCGAGTGGTCGCGCATCGGTTTCCACTCGGTGCGCGGTCCCTACCCGCTCGCGGACATGGTCCGCTACTGGGCCGACCACGACCTCTCGCACCGCCGGCAGATCGCCGAGGCACTCGGGGAATTCGCGTGATCCACGCCTACGGCCGGCCCGATCCGCCGGTTCCGAGGCTGCTCGAGGCGCTGGCTGCGCGCGGCCACGCCGTGGGCGCCGCGGGCGCCGGGGGCGAGCCGCGGGGCGAGGCCACGCTGGTGCTCGGCCCGGGCAACGAGCTCGATTCGCTTTCGCTCGGAGTCCTGCTCGGAGCCTGGCGGTCGGCCCCGCGGGCGCGGGTGCTGGTCCTGAGCCGGCTTGGGGCGCATCCCGACGCGCGCGCCGCCCGGCTGCGCTGGATGTGGCAGCTCGAGGAGCACGCGCGGGCCTCGGGGCTCCCGGTGCTCACGCTGCGGCTCGGCCCGCTGCTGGGGCCGCGGAGCCCGCTGTGGCTCAAGCTGCGCGAGCGGCCGCTCCTCGGGAGCCGCGGCCGGAAGCTGCTGAACCCGGTGGCCGAGAGCGATGTGGTCGAGACGCTGGACCGCGCGCTCGCGGGCCGCGCGGCGTGGGAGGGCTGGTACGAGGTCGCGGGCCCCGAGGTGCTGAGCCTCGACGAGCTGGCCTCGCTCGCGCGCGACGCGGGCCCCGCGCTCCGCGGCAACGGGGGCGCGTGGGAGCCGGCGTGGCGCGAGCTCTCGGAGCACCGACTGGCCGAGGCGGGCGGCTGGCTCGAGCACTTCTCGATCGCCGTCCGCCCGCTCGCGGAGCAGGCGCGGGAGTGGGCTTGATGCGGGCGCCCGTGGCGCGTCCGGCACCGCGCCGCCGCAGGCGCGCGCCGGGGCAAGGCGCCACGCCGCGAGCCCGGCGGAAGCGCGAGCCCGGGCACGGCGCCTCCGCCGGCCCGCGCCCGGCGCAGTTCGCGCTGATCACCGTGAGCGACACGCGGCGCGGCGAGCGGGACCGCGGCGGCGCCACGGCCCAGCGCCTGATCGAGCGCGCGGGCCATCGCGTGGCGGTGCGGGCGTGGGTGAAGGACGAGGCCCGCGAGATTAGGCGCGCCGCGGCCTCGGCGCTGGCGCGGCGGGACGTGGACTGCGTGATCTTGACCGGCGGCACGGGCCTCGCGCCGCGGGATCGCACGCCGGAGTCCGTGGAGACGCTGGTGGAGAAGTGGCTGCCGGGATTCGGCGAGCTGTTCCGCCGCTTCTCGGTGGAGGACGTGGGCACCGCGGCCTGGCTCTCGCGGGCCGCGGCGGGGATCGCCCGGGGGAGGCTGGTCGTCACGCTGCCGGGATCTCCGGCCGCCGTGGAGATGGCGATCGGGCGCGTGTTGCTGCCCGAGCTCGCGCACGCGCTGCGCATGCTCGGGCGTTTCTCGAGCGAGGAGTGAGCATGTCGATCAAACCCGACCACTGGATACGCCGGATGTGCCGCGAGCATCGCATGATCGAACCGTTCGAGGAGAAGCAGGTGCGCGCGGGCGTGATCTCCTACGGCATCTCGTCGTACGGCTACGACGTCCGGATCGCCGACGAGTTCAAGATCTTCACCAACGTCAACTCCTCGATCGTGGACCCCAAGCACATGGATCCCGCCTCGATGGTCGATTTCCGCGGGCGGGTGTGCCTGATCCCGCCCAACTCCTTCGCGCTCGCGCGCACGGTCGAGTACTTCCGCGTGCCGCGCAACGTGCTGTGCGTGTGCACCGGCAAGTCGACGTACGCGCGCTGCGGCATCATCACGAACGTCACGCCGTTCGAGCCGGAGTGGGAGGGCTACGTCACGCTCGAGATCAGCAACACCACGCCGCTGCCGGCGAAGATCTACGCCGAGGAGGGCATCGCTCAGGTGCTGTTCTTCGAGAGCGACGAGCCCTGCGAGACCTCCTACCGGGACAAGCAGGGCAAGTACCAGGCCCAGAGCGGCATCACACTGCCGCGGCTGTGAGGTTTGCGCGGCTCCGACGCGCGCCGCTATGATGCGCCGCATGACGGATCCAGGTCGGCCGGAGAAGGCACCGGGCGCGCTCAAGAAGCTGGGCGAGAAGCTCGGCATCGGCGAGATGGGCAAGGGTCTCGGGGTCACCCTCGAGAACCTGTTCAAGAAGCCGTTCACGGTCCAGTACCCGGAAGAGAAGCTGGAGATGCTGCCGCGCTTCCGCGGGCTCCACATCCTCACCCGCCACGAGGACGGCCTGGAGCGCTGCGTGGGCTGCGAGCTGTGCTCGGTGGCCTGCCCGGCGGACGCGATCTTCGTCAAGGCGGCGGAGAACGATCCGGACCACCCGGTCTCGCACGGCGAGCGCTACGCGGTGCGCTACGAGATCAACATGCTGCGCTGCATCTTCTGCGGCATGTGCGAGGAGGCGTGCCCCGAGGACGCGATCTACCTCGAGAAGGACTACGAGCTCGCCGACTACGACCGCGACGCCTTCATCTACACCAAGGAAGAGCTGCTCGTCCCGCCGGAGAAGTCAGGGTATTTGCCGGCGCGCTGATCGCCTTCGCGGGGGCAGCGGTGCAGCCGGGGAGCGGGGCCGTTTCATCGCGCCCGCTCGGCTCCGCCATCCCTGGCTCCGCCTCGTTCCTGGCGGAGCGCTTCGGCTCCTGCCTCCCGCGCTCCGCCAGAGCGCGATGAAACGGCCCCGCTCCCCGGCTCCCCCGCTGCTTGCCGGTTCTTCCCTGAATGCGCCTAGGTTTCCAGCTGCTCCAGCAGGCGCCTGGCGACGCGGTCCCAGCTCCACGGGGGGGTGGCTTCGGTGGCGCGGGCGCCCAGGGATTCGCGCAGCGCCTCGTCGCCGAGCACCCGCCGCAGGCCCCGGGCCAGGAACCACGGGTGCCGGACCGGAACCACGAGGGCGTTCTCGCGGTCGCGCGCGAAGTCCTGCGTGCCGCTCCTCGTGCACACCACCGCGGCGCCGCACGCCATCGCCTCGAGCGCGGTGTTGCACCAGCCCGCCTTGCGCTCGGCGGCGGCGAACACGTGGGCCGACTGGTAGAGCGCGGTCAGCTCCTCCTGCGTGGGGTCGATCACGAAGCGCGCCCGGGCGGGGAGCGGCGCTCCGTCGCGCGGGTCCTGTCGGTTCTCGGGGCCGAGCGTGTCGAACAGCAGGATCTCGAACGGCGGCACGCGTCCCTCGAGAGCGCGCAGCGCGGCGAGCAGCAGGTCGGTGCCCTTCTTGGCCCGCGACCGCCGTCCGTTGAGGAGCACGCGCAGCGGGGTGGCGGCGCGCCGCGAAGGATCGGGACGGAACTGCCGGAGGTTGATCCCGCCGATGCCGTCCAGCACCGGCCTTCCCGTGCGACGCTCGACCGCTCGCCGCAGCGCGCCGGAGTTGGCGGCGAGCCGCACCCCGGGACGCGCCGCGGCGCGAGCCACGCCGGGGTCGCCCTCGATCACGCAGTAGTAGAGATGCCGGGAGGCGCGGTGCGCGAGGAACGCGTCCAGGGTGCCGGCGTCGCCGCACACCGCGAGATCGGCCTCGGCCGCCGCCGCCGCGGCGAGCGGGCGCGCGGCGCCGGAGAACGGAAGCCAGCCGGGCGCAGTGCCCTGCGGGTGGTAGAGCGTGACCTCGTGCCCCATCGCCGTCCACGCGTTGCCCAGCTCGAGGAAGCGGCGCACGCCGCCGAACACGCCGACGTGGGGGAGGAACGTGCTGATTCTCACGGGGCGCGCACGCTAGCAGACCCGCGACCCCGGTCCAACGGACCGCTCCGCGGATCGCGCCGGCACCTCAACGGCCCGATCGGCATCGTTCCACTGCCGCACAGCGATCGTTTCCATGCGGGACGACTTCGTTCCGTAACGAAACCCCGAGCAACCGGCCACGTCCTCGCGCATCGATTGAACCGAGTTACGCAAGAGATTGCAGTGAAAGGCAGTCCCGCGCGGCTCGAGTAACTGGCATGGGGCATGCGTGAGCCCGGTCAGCACGAACTGAGATGCGCGCGAGCGTGAGGCTCCGCGCGCTCCCTACGAAGACAAGCTCGCAAGAGCAGAAAGAAGGAGGATTCAACCATGGCGATCACCCGGTGGACTCCCGTGACCCTGACGCCGGCGCGCGAGCTGTTCGGCATCCAGGACGAGGTCAACCGCCTGTTCGACGGGTTCTTCAACCGCACTCCGTTCCAGGGCGACCTCGCCGCGACGTTCACCCCCGCGGTGGACGTCGAGGAGACGGCCGACGAGTACGTGGTGCGCGTCGACCTTCCCGGCATGACCCAGAAGGACGTGAAGGTGAACCTGATGGGCGATACCCTGACGATTCGCGGCGAGCGGAAGCAGGAGAGCGACCGCAAGGACGGCAACATGCACCGGATCGAGCGGGTGTACGGCTCGTTCGAGCGCTCGTTCCGGCTCGGCACCCCGGTGCGCGGCGACCAGGTCAAGGCCCAGTACCGCGACGGCGTGCTCGAGGTCCAGGTGCCGAAGGCCGAGGAGGCCAAGGTGCGCGAGATCGAGGTGCAGGTCGGCTCGTAACGACGGCAGCCTTACGATCCCTTTGCGGGCCACGTGCCATCCCGCGTCCGCGGGACGGCCGTGGCTTCCGCGCTGAGAAGGCAGGACGACATGGGAAAGGTCATCGGCATCGATCTCGGCACGACCAATTCGTGCGTGGCGATCATGGAGGGCGGCGAGCCCAAGGTGATCCCGAACGCGGAAGGTTTCCGCACCACGCCGTCGGTGGTGGCGTTCTCCAAGACCGGAGAGCGGCTGGTGGGCCTGGTCGCGCGCCGCCAGGCGGTGACCAACCCCAAGAACACCATCTACTCGATCAAGCGCTTCATGGGGCGCAAGTACGGCGAGGTGCAGAGCGAGCTCAAGCTCGTGCCCTACGACGTCGTTCGCGGGCCGAACGAGGACGTGCGAGTGCGCGCCGGGGACCAGGAGTTCTCGCCCCCCGAGATCTCGGCCATGATCCTCCAGAAGATGAGGCAGACCGCGGAGGACTATCTGGGCGAGAAGGTGACCGAGGCGGTCGTCACGGTTCCCGCCTACTTCAACGACAGCCAGCGCCAGGCCACCAAGGACGCCGGGCGCATCGCCGGGCTCGACGTCAAGCGCATCATCAACGAGCCCACCGCGGCCTCGCTCGCCTACGGGCTCGACAAGAAGAAGGACGAGAAGATCGCGGTCTTCGACCTCGGCGGCGGGACCTTCGACATCTCGATCCTCGAGATCGGCGACGGGGTGTTCGAGGTGCGCTCCACGAACGGCGACACCCATCTGGGCGGCGACGACTTCGACCAGCGCGTGATCGACTTCCTGGCCGACGAGTTCAAGAAGCAGGAGGGCATCGATCTCCGCAAGGACGCCATGGCGCTCCAGCGCCTCAAGGAGGCGGCGGAGAAAGCCAAGTGCGAGCTTTCGGGCACCCTGGAGACCGAGGTCAACCTGCCGTTCATCACCGCCGACCAGAACGGCCCCAAGCACCTCAACATCAAGATCACCCGCGCCAGGCTCGAGCAGCTCGTGGACGACCTGATCGAGCGCTGCCGCGGCCCGGTGCAGCAGGCCCTGAAGGACGCGGGCTTCACGCCCAGCCAGGTCGACGAGGTGGTGCTGGTGGGCGGCGCGACCCGCATGCCCAAGGTCCAGGAGCTGGTCAAGCAGGTCTTCGGCAAAGAGCCCCACCGGGGCGTGAACCCCGACGAGGTGGTGGCGGTGGGTGCCGCGATCCAGGGCGCCGTGCTGGCCGGCGAGGTGCGGGACGTCGTGCTGCTCGACGTGACGCCGCTCTCGCTCGGCATCGAGACGCTGGGTGGCGTGATGACCGCGCTGATCCCTCGCAACACCACGATCCCCACCCGCAAGAGCGAGGTGTTCTCGACCGCGGCGGACAGCCAGACCACGGTCGAGGTCCACGTGCTCCAGGGCGAGCGGCCCATCGCGGGGGGCAACAAGACGATCGGCCGTTTCCACCTCGACGGCATTCCGCCCGCGCCGCGCGGCATGCCGCAGATCGAGGTCGCGTTCGACATCGACGCCAACGGCATCCTCCACGTGTCCGCGAAGGACCGCGCGACCAGCAAGGAGCAGAGCATCCGGATCGAGGCGTCGAGCGGCCTGAACGAGAGCGAGATCCAGCGCATGGTGAAGGACGCCGAGTCGCATGCCGGCGAAGACAAGCAGCGCCGGGAGGAGGTCGAGGCGCGCAACCGCGGCGACCAGCTCGCCTACGAGGTGGAGAAGAACCTCAAGGAGCACGGCGCGAAGATCGACGGTGCCCTGAAGTCGCGGATCGAGGAGAACCTCGGCCGGCTGCGCGAGGCGCTCAAGAGCGAGAACGCGTCCGCGATCGCCTCGGCGACCGAATCGCTCCAGCAGGCGTGGCACGAAGCCGCGGCCGCGCTCTACCAGCAGGCAGGCGCTCCCGCCGGCGCGGAGGCCGCGGGCGCCGCGGCCGGCGCGCCCGGCGAGGAGGGCCCCAAGGGCAAGAAGGGCAGCGACGGAGGTGCGGTCGACGCCGACTTCGAGGTCGTGAACTAGACGCTCGCCGCCCGTGCGGCGGAATCGCCCCGGCACCCGCTGCGATCAGGCGGGGCCGGGGCGAGGCGTTGCGCCGGCGGAAGCGCGTGCCTACGATAGCGGCATCTTGCCTTGCCTGGTGCCGATCGTCTCGTGGCCGTCACTCCAGGCGGTGTGGAGCTGGGGGCGGGACGCGTGCGTCGCGCTCTACGTGGCGGCGCAGGCGCTCCTCATCCTCTACTCCTCCCACCGCTGGCTCGTCCTGTGGCGGAGGTGGCGGGGCCGCCGCCTGGGTGCGAGCGTACCGCCCCCGCTCGCGGAATGGCCCCCGGTCACCGTTCAGCTCCCGGTCTACAACGAGCGCCGGGTGATCGAGCGGATCATCGAGGCGGTCGCGCACCTCGACTACCCGCGCGACCGCCTCGAGATCCAGGTGCTGGACGACTCGAACGACGAGACCCGCGCCTGGGCCGAGCACGCCGTGGCCCGTCACGCGGCGCGCGGCGTGGACATCCGCCTGCTCCGCCGCGACCACCGCGCGGGATTCAAGGCCGGCGCGCTCGCCGCGGGGCTCGCCGTCGCGCGCGGCGAGTTCCTCGCGGTGTTCGACGCCGACTTCGTCCCGGGGCGCGACTTCCTGCGGCGCACCCTGCCGTACTTCGCCGACCCGGGCGTGGGGATGGTGCAGGCCCGCTGGGGACACCTCAACCGGGACGGCTCGCTCCTCACGGCGGCCCAGGCGGTGATGCTCGATTCGCACTTCGCGCTCGAGCACGACGCCCGCATGCGCAGCGGGCTGTTCTTCAACTTCAACGGCACGGCCGGCGTGTGGCGCCGGGCGTGCATCGAGTCCGCCGGGGGCTGGTCGCCCGATACGCTCACGGAGGATCTCGACCTCAGCTACCGCGCCCAGCTCGCGGGGTGGCGCTTCGTGTTCGACGCCACCATCGAGGCCCCGGCCGAGCTGCCGGCCGACCTCGAGGCGCTCAAGTCGCAGCAGCGGCGCTGGGCCAAGGGCTCGATCCAGACCGCGCGCAAGCTGCTCCCGCGGCTGCTGCGCGACGCGCTGCCGCTGCCCGTGAAGCTCGAGGCGCTGGTGCATCTGACCAACAACCTGGCGTACCCGCTCCTCCTGCTGCTCGGCGTGCTGCTGCTCCCGGTCCAGGCCGGAGCGGGGAGCGTTCCGCCCGCGCTGGCGTGGGCGATGCAGCTCGGCCTGGTCGTGCTGGGGATCGTGCCGGTGAGCCTCTTCCTGGTGGCGGGCCAGCGCGCGCTCGGGCGGGGCGAGCGGGTGGCGCGCGACGTGGTGGCCGCGATGCTGCTCGCGACCGGCCTCTCCCTCAACAACGCGCGCGCCGTGATCGAGGGTCTCGGGGGACCGCCGGGCGAGTGGGAGCGTACTCCCAAGGTGGGCGCGGGGCAGCCCCCGCCGGGCGAGCCGTACGCCGCCGCCGGCGGCGTGACCGGGCGCGCCGAGCTGCTGCTCGCGCTCTACTTCGGCGCCGCGGCGGTGCTCGCCGCGAGCTCGCGCCAGTGGCGCGCCCTGCCGCTGCTCGCGCTGCTGCTCGTCGCCTTCGGCGCCGTGGGCGTGGGTTCGCTGCGCGCGAGCCTGCGCGCCGCCGCCGGCCGCCGCGTCCGGCTCGCCCGCGGCACGGGCTGAGGCGCGCCGCGCCGTCGGGGCCCGCCGCGCGCCGCACGAGATCACGAAGGTGGGGTTGACGGCGACGGCGCTCCGGGACCTTCTACAGCCGCACGATCTTGTCCGACTTCTTTCCGCGCAGGGCGTTGCGCGTGTCCACGATGGCGCGGGCGTGGCGCAGCACGGTCTCCCACGCGAAGACGCGGTGCGCGGTGGCGATCACCACGCAGTCGAAGCGCTTGAGCTGTGCGGGTGTGAGCGGCGTGCTCTTGAGCCGGCGTCCGGCGAACTCCAGCGACGGCACGTAGGGATCGCTGTACTCGATCGCGGCCCCGCGCTCGCGCAGCTTCTCCATGATGTCCAGCGACGGGCTCTCCCGCGTGTCGTCGACGTCGGCCTTGTAGGCCACGCCCAGCACCAGCACCCGGGAGCCGCGGACCGAGCGGCCGCCGCGGTTGAGGCAGTCCGCGACGATGCCGACCACGTGGTCGGGCATCTGGCCGTTGATGTAGCCCGCCAGCTCGATGAAGCGCGCCTCGAACCCGCTGGCCCGCGCCTTCCACGAGAGATAGAAAGGGTCGATCGGGATGCAGTTGTGCGACACCAGCCCGAACGAGGTGACGAACGTCTCCGTGCCCGGCACCTCGATCGAATACACCCACCCGCCGCCCTCCGGAGCCACCTCGCCCGGAGCCACGGTCGCGAACCCCGCCTCCCGGCGCACGCGCCGGGCGGGCATCGGCTTCGACCGATTCCGCAGGCAGGTCTCGAGCTTCTGGCGCTTGGCGCCCAGGAAGAGCGGCATCACCCTGCGGAGCTGCTCCTCGCCGAAGAGGCGCAGCTCCGGCTTTCCCGTGCAAACCGAGGGGACGAGCGCAAGCGAATGCATGAGGAGCGTGACCTGCTGGAGGAGTCTCGGGCTGGAGGTGAAGTAGCTCGCGCACGCGCTGTTGCAGCGGTGACGATACGCCTTGCCGTTCTTGCGGTAGCTGCGCATTCCCGTCGTGGCGTCGACGCTCCCATCGCCGTTCAGCAGCGCGCCCAGGAGCGCGCCACGGATCTCGGCGTTCGCTCCCAGGAAGAGCGGGGGGATGCGCATCTCCTCCGACCGCCGGCCGCAGCCCAGCGACTCGCCGATCAGGCGGCCGAGCAGGTTCGAGGACACCTTGATCTGCACCGCCTTCCACCTCTTCACGCGGTGGATCGACCAGCGGAATCCCAGGCGTTCCAGGGCTCCGGTGAGATCGGCGATCAGCTCGGATTCGTGCGCGCCGAACGTCCAGCGCGTCCTCCACGACTTGTCGCGCGTGAGACACCCTTCGCTCAGGTAGTACCCGACGATGCGGGCGAGATCGCTCGCGATCGGCAGGACCATGGGGACCTGGGTGTGGCCGTGCCCGCGGCCGGTCGCGAGCGACAGGTCGGCGCGCGGGAAGGGAGCGTTTCCGAGGGCCTCGAGCCCGAACAGCGCCCCGAGCGGAAGCGTGTTCGAGCGGCGGAGGGCCTTCTTCTCGACGCCAAACCTGCGGGCCACGGGGCGGATCCGGTCCCAGTGATCGATCCAGCTTCCCGAGCGGGGGCTCACCCGTACCTTCCGATCCTTCTCGAGCCCGAGTGCATCGACCAGATCGATCGACTCGGGTGGGCTCCCCGCCGGGAGGTCCACCGCCACCACGAGCCGCGACGCGGCGTCGACCGCGTCCGCGCGCCGCACCTCAAGGCCGTGGCCGTTCTGGACGATCATGGGATGCCCGTCCGTGGCGGTGAGCGAGCGACCCTCCGCGCTGCGGAGAGCGACGCGTTGGGGATACCAGCGCCGGAACAAATGGGTGGCGCTCCGGAAGCAGGTCTGCTTCCTCTCGAGATCGAAGGAGAGGACCTCGAGGGGATCGAGCCGCATGACCTCGGTGCCGCCCATGGATCGGCGGGCCGTGCATCGGCTCGCCAGCTCCTCGATCCGGACCGCGTCCATCCCGCCGTCCCGCCGCACGAACACGAACTCGTTGCCGTCCACGCAGTGACCGCCCAGCCCGGGACCCGGCTTGAACGGCATGAAGCCGAACGGCTTGGTCGCCGCGGCCTCGATCACCTCCCACACGTCGATCCCGAGCCGCGCGCACATCAGGGCCAGCTCGTTCACGAGCCCGATGTTCACGCTCCGGAACGTGTTCTCGAGCAGCTTGACCATCTCCGCCACCTGGGTGGAGGAGACCGGCACGACGCGCTCGAGCCGCTGGCGGTAGAGGCGCACCGCCATCTCCGTGCAGGTCGGCGTCACGCCGCCCACCACCTTGGGGATGTTGCGCGTGTTGTACTCCGGGTTGCCGGGGTCGACGCGCTCGGGCGAGAACGCCAGGAAGAAATCGCGGCCCACCTTGAGGCCGGTCTCCTGCAGGCGGGGCAGGATCAGCTCGTCGGTCGTGCCCGGGTAGGTGGTGCTCTCGAGGACCACGAGCATTCCCCGGTGGAGGTGCTTCGCGATCTGCTCGGCCGCCGCGACGATGTACGACACGTCGGGATCGCGCTGCTTGGAGAGCGGGGTCGGCACGCACACGTTGACCGCGTCCGCCTTGCGCAGCACCGAGAAGTCGGTGGTCGCCCGCAGCTTGTCGTCGCGCACCAGCGCTTCGACATCGCGCGTCGGGACGTCCCGGATGTAGGAGACGCCGCGCTGGAGCTGCCGCACCCTCTTCTCGTCGGTGTCGATCCCGGTGACGAGGAACCCCGCCTTGCCGAACTCGACCGCGAGCGGCAGGCCGACGTAGCCCAGGCCCACCACGCTCAGGTGGGCGGTGCGCTGGTCGATCTTGCGGGAGAGGAGGCGCGCGGCGGAGGAACCGTTCGCGCGGGGACGTGCGCGTGGCATGGAACGGGGCACGCTAACAAAGCCGCGGCGAAAACGTCAATTGCGGGGGGACACAATTCCCGACGCCCCCGGAAAATTTTTAGTCTTGACAAAGGTCCGCGTCTGCTACAAGAGTAGCAATCCAGCGGAGCGAGGTTCCCTGTCCGCCCCGTGCTACCGCGCCTCCGGCACCTTGAAAGCGAAGCGGACGTGCCATCGTTTCGGGTGTTGTTGTGGTCGCCACACGGAATGTGATGGGGACCTCCTCTTTTTTTGCCCTCGCCTGGCCCGCCCATGCCCCCGCCCACCCAGCACATCGCGCGCTACAAGCTGAACGGCCAGACCCATTTGGGACGGCTGGACGGAGCCCGCTTCGTGCGCCTATCCGCCCCGCCGTGGGAGGGGGGCCGCGAGACCGGCGAGAGCGATCCGGCCGGCGAGGCGCGCCTGCTTCCGCCGGTGACCCCCACCAAGATCGTGTGCGTGGGCCTCAACTACCGCGCCCACATCGCCGAGAGCGTCACCGCCGCCCCCGGCGCCCAGCCACCCGCCGAGCCCCTGATCTTCCTCAAGCCGCCGAGCGCCGTGATCGCGAGCGGGGAGGCGATCCGCTACCCCAAGGGGGTGAGCCGCCTCGATCCCGAGGCGGAGCTCGCGGTCGTGATCGGGAGGCGCGCGCGCGCGGTGCCGCTCGAGCGCGCGCTCGACTTCGTCGCCGGGCTCACCTGCTTCAACGACGTGAGCGCGCGCAACTTCCAGCGCAGCGACGGTCAATGGACACGGGCCAAGGGCTTCGATACCTTCGCCCCTCTCGGGCCCTGGGTCGCGGTGGGCCTCGAGGCGGACGGGCTCGCGGTCGAGTGCCGCGTGAACGGCGTGCGCCGGCAGCACGGCAACACCTCCGAGCTGCTCTTTCCGGTCCCGGACCTGGTCCGTTTCGTGTCGTCCATCATGACGCTCGAGCCCGGGGACGTGATCGCCACCGGCACGCCGGCCGGCGTGGCGCCGGTGACGCAGGGCGACCGGATCGAGATCGAGATCGAGGGCATCGGGGTGCTGGAGAACCGGGTCGAGGCGGCGTCGTGAGCGGTCCGCACGCCGACCTGCTGATCGCGAACGGCCGCCTGTGGACGCGCGAGCCGCTCGCGCGCGACGCGAACGGCCTGGCCGTGCGCGGTGGCCGCATCGTGGCCATCGGAACCGCCGAGTCGCTCGCGGCGCACGCGGGCCCGCGCACGGTCGTGATCGACGCGGCCGGCGGAACGGTCACGCCCGGGATCACCGACGCCCACATCCACCTGGTGAGCTGGGCACGCTCCGACGCGGACCTCGCGCTCCGCGACGCGGCCTCGGCCGCCGACGCCGCCGCCCGCGTGGCGTGCTTCGCCGCCCGCCGCCCCGGTGCTACCCCCGTGGTCGGGCGCGGCTGGGACGCGAACGGGTGGAAGGACGCGCCGCACCTCGCGCTGCTCGACGGCGCGTGCCCAGGGCGTCCGGTGCTGCTCCACAGCCACGACTTCCACGCGCTGTGGGTGAACGGCGCGGCGCTCGAGGCGGCCGGCGTGCATGCCGGGCTCCCGGACCCGCCCGGCGGCCGGATCGAGAGGGACGCCGCGGGCCGGCCGACCGGCGTGGTGCGCGAGCACGCGGTCCGGCTCTTCCAGGCCCTGGAGGGCGGGGCCGCGCGCGAGTCCGACCAGGACCTGCTCGAGCGCGCGGTGCGGCGCCTGCACGCGGCCGGGATCACCGCGGTCCACGACTTCGAGGGCGCCGCCGAGGAGTCGCTGCTGCGCGCGATGGCCGGGCGGGGCGGCGCGCGGGTGCGGGTGCTCATGCACCTGCCGCACGCAGGCCTGGATCGCGCGCTCGCGCGCGGGCTCGAGAGCGGTATCGGCGACGACGACTTCCGCACCGGCGCGCTGAAGATCTTCGCGGACGGCACGCTGGGCTCGCGTACCGCGGCCCTGCTCGAGCCCTACGACGGCACCGAGGAGCGCGGCATGGAGCTGCTCGCGCCCGCGGAGCTGGCGCGCGACGTGGCGCGCGCGCTCGCGGGCGGCCTCGCGATCGCGATCCACGCCATCGGCGATCGCGCATGCCGCACGGCCCTCGACGCCTTCGAGGCCGCGCGCGACCTGCTCGCTCGGCCGCGGCTGCCGTCGCGCCTCGAGCACCTCCAGCTCGTGGACGATCGCGACCTGCCGCGCCTCGCGCGGCTCGGGATCGCCGCCAGCGTCCAGCCGTCGCACTGCACCTCGGACCTGGACCTGATCGAGCGCTGGTGGAATTCGCGCCGCGCGCGCGCCTACGCCTACCGCAGCCTCGCCGAGGGCGGAGCGCTGCTGGCGTTCGGCTCGGACGCTCCGGTCGAGGCCCCGGAGCCGATCCGCTGGATCCACGCCGCGGTCACGCGCCAGCGCCCGGACGGCAGCCCCCCCGGCGGCTTCGTGCCCGCGCAGCGGCTGGCCCTCGACGCCGCGCTGGCCGCCTGCACCGAGGGCGGAGCGCGGCTCGCCGGATCGGCGGACCGGCTCGGACGCCTCGCTCCGGGCTGCCTCGCCGATCTCGTGGTGTGGGATCGCGACCTCTTCGGGATCGCGCCCGAGCGCCTGATCGACGCGCGGCCCGCGGCGACGGTGCTCGCGGGGAAGATCGTCTACCGCGACGGCGAGGCGGTGGTGCCGGAGGCCGAAGGGCAGGAGGCGGGGCGCGCATGACGAGCCCGTACGGGACCCTTACCGACCAGGTGCTCGTGACCGGAGCCCAGGGGGGCGACTCGCGCTCCTTCGACGAGCTGGTCCGCCGCTACAAGGACAAGGTCTACCGGCTGTCGTTCAAGATCCTGCGCAACGAGGACGACGCGGCCGAGGCGCTCCAGGACGCGTTCCTCTCCGCCTACCGCGGGCTCCCGAACTTCAAGGCCGAGTCCACCTTCTCCACCTGGCTCTACCGGATCGCGACCAACGCCAGCCTGATGAAGTACCGCAAGCGGCGCGACAACATGGTCTCGCTCGAGCAGTCGCAGAATCCCAACGAGGGCGCCGAGGCCCTCCAGCTCCCCGACTGGAGCACGCAGCCGCTCGACGAGCTGCTCGACGCGGAGACCCGCCAGGTGATGAACGAGGGCAAGGCGCTGCTCGACGAGGACCTGCGCACCGTGTTCACGCTGCGCGACGAGGAGGGCCTCTCGAACGCCGAGGTGGCCGAGATCCTCGATCTGTCGGTCGCGGCGGTGAAGTCGCGGCTCCACCGCGCCCGCCTCCGGCTGCGCGACCGGCTGAGCCGCTACTTCGCGGACCGCCTGAGCCGCACGGACCGCGAGCGGTGAGGCCGCGCCGGCCCCTGCGGTTTCATGAGCCCGGTGAGCGCCGCGTCCTCCGCCCTGACTAGGCCGCGAGGACGCGCCACGCGATGACCGCCGCGAGCAGCACGCGGTACGCGAAGAACACGCCGAACCCCGCGCGCCCGAGATAGCGGATGAGCCCGCGAATGGCGAGGAAGCCCACGACCGCGGCGCTCACGACGCCGATCGCGAGCGTGGAGAGCGGGAGCCCGTGGCCCAGGTGGCGCAGCTCCAGCAAGCCCGCCCCGAAGGTGATGGGGGTGGCGAGCAGGAACGAGAAGCGCGCGGCCGAGACCCGCGAGAGCCCCGCGGCCCGGCCGGCCGTGATCGTAATGCCGGAGCGCGAGACGCCCGGCACCAGCGCCAGGGCCTGCGAGAATCCCATCGCCATGCAGGTCCCCCAGTCGGGGACTTCCACGTCGCGGCCGGCGGGGCGGAAGCGGTCCACCGCCCACAGCACGAAGCCGAAGATCGCGAGCATCGCGGCCTGGAGCGGGAGCCCGCGCAGCGCCCCGGATGCGAGCTTCTCGAGCGCCACGCCCGCGACCGCGCCGGGCACGGAGGCGGCCGCCAGCTTGGCGAGCGTGGTCCAGGCGGCGGCGCGCGGCGCGGGCTCCGCGGAGAACGCGTCGCGCGCGAGCTTGATCCAGACGTCGCCGTACGCCGCGAGCAGAGCGAGGAGCGTCCCCCAGTGGAGCGCGACGTCGAACGCGAGGCCGGCGTACTTCCAGCCGAGCAGGGTGGGGACCACGTACAGGTGCGCGCTGCTCGAGATCGGGAGGAACTCGGTGAGGCCCTGGATCGCGCCGAGCACCGCCGCCTGCACGGGGGACATGGCGCGGCAACCTAGCACGCACGCGACGGCGTTGCCACGTGGCGCCGAGTCCGGGAGGGGAGGTCCGTTTCGCGGCGACGCACACCCGTTGCCGCCTGCATCGGCACTGGGTCCGAGCCTAGCTTCTTCGCCGCGAAACGGACCTCCCCTCCCGGACTCGGACACGCGATCGGCCGCCAGAGCGCGGCGAAACGACCCACCTCCGCTCCCCGCGCCCGCCGGGAGGCGCGCGTGAGCGAGGCGCCGCGGGTGAGCGAGGAGGCGCGGGTTGCGCGCACCGCGGGCAAGGTGGGGGGCGCCACCCTGCTGTCCCGCGTGCTGGGGCTCGCGCGCGAGCAGGTGATGGCGACCCTGTTCGGCGCCGGGCTCGCGACCGACGCCTTCAACGTCGCCTTCCGCATCCCCAACCTGCTGCGCGACCTGTTCGCCGAGGGCGCGATGTCGTCGGCGTTCGTCCCGACCTTCACCGAGGTCCACGAGCGGCGCGGCGCCGACGAGGCCTGGGAGCTGGGGCGCCGGCTGATGGGCACCCTGCTCGTCGTGCTGCTCCTGATCTGCGCGCTGGGCTACGTCGGAGCGCCGCTCCTGGTGCGCCTGTTCGCCCCCGGCTTTGGCAGAACGCCCGGCAAGCTCGAGCTCACCGTAATGCTCACGCGGGTCATGCTGCCGTTCCTGCCCGCGGTGGCGCTGGCCGCCGCGGCGATGGGCATGCTGAACGCGCGCGGCCGCTTCGGCGTGCCGGCGCTCGCGCCCACGCTCCTCAACCTCGGCATGATCGTGTTCGGCGTCGCGCTGATCCCGGTGTGCCAGGCCGCCGGCCAGCCCGCGATCCTGGCCATGGCGATCGGGGTCGTGATCGGGGGCGCGCTCCAGTTCCTGGTGCAGCTGCCCTCGCTCTACCGCCTGGGCTTCCGGCTCAAGCTCGAGTGGCCGCGCTTCCACCCCGGCGTGGCCCGGGTCGCCCAGCTCATGCTGCCCGCCACCGTGGGTCTCGCCGCCACCCAGCTCAACCTGATGGTGAGCACCTTCATCGCCAGCATGCTCCCGCAGGGGAGCGTGTCGTGGCTGTGGTACGCGTTCCGGCTGATGCAGCTCCCGATCGGCGTGTTCGGTGTGGCGCTCGCGACCGTGAGCCTGCCGGCCCTCTCGCACGCCGCGGTGGCCTCGGACATGCGGGCGCTCAAGACCACGCTCTCCGCCACGCTGCGCCTGGTGCTGCTGCTCACCGTGCCGGCCGCAGCGTGGCTCGCGGCGATGAGCCAGCCGGTGGTGGCGCTGCTCTACGAGCACGGCCGCTTCCACGCCGGCGACACCTCGCGCACCGCGGGCGCCCTGGTCATGTACTGCATCGGCCTGCCGGCCTTCGCGGGCGTGGGCGTGCTCACCCGCACCTTCTACGCGCTCGGCGACACGCGGCGGCCGGTGCAGGCGAGCTTCGTCTCGGTGGCGCTCAACCTCGCGCTCAACCTGATCCTCATGCACCCGCTCGCGCACCTCGGGTTGGCACTCAGCACCTCGGCCACCGCGGTCGCGAACTTCCTGCAGCTCGCCTTCTACCTGCGCCGCAGGGTCGGGCCGCTCGAGGGCCGGCGCATGCTCGCCACGCTCGGCCGGGTTCTCGCGGCCTCGCTGCTCGCGGTCGCACCGTGTGCGCTCGCCCTGGCCGGGCTCGCGGGCGCGTGGCATCGCGGCTTAAGGACGGAGCTCGCGGTGGTGGGCGCGGCGGCCGCGCTGGCGCTGGTGCTGGGCTACGGGGCGATGCGCGCGCTCAAGGTCGAGGAGCTGTCCGCGGTGGAGGAGACGGTCCGCGCGCTGCGCTCGCGCCTCACCGGCCGCTGAGTCCGCGCGGCGGCCCGGCCCGCCGCGCCCCCGATCAGGAGCGCTTCGCCCGCCGGCGCGCCCCCATGTGCCAGAGGCGCGGAAACGCCTGGAACGCCGCCAGCCGCCCGGGCCGCCACGGCGTCGAGAGCAGCTCGGCGGCGAGCCAGACCGCGTACAGCACCGTGACCTCCTCCCGCCACCCCGGCACCAGGAACTGCACGAACCAGAGCAGGAAGAGCCCCAGCGCCTCGTACGCGTGGAAGTTGAAGTTGGAGAGGATCACCACCCCGAGCATCCCCTGGAGCAGGGTGAGCAGCAGCTCGACGCGGTGCTCGGCGAGCGGCACCACGGACGGCCGGCCGAGCGAAAGCGAGTAGACGATCGGGATCATGGCGGCGAGCACGGTCCACTGGTTGATGTTCGAGGACACCATGTTCATGAGCGCCATGCCCGCCTTGCCCCGGCTGCGCGCCCAGTAGGAGGTGGTGGTGAACTCGGGGAACTCGGAGAGGAACGGCGCCACCCACTGCACGAACACGAACTGCGAGACCCCGAGCAGCGTGGCGAGCCCGATCATGCTGACCAGGAACGGGTGCGCGACCAGGTAGAGCGTGGCACCCCCGGCGAGGAACAGTCCCGCGATCGAGAGCCAGCGCAGCGCCGGCCGCATGCCGATCACGGCGCGCGGGATCGCCCCCACGTCCTTCAGCTCCTCGTGCTCCTTGGGGGGGATGCGGTTCACCACCACCAGGTAGCCGGCGTAGAAGAGCAGCAGCACCGCGGCGTCCACGCAGTCGATCGCGCCCTTGGCGATGATCCACGTGAAGTAGAGGAGCGGCGGCACCAGGCCCACGACCTCGGCGGCGTGCTCCTCGTCGAGCTCGATCGCGGGCCACGCTCCCGCCTCGCGCCGCCTTCGGCGCGAGAGCGCGTACACCACCCAGATCGTGGGCCAGCCGAGCCCGGTCAGGAGCCGGAGCGCGCCGGTGAAGTTGGCGGTCATGAGCGGGATGTTGCGGTGCCAGGCGATCACCGCCTCGACCGCGAACTCGGGCAGCACCTGGATCCACGCGAGCAGCGCGAGCGCCAGCCCCTGCGAGACGTAGAACTGGGCGGCCTCGGCCCCCCAGGCGACGACGAACGCGCTGCCGAGGATCGAGGGGAAGGTCCAGGTGGCGGTGACCGCGGCCTGGCGGGCCTGCTCGGGGTTGAGCGGAGTGTCGATCACCGCGCGGTCAGAAGGGGCTGACGCCGGTGAAGAGGAACTCCGGGACCCGCAGGGAGGGCGCCACGACGCAGTTGCCGGTGTAGTCGAAGACCGTGGGCTCGGCATCGCGGCCCCAGCCGTCGGCGCGCCGCAGCACCTCGAGCACGTTCTCGTTGAACCGCAGGTTGCGGAGCCCGCGCACCAACCGGCCGCGCTCGATCAGGAAGGTGCCGTCCCGGGTCATCCCGGTCACGATCGTCTTCTTCGGGTCCACCACGCGGTTGTACCAGAAGCGCGTCACCAGGATTCCGCGCTCGGTGGAGGCGATCAGCTCGTCCCGCGTGCGCTCGCCCCCTTCCAGCACCAGGCTGTAGGGGAGAGGGCCCTCGGTCGCGGGCGGCGGGCAGGCGTGGCCGGTGCTCTCGGTCCCGGCCTTCTTCGCGGTGCGGCGGTCGTGCACCACCGCGCGCGCGATCCCGCGCTCGACCATCACCACGCGGCGGCGCGGCGTGCCCTCGTAGTCGAAGGGCTTGCCGAAGGCGCGCGGATCGAGCGGGTCGTCCACCAGCGTGACGCGCTCGCCGGTGACGCTCTGCCCCCTCTTGCCGTCCATGAACGAGCGCCCTTCCAGCTCCGCCTGGGCGCCGAGCCCGAGCGAGACCAGGAACGCGACCAGCTCGGCCACGGCGTTGGGCTCGAGCACCACGGTGTAGCGTCCCGGCTCGATGGCTTCCGGGTCGCGCGAGCGCTCGGCCTTCTCGATCGCGGTCCGGCCCAGGGATTCGACCTCGAGCTCCCGCACGTCGCGGCGGTGGCGGTCCACCCAGCCGCTCGAGTTGGGGGAGCGCACCGTGCAGGTGAAGTTGGCGTAGGTTTCGGGGTGGTACGCGAACAGCCCGCGGCTGTTCGCGATCGCGAGCGCCGCGGAGGTGGTGGAGAGGGCGCCCGCCGAGTTGAGCTCGCGGCGCGCCGCCTCGCGCGTGACCTGCCCCACCGCCTCGGCGCGCGATTCGGGCGTCGAGCCCGCGGTCTCGGCCACGAAGGCCGGGATCTCCGGCGGATCGGCGGGCGGCGCGAGCTCGACCAGATCGGGATCCTCGGGCGAGAGCCGCGCGATCGCGAGCGCGGCGTCGGCGAGCCGGGCGAGCGCGCTCGAGTCGAGCCGGTGGGTGGTGGCCACGCCCGCGCGCCGGCCCACGATCACGCGCAGGGTGAGCGCGTGGTCGCGGGCGGTCACGTTCTGGTGGATCTCGTTGTTGGCGAATCGCGTGAGGCTGTGCTCGCGCGCTTCGAGGATCGCCTCCGCGCCGTCGGCCCCCGCCACCGCCAGGCTCTCGCGCAGCACGCCGCGCGCCTCCTCGACCGAGAGCGGCGGGCCCTCGGCGGCGCGCGCGGCCTCGAGCGGCGCGCGGTGGAGCGCGCGGTCGCTCACGCGCGCGCTCCCACGCCCACCTGGACGCCGCGGAAGCGCGCCGAGGAGGCGCCCTGCGCGGTGCGCATGGTCTGGCTCGGCTGCCCCTTGCCGCAATTGGGCGTGCCCCAGATCTCCCAGTCGGAGGCGTCGCACACCGCGTCACAGCGGTTCCAGAACTCGGGCGTGATGCCGGTGTAGGTGCAGTTCTTGAGCAGGCGGCCGCGCTTGCCCTTCTTGATCTCGTAGCCCACCTCGGTGCCGAACTGGAAGTTGTAGCGCCGGTCGTCGATCGACCACGAGCGGTTGGTGATCATGTGGATCCCGTCGTCGGTGTCGGCGATCAGGTCCTCGAGCGTCCAGGGTCCGGGCTCGAGGTTGATGTTGGTCATGCGCACCAGCGGGATGTGCCCCCACGACTCGGCGCGCATGGTCCCGTTGGAAGCCAGCCCGACGAGCGGCGCGGTCTCGCGCGAGGTGAGGTAGCCGTCGAACCTCCCGTTGCGCACCAGGTCGGCGCGCTGCCCCGGCACGCCCTCGTCATCGAAGCCGAAGCTGCCGAGGCCGCGCGGCGTGGTGGCGTCCGCCACGATGCTCACCACGTCCGAGCCGTAGCGCAGGCGCCCGAGCAGGTCCGGCGTGAGGAACGAGGTGCCCGCATAGTTCGCCTCGTGCCCGAGCGCGCGGTCCAGCTCCGTGGGGTGTCCGCACGACTCGTGGAGCTGCAGGCTCATCTGCGAGCCGTCGAGCACGATCGTGGTCACCCCGGCCGGGCAGACGGGAGCCGTGAGCAGCGCGACCGCCATCGCCGCGGTCTCCTCCGCGTGCCCCGGGAGATCGAGACGCCGCACCAGCTCGTAGCCCGCGGACTCGTACTGCCCGCCGAACGAGTTGGGGTAGGAGCGCACCTGGAGATCGTCCTCGCCCACCGCCCACGCCACCATGCCGGCGCCGGAGTGGAGGATGCGCTGCTCGATGCGCGCCCCCTCGGTCGAGGCGAAGCGCTTGCGGTCCTCCCAGAACTGCAGGTTGCCCTGCGCCACCTTGATCGGCGCCGCGCGCTCCATGAGGCCGGTGGTCGTGACCAGGTGCGCGATCTTGTCGGCCAGCGGCACGGTGAACGGATCCAGCTCGTGCGGGGTCTCCCAGCGCGCGATCGCGGGCGCGAGCGGCGCGAGCGCGATCGGCGCCTGGCGGAACCGGGAGGAGGCGCGGGCAATGCGGGTGGCGAGCGCGGCGCAGCGCTCGGCCTCGGCGGTCGAGAGCTCGGGTCCGGCGGCGAAGCCCCACGCGCCGTCCTTGAGCACGCGCACGCCCAGCCCGGCCGAGCTGCTCTCCTGGAGCGCGGTGACGCGCCGGTTCTTGACCTCGATGAACTGGGTGCGCGACTCCATCACGCGCACGTCGGCGTAGGCCGCCCCCGCGAGCTGCGCGGCGTTCAGCGCGCGATCGAGGATTTCGTCCACGACGGCGTTTCCTCCCGCGAGTGCGATCGCTTGTGTGGGCCGAAGCCGGCCGATAGTGTCGGACGTCCCATGAGAGCGTCAAGCGAATTGAGCCCGCGCGAGGCCTCCGGGATCGGCCCGCTCACGGCCTTCGCGGCCGCGATGTCGCGCGGGAGCACGGGGCCGGCGCGACGCGCGCTCGCCGCGGCGCGGCGCGCGGGGGCGGGGCGGGTCGCGGCGGAGGAGACCGCGCTCATGCTGATGCTCCATGCCGGCTACCCCGCGGCGCTCGAGGGCGCGCGGCTCCTGGGCGAGGAGTGGCCGGGGCGCGCGCGCCGCTCGCGCGAGGGCGGGCCCGCGGCGCTGATGCGGCGCGGCGAGCGCCTGTGCGCGCGCATCTACGGTCCGGCCTACGCCAAGCTCCGGCACAACGTCGCGCGGCTCCATCCGGATCTCGCGACCTGGATGATCGAGCAGGGCTACGGGCGCGTGCTCGCGCGCCCGGGCCTCTCGGGCGTGGCGCGCGAACTGGTCGCCGTCGCGGTGCTCGCCGCGGGCGGCTGGGAGCGCCAGCTCGTGAGCCATCTGCTCGGCGCCGCGCGGCTCGGCGGCTCGCGCGCCGAGATCCGGCGCGCGTGGCGAGCGGGCGCGCGGCACGCGGAGGCGGGCGGAGCGGCGGCGACCCGCGCCTGGCGCAAGGCCTTCGGTCCAGCCGCGGCGACCGCCCGGTAGCGCCGCTCCGCGAGCCTGGGATGCGGTCCGGCGCCCGAAGCTCCTCCGGCCCCCCGCGCGATCCCGCGGCGGCGGATCGTCTCGCCACGGGAGCCGTGGTCGGCCTCGCGCTGCTCTCGCTCGCGACGCATGCCGTCGCCACGCGAGCGCCGCGCACGCTGTGGGGCGCTCATTTCTATGCGTTCCTGCCCGGCGCGATCGGCTGGCTGGCCGCGGCGGGCGTGGTCACGGCGATCGGCCTCGCGCTTCGTGGCGCTCCGCCCGCATGGCTCGCGCGCCTGGGGTCACCGGGAGAGCCGCGGGACGGCTGGGGAGCGCGGGCCGCCATCGGCATCGTGTTCGCCGGCGTGTGCTGGCTCGCGAGGATCCGCCATCTGCTCCTCGGCGACGGCCTGCCGCTCACCGCCAGCGTGCTCGGCGGCACCGGGTTCCATCCCTACGAGCCGGTTTCCGCGGTCCTGCAGCTTCGAATCTACGAAGCGCTGCATTCGCTCTTCGCCCGCGAGCCGCAGGCGTGGATCGCCGCCTGGGACGCCCTGGCGCTCGGGAGCTGCATCTGCGGCGGCCTGTTCGCCGTCGTCGTGTGGTCCCTGGCAGCCGAGCTCACGCGCGACGCGGGCGCGGGTGCGGCGGCTCCCGCCCGCTGGCCGCGGCTCCTCGCCGCCCTGGTGCTGCTCTCGCAGGGATACGTCCAGCTCTTCTTTGGATACGTCGAGAACTACTCCCTTCTGACGCTGGCGCTCGCTCTCTATCTTCTCTTGGCTCTCCAGCACCTGCGCGGCGGCCAGCCCCTCGCCGCTCCTGGCCTGGCGCTGCTCATCGCATTCGGGCTGCACATGTCGGCGCTCGCCGTCGCGCCCTCGTTCGCCTTGCTCGCCGCCTGGAGCTGGGCGGGCAAGAGCCCGGGAAGGGTTGCCCGTGAAGTCGGGATCGTCGCGCTGGTGGTTGTCGCGGCCGAGCTCTGGCTCGGGACGCTCGGCCCGGGCTATCGGCCGACCGCGACCTTGATCGACCTGATCGGTGGTCTCATGACCGATCCCGCCCGCGGGTGGGAGAAGGGACTCGGCGGGCATCTCCTCGACGTCACCAACGAGCAGATGCTGATCGGACCCATGGCGGGGCTCTTCATCATCGCGATGCTCGCGGTGGCGGCGATCCTTCGATCTCCGCTCGGCCGCCGCGCGGCCTTCCTCGGCGCGGCCGCGGCGGGCTGGCTGGCGTCGCAGTGGGTGGCCGGCGATTCCAACCTCGGCTACGCGCGGAACTGGGACCTCTTGGCACCCGGGGGAGTGGTGCTCGCGGCGGGCGGGCTCGCGATCCTCGTCGCCCTGGTCTCGCCGGGGCGGCTCGTCCGCCTGCTCGCCGTGCTGTCGCTCGTCTCTCTCCATCACACCGCGCCGTGGATCGCGGTGAACGCATCGCGCGAACGGGCGCTGAAGCGATTCGAGAGCCTCGACCTCGGCGGCGGCCGCACCGAGTCCACCCTGGGCTACTGGCTCGCGCTGAACGGCGATTACGCCGGAGCCGAGGCGTGGCTCCGGCGCTCCATCGCCGCGAACCCCGACAACGTGCGGGCCCATCTGTTTCTCGGCGGGCTCTACTCGCAGCTCGGGCGCAACGACGACGCGGTGGCTCCATTCCGCACCGCACTGCGGTTGCGGCCCGACATGGAGAACGCGCGGCTCGGCCTGCTGGACGCCCTGGTCCGCGCCCGCCGCCTGCCCGAAGCGCAGGGGCTGGTGGACTCCGCTCTCGCCTCGCAACCGGCCGCCGCGCGCTACTGGGCGTTCAAGGCCGTGATCCTGGCGGGGCTCGATCAGCCCGCGGCGGCTCTCGACGCGGCGTCGCGCGCCGCTGGCTCCGAGCCGGGCTCGACCGATTATGCGACGCTGCTGCGAATGATCCGCGCCGGCGCCCCGTTCGACTCGCTGGTCGCCCGCGTGTGGCCGTCCGTCATGGGAAGCGGTCCGTGAGCGCGCACTCGCTCCGGAGCGAGTGCAGGCAGCCATGGCTGACGAATGCAGACATGCCGAAGCGCGTTCGTCGGTCGCGACACGCCAACTCGCTCCGGAGCGAGTGGACGCGTCCGGGTCGCGCTCCAGGCTGACGCCGCGCGACGATCTCGGGTTTGACCCTTCTCGCAGCCGCGCCTACCATCCCCGGCTGCCATGCGTTCCTCCTGTCGCGGCGCAGCCCTCCCGCGCGCCGGCCTCCGCGCGCCGCGCCCACCCGCGCGCCCGGCGTGGTGACCCGCACGCTCGCGGTGCGAGCGCGGGTCGAGCCGCGTCCCGAGCCCCGTTTCGCGCGGCTGTTCGATCCGCTCACCCACGACCTCGTGCATCGCGGGCCGCTGTCGCGCGAGCGCTTCGCGACCGCCTGGAGCGACACCGGCGCGCTCACGCGGCTGGCCGAGGCCAAGCGGGCGCCGCTGCCTTCCACCCTGGCGCGAGAGCTGGGCGAGCACCATCGGCGGCTCGGCGCTTCCGCCGCCTCGCTCGCGGCGCTCGACCGCCTCGCGCGCGGCGAAGCGGTGTGCGCGATCGCGGGCCAGCAGCCTGCGCCGCTCGGCGGGCCGCTCTACTCGATCCACAAGATCGCGAGCACCGTCGGCATCGCGCGCGCCTTCGCGGCGCGCACCGGCCACCCGTGCGTGCCGGTGTTCTGGATGCACGGGGAGGACTCGGACTTCGACGAGATCCGATCGGCCTGGGTCGCCGACGCCGCGCTCACCCAGCAGGAGCTGTCGCTTCCCGCCGCCGCGCACGTGGATGGCGGGCTGGTGGGCAGCATCGACGTCGCCCCGCTCGCGGCACTCGAGGAGGAGGCGGCGCGCCGCTGGGAGGCGCTCCCCGCCGCCTCCGAGGCGCTCGCCGTGCTGGCGCGCTCGCGCGCCGCGGCGCGCGATCTCGGCGAGGCGCAGGTGGCGCTTGCGCTCGCGCTCTTCGGCGAGGCGGGGCTGGTGGTGGTGGATCCGCGCCTGCCTGCGTTCCGCGCCGCGGCCCGCGGCGTCATCGAGCGCTACCTGGTGCGCGCCGAGGCGCTTTCGGCGGCCGCGCGCGCGGCTGGCGAGACGCTCGAGCGCGGGCTCGGCCGGCGCCCGCTCGCGGATGCGGCGCTTGAGTCGTTCGTGTTCGCGATCGAGGACGGCCGGCGCCGCAAGGTGACGCCCGCCGAGGCGCGCGGCGCGGGCACCCTGTCCCCGAGCGTGGCGCTGCGACCGGTGGTGCAGGACGGCGTGCTGCCCACGGTGGCCATGGCCTGCGGGCCGGGCGAGCTCGCCTATCTGGCCCAGCTGGCCGAGATCTACGCCGGACTCGAGGTGCGGGCCGCGTGCCCGGTGCCGCGGCTCTCCGCCACGTGGCTGCCGCCGCCGGCGGTCGAGATGCTCGAGGCGACCGGCGCCGATCCCTGGGAGCTCGTGACCGCCGCGGACCAGGTGCTCAAGGCGCACGCCGAGAAGCAGGTGCCCGAGGACGCGCGCGCCGCGCTCGAGCAGGCGCGGAGCGAGGCCCTGGCCGGCCTCGAGCGCTTCGCCGCCGCGAGCCGCCGGGTGGACGCGAGCCTGCCGCAGATGGTGGAGTCGGCGCGCGCCAAGGTGGACTTCCAGTTCGCACGGCTCCACGAGGGCCTGGCCGGCAAGGTGCGGCACCAGCTCGAGCGCCGGAACCCGGAGTGGCTGCGCGTGCGCTACTACCTGATGCCGGGTGACCGGCTGCAGGAGCGCAGGCTCGCCTCGCTCGAGCCGGTGGCGTACCGCGGGGCGGCCGTCGCGCTCGAGCTCGCCGACCTGGGCGCCGAGCACGCCGAGCGCCTGGCGGGCGGCGCGCACGAGCACGTGGTCGCGGAGCTGTGATGGCGCTCGACGCCCTGTTCTTCGGAGCCCATCCCGACGACGTGGAGCTTTCGAGCGGCGGGCTCGCGGCGCTGCTCGCCTCCCACGGCCACGCGGTGGGGATCGCGGACCTCACCCGCGGCGAGGCCGCGAGCCGCGGCACGCCCGAGACGCGCGCCGCGGAGGCGGCCGCGGCGGCCCGGCATCTCGGCGTGGCGGAGCGCGTGAACCTCGGGCTGCCCGATCTCGGCATCGACCGCTCCGACCCACGCCAGCTCCGCGCGGTGGTGGGCGCGCTGCGGGCGCACCGCCCGCGCCTCGTGATCGCTCCGTACCACGACGACCCTCATCCGGACCACGTCGAGGCCTCGCACCTGATCGCGCGCGCCTGCTACGTCTCGGGCCTCGCGCGCTACGACGCCCCGGGCGAGCGCCATCGCCCGGCGCGCGTGCTGTTCGCGCTCTACCGCAGCGCGCGGCCGCCGCATCTCGTGGTCGACGTGAGCGCGGCGTGGGAGCGGCGCGCCCAGGCGGTCGCGGCGCACGCGAGCCAGCTCGGCCCCGGCGGCGGCGCGCCCGCGACCTACCTCACGCATCCCGAATTCCTCGCCGAGGTCGAGGCCCGCGCCCGGAGCTTCGGGGCGCTGATCGGGGCGCGCTTCGGCGAGGGCTACCGGCTGCGCGGGCCGGTCGCGATCGAGGACGCCCGCGTCCTGCTCGGCGCTGCGGCGGGGGCGGCGTGGTGACCGCGGCGCGCAGGCAGCGGGCGGGCGAGGGGCGCCGGCGGCCGCGTGCGCGGAGCACTCCGCGCGCGACACCCGAGGCCGCGAAGCCCGGCCCGAAGCGCCGCATCGGGATCACCTGCTACTCGCACTTCGGCGGGAGCGGCGTGGTCGCGACCGAGCTCGGCCTGGCACTCGCGCGCCGCGGCTTCGAGGTGCACTTCATCGCCAGCCGGCTGCCGTTCCGGCTGCGGACCTTCGAGTCGAACATCTACTTCCACGAGGTGGTGCCCGCGGCCTACCCGGTGTTCGAGCAGACGCCCTACAACCTGGCACTCTCCACCAAGATGGTGGAGGTGGTGGAGAACTACGACCTCGACGTGCTCCACGTGCACTACGCCATGCCGTTCGCGGCCAGCGCGTACCTCGCCCGCCAGCTCCTGCTGCCGCGCCAGCTCGGCGTCGTGACCACGCTGCACGGCACCGACATCACGGTGGTGGGGGTGGAGCCTTCGTACTTCCGGATCACCCAGTTCAGCATCCAGTCGAGCGACCGCGTGACCGCCGTGAGCCGCTTCCTCAAGGACCGCACCGAGGAGACCTTCGCGATCACCCGCCCGATCGAGGTGGTCTACAACTTCGTGGACCCCGAGGTGTTCGCGCCGCGCCGGAAAACCAGCCTGAGGCTCGCCCCGCCTCAGTCGCGGGTCCTGATGCACGCCTCCAACTTCCGTCCGGTCAAGAACATACCGACCGTGATTCAAGTGTTCGCCGAGGTCAGGAAGCGGATTCCGCTCAAGCTGGTGATGGTGGGGGACGGCCCGGAGAAGGCCGCCGCCGAGCACCGGGTGCGCGAGCTGGGCGCGGAGCGCGAGGTGCTCTTCCTCGGCAACCAGGATTGTATGGAGGAGCTGCTCCCGCTGGCCGATGTTTTCCTGTTGCCGAGCTCCTCCGAGAGCTTCGGGCTGGCCGCGCTCGAGGCCATGAGCGCCGAGGTGCCGGTGGTGGCCTCCAACGCCGGGGGCCTGCCCGAGGTGATCGAGCACGGCGTGACCGGCTATCTTCACGACTCGGGACACACCGATGGATTCGTGGCCTCGGTGCTCCGCCTGCTCACGAACGAGACGCTGCGCCGCGGCATGGGGCGCCGCGCCCGGAAGGTGGCGCGCGAGCGCTTCAACGTGGACGACATGGTGAGCCGCTACGTCAAGGTCTACGATTCTCTGCGGTAGCGACATGCTGGGAAAGAAGCGGCGCCTGGCGCTGCTCGCCGAAGCCCGGTTCACGCCGTACGACGCCAAGACCGCGGTCGGCGTCCTGCGCTACCGGCCCGAGCAGGTGGCGGCGGTGATCGACTCGACCCGGGCGGGAAGCACGGCGGGCGAGTGCGTGGACGTGGGGGGGACGATCCCGGTGGTGGAAGACGTCGCGGCGGCCGCGGCCCGCGGCGCGGACGGCCTGGCGATCGGGATCGCGCCCCAGGGCGGCGGCCTGCCCGAAGCGTGGCGCGCGGCGGTGCGGGACGCGATCGCGCGCGGCTGGGACGTGCTCTCCGGCCTGCACGTCTTCCTCGCCGACGATCCCGAGCTGGCCGCGGCCGCCGCCGAGAGCGGCGCGCGCCTCCTCGACCTGCGCCGCCCGCCGGCGCGGCGCACCGTGGCGGCGGCCCGCGCCGCCCACGTGGACGCGCTGGTGGTGCTGACCGTGGGCAGCGACTGCAACGTGGGCAAGATGACCGCGGCCCTCGAGCTCACCCGCGCGCTCGGGGAGAACGGCGCCCGCGCCGCCTTCGTCGCCACCGGGCAGACCGGCATCCTGATCGCCGACCGCGGCGTGGCGGTGGACGCGGTGGTGTCGGACTTCGCCGCCGGCGCGGTCGAGACCGAGGTGCTGGAGGCGGCCCGCGAGGCGGAGGTGGTGGTGGTCGAGGGCCAGGGCTCGCTGCACCATCCCGGCTACTCGGGCGTCACGCTCTCGCTGCTCGCCGGCTCCTGCCCGCGGGCGCTGGTGCTGTGCCACGCGGCGGGCCGCGACGCGATCCGCACGGCGGAGGGCGCGGGGCGCGAGATCCCGATCCCGCCGCTCCGCGAGCTCAAGCGCGCCTACGAGAGCGCCGCGGCGTGGGTGCGGAAGGCGGAGGTGGTGGGCGTGGCGCTCAACACGCTCGGCCTGGACGAGCGCGCGGCGCGCGCGGCGTGCGACTCGGCCGCGCGCGAGCTCGGGGTTCCCGCCACCGATCCGGTGCGCTTCGGCGCCGGCCCGCTCGCCCGGGCGGTGCTCGCGCTGCGAGGGAGGGCCCTTGCGCCTCCGGCATGAGAAGCTGCCGCTCACGACGGCGTTCGAGTTCCGCATCTCGGTCGGCGCCTCCAGCGCTCACGAGAACACCCTGGTGCGGATCGAGCACGAGGGTGTGGAGGGGCTGGGCGAGGCCTCGCCCTCCCATTACTACGGCGAGAACCAGCGCCTGGTGGAGGCGGCGCTCGACACCTGGGCGCCGCACCTCGGGGACGACCCGTGGGCGCTCGAGGCCATCGAGCGCCGGCTCGACGGCGTGCTGCGCGGGCACGGCGCGGCCCACGCCGCGCTCGAGATGGCGCTCCACGACTGGATCGGCAAGCGCCTCGGGCTGCCGCTGTGGAAGCTCTTCGGGCTCGACCCCGCGACCACGCCGCTCTCGTGCGTGACCCTGGGGCTCGCCTCGCCCGAGGAGATGGAGCGGAAGCTCGAGACCGTGATCGACTTCCCGCGCATCAAGGTCAAGCTCGGCGCTCCCGGCGACGTGGAGAACCTGAAGCGCATCCGCGCGCGCTACCGCGGCATGCTCCAGGTGGACGCCAACACCGCCTGGCGCCCGGCGGACGCGGTGCGCGTGCTGCGCGAGATCGAGCCGCTCGGGATCGAGCTGGTCGAGCAGCCGGTGGCGCGCGAGGACCTGGACGGGCTCGCCTGGGTGCGCGCGCGCAGCGGCATCCCGGTGTTCGCGGACGAGAGCTGCCACCGCGTGCGCGACCTCGGCAACCTCGCCGGGCGCGTGGACGGCGTGAACCTCAAGCTCATGAAGACCGGGGGGATCGCCGAGATGCGGCGCATGATCCACGCGGCGCGCTCCCTCGGGCTCAAGGTGATGCTGGGGTCGATGGTGGAGTCGAGCCTGGCGCTGAGCGCGGCGGCCCAGCTCGCGCCGCTCGCCGACTACCTGGATCTCGACGGCCACTGGCTGCTCGGGCACGACCCGTTCGACGGCGCGCCGCGCGAGCGCGGCGTGATCACGCTCTCGGACCGGCCCGGCCTGGGCGTGGTCCCGGCGGCGGGGAGAGCGGGATGAGCCCGCGGCTGCGAATCTACGTGGCGCTCGTGATGGTGGCCGCGGCCGTGCTGCTCGCCCTCTCGGTGCCGCGCGATCTCGCGGTCCGCTGGCCCCACTACCTGGCGTGGGTGCTGGTGTGCCTCCTGTGCGAGAGCCTGTGGGTCAACACGCTCTCGGGCGCGGGCACGCTCTCGATGGCCTCGACCGCGAACCTCGCGACCGCGATCCTGTGGGGCCCGGGGCCGGCGATGTGGATCACGGCCACGAGCAGCCTGATCGCGGAGCTGCTGGTGCAGCGCAAGCCCTGGGTGCGGGCCGGCTTCAACGCGGCGCAGATCACGATCACGCTGTGGGTGGCCTGCGCCCTGTTCGCTTCGCTCGGCGGCCCGGCCGGCGGGCTCGAGTCGCTCGGCGCGCCCGCCCACCCGGCGCGCGCGGCGCTCGCGCTCGCGCTCCCGCTGGTCACCCTGTTCGCGGGCTACCTGCTGGTCAACCGGGCGCTGGTGGCGGTGGCGGTCGCCTGGTCCACCGACCGCCGCTGGCTCACGACGCTGCGCCAGGACTACTTCTACGCCGAGCGCCTGCTCGACGACGCGGCCGCCTTCCTCATGAGCCCGCTGATGGTGATCTCGTTCCTGGCCGTGGACTACGTGGGGCTCGTGCTCTTCTACGCCCCGCTCCGCATGATTCGCGAGTCCACCCGCCGCCAGGCCGAGATCCGCCGCGCCCAGCAGCAGCTCATCCACAGCGAGCGCATGGCGGCCAAGGGCGAGATGGCGGCCGAGATCGCGCACGAGGTGCGCAACCTGCTGGCCACGATCAGCGCGCGCGCCCAGATGCTGGTGCGCGACGCCGAGCGCAGCTTCTTCGACCACGTCCCGCACCACGCCGAGATCGTGCTCGAGCAGGCCGGGCACATGGAGGCGCTGGCGCGCGGCCTGGTGGACTTCACGCGCGCCGAGCTCTCGATCGAGAGCGTGGACCTGAACCGCCTGGTCGAGCGCACGGTCGAGTTGGTGCGCACCCAGAGCCGCTTCGAGGGCGTGGAGTGGGAGATGAGCCTGGCGGAGCCCGTCCCCGAGCTGATGGGCGATCCCGGCCAGCTCCAGCAGGTGATGATCAACCTGTTCCTGAACGCGGCCGACGCGCTCCACGAGCGCGCGAACGGGCGCAGGGTGATCCGGGTGACCAGCGCCTGGGACGAGAGCGCCCGGCAGGTGAGTCTCTCGGTCGCCGACACCGGGCCCGGCATCCCGGCCGGCGACCTGGGCCGGATCTTCGAGCCGAGATTCACCACCAAGCGCAGCGGGCACGGCTTCGGGCTCTCGACCTCGTACCGCATCATCACGAACCACGGCGGGCGCATCGTGGCCGAGAGCCCGCCGGGGGAGGGGGCGACGTTCACGCTCACGCTGCCGCAGGGCCGACCCGGGGGCCGGAGCTGACGCGCCGGGAGCCGGAGGGCGTGGCGACGGCCGGACGCCGCGCCGTGGTCGCGCGGGTGGACTTCGGCTCCGCGCTGCTTGCGGCCGCGGGCGGCGTCATGGTCGAGGCCACGGTGCGCGGCCGGCTCATGGGCCCGCGCAAGGCGCTGGGGAACGCCCTGGTGGTGGGGGACGTGGCGCACTGGGTCGAGGACCACGGGCGGGCGGTGGTGAGCGGCGTGGAGCCGCGGCGAAACGCCTTCAGCCGGCGCGGCGCCGGCGAGCGCGTCGAGGAGCAGGTGGTGGCGGCGAACCTGGATCAGGTGGTGGTGGTGGCGTCGGTCACGGACCCGCCGTTCCGCGCGGGCCTGGTGGACCGCATGCTGTGCCAGGCCGAGCACGCGGGCATCCCGGCGCGCCTGGCGCTCAACAAGTGCGACCTCGTGCCGGAGCGCGAGTCGCAGGGCCTGCTCGTGGACTACGAGCGCGCCGGCTACGCGGCGCACGCGCTCAGCGCCCGCACCGGCCAGGGCGTGGAGGCGCTGCGTGACGGGTGCCGCGGGCGGCGCAGCCTGTTCGCCGGGCACTCGGGCGTGGGCAAGAGCACGCTCCTGAACGCGCTCGCGCCCGGCATCGAGCTCGCCGAGGGCCGCGTGAACCCCGTGACCGGCAAGGGACGGCACACCACGTCCGCCGCCTGGCTGCTCGCGCCCGAGCCCGACCTCGAGCTGATCGACACCCCCGGCATCCGCGCCTTCGGGCTGTGGGGGATCGGGCCGCGCGACCTGGACCAGGCTTACCCGGAGTTCCGCCCCTTCCTCGGCGGGTGCCGGTTCAACGACTGCCGGCACCAGTCGGAGCCGGGCTGCGCGGTGCGCGCGGCCGTGGAGGAGGGGCAGGTGTCGGCGCGCCGCTGGGAGTCGTACCGCAAGCTCAGGTCCGAGCTGGAGCGCGAGGCGGCGCGGCTGTGAGCGAGCGCTCGCCGTTCAATCCGAATCTCCTGGCGCTCGAGTGCCCGGCGTGCGGCGCCTCGTGCGACCTCGCTTTTCCGCGCGGCGTGTGCCCGGCCTGCGGGCAGCCGCTGGTGGCGCGCTACGACCTCGCGCGCATCGGCCGCGACCTCGCGCGCCAGGACCTGGGCCGCGACGGCACCGGCCTGTGGCGCTACCGCGCGGTGCTGCCGTTCGCGCCCGGCTTCGAGGGCGTGAGGCTCGGCGAGGGCGGGACGCCGCTGCTTCCCCTCCCGCGCCTCGCGCGCGAGGTCGGGGTTGCGGAGCTGTGGCTCAAGGAGGAGTCTCCGAACCCCACGCACTCCTTCAAGGCCCGCGGCTTGGCGCTGGCCGTGAGCGGCGCGCGGGCGTGGGGGATCGAGGCCATCGCGCTGCCCTCGGCGGGCAACGCCGGCAGCGCCGCCGCGGCCTACGCCGCGGCCGCCGGGATGCGCTGCCGCATCACCGTGCCGCGCGACACGCCGCGGGCGTTCGTGATCGAGCAGCGTGCACTGGGCGCGGAGGTGAAGCTCGTGCCCGGGACCATCTCCGAGGCGGGCAAGACGCTGGTCTCGTGGGCGCCGGCGCCGCGGTGGTGGAACGTCGCGACCTTCAAGGAGCCGTTCCGCCTCGAGGGCAAGAAGACCCTGGGCTACGAGATCGCGGAGCAGCTCGGGTGGCGCCTGCCGGAAGCGATCTTCTATCCTACGGGTGGCGGGACCGGCCTGGTCGGCATGGCGCGCGCATTCGCCGAGATGAAGGCGCTGGGCTGGGTGCACGATCCCCTGCCGCGGCTCATCGCGGTACAATCCAGCGGCTGTGCGCCGGTGGTGCGCGCGTTCGAGCGCGGCGACGAGCGCGCAACGCCGTGGGCGGACGCCGCGACCCTGGCGAGCGGGCTGCGCGTTCCCGCGCCGTTCGCGGACCGTTTGATCCTGCGCTCGATCCGCGAGAGCGGGGGCACGGCGGTGGCGGTGAGCGAGGAGGACATGCTGCTTTCGATGGCGGACCTGACGCGCGAGGCGGGCTGCTTCGCCTGCCCCGAGGGCGGGGCCACGCTCGCGGCGCTGCGGAAGCTGCGCGCCGAGGGCGGGGTCCGGGGGTCGGAGCGGGTGGTGATCTACAACACCGGGAGCGGGCTCAAGTACCTGGAGGCGTGGCGCGCATCCTTCGCCGCCGCCCGCACGCGCGGGCGCGAGCGGGCTCGGGGGGCGGCGCGATGAGCGCGGCGGGGCGGATCGCGCGCGGCGCGCGGCTCGGGCGCGGCGTCGGGCTCGGGCTCGCGCGGGCGCGGCTCGCGCACGGCGCGGGCCTCGCGCTGCTCGCGCTGGCGCTGGCCGCGGCGGGCGGGGCTTCGGCCGCGCGCCGCGCGGCGCCGCACGGGGAGGGGCGCGTGCTCGTCATGCGGCTCGAAGGCCCGGTCTCCCCGGTCACCGCGCAGGCTCTGGTCGCGGGGATCGACCGCGCCGAGCGCGAGGGCTACCGCGCGCTCGTGGTCGAGATCGACACCCCGGGCGGGCTCGAGAGCAGCATGCGCGACATGGTGAAGCGCATGCTGGCCTCGAAGGTCCCGATCCTGACCTGGGTGACGCCGGGGGGCGCGCGGGCGGCGTCGGCCGGGGTGTTCGTGACCATGGCGGGCGACGTCGCGGCCATGTCGCCCGGCACCAACATCGGCGCCGCCACCCCGATCAACCTGCAGGGGCCGATGGACTCCACCCTGGCGCGTAAGGCGACCAACGACGCCGCGGCGTTCGCGCGCACGGTCGCGGCCCAGCGCGGGCGCAGCGTGGCGTGGGCGGAGCGCGCGGTGCGCGCCGCGGTGGCGGCGAGCGAGACCGAGGCGGTGGATCTCGGCGTGGTGGACTTCGTGGCGGCTACGCTGCCCGAGCTGCTGGCCAAAGCCGATGGCCACACCTGGAAGCGCGGGAGCGAGCGCAACGTGCTCCACGTGCGCGGGCTCCCCCACGACCGGATCGAGCCGGGATTCCGCCAGCGCCTGCTCGCGATCCTCGCCGAGCCGAGCGTCGCCTACATCCTGCTCATGCTCGGCTTCTACGGCATCCTGTTCGAGCTCCAGAACCCGGGCGCGATCCTGCCGGGCGTGGTGGGGGGCATCTGCCTGATCCTGGCGTTCTTCGCGCTCTCGACGCTGCCGGTGAACTACGCGGGCGTGGCGCTCATCCTGCTTGCCATCGTGTTCTTCCTCGCCGAGATCAAGGTGGCGAGCCACGGCATGCTGGCCGCCGGCGGGGTGATCTCGATGCTGCTGGGCTCGATCATGCTGTTCCAGTCGGAGGGGCCGCGGCTGCCCTGGACCGTGATCATCGGGGCCACGCTCGGGACCGCCGCGTTCTTCCTGCTGGTGGTGGGGGCGGGGCTCAGGGCGCAGCGCATCCCGGTGCGCACCGGTCCCGCGGGGCTGCGCGGCAAGCGCGCGCTCACGGTGGAGCGGCTGGCGCCCGCGGGTATGGTGCGGGTCGGCGGCGAGCTGTGGCAGGCGAGCGCCGAGGAGGGTGTCGTCGAGGTGGGAAGCGAAGTGGAGGTCATGGGAGTCGACGGGCTCACCCTCAAGGTGCGCCGTTTGGCCAAGGAGGCACGCAGATGATCGGTCCGATTTCGGCCCTGGTCGGGTTCTTGGGGTTCCTGTTCATCATCATCCTCGCCAACGCCATCCGCATCGTGCGCGAGTACGAGCGCCTGGTGGTGTTCCGCCTCGGGCGGCTCAAGGGCGAGCGCGGGCCCGGCCTCGTGCTGCTGCGGCCGGTCATCGATCGCGCCATCAAGGTCGGGCTGCGCACCGTGACCATGGACGTCCCGCCCCAGGACATCATCACCAAGGACAACGTCTCGGTGAAGGTGAACGCCGTGATCTACTTCCGGGTCATGGACGCGGCGCAGGCGGTGGTGCAGGTCGAGAACTACCTCTACGCCACCTCGCAGATCGCGCAGACCACGCTGCGCTCGATCCTCGGACAGCAGGAGCTGGACGAGCTCTTGAGCGAGCGCGAGAAGCTCAACCAGGCGCTGCAGCAGGTGATCGACCGCCAGACCGAGCCGTGGGGCATCAAGGTCACCACCGTCGAGGTCAAGAACGTGGACCTGCCGCAGGACATGCAGCGGGCGATCGCGCGCCAGGCCGAGGCCGAGCGCGAGCGCCGCGCCAAGGTGATCAACGCCGAGGGCGAGTACCAGGCCGCGGCGCGGCTGGCAGAGGCGGCGCACGTGATCTCGACCGAGCCCGCGGCCCTGCAGCTCCGCTACCTGCAGACGCTGGCCGAGATCGCGACCGAGAACAACTCCACCACCATCTTCCCGGTGCCCATCGACTTCCTCAAGGCGTTCATGACCACGATGGAGCGCAAGGCCGGATAGCGCCGGCGCGCACCACGCGCGGCGGGAGCGGGCGCCGGTGAGGATCCTGGTCTCGGGGGCGACGGGCTTGGTGGGCTCGGCGCTCGTCTCTGCGCTGGAGCGATCGCACCCGGTGGTGCGCCTGACGCGCCGCCCGCCCCGCGGGCCGCTCGACCTCCGCTGGGACCCCGAGGCCGGCATTCTCGACCGCGGCGCGCTCGAAGGGCTCGACGCCGTCGTGCACCTGGCGGGCGAGAGCATCGGCGCCCGCCGCTGGAGCGCCGCCCACAAGCGCCGCGTCCGCGACAGCCGCGTGGGCGGCACCCGGCTGCTGTGCGAAGCGCTCGCGTCGGTCGCCCGCCCGCCGCGCGTGATGGTCTCGGCCTCGGGCGTCGGCTACTACGGCGACCGCGGCGACCAGGTCCTGGACGAGCAGAGCGGGCCGGGCGAGGGATTCCTCGCCCGCGTGGCCGTGGAGTGGGAGGGGGCGACCGAGGCCGCCGAGCTGCGCGGGATCCGCGTGGTGCGCATGCGCAACGGCCTGGTGCTCGCCGCGCGCGGCGGGGCGCTGGCGCCGCTCCGGGCGCTGACCGCGCTCGGGCTCGGCGGGCGCCTGGGCAGCGGGCGCCAGTGGTGGAGCTGGATCGCACTCGACGATCTGACGGGGGCGATCGAGCACGCGATCGCCAGCGAGGCGCTCCGCGGGGCCGTCAACGCCGTGGCGCCCGGAGCCGTGACCCAGCTCGAGTTCGCGCGCACGCTCGCGCGCGTGATGCGGCGCCCGGCGCTGGTCCCCACGCCCGCATTCGCGCTCCGGCTCGCCCTCGGGCGCGAGATGGCGGACGAGCTGCTGCTCGCGAGCCAGCGCGTCCAGCCGCGCCGCCTGCTCGCGACCGGCTACGCCTTCCGCTTCCCCGCGCTCGAGCCCGCGCTGCGCGCAGCGCTGGGGCGGGCCGGCCGAGGCGGCGAGCGCGCGCTTCGCGCTTGACGCGCCGCGAGAGCGGCGCCTACTCTCGCGCTCGTGCGTTGGCCCTCCGCCATGCAGGCCGCCTCGATCCTGGCGGTCGCCGCGTTCCTCGCCGGCTGCTCGGCCAGCGTGCCGCCGCCTGGCCAGCCGGGCCCGTCCCACGCGCCGCCGGCCCGCAGCGGCCTCGACGTTCCGTCCGCGGTCGTGAGCGGCGCGGCCGATTCGGTCTCGCCCCGCCCGGGATCGCCGGGCGCGCTCTACCGCTTCCGCTTCCGCCAGATCGATCCCGCCTCCGACCGCTTCACCTTCCTGGACCGGGATCTCTCGTTCTACTTCCGTCCCACGCCCGCGGCGCTCTTCTTCCAGGTCGAGAACCGCCAGGGCCGTCCGGTGTGGATCGACTGGGAGCGCTCGTCGTTCGGCGATCCGCTCGGGAGCAGCGGCAAGATCGCCCACGCCACCACGCGCTGGGGCGACCGCTTCCGGTCGCAGAGCCCGACCCAGATCGCGGGGCTCCAGCGCTACACCGACTACTTCTTCCCGGTCGACTACCTGGTGGACCCGGGCAGCAGCGACGCGCAGCTCCACCGCCCGCTGCTGCCGGAGGACTCGAGCGCGCCGCAGTTCGAGGACCGCGAGTTCGGGGTGAGCCTCGTGTTCCTGATCGAGGACCAGCCGCGGGTCTACAACTTCCGCTTCCGGGTCGCGAGCGTCATTCCGAAGTGATGCGCGCACCGCGCGCGCTGCTTCCATTCCTCCTGCTCGCGGCCCCCTGGCCGTCCGCGCTCTCGCCGCCGCGCTTCACCCGCGAGCAGATGGAGGCCGCGCTCCCCGCGGAATCCCGCGCGCTGATCGTCTACGGCACCCGCGACCAGGCGGCCGTCACCCTGCTGCGCGCCCGCGCGCTCGCGCTCGCCGGCCGCTTCGCCGGGGGCGACAGCGCCGCCGCGCGCGCCGACCGCGACGCCACGCCGCAGGAGCTCGGCGACCGCATGCTGGTGCTGCTCGGGGGCCCGGCCGAGAACGAGTGGACGCGGCGGCTCGCGCCCGGGCTGCCGCTGGAGTTCACGCCGCGCGGCTTCCGCTGGTTCGGGCGCGACTACGAGCGCCCGGGGGACGCGATCCATCTCGTGTACCCGAGCCCGCTCGAGCCCCGGCGCTTCCTCCTGCTCGTGGCCGGCAACTCGCCCGCGGCCCTGTCAGACCGCGGCGGCGGGCTCGGCTTCGGCCTCGACGACTGGCGCATCTACCGGGACGGGGTGCTCGCGCGCCGCGGGCGCTTCGCGCAGTCGCCCTCGCGCCCCTGGCGCTACGACACCGCGCTCGACCGTGATCTCGAGCGCGAGCGCGAGCGCTTCGTGGAGGCGCTCCGCACCCGGCGCGGGCGCGGGCTCGCGGTGCGGGCCCCGGCCGACCTCGCCTGCGAAGGTGCTGCGGCCGCGGCCGAGTCCCTGCTCGTGCGCCTCGACCGCATGGGCCTCGGCGCTCCGGCGTCCGCCCCGGCCACGCTGACGCTCTATCACACGCTCGAGGAGAAGGGCACGCTCACGCGCGACACGCGGCCCGAGCACCTCGACTTGGGCGGCGCCCATGCCGCGCTCCCCGCGGGCCGCAGCGCGCTCGACCTGTGGTCGGTCGCGGCGCTGCGCCTGCGGGCGGCGGGAGCGCCTGCCGCGGCGCCGTACCTGCGCCCGGCCGCGGTCTGGCTCGCGGGCGCATTCGAGGGCGAGCCGCTCGCGCGCGCCGTGAGCCGGCTCTACTTCGGCGGCCTGCTCCCCACCGCGCGCGCGGCGGCGAGCCGGGAGTCGGAGTTCCGCTCTCCGCTCCAGTGGATCCCGGCGCGGGCCCTGCTCGCGCGCGCCCTGTGGGAGAGCGCCGGCGCCCGCCGGGTCGCGGCGCTGCGCTCGCTGCTGGCCGCGTCGCCGCCCTCCGACCTCGACAGCCTGTGCGCGGCCGCCGGGACGCGGGCCGCCGCGGTCGAGAAGCGCTACGCCGCGCTCGCCGACTCGCTGGCGAGAGCCTCGCCCGCCTCGCTCGCGGCCGTCCGGCCCCGCGCCTGGCGCCCCGATCAGGGGTTCCAGCGCGGCGTGTGCCTCGCGCACGCGGTGGGCCTCGAGCGCGGCTACCTGTCCGCGGCGTGCGCGCGCGAGCTCGCCCGCCTGCGCGCGCTGGGGGCGGAGTGGGTATCGCTCACGCCGTTCGGATTCCTGCCCTCGCCCGCGACGCCCGAGGTCTTCCCGAGCAACGAGGGAGGTCCGGATGGCGAGAGCGACGAGGCGGTGGCGGAGGCCGGCGCGCGCGCCCGCGCCCTCGGCATGCGGGTCTGGCTCGCGCCCCACCTCTGGACCCGGGGCTGGACCGGCGACCTCGACTTCGGTCCCGCGGGCTGGCCGCGCTTCTTCGAGCGCTACCGGGCGTTCCTGCTCCACTACGCCCTGCTCGCCGAGCGCGAGGGGATGGACGGGCTGGTGGTGGGACACGAGCTGGCCGGCGCCTCGCTCGGCCATCCCGACCGGTGGCGCACGCTGATCGCGGAGGTGCGCCGGGTCTACTCCGGAACGCTCGCCTACGACGCCAACTGGGGCGAGGAGCTGGAGGGGATCCGGTTCTGGGACGCGCTCGACGTGGTCGGCGTGTCGTTCTACGCGCCGCTCGCCAAGGCGCCCACCCAGGACGTCGCGGCGCTCGAGTCCGGGGCGGCGAAAGCGCTGCGTGCGCTGCGGGCGGTGGCCGCGCGCACCCGCCGGCCGGTGCTGCTGGCGGAGGTCGGATACGCGCCCTCTCCCGAGGCGCCGGTGCGGCCCTGGGAGGAGCCGGGCGGCCTGCCCGATCTCGAGACCCAGCGCGCCTGCTACGAGGCGGTGGTGCGGGCGCTCGAGCCGTGCGACTGGGTGGCGGGCGCGTTGTGGTGGAAGTGGTTCAGCTCGGACGACCGCGGCGGCGAGCGCGACGCCTCGTTCACGCCCCGGGGCAAGCCGGCCGAGCGCGTGCTCGAGCGCGCGCTGCGCGAGTGGGAAGAGCGGCCGGTGCGGGTGCCGGAGCGCTGACGCGCGGGGCGGCCGCGGGCGATGGGCGGAGCGGCGAGCCTCGCGGGCGATCCGGCGCGACCCGGCCGGTCAGCTCCGCGTGCCGCCTAAGACGACGCGCAGCCCGCGCCCGCGCGCGCGCAGGCGGCGGAGCGCGTCCTCGATGCCCACCGCGGCGAACAGCACGATCATGGGCTCGACGGGCACGCGCATGCGCAGCGCGCCCCAGTACACCACGGCGATCGCGCTGAAGTAGAGCACCACGAGCAGGCCGAGCCCCTGGAAGAAGCGGCGCGGCCCGCGCAGCGTGCGGAAGAGCCCCCACAGGGCGAACGGCCAGGTGAGGAGCGACCACACCAGCAGGGGATCGGCGGCTCGCAGCGCCCGGCCGAGCGTCGAGCCCTCCCGCTGCCAGGCGCCGGTGCCGCCGCCCTCGGCGGTCACCCGCCAGAACCGCGCGAGCTTGGCCGCGGCCATCGCCGGCCACTCCCGCACGTGGGCGGCGAGGAATTGCAGCGCGCGCCGCCGCGCCGCGGCGTCGGCCTCGGGCTCGCCCAGGCCGCGGGTCTCCGACGCGTAGGGCTCGACGTGGGTGGTGCTCATCGCGCCGCCGCGGCGCGCCGGGTCGTTCCACACCTCGGGGTTGTTGCTGTCGAGGAGCGCGCGTCCGCCGCCGGTCGTGACCGGCACGAACGCATGGAGCACGAGCGCGTTGCGGAGCGTCCACGGCCCCACCGAGAGCGCGAGCCCGAGCCCGAGGAGCGCGATGTGCCGCAGCCTCGCGCGACCGCCGAGGGCGAGGCCGAGCGAGACCCAGGCCCAGGCCGCGACCACGGCCGGCAGCAGCAGCGCGGTGGGACGCGTGAGCGAGGCCAGGCCCCACGTGACCCCGACCCCGAGCGCGCGACCCGGCTGCGGAGTCCTGACCCATGCGGCGCTCGCCGAGAGCGCCACGAGCAGGAGCGCGGTGAAGGCGGTCTCGGTCAGGAGGTAGCCGGAGAAGAACACCAGCAGCGGGTGCGCTGCCGCGAGCCAGCCCGCGGTGCGTCCCACGTTTCCCCCGAAGAGCGAGCCGCCGAAGGCCGCGAGCAGCAGCGGCACCAGCGCCCCGATCGCACACTGGAGCAGGATCGAGGCGAAGAAGTGATGGCCGAACGCACCGTAGACCAGGCTCGTGAGCCAGGGCAGAAGCGGCGGCACGAAGGCGGTGGGGTAGGGGCCGGCCGCGGCGTCGAGCGAGAACCCCTGGCCGCGGGCGAGGTGCCAGGCGACCGCGTCGTACTCGGCGGAGTCCGAGGAGGGAGTCGCGTGCGGGCCGGTCGCGAGCCACGCGTAGAGCACCCGCAGCCCGAGGGCCACGGCGTAGAGCACGAGCCACGGCCCCGGACGGGGACGCGGGCGGTCCGCCGGACGGGGCCGGCGGGAGACGGATTCGGCGCGCTGCAGCATGCCGGCTCGAGTCTACACGAGCCCGCGCCACCGTGCGGAAATCACGGACGCGGTAAAGGCGGCGTGCGGAACGCAATGCCGCACGCGGGCGGAGGCCGAGGGGCGCGGGGCGCGCGAGCCGCGTCCGCGGCATCGGCCCCGGCTTGCGAGACCCGGCCATCCCGCGGCAGACGAGTTGCTAGGGGGCGGGACCTTCGGCAGACGAAGCGGGCGCGGCATGGAGCCGCTCGTCTTCCGAGGTCGGGCTCAGGACGCCGGGCGCTAGACCTAGGGCCGCAAGAGGAGCCATGGATCACTACATACCGAAGCGCCGCGTCCCCGTGACGCTGTGGTCGAACGCGGTCCAGGGAGTGCAGGCTCAGCTCTTCCTCGACCTCGACGCCACCACCAAGCGCCATCAGACCATCCTCGAGAAGCTCAACGAGAGCGGGCCGTTCGTCCCGGTCGCGATCGGCGAGGAGGGCCGCACCCACCTCTTCAACAAGTCCACGCTGGTGAGGCTCACGGTGGGGCGCCAGGTGATCCAGAGCGACGTGTACGCCCGCGGCTTCCAGCCCTGGCGCGAGGAGGAGGCCGAGGTGCTGTTCGCCGACGGCACGACGCTGACCGGCAAGGTGTGGATGCCGCTGAACCGCGAGAGCCAGCGGCTCTCCGACTTCATGAACCAGCAGGGCTCGGGATTCTTCGTGCTCACCACCGGCACCGGGCTCCATCTGGTGAACGCCGCGGCGGTGGTGCAGATCGCGCTCTCCGAGAGCGCCGGGGCGCCGCTCGCGGGCGCCCCCGAGTCCGACGCCGTCGCGCGCTGAGCCGCGGCGGGGGGGCCGGAGCGGGGCCAGGGCCGTTTCGCGGCGCCCGCTCGGCTCCGCCATCCATGGCTTCGCCTCGCTCCTGGCGGAGCGCTTCGGCTCCTGCCTCCCGCGCTCCGCCAGAGCGCCGCGAAACGGCCCTGACCCCGCTCCGGCCCGTGCCTTCCCGTGCGACCGTGCGCTTGCCCCGGGTGCTCCGCCGGGATAGCGTGGCGTCCATGGCGGCTTTCCGGATCGCGTTCGTCCAGGGCGCGCCGCGCTTCGGGCGGGTGGAGGAGAACCTCGAGCGCGGGCTCGCGCTCGCGGCCGGCGTCGAGGCCGACCTCGTCGTGCTGCCCGAGCTGTGGAGCTCGGGCTACGTGTTCTCGTCCCACGCCGAGGTCGAGTCGCTCGCCGAGGACGCGGAGCGCGGCCCCACCGCCCGCGCCCTGCACGCGGCCGCGCGCCGCGGCCGGCGCCACCTGGTCGCGGGCTTCCCCGAGCGCCATCGCGGGCGCTTCTACAACAGCGCGCTGCTCGTGGGCCCTGCGGGCGTGAAGGCGGTCTACCGCAAGCTCCACCTCTTCGAGCGCGAGCAGGAGTGGTTCTCGCCCGGCAACCTGCCGCTCGCGGTCCACCGCGTGGGGCCTGCTCGGGTCGGGCTCCTGATCTGCTTCGACTGGCGCTTCCCCGAGACCGCGCGCTCGCTCGCGCTCCGCGGGGCCGACGTGATCGCCCACCCCTCGAACCTGGTGTTCCGAAACGCTCAGGCCGCGATGCTCACGCGCTCGATCGAGAACCGCATCTACACCGTGACCGCCAACCGCACCGGGGTCGAATCGCGCCCCGGGGGGCGCGTCCCGTTCACGGGCAGGAGCCAGATCGTGGACCCGGACGGCCGGATCGTGGCCCGCGCCGGAGTGCGCGAGACCGTGGCGCGCGCCGCGGAGGCCGACCTCGCCCGGGCGCGCGACAAGTCGCTCACCCCGCGCACGCACCTGTTCCGCTCGCGCCGGCCGCGCTACTACGGCGCGCTGACCGCACAAGCGCTCCTCGCGCGTTGAGTCGGGCGCGCGCCCCCGCCTATAATGTCCGGCCGCGCGGGACGCTTCCGCGCACCATTCCACCTCTGCACGATCCGAGGAGCCCGTGAACCCCGCAGCCGCCTCCCCCGAGCAGCGCCAGGGCGACCTCGCCGCGTTCGTGGACCGCATCGTCGCCGAGATCGAGCCGCTCCACCTCCGGCACAACGAGGCGGTGTGGAAGGCCAACGTCACCGGCGATCCGGCGCACGAGCAGGAGAGCGCCCGGCTCGACGCCGAGATCCGCACGATCTTCTCGCGCCGCGAGCCGTTCCAGTTCCTGAGCGGGCTGCTTGCGGCCGGCGGGGTCCCGGACCCGAAGCTCCAGCGCCAGGCGGTTCTGCTCCATCACACCTTCCGGGCCCACCAGATCCCGCCCGAGACCATCGAGCGCATGGTGAAGATCGAGAAGGGGCTCGAGAGCCGGTTCAACAACTTCCGAGCCGAGCTGGACGGGGCGCGTGTCACCGACAACCAGCTTCTCGAGGTCCTGCGGCTCGAGAACGACTCGGCGCGCCGCCGCCGCGCGTGGGAGGCCTCGAAGCAGATCGGGCGCGAGGTGCGCGCCGACCTGCTCGAGCTGGTCGGGATCCGCAACCGGGCCGCCCGCGACCTCGGGTTCCCGAACTACTACTCGATGATGCTCGAGCTCGACGAGCTGGACGAGCGCGAGCTGTTCGCGGTGCTGGACGATCTCGAGCGCGGCACCCGGCCGCTGTTCGAGGCCTACAAGCGCGAGCTCGACGCACGGCTCGGACGCCGCTTCGGCGTGGCGGCCGCCGAGATCCGCCCCTGGCACTACAGCGATCCGTTCTTCCAGGAGGCCCCGGCGGCCGAGGTCGACCTCGATGCCTGCTTCCCGGGACAGTCGCTCGAGCAGCTCACGCGCCGCTTCTACCACGCCATCGGATTCCAGATCGACGACCTGCTCGCGCGCGCCGACCTCTACGAGCGGCCCGGCAAGTGCCAGCATGCGTTCTGCCTGTCCGTGGACCACCGCCAGGACATCCGCGTGCTCTGCAACCTGCGGCCCACCGAGCGCTGGATGAGCACCATGCTCCACGAGTTCGGCCACGCGGTGTACGACCAGTCGATCGATCCCGGATTGCCGTTCCTACTGCGCTCGCCGGCCCACACGCTCGCCACCGAGGCGAGCGCGATGCTCTTCGGAAGGCTCTCCAAGAACGCCGCCTGGCTCACCACCTATGCCGGCATGGAGGCGGGCGAGGCGCGGCGTGCGGGGGAGGCGGTGGCGCGCGCGATCTGCGGGCAGCTCCTGGTGCAGACGCGCTGGTGCCTGGTGATGTGCCACATGGAGCGCGCGCTCTATCGCGATCCGGCCCAGGACCTGGACCGGGTGTGGTGGGACCTGGTCGAGCGCTTCCAGTCTCTCACAAGGCCCGAGGGGCGGAGCGGCCCCGACTGGGCGAGCAAGATCCACTTCAGCGTGGCGCCGGTCTACTACCACAACTACCTGCTGGGGGAGATGATGGCCTCGCAGCTCCAGCGCCACATCCAGCGCGAGGTGCTGCGGAATGGCGGCGACGTCTGGCAGCGCTACGTCACGAGCCCCGAGGTCGGAGGGTTCCTGCGCTCGCGCCTCTACCGCACCGGGCGCCTCATGGACTGGCGCGAGACGCTGCGGCAGGCGACCGGCGAGGCGCTGAGCCCCGCGGCCCTGGTGGACGAGCTGGCCGCGCGCTCCCCGCGCGAGGGCCGCATCGAGTAGACTCGGCGGCCGGGTTTCTCCGGGCCGCCGTCTTCCGCAACGCGAGGAGCACGAACGTGCGCAGGCTGTGGGCCGCCCTGGGGCTGATCGCCCTGCTCGCCGCGCCGGCCCACGCCGACGCCGGGGACGCCAATCCCGACAGTGTCTACCTGGTCGGCGAGTTCGTGGACCCGGTGTGCTACTTCCAGCACGGCATGCAGGGCGCGCTCCAGCGCCAGTGCGCGCTGGTGCCCGGGCGGACCGAGCAGGGCATCTGGTTCCTCGACATCCGGCGGCGGAAGCTCTACTGCGTGGTCGGCCAGAACCACTGGCAGGACCCGGTGCGCGGCTTCCGCGAGGCCCTGGGCGACACGTTCGCCATCCGCGCGCGGGTGTGGAAGCGCGACAACGGCCAAGCGATCGCGATCAACGCCCTCTACCCCTGGCGCGCGCAGCCGGCGGCGCAGGCCGTGCTCTGGCCCTGGCGGTGGGAGTGGAGCGTCCTTTCGGGATGCGGGCTGCTCGCCCTGCTCTACCTGCTGGCGCTCGGCCCGCTGCGCAGGCGGTTGGGAGCGCCCGGCACGGCTTTCGAGCGCGGCCGCGCGGCGCTCTTCCTCGCGGGGCTCGCGGTCGTGGTGGTGGCGCTCGACGGCCCGCTCCACGACCTCAGCGATCTGTACCTCTTCAGCACCCACATGGTGCAGCACCTGCTGCTCGCGCAGGTCTTCCCGCCGCTCTTCCTGCTCGGCGTGCCGCTCTGGCTGCGGAACCGGCTGCTTGCGTCGCCCCCGGTGCGCGCCGCGTGGAGCTTCCTCGCCGGCGTGCCGATCGGCTTCGTGCTCTACACCGTGGTGTTCTCGATCTGGCACGTCCCCGTGCCCTACAACCTGATGATGCGCGCCCACGGCTTCCACATCGTCATGCACCTGATGGTGATGGCGACCGCGGTGCTGATGTGGTGGCCGGTGCTGGGGGGCGAGGCGGTCGACCGCCCGCTCTCCCACGGCGCGCGCATGCTGTATCTCTTCCTGCTCGGCACGCCGATGATGGCGGTGGCGGCGCTCATCACCTTCGCCTACACGCCGCTCTACGAGTGGTACGCGTTCGCGCCGCGCCTGTGGGGGCTCGGCCCGGTCGAGGACCAGCGGCTCGGCGGGCTCATCATGTGGGTGCCGGGCGGGCTCTTCTACTGGGGTGTGATGAGCGTGGTCTACTTCCGCTGGGCGGCCGAGGAGGCGAGGACCGCCGAGCGGGACCCGATCGTGATCGGCCGGGCGCTGTAGTCGCGCAGGTTTGCGCGGCGCTCCGGCGCGATGGGATATTCCCGGCGCGCCGTGCCGGAGCGGAACACCGGGGCCTCGCGCCGGGCGCCGAAAGGAGTGTGCATGGCGGAACCCTCCGGGCCCGCGCCGCGCGGCCTCGAAGGCGTGGTGGCGGCGCGGACCCGGCTCAGCCACGTCGACGGGCAGGCCGGCGTCCTCATCATCGGCGGCTACGAGCTCGCGGAGCTGGCGGGCAAGGTCTCGTTCGAGCAGGCCGCCCATCTGCTGTGGAAGGGCGCCCTGCCGGGCACCGCCGAGCTCGCCGCCCTGCGCGACGAGCTGGCGGGGATGCGCGCCCTGCCCGAGACCACGATGGAGGTGATCCGCGCGGCCGCCGGCGCGCCCCCGATCGATGCGCTGCGGATGGCGTGCGCGACGCTGAGCCTCGATCTCGAGGACGAGCCCGGGATCTCCGCGGAGGCCGACCTCGCGAGCGCCAAGGTCCTGACCGCGCGCTTCCCGACCATCGTCGCCGCCCACACCCGGATCGCCGCCGGGAAGCAGCCGATCGCGCCGCGACCCGACCTCGGCCACGCCGCGAACTTCCTCTACATGGTGCACGGCGCCGAGCCGGATGCGCGGGCGGCGCGCGCGCTCGACACCTACTGGGTCACCGTGATCGATCACGGCATGAACGCCTCGACCTTCACCGCGCGGGTGATCGCGAGCACGCGCTCCGACATGGTGAGCGCCGTCACCGGCGCGATCGGCGCGCTCAAGGGGCCGCTCCACGGCGGCGCGCCCGGCCCGGTGCTCGACATGCTCACCGTGATCGGGAGCGCCGCGAACGCCGAGGCCTGGCTCCGCAAGGAGCTGGCGGCCGGGCGCCGGCTCATGGGCTTCGGCCACCGCGTGTACAAGGTGCGCGATCCGCGCGCCGAGGTGCTGAGCCGGGTGGCGGAGGAGATGAGCAACGCCGTGCTCCACGACCGCAAGCTCTTCGACCTGGCGCGCGCCGTGGAGCAGACCGCTCTGCGCCTGCTGGAGGAGCACAAGCCAGGGCGCAGCCTCAAGACCAACGTCGAGTTCTACACCGCCCTGGTGCTCCAGTCGCTCGGGCTCGCGCCGCGCAGCTTCGTGGCGCTGTTCGCCTGCGGGCGCGTGGCCGGCTGGTGCGCCCACGTGATCGAGCAGCACGCCGCCGACCACCTCATCCGGCCGCAATCGGAATACGTTGGCCCCATGGGGCTTCGGGTCAAGAGCTGAGACGTTTTCTGAGGTCCGGCCGGACCCTCTCCCGCGCTCTCCACCTGCGCCCCGCACGGCGGAAAAGGCGACGCCCGTGAAACGGTTCCTCGCGCTCTCGATCGCCGCGCTCGCCCTGTTCGCCGCCGGCTCGGGCTGGCTCGCGCTCTACCCTCCGGTGCCGGCCGACCTCGACGGCGCCCCCGATCTCGACGCGGTCGCGCGACGCGTCCGCATCCCGGTGGAGGCGGATTCGCTCGACGGCTGGTATCTCGCGGGCCGGGAGCCGGCGGTGGTGATCGTCTTCCACGGCTACGGCCGCGAGCACACGCGGGCGTGGCGCTACGCTCAGTTCCTTAGGCGCGAGGGATACGGCGTGTTGACCGCGGACTTCCGCTCGTCGCGCGCCCGCGGCCGCAAGCCCACCACACTCGGGGCCTACGAGCTTCCCGACGCCGAGGCGGCGCTCGCGTGGGTCGAGGGCCGGCCCGACCTCCGGGGCGCACGGATCGGGGTGCTCGGGGAATCGCTGGGCGCGAGCGTGGGCCTGGTGCTCGCCGCGCGCCATCCGGAGATCGCGGCGGTCGTGGCCGACTGCCCGTTCGCGACCGGGAGGCGGGCGCTCGAGGACTCGATCGAGCGCTGGGCCCACCTGCCGGGGCGGGCGCTCGGAGGGCTCGCGTGCTGGTTCGGGCGGGTCGCGACCGGATGCGATCCGTGCCGGCTCGACGTGGTCGCGGCGGCCGAGTCGCTGCGCGCGCGCCCGCTCTTCCTCGTCCACGCCGCGCGCGACGACCGCTTCGCGCCCTCGCAGGCGCTCGATCTGTGGCGCGCGGCCGGGGCCAAGGACGAGCTGTGGCTGCTCGACGTCGGGCACAACGAGGCGTGGCAGACGCACCGCGCCGAATACGAGCGCCGCGTGCTCGCGTTCTTCGCGCGCCCGCTCGCGCCTCCGGCGCCGCACGCGCCGGCCGCGGCGGGCGCGCGGGCGGGGAAGTCGTGAGCGGCGCTCCCGCCGGGCCCGCGGGCGCCGCGATCCGCCTCGGCGCCCAGGGCTGGTCGTATCCCGACTGGATCGGCAGCTTCTATCCGCCGGGCTCGAAGCAGGAGCACTTCCTGCCCTTCTACGCCCGGGTGTTCGACACGGTCGAGCTCGACACCACCTTCTACCATCCGCCGCGCCCGGCGGTCGCGCGCTCCTGGGAGCGCAACACGCCGGCGGGGTTCCGCTTCGCCGCCAAGGTGCCGCAGGGCATCACGCACACCGCGCGGCTCTCCAAGGTGGGCGAGCAGATGCAGGAGTTCGTCGCGGCGCTCGAGCCGCTGGGGGAGAAGCTCGGGCCGCTGCTGGTGCAGATGCCGGCCGAGTTCACGCGCGACCCGGGCGCGGCGGGCCTGCTCGACCGCTTCCTCGCCGCGGCGCCGCAGGGGGTGCGGCTCGCGGTCGAGCTGCGCCACGGCTCGTGGCACGTGCCCGAGACCTGGGACCTGCTGCGCGCGCGTCGCGCCGCGTTCGCCTGGACCGAGTGGCGGGACCTGCCGCGGCCGACCCCGGTGACGGCGGACTTCCTCTATCTGCGCTGGCTCGGCGAACGGCGCGAGATCGCGCGCTACGACCGGGTGCAGATCGACCGCACACCCTCGTTCGACGCGTGGGAGCGCGACCTCCGGCGCGTGCTGCCGGAGGTGCGCGAGGTGTTCGGCTACTTCAACAACCACTGGGCCGGCCACTCGCCCGCGGGGGCGAACGAGATGAAGCGGCGTCTGGGGCTGATCCCGGTGGAGCCGAAGTCGTTCTGGCCCCAGGGCGAGCTGTGGTGAGCGCCGTGGGCGACGACGCGCGCGGCGGCGGGGCCGCGACTAGCGGCCTTCGCCTCTCGGAGCTTCCTTGCCCTTCACCGCCCCGAGACCGCGCAGCGCGGCGTCGCGCGCGGCGTCGATCTGGGCCTCGGGCCCGGACAGGTAGAGGCGGCCGTAGGCGCCGAACAGCGAGGCGTCGATGAGCTTCACCCGCGCCGCCTTGAGCGCCTCGTTGGCGCCGAAGGCGATGTAGGCGGCGGGCTCGGTCTCGAGGATGAGCAGGCTCTCGCCCGCGAGCAGCATGTCGCCGTAGCGGGTCTTGTTGATGACCTGTGCGTGGTAGGGCTCCACGGCGCGGATCACCTGGTCCGAGACCACGCGCGGCTTCATGCGGTCGCCCTCCTCGATCTCGAGGTATTCGAGCACCGCCTCGCCGCCGAGCTGGACCTGGCCCTTGTCCCGGTGGTGGATCTCGAGCAGGCCGAAGGCGCGCTCGACGACCATGATGGCGGCGGTGCACTGGGTGGCCTTGAGCGCGACGTCGGTGATGCGGTTGATGATGAGCCCGGGCGCGGTCTCGATGAGCATCGAGGCGTCGCCCGCCAGCGGCAGGAACCCGCGCGCGGTGGTGCCGATGAAGGCGGCGAGCTGGGGCTGGAGGTCGTCGAGGAAGACGTAGGCGCGCAGTGTGACGTCGGCCATGGAGCGGCAAGGTAGCGGCGGCGCGGGAGGGGAGTCAATCGCGACAGGCGGCCGGAGCATTCTCGGGGGCCGAGCCGGGGCGGTGCGCGGGCAGGGCCGTTTCGCCGCGCCCGCTCGGCTCCGCCATCCATGGCTCCGCCTCGCTCCTGGCGGCGCGCTTCGCCTCCTGGCTCTCGCGCGCCGCCA
>DASXQT010000073.1:0-11625 GCA_036507005.1 Candidatus Eiseniibacteriota bacterium
GACCGTCGCGCCCTCGCGCTCAGACTCGCGAACGATGGCGACGATCTGCTCTTCCGTGAACCGGCTCTTGCGCATGCAGGATCCTCCGGGGCCGGGGAGATCCTGCCATAATCCGTGGCCTCAAGAACGGGGGGCACTCCACGGGCACCAACGCGGCGCCGGCGGGCGCGTTCCACCTGGGGCAGCTTCAACGCAGCGGGCGGCGGGCGGAATTCCGCGCCCCGCCTGCGGTTGCCCCGCATCGGCCAACCCCCGGCATGTGTCCGTACCCGGGGGTTCAGCCCGGCGCCCCGGGAGGCTGTCGCGCCGCGCGCAGGAAGCGTGTAAGTTGCTCGGGGGCAATGGGGTGGTGCGAGGGATGGCAAAGAGCCTGGCAGCGGCACAGGGAGTGCTTCCTACGGCCCCTGGAACCCTGGCTCGAACACGGCAGAATGGGCCGGTGGGCCCTCATGACCGGGAGGAACACATGAAGCGCCATCCGCTGATTCTCGCATCCCTGGCGCTGCTCGGCCTCACGGCCCTCGCACCGGTGGCCGGTGCGCAAGATCCCGTCGACCGGGTCCAGACCGCACTCGACCAGACCGACCGCCGCATCGAGCAGGCCCAGTCGCTGCTCGCCAGCTCGGACAACGAGCGGGCACGGTTCGAGCTCAACCTCGCGATCAACATCCAGGCACAGGCAAAGAGCGTGTTCGGGGCCGGCACGAACCCGGCGGTCTTCCCGCAGGTCGTGCGGCTCACGCTGGAAGCCCGCGCCCACGCCGACCGCGCGATCGCGATCGTCAAGGGGCTGCCGGATCCGGACCGCGTCCAGATCCAGCTCGAGCGCACCCGCGAGGTGATCGACCGCGCCCGCCAGCGCATCGAGGAGTGCGACATCAACGCCGCGCGCGCGCTGCTCCAGGTCGGCATCGAGATGCAGGTGCGCGCCGAGGCGGCGTTCGCCGAGGGTCGCTTCCTCGCCGCGCTGCAGCTCACGATGAGCGCGCGCGAGCGGGTCCTGAAGGCCCTGCGGATGTGCAACGCCGAGGAGAACCTGGGCGACAGCGCGGAGCGCGTGCTGAAGCGCACCGACGAGGTCCTCGCGCGCGTCCAGGATGTCGTGGCCGAACGCGGCGACGAGCGGGCGCGCGACGCGCTCGCCCGCGCCCAGCAGCTCGAGGATCGGGCGACCGAGGAGTTCCGGGCACAGCGCTTCGAGGCCAGCATCCGGCTCAGCCTCGCGGCCCGCGCGGCCGCCTACCGCGCGATCCGGCTGGCGGGCGGCGGCCTCTAGCGCCGTGCCCGCGAGCGCCGCGCTTCGTCCCGGTTCCCGCCGGGACGTTTCGTTTCGAGAAGCCGGGCCGTGAAATGGGCGGGCGGTCCGCGGGTCACGGCCGACCCCGGGCGCGCCACGCTCGCGGCCGCGCTGCTCGGGCTCACCCTCCTCGCCGGGGCCCGGGCCGCGACCGCTTCACCCGCCGAGGGCCCCGACTCGCTGCGCCTGCGGGTCGAGATCGGCGCCAGCTCCGACTACACCAACGAGGTCTTCTACGAGGACACCTTCGACAGCACGGCCCTGACCGGCCGGCGCCTCGTGGATTCGCCCGAGACCCGCTATGCGGGCGTGCTCTCCACGCGGCTCACCGGCACCCGCGGCCGCCGCTCGACCCGCTTCGATCTCGCGAACGATCTGAGCCTCGGCGACCTCCTCAAGCGCGACGTGCTCTCGATGACGATGCGCGCCGAGCCCACCTCGCTCTGGACCTTCTACGGCTCTCCGCGGCTCGAGTATCGTCGCGACCGGACCTTCGACCGCGACCTCGACGAGTGGCGCGGCTCCGCGGGCCTGAGGGCGCGGCGGCGGCTGAGCGAGGGCGCATTCGCCGAGCTCGGCGCGCGCGGCGAGCTGCTGCGGTCGAGCGGGCGTGGCTCGGAGTTCATCCTCGACCGCCAGGGACTCACGGGCACGGCGGCATTCGAGCAGGCGCCCCTGTGGGGGCCGGAGTGGCGCGTCGAGTACGGCCTCACGCGCCGCGTCTTCCCGGATTCGAGCGAGCGCGACCATTACCAGCACGCCGTGGACGGGCACCTGCGCGTGGATCTCCCCGGCGGCCGGCCGCTCCTGGTCGAGGCCGGCGCCGACCGGCGCGCGACGATCGAAGCCGCGCCCACGAGCCGCGACAACTTCTGGGAGGAACGCGGCGCCGTGGAGGCCGAGGTGGGCCTCACGGAAGCGCTGAGCCTGCGGGCCCGCGTCGAGGCCGAGGCGATCCAGTACGACCTCGAGGACTCGACCCTGTTCTTCGACTACCAGGAGCTGCGCGCCCGCGTCGGGCCGCGGCTCCAGCGCGGCACCCTGAGCCTCGCGCTCGGGCCGCGGATCGAGGCGGTGTTCGCCCGGCTCGATCCGTCCGAGGGCTACCAGGAGATCGCCGCGATGGCCGAGGTGGAGTCCCTGGGGTCCGGAACGTGGTGGAGCGTGATCCCGATCGCGGGCTGGCGCGACTACGACGAGCCGGCCCCCGGAGCCGAGGCGATCGGCGTGCACTCCTCGTACGCGTTCTACGAGATCGGCGTGATGGCCGACCAGGCCGTGCCGGGCGGCTTCCGGCTGCGCCTGTTCGGCAACGCCCGCTTCGAATCCCACGTGGACGACGCCGAGGACGCGCGCAGCCTTTACTTCTCCCTCGACCTGCGTAGACTCTTCTGACCTTTCCGCCGCCGCCGACCCGGAGCCCTGCCGTGGCACGTCGTGCAGCACTGGTCCTGATCCTGCTCCTCGCCGCGATGGGCGCCGCCTCGCTCCTCGCGGCGCTCCGCATGCGCGCGCCGCGAACAGTCACGCTCTCGGCGTCCGCGCTGATCCTCGACGTGCCGTCCACGATCGACGAAGCGGAGCCGCCGCCGGGCCCGCTCTCGCTCGGCCCGCCGCGGCGCGGCCGGCTCACGCTCTACACCCTGGCGGATGCCATCGAGCGGGCGGGCGGCGACGACCACGTGGCCGCCCTGGTGCTCCACGTCGGCGACCTCGACTGGGGCTGGGCGAAGCTCGCCCAGGTGCGGGACGCGATCCAGCGCTTCGCCGCGCACGGAAAGCCGGTGTACGCGAGCCTGAGCGGGGGCGGCGAGGCCGAGTACCTGCTGGCCTCGGCGGCGCGCGTCGTGAGCATGCCGCCCACCGCCACGCTCGGGCTCGACGGCCTGAGCGCCGAGGTGCTCTTCCTGCGCGGCACCCTGGACAAGCTCGGGGTCTCGCCCAACATGCTCCACGTGGGGCGCTACAAGTCGGCGGTCGAAGGCTACACGCGCACCGGCCTGTCGGTGCCGGCGCGCGAGGCGCTCGAGGCGATGCTCGACGACGACTACCGTCTGCTGGTGGACAGTCTCGCGAGCGCGCGCCGCAGGACGCCGGACTTCTTCCGCCGGCAGCTCGACGACGGCCCGTTCACGGCCCGCGAGGCGCGCGCCCGCGGCCTGATCGACACCCTGCTCTACGAGCCCGACCTGGACTCGCTCGCCGCGCGCCGCGGCCGGACGCGCCTCGCCACGATGCCGTTCCGGCGCTACGTGGAGCGCGCCCGGCGCGAGGCTTCGCACGGCACGCGGGTCGCGCTCATCACCGCCAGCGGAACGATCGCGCCCGGGCGGAGCCGCGTCGGGCTCGAGGGCGAGTGGATCCTCGGCTCCGAGACCCTGATCGAGGCCCTGCAGCAGGCGCGCGAGCGACGCTCCATCAAGGGGGTCGTGCTGCGCATCGACAGCCCGGGCGGCGACGCCGCGGCCAGCGACGAGATCTGGGGGGCGGTGGAGCGCTGCCGCGCGAAGAAGCCCGTGGTCGCGAGCTTCTCGGACTACGCGGCATCGGGCGGCTACTACATCGCCATGGGCGCGGACGGCATCGTGTCGGAGCCGGGCACGCTCACCGGCTCGATCGGGATCTACGGCGGCAAGATGAACGTGCTCGGGCTCCTCCACAAGCTGGGCGTGAGCGTCGAGAGGGTCTCGCGCGGCCGTCACGCCGGCATGCTCTCGCCCTTCAGCGACTTCACCCCGGAGGAGGCGCAGCGCTTCGGGCACGTGCTCGAGGAGTACTATCGCGGCTTCGTGGCCAAGGTCGCGGCCAACCGCGACCTGAGCCGCGCGCAGGTCGATTCGGTGGCGCAGGGGCGGGTGTGGACGGGCCTCGCCGCCCGCCAGCGCGGGCTGGTGGACCAGCTCGGGGGCTTCGACGAGGCGCTCGCGATGCTGCGCGACAAGGCCGGACTCGCGAGCGACGAGGAGCTGGAGGTGGTGCGGCTCCCGCGGACGCGGGTCTCGTTCCTCCAGAGCCTCCTCGAGGGCCTGGCCTCTCAGGACGAGGGCGAGGCGCTCGAGCGCATCGAGATCGTGCGCACCCTGCGCACCCTGGCCGCGGCCGCGAGCTTCCCCGCGGGCACCGCGCTCGCCCACCTGCCGTTCACGATTACCATCCGCTGACCCGCAGGCATGCGCGGGCAGGGAGGTCGGCGGCTCCTCAAGCTGATCGCGGCCGTGGCGTGCCTCGCCGCCGGCTGCGCCCCGCAGCGCAGCGAGCGGAGCTTCGATCCCGACTCGATCCCGGACGCCTATCTTCGCCCGAGCGGGGCGCTGATGTGGCCCGGAGCCTCGCGCGCCTTCTACGTGACGCCGCGCGGCGATCTCTATGACGGCGAGTGGCAGGTGAGCTTCGATCCCGAGGCCGGGGGCGCGGCCGCCGATCCGCCGCGCGCGATCGCCGCGGAGGATCGCTGGCTCCCGGTGCTGCACTGGAGCCGGCGCGCGGGCCCGGTGCGCTTCGACTTCGAAGCGGCGGCGCTGGGCGCCCCGGTCGATTCGAGCCTCATCGTCTCGCTCGCGGTCCAGGCCGAGAACACGGGCGGCGCTCCGCAACCCGCGGCGCTCACGGTGCGGCTCGGGTCTCCGGACCCCGTACCCGCCTTCTTCGCCTTCGACGCTCCGCCCGAGCCCGGCGCCGGCATCGCGTGGGCGGGATCGGAGCCGGGCGCGGCCTGCGCGTGGAGCGACCGCGGCGAAGGCGCCGGCGCCGGGCGCAGCGTGCGCTGGACCCTCGCCCCCGGCGAGCGGCGTGAAGCGCGCTTCGCGTTCCCCGCCTACCCGATGGAGGCGGCGAGCCTCCGCTCCTGGGCGCGCACGCCCCACTCCGCCCGCCTCCGGCAGGCGCGCGGCTTCTGGACCGGCGAGGTGCGTGCAGGCATGGAGGTCGAGCTCGGCGATCCCGAAGTGGAGCGCGCGCTCGACGCCGCCCTGGTCGTGCTGCTCGCATGCCGCGAGCGGCGCGGCGCGGACTGGGTGCCGATCGCGGGCCCGTTCCACTACCGCGACGTGTGGCTGCGCGACGGCGCGCGCGCGATCCAGGCGCTCGCGCTCTCCGGGCACACCCGGATCGCGCGCGAGCTGGCGCGCGGAATGCTGCGCTTCCAGTGGCCGCAGGGCGCGTTCCTGAGCCAGCGCGGCCAGCTCGACGGCACCGGGCAGGCGCTGTGGCTCATCGAGCAGGCGCTGCTCTCGCCCGCGCCCGACGATTCACTCCGGCGCTTCGCCGCCGCCGCGCTCGCCGGCTTTCGCTGGATGGAGCGGCAGCGGGCCATGGGACGCGCGACCGGCGCGCCGTTCGGCCCCATGTTGCCGTACGGGGATCCCAATGACGGCGAGGGGGTGCGGGCTCAGCTCGTGGGCAACGATGCCTGGGCGCTGGCCGGCTACCGTGCGACCGCGCGCCTGCTGCGGGCCGCGGGCGAGAGCGCCGCCGCGGCCGAGGTCGAGGATTCGCTCGTCTCGTACCGCTCGGACTTCGAGCGCGCGCTCGCGCGCACCGGGCGGCCCGACCTTCCTCCTTCGTGGCAGCTCGTGGGGCGCGACTGGGGGAACCTCGCCGCCGGCTACCCGTGCCAGGTGTTTCCGCCGTGGCATCCGCGGCTCGAAGCGCTGGCGGACCGCATCTGGGCGGTCGGGGGCGGGGCCGGGCTCGCCTGGTACGGGACCGCGGACTCGCTCCACTACTACCTCGGCGCCGACCTCGGCACCTGGGCGCTTCTCGCCGGGCGCAGGGGAGAGGCCGACAGCGTGCTCGCGGCGCTGCTCCACTGGCGGACCGCGAGCGGCGGCGCGGGCGAGATGTTCTCGCGGCGCGGCGACTACGGCGTCAACCTCCCGCCCCACGCGACCTCGGCCGCTGCGCTCGTCACGCTCGTGCGCAACTGCCTGCTGATCGACGACGGCGACACGCTGCGGCTCACGCTCGGCGCCCGCGATCGCTGGTGGAGCGGAGCGCGGCTGAGGCGCGCCCCCACGCGCTGGGGGCTCGTGGACCTCGAGTTCCGGCGCGACGGGCAGTTCGCGGTGTGGCAGTGGACGCCGGTTCCGGTGTGGACCGTGCTCGCGCTTCCCGCGGGAACACGCGTCGCCGCCGGCCTCGATGCCCCTCTCGGCGCGCGCCGAAGGGGCCGCGAGGTGATCGCCCCGCCCGGCACCAAGAGCGCGCGCGTGGCCATCGCGCCGGCCGAGGGACGGTGAGCCCGCATCGCCTGGACTGGCGCGGGTGGCGGCGCATCGCGCGCGCGCCGGCCCTGAGCATGGCGGTCGCGGCCGGCGCGCTCGCCGCGGGCCCGGCCCGGCACACCGCTCCCGATGCGCCGGCGCCGGTGCCGCATCGGGCCGAGGCGCCGGGCCCGGCGCGCGAGATGAGCCTGGAACAGGCCTACGCGGCGGCGGAACGGCTCGTCGCTTCGCGGCGGGACCTCGAGAGCCTGCCGTACTTCCGCCGCATGGGGGAGCTGATCTCTCCGGACGTCTGGTCGCTCCACCACGATTTCGCCAACGCGCTCCAGGGCGCCTCGCTGGAATCGCGCCGCATGCGCGAAGCCCTGGTGCCCGCGACGCGGTCGAGCGTGGAGAGGATCGAGCTCGCCACGCTGGCCCAGTCGGAGCTGGACCGGGCGGCCGCTCTGGCTCACGAGCCGGCCGAGCAGGCTGCGGTTCACCTCTCGCGCGCCCGCCAGCTCGGCACCTGGGGGTTTCCGTTGGATGCGCTGTCCGAGCTCGCGAAGGCGACCGCGGCGGACCCGACCTGGGCGCTCGCGCCCGCGAGCGCCAGAGAGTGGGCGCTCCGCCACGCGAGCCTGCTGCGGGCGGCGCGGCTGCGCTCCGGCACCGGCGCGCCTCGCGGGCGACGCTGATGGGCGCCGGGGCGGGCGGGAGCGGGAGAAGGGTGCGCGCCGCGACCCGCCTGCTCGCACTCGCGCGCGCGCGGCTCGTGCGCGCGATGGCTCCGCTCGCGCTCGCGCTGGCGCTCCTTCCGATCGGAGCGCGCGCGGGCCGCACGGGCGCGCGGCGTCCCGCGGCCCGCTCCGCGCCGGCCGCGCGCGGCGATTCGGCCGCCGCGATGAGCCTGCAGGAGGCGGCGCTCATGGCGGTGCAGCTCCTCCGCGAGCACCGCGCCTACGCGAGCCTTCCGTACTACCGGCGCGTCGCCCTGGAGATGCGGCCTTCGAGCTGGGAATTCCACCTCGAGTTCGCGAGCGCGCTCCAGAGCGCGGCACTCGACACGCGCAGCGGGGTCGCCCGCGCCTCGGCGCTGGCCCGCGCCAGCGACGAGCGCGTGGAGCTGACGCTCGATGCGCTCGCCGAGCTCGCGCGCGCCGAGCTCGCCGCGCCCGAGCCGCGCGCGCGCGCGCAGGTGATCGTGGTGCGCGCCTTCTTCCTCAGGATCTGGGGGTTCCCGCTCGACGCGCTCGCCGAGCTGCGCCGCGCGCTCAAGGTCGATCCTTCCTACCCGGACCTGGTCTCGACCACGAAACTCATGGCGCGCTGGCTCCGCGAGCCCACGATCCCCGCGGCCGAGATGGCGCGGGCGGAGCGCGAGGCCCGGGGCGCGCGGGATCGGCGCTGAGGAGCGCCGCGCCCTCGGCCGCCGCACGCGGCGCGGGGGCCGAAGGTGATTCCGCCCTACTTCTTGGCCGGGCTGGCCGGGCGGAGGGTGTGGATGTAGGCGATCAGGTTCTCGATGTCGGCGGGCTTGATCTGGCCGGACTTGCCCCAGGCCACCATGCCGGACTTGACCTTGCCGTTCGTGATGCAGTCGCGCAGGTAGTCGTCCGTGCGAAGCTTCGGGTCCGCCCAAGTCTTGGGGTCCTTCCAGTTCGGCGTCGGGTTGCCGGTCAGCTTCACGCCGCCGGTCCCGTCCGCCTTGTGGCACACCACGCACTTGGTGGTGAAGATCGGCTTGGCGGCCGCTGCGTTGCCCTTGCTGGGGCCGGTGGTCGCGGCGAAGGCGAGGGCGGCGAGGGCTGCGAAGGCGACGAAGGCGAGCGCAACCACGCGGACGCGGGTGCTGCGGGGCATTCCGGGACTCCTTTCGAGAGCGCGGGAACGAGGGAGAGTCGGCTGCATCAGGTTGGATGACCGACTCCGCAGCCTATCCGCCGGCCGGGGCGCGGTCAACCGTCTGGCACTGTCTTCGGAAGGAATTCGCGAGTGCTTGACCACCTTCGAAACCGCGTGATAGCTTGCGTTTTCGCATCGCGCACCACGCGCGTGGCGCGTCGCGTCTCCCTCCGCAAAACGTCCCACATCCGAACGCTGGCCTGCCGGGCGGGGAGGTGCCTTTGAAGGAATTCAGCACCGCACAGATTCGCAACGTCGCCCTCGTCGCCCACCACGGCGTGGGGAAGACCTCGCTGGCGGAGGCGATGCTGTTCCTCGCCAAGGCCACGACCCGCCTCGGGCGCATCGGCGAGGGCACGACCAGCCTCGACTACGCCGCCGACGAGGTCCAGCGCCAGATCACGATCAACCTGAGCCTGGCGCAGTTCGAGTGGTCCGGCCACAAGGTGAACCTGCTCGACACCCCGGGCTATCCGGATTTCGTGGGGGACGTGCACAGCGCGCTGCGGGTGGCGGACGCCGCGCTCCTCGTCCTGCGCGCCAACACCGGGGTCGAGGTGGGGACCGAAGTGGTGTGGGAGATCCTCAAGCACGAGAAGTCCGCGGTGCTGCTCGTGGTCAACATGATGGACAAGGAGCACGCCGACTTCGCGGCCGCGGTGCGCTCGGCCCACGACCGGCTGGGGCTCAACGCGGTGCCGACCCAGCTCCCGATCGGCCAGGCCGAGACTTTCCGCGGCATCGTGGACCTGATCGAGAACAAGGCCTTCGCGTTCCAAGGCAAGGGCGTGGAGGAGAAGAGCTCGGAGATCCCGATTCCGGACGACATGAAGACGGCCGTGGCCCAGGCGCGCGCGCACCTCATGGAGGAGGCCGCGACCGCCGACGAGGTTCTGATGGAGAAGTTCCTCTCCTCCGGCGATCTCACGGTAGCGGAGATCCGCAAAGGCCTGTGCGAGCGCGTGGTGCAGGGCGACCTGGCACCCGCCTTCTGCTGCTCGGCGTTCCACAACCAGGGCGTGAAGGAGGTGCTGGACGAGGTGGTGGACGTGCTGCCCTCGCCCCTCGACGTGCGCCCCGAGCCGGCGACCTCGGCCGGGAACGGCGAACAGCTGACGCTCAAGCCCGACCCCGCCGCTCCGACCGCCGCGCTGGTGTTCAAGACCCTCTCCGAGCAGCACCTCGGCGACCTCTCGATGATCCGCATCTACTCCGGGCGCCTCGAGCCGGGCCGGGAGATGCTCAACACGGCCCGCAGCCGGAGCGAGAAGATGGGCGCGCTCTACAACCTGGTGGGCAAGGAGCGCTTCGAGTGCAAGGGGGCGGTGGCGGGCGACATCGTCGCCGCGGTCAAGCTCAAGGAGACCCATACCGGCGACACGCTGGCCGACAAGCCGCGGCCGGTGAAGCTCGCCGGACCGCGCTTCCCCGGCCACGTCACCGCCGAGTGCATCCGCCCCAGGACCAAGGGCGACGAGGAGAAGATGGCGCACGGCCTCTCGCGCCTCCACGAGGAGGATCCGACCTTCAGCCGCCACTTCGAGACCAGCACCAAGGAGACGCTGGTCTACGGCATGGGCGACCTGCAGCTCGAGGTGGCGGTGGACCGGCTCAAGAGGCGCTTCACCGTCGAGGTCGTGCTGTCCAAGCCGCACGTGCCCTACCGCGAGACCATCCGCTCGAAGGCCCAGGACGAGTACCGCCACAAGAAGCAGACCGGCGGGCGTGGCCAGTTCGGCGAGGTGCACCTCCGGCTCGAGCCCCGAAAGCGCGGGGAGGGTTTCGAGTTCGTGGACGAGGTCAAGGGCGGAGTGGTGCCCAACCAGTACATCCCCGCGGTCGAGAAGGGAGTCATCGCCGGCATGGAGCGCGGGCCGCTCGCCGGTTACCCGGTGGTGGACGTGCGGGTGGCGCTGTTCTTCGGCAAGTACCACGACGTGGACTCCTCCGAGATGGCGTTCAAGATCGCGGCCGAGACCTGCTTCCATCAGGCCATGCTCAAGGCCACCCCGATCCTGCTCGAGCCGATCGAGGAGGTGCAGGTGCGCGTGCCCGAGGAGTACCTGGGCGACGTCATGGGCGACATGTCGTCGCGGCGCGGCAAGATCCTCGGCACCGAGTCGGACGGGCACTATCAGATGATCCGCGCGATGGTGCCGATGGCGGAGCTCTACAAGTACTCGTCGCACCTGCGTTCGATCACCCAGGGCCGCGGCATACACGAGTCGCGGTTCTCGCATTACGAGGACGTCCCGCGCGAGCTGGCCGACAAGGTCATCCAGGCGGCGCGGGCCGAGAAGGAGGCCGGGGCGCACGCGCCCTAGCGTCCCGGGAGCGCCATGTCCGGCCATTCCAAATGGGCCACGATCAAGCGCAAGAAGGGCGCGACCGACGCCGCCCGCGGCAAGCTGTTCTCGAAGTCCATCAAGGAGATCACCATCGCCGCGCGTCACGGGGGCGGAGATCCCGAGGGGAACCCGCGGCTGCGCGCCGCGATCGCGGCCGCCAAGGCGATCAACATGCCGTCCACGAACGTGGAGCGCGCCATCAAGCGTGGCACCGGCGAGATCGAAGGCGCCCACTACGAGGAGACCCAGTACGAAGGCTACGCCCCGGGTGGCGTGGGGGTGCTGGTCGAGATCGCGACCGACAACAAGAACCGCACCGCCGGCGAGATCCGGCAGATCTTCACCAAGCACGGCGGTGCTCTCGGCGAGGCCGGCAGCGTCTCCTACCTGTTCAAGCCCCGCGGCGTGATCCTGGTGGACAAGGGTGCGGTGAGCGAGGACGCCCTGATGGAGTGCGTGCTCGACGCCGGGGCGGACGACGTCAACTCCGAGGGCGACAGCTTCGAGGTGCTCACGCCGCCGGCCGCGCTCGAGGCGGTGAAGGAGGCGCTCGCGAAGCGGAAGGTGCCGACTCTGAGCGCCGAGCTCACCCGCGTGGCCACGCAGCAGGTGCCGGTGTCCGCGAAGGACGCCGGGCAGCTCCTCAAGCTGGTGGACACGCTCGAGGATCACGACGACGTCCAGAAGGTCTACGCCAACTTCAACGTCCCCGACGAGATCCTTGCCAAGCTCGCGCGCTAGCGGTGGAATCCCCCCCATGCGCGTCCTCGGCGTAGACCCCGGCAGCGTCCGCACCGGCTTCGGCGTAGTGGAGAAGAGCGGAAACCTCTTCCGCTGTCTCGAGCACGGCGACGCCAGGCCCTCGCGGCGCCTC
>DASXQT010000074.1:0-26286 GCA_036507005.1 Candidatus Eiseniibacteriota bacterium
GGGTCTTGCGGGTGATGTCGTTCGCGATCTCGTCCAGGGTGTAGCCGACCGCGAGCTTGGCGGCGATCTTGGCGATCGGGAACCCGGTGGCCTTGGAGGCCAGCGCCGAGGAGCGCGAGACCCGCGGGTTCATCTCGATCACCACCAACCGCCCGTTCTCGGGGTTCACGGCGAACTGGACGTTCGATCCGCCGGTCTCGACCCGCACCTCGCGCATGATCGCGGCCGCGGCGTCGCGCATGCGCTGGTATTCCTTGTCGGTCAGGGTCTGCGCGGGCGCCACGGTGAGCGAGTCGCCGGTGTGGACGCCCATGGGGTCGAAGTTCTCGATCGAGCACACCACCACCACGTTGTCCTTGAGGTCGCGCATCACCTCGAGCTCGTATTCCTTCCAGCCCAGCAGCGACTCCTCGACCAGCACCTCGTGGACCGGCGAGAGGTCGAGGCCGCGCCGCACGATGGTCTCGCACTCCTCGTCGTTGTAGGCGATCCCACCGCCGCTCCCGCCCAGGGTGAACGAGGGCCTGAGGATCACCGGGTAGCCGTTCCGTCCCGCGAAGGCCAGGGCCTGCTCCACGCTCGAGACCAGCTCGCTCACCGGCACCTCGAGCCCGGCGTGCTGCATGGCGCGCTTGAACGCCTCGCGGTCCTCGGCGACGCGGATCGACTCGACGCTCGCCCCGATCACCTCCACCTGGTGGCGGGCGAGCGCGCCGTTCTGGGAGAGCGCGAGCGTGAGGTTGAGCGCGGTCTGCCCGCCCACGGTGGGGAGCAGCGCGTCGGGCTTCTCGCGCGCGATCACCGCCTCGACGTACTCGGGCGTCAGGGGCTCGACGTAGGTGCGATCGGCCAGCTCGGGGTCGGTCATGATGGTCGCGGGGTTCGAGTTGACGAGCACGGTCTCGAACCCGTCGGCCCGGAGCGCCTTGATCGCCTGGGTGCCGGAGTAGTCGAACTCGCAGGCCTGGCCGATCACGATCGGCCCCGAGCCAAGGACCAGGATGCGCCGGAGATCGCTGCGGCGCGGCATCAGGCCGCTCCCGGCGCGTGCTCGCGCATCATGGCGGCGAAGCGCTCGAACAGGTAGCGCGCGTCGTGCGGGCCGGGCGAGGCCTCGGGGTGGTACTGGACGCCGAACGCCGGGTGGTTCCTAAGCCGCAGGCCCTCGAGCGTCTGGTCGTTGAGGTTGATGTGCGTGATCTCGACCTCGCGATCGGGGAGCGAGTCGGGATCGACCGCGAAGCCGTGATTGTGCGAGGTGATCTCGACCTTGCGCGTGGTGAGGTCCATGACCGGGTGGTTGCCGCCGCGGTGTCCGAACTTGAGCTTGTAGGTCCGCCCGCCGCAGGCGAGCCCGAGGAGCTGGTGGCCGAGGCAGATCCCCATGAGCGGCACGCGCCCGATCAGGCCGCGCACGGTCTCGACCGCGTAGCGCACCGGCTCGGGATCGCCGGGCCCGTTCGAGATCACGACCCCGTCGGGCTCGAGCGCCAGGACGTCCGCGGCGCCGGTGGTCGCGGGGAGCGCGGTCACGTCGCAGCCCACGTCCACGAGGCGGCGCAGGATGTTCCACTTGACGCCGCAGTCGAGCACGACCACACGCCGCCGCGCGTCGGGCCCCTGCGCCGCGGCCGGGGCGGCGCCGCGCCCGTTCGCGGGCAGCCGGTAGCTCGGCCGCACCCAGGGGTAGCTCGCGCTCGTGGTCACGCTGCTGGCCAGGTCGCACCCCGCCATCTGCGGCACCGCGCGGGCGCGCGCGACCAGGGCCTCCGCGCCGGCCGCGGCGTCCGCGATCACGCCCCGCTTCGAGCCGTGATCGCGGAGGTGGCGCACCAGCGCGCGGGTGTCGAAGTCGCACAGGCCGGGCACGCCGTGGGCGGCGAGGTAGTCGTCGAGCGTGCGCTCGTGCCGCCAGTTGCTCGCGATCCGGCTCGGCTCGCGCACCACCAGCGCCTCGGCGAAGGGCTTGCGCGACTCGAAGTCCTCGGGCGTGATGCCGTAGTTCCCGATCATGGGGTAGGTCATCACCACGATCTGGCCGGCGTAGGACGGGTCGCCCAGGATCTCCTGGTAGCCGGTCATGGAGGTATTGAACACCACCTCGCCCGCGGCATCCTTTAGGGCGCCAAAGCGACGGCCGCGGAACACGCGGCCGTCTTCGAGTGCGAGGAGGGCGTCGGTCATGGCAGTCCGGCCGAGGAGTTTACGGGCTCGCGCGCGGAGGTTCAACGCGCCGCGCCGCGCGACGTGCCGTGACGCGGATCGTGCGCGAGCCCGCGAGCGCTCCCGCGTTGACCGCGCGGGCCGCGCCGTGGTCCACTTTCACGCGATGTTGCCCGCCCAAGCGACCGCCCGCACGCTCCACGCCGCTGCTCTGATCCTCGTGCTCCTGCTCTCCGGCGCCGCCGCCGGGCTCACCGCGCCGGTCACGCCGCGGCCGGCGGCGCCCGCCGACTCGATGCGCAGGCACGCGTGGCTGGGCTTCGAGATCTACGCCCTGACCGACGACGACCTGCGCCGGGCGAACGAGGAGATCCTCACCAGCTACAACCAGTTCCCCTCCTACCTCGGCGAGTCCCCGCGCCGGATGGCGTTCGTCATCTTCCACTCGGCGGCGGAGGCCGGCCGCTACGACTTCACGCCCCTGACGGGGCAGGGCCTGCGCGTCCTCGCCTGGGTCGACTCCTCGAACGCAGCGCCCGCGCCCCAGGCGCGGCGGGGAGATCCGGGCTTCGCCGACGTTCCCACGCTCGCCCACGATGCGGGCCACTGCTTCCTCGACGCCTACGCCGACCGCAACTTCGGGATCCTCCAGGCCCGCGCCGCCGCGGACTCGGGCCGCGAGGAGGATCCCGGCCCGCACCTCCCGCGTCCGGGCATGGTCGTCCGGGCGTTCCATCCGAGCCATCCCGATCTCCCCGACTGGCTCGAGGAGGCGGTGGCCTCGCTGTGCGAGCCGCCCGCGCTCCAGCAGCGCCGGCTCGAGTTCCTGAGCGCCCGGCTCGACCGCCGCATCCCGCTCGCCGATCTGCTCGCCATGTCGCGGCCCGGGGCGGGCGCGCGGACCCGCGCCGCCGCCACGCCCCGCAAGGCCGGCCGCGCGGGCGGTTCCCGGAGCGCTCTCGCCGAGAGCGCCGAGCGCGCCGCCCTCTTCGACGCCGAGGCCCTGTCGCTCGCCCGCTTCATCGCCGACCGCGAGGACGAGCGCTTCGTCGGCAAGCTCGTGGACGGCGTGATCAGCGGCCGCACGGTCGGCGACGTGCTCAACACCACGCGCATCCTCTACTCCAAACCCGAGGCGCTCGAGAAGCAATGGCTCGAATGGATCCAGTCGCGCACCCCATGATCCCGAACCCGTTCCCGTCTCGAAACGCAGGCCCTGCCGCCGGCGTTCCACGATCCCCGGAGGTCGTCCCATGCCGCTCCCGCTCTGGACTCTGCTCGTGACCACCACCGGCGCCGCCGCTCCCGCCGCGCGCCCCATCGAGAGCCGCTCCCGTCCCGAGGTCCAGCGCTACTCCATCGAGCAGCTGTTCGCGACCCGCGCGATCGGCGGGGCGGACTGGTCGCCCGACGGCGCGCGCGTGGCGTTCGTGTCGAACATCTCGGGGCGCAACAACCTGTGGCTGGTCTCCGCGCGCGGCGGCTGGCCGACGCAGCTCACGGTGAGCGACGAGCGCCAGGGCTCGCCCGCCTGGTCCCCCGACGGGCGCCGGATCGCCTTCATGAGCGACCACGAGGCGGACGAGCAGTGGGACCTGTTCGTGGCGGATCCGCGCAGCGGCGAGGTGTGGAACCTGACCAAGACCGACACGATTTCCGAGGAGGGCCCGCTGTGGTCGCCCGACGGCCGGCTCCTCGCGCACGCGGTCAAGCCCCAGCACGCGCCCAACTACGAGATCGCGCTCTACGACCTCGAGACCCGCGCCTCGCGGCCGCTCACCCGCGGCACGCCCGCGGACTGGTCGCTCACCCCGGTCGCCTTCGTGCCCGGCGGGCGCTGGCTGCTCGCCGCGCGCACGCACGCGAGCGACAAGGACGCGGACGCCGTGCTGGTGGATCTCGAAAGCGGCGAGCTGCGCGTCCTCACGCCGCACCGCGGGGAGCAGCGCTGGGTGCCGAGCGACGTGTCGCCCGACGGCGCCCGGGTGCTGCTCACCAGCAACGCCCGGAACGGCTTCGACAACGTCGCGCTGCTGCCGCTCGACACCGCCGAGCGCCCGCGCGAGACGTGGGCCTCCACCGTGTGCTGGGTCACCGAGGAGCGCTGGGAGGCCAGCGCCGGCACCTTCAGCCCCGACGGCCGCACGCTCCTCTATCACGTGAACGCCGACGGCGAGGGCGAGCTTTTCGCATTCGAGCCCGCGAGCGGCCGGCGCCAGAGGCTGGCGCTCGGCGGCGGATGGTGCGAGCCGGCCGGCGCCCGCACCAGCTTCTCGCCCGACGGCGCGCGCCTGCTGTGCCGGCGCAGCGCGGCCGACTCGCCCGGCGATCTCCTGGTCTGCGCGCGCGACGGATCGGGCGTCACCCCCATCACCCAGTCGTTCGTCGGCGGGGTCGATCCCGGCGACATGGTGGAGCCGATCCTCGTCCACTACCCCTCGCGCGACCGCATGCAGATCTCGGCCTTCCTCTATCTGCCCTGGAACCTGAAGAAGGACGGCGCCAACGCCGCGCTGGTGTGGCCGCACGGCGGCCCCACCGCCCAGTCGGTGAACGGCTTCAACCGCGCGGTGCAGTTCTTCGTCAACCAGGGCTATGTCGTGCTCTGCCCCAACTACCGCGGCTCGACCGGCTACGGCACGGGGTTCAAGGACGCCAACCGCTTCGACATGGGCGGCGGCGACCTGGCCGACGTGGTGGCGGGCGCCGAGTTCCTGAAGGGCACCGGCTACGTGGACGCGCGGAAGATCGCGGTCGGCGGCGGCTCCTACGGCGGCTACCTGACGATGGCGGCGGTGACCAAGGCCCCCGACGCGTGGGCCGCGGGGGTCGCGATGTTCCCGTTCGTCAACTGGTTCACCGAGGTCGAGCACGAGGACCCGCTGCTGCGCCAGTACGACTTGGCCACCATGGGCGACCCCAAGAAGAACGAGGCGCTGTGGCGCGACCGCTCGCCCATCTTCTTCGTGGACCGCATCCGCTGCCCGCTGATGCTGGTGGCGGGCGCGCACGATCCGCGCTGCCCGCCCGACGAGGCGCGCCAGGTGCGCGACGCGCTCGCGAAGCGCGGCGTCCCGTGCGAGTACCTGCTCTACGACGACGAGGGTCACGGCTTCGCGCGCCGCGAGAACCTGTTCGACGCCTACCGGAAGATCGCGGCGTTCCTGGCCCGGACGCTCGGTCCCGGGGGCGCGGCGGCGAAAGAGTAGAGCCCGGCGCCGGGGATGGCTCGCGCGCTCGCGGCCCTCGTGTTCCTCGTATCCTTCGTCTTCCTCTCGCCGCGGCCGTGCGCGGCGGAGGACTCCCCGCCGCTCCCGGTGTGGCACGTCGGCCCCTACTTCGGCATGGCGCGCAATTCGCCGGGGGGCGACAAGTGGGGCGCGATCGCCGACCGCGACCACTACTTTCTCGGCGTGCGCGCTAGTGCTCCGGTCCTGCGCTGGGGCGGGCTCTCGCTCGCCTTCGCGCCCGAGATCGTCCCGGTACTCGTGATCACGAACAATCCGACCTACCGGACGGTGACCGAGATCCGGGACGGCACCGAGCACCAGACCCAGGTCGCGGACGGCAGCGCGCCGGTCTTCGGCGCCGGGTTCGCGCCGCTCGGGACCGAGGCGCTGGTGAGGGTGGACCCGCGCATCCAGGCGTTCGCCGCGATGGCCGTGGGCGTGGTCTGGTTCACGCGCGAGGTCCCGGTGGCAAACTCCAAGTCCTACAACTACACGGTCGAGCTGGGGGGCGGTCTGCTCTGGGAGTGCCGGCCGCCTCACCGGCTCCGCATCGGCTACATGTTCCATCACCTCTCGAACGGCTGGAGCGCCGTCGAGAATCCCGGGCTCGACGGCGACGTGTTCTACGTGGGCTGGGAGACGGCCCTGGGGCCGGCTGCCTGGGGCCGGGCTCCGCGAGACGAGTGAGCCGGCGCATCACGACGACGACCCGCGCCACGGCCTGTGACGGTCGGGACTGGACCGCTGGCGGGCGTTTCCGCCATGGCGGACGAGAATTCTCTTGATCGCCACTCACGGCAGGTAGACGCTTTTCGGGTCACCCCTGCGAGCCCGCTCGGAATCGGAGGCTCCAGGTCGCGAGGCTTCAGGAGCGACGCATCGCCTGACCGAGCCGCCCGGCTCGGGTGCGGTTCACGCAGGAGCCGCGCAAGTCTTGCGACGATCGGCCTGCTCAAATCCGTCCCCGGAACCCTGCCACGGCTCGCTCCGCGGATCAACCTTGGATTCCCCTCCCGAGGTGACCGTCATGATCATGAACCGCGAATCCCCAGAGCGCCGCTGCCCACTGCCGCACGCATCCCAACCGCGTCCCGTCTACTTCTACCGGTTACGAGCGGGCAGCTACCGTTCAGAAGGCAAGGTGGTCCATGTCCGGTAGGGCGCGGGGGCCGAGCCGGGCGGCGTGTTGCGTTCTCCTCCTCATCGCTCTCGTCGCAGGGGCGAGCACGGCTCTCGCGGGGACGTGCCCCCAGCAGGTCTCAGTTGCGGTAGACACCTCGAGCGCGGACACCCTAGCCTTCACGTTTCGTTGCCGGGGCTTCGGCCAAACGTTCGTCGCTGCCGACACATTGATCCGATCGATCAGCGTCTGGGTCCCGCCGCTTTCGCCCGAGAGCTACGACATCGCCAACCTGTTCATCACCGAGGCGGTCAACGACACGCCCGACGTCGATCATCTGATCTATTCTGGGCCCCCTGTCGTGCGGCCGAACCCCGACCCGGCGCTCACGACCGAGTTCCGGTTCGACCTGGATCCGCCCGTGGCTCTGCCCCACACCGGGGCGTTCTTCTTCGATGTCCAGGCCGATTACTATTCCGCCTTCCCGATGCTGGCGTCGAACGCGGACCCCTACCCGCAGGGAATGGGGTGGGAGACGGGGCCCCTGATGTGCTCCCGGCCGGGCGCCCCCCGGGTCTTCATCCCGCACCCCGACCTGGCCTTCAAGGTGGTGTTCTGCACGAACGGCGGCACGGTGGGGGTCCCGACATTCGCCATCCCGACCCGCTTCGCGCTCCACCAGAACCAGCCCAACCCGTTCAGCGCCCGCACCGTGATCCGGTTCGAGCTTCCGGTGGGGGCAATGGTGCGGCTCGAGGTGTTCGACCTGCAGGGGCGGCGGCTGCGGGTTCTCGCCGATCGCTATTACGGGGCGGGCTACCACGCGGTGGAGTGGGACAAGAGCACCGCGGCGGGCAGCCCCGTGGGGCCGGGCGTGTACCTCTACCGCATCCAGGCGGGCCCGTTCCGGGATCGGAGAAAGATGGTTCTGCTGCGATAAGGGCCCAGTGAAGGGCGCGTCACACTTGCCCGAGAGTGAGTGCCCCCCGGCAGCACGGCTCGGCCGAGCGCGGGGCGGAACCTGCGACCCAGTCTCGGCCGGCTAAGCGGGCACCTTCTTTCGCCTGGTGCCTTTCGCGATGGGAATGAAGCGCACCTCGACGCGCCGGTGGAGCGCTGCGGAGATCCGCTGGAGCATCGGCAGCGAGTGGCCTTCGTAGTCGGCGTCCTCGAGCCGGCTGATCACCGAAGCCGTGGTTCCGATCATCCCGGCGAGCTGCCGCTGCGTGAGCTTCGCCTTCGTGCGGAGGGCGTAGATCTCCCGGGCGATCGCGGCGTTAAGCCGTGCTTCCTCGAGCCCGCGTTGCCGCTCGGGACGGCCCCGGAAGAAGAGCCGATCGATGATTTCCACGGCGTCGGTAATGGTTCGCATCCTCTTTCGACCTCGTCTCTTCTTCATAGGGGCTCCGTGGCGTGCTCCCGTCCTCCCCGCGGAACAGCACGAGGTCGATCACGGCTCGGGGATCATGTTAGCAATATTGCGAACGACGATCAAACCCCGGACCGGCGATGCGCCAGCATGTGGGCAGGAAGGGTTAGGGTGCAGATGGACCCGCGGCGCCGTCCACGGCGGCGGCACTGGAGGCGCCGGCGTGGACAACTGGGGGTCGGACGTCCAGCCCCAGACATCGCGCGTGAACGACACAAGCAGACGAGGATGGGGGTGGAACCGGACGACAGAGACGGGCGGGAGACGGCACATGGCCACACGGGAAACGCATCCCCCGTGCCACCCCGCGCCGCGAGCGCCGCGCTACAGGAACTCCCTCAGCCTGATCTTCACGCGCTTCTTCTTCCCGTCGCGCTCGATCTCGAGCTTCACCTTGCGCCCGGGCGGGCCGTGGTCCAGCACATCGGCCGCGGCGTCCACCGTGTATTCGCCGGCGGGGCGGCCCGCGATCGCGAGCACGCGGTCGCCGGGCCTGAGCCCGGCCTTCTCCGCGGGCGAGCCGGGCAGCACCTGCGCGGCCTCGATCGCGCCGCCCCGCCGCGCGAGCTGGACGCCGCTGCGGGTGAACGAGTCCGGCCTGCGATAGCGCGCGCCGGGCTCGAGGTGGAGCACGCGCCGCTCGTAGTCGAGCGTGCACTTGAAGCGCTCGAGGAGTTGGTTGCCGATGTTCCCGGCGTAGTCCTCGCTCGCGAACGCGCCGCCCTCGGCGGAGGAGAGCGACACCAGCGGCCGCTCCCACGAGTACGGGCCCACGGCTAGCGAGCGAGCGCGCGTGACGCGGCTCCGGAACGTGCCGCCGAAGCCGCCGCTCGTCACCTCGACCCCGGCGGCGAGCCTGCGGTCGAGCCCGTGCGCGAGCACGAACGGGCGGTGCAGGTCCACGGTCGAGCCGCTCCCCACGTCGACGCGGAAGTCGCCCTCGACCTCACCGTCGAGCCGGAGCCTGACCACCGGCGCATGGCCCGCGAGCGTCATCGGGATCGCGGCCCCCGCGCCCCGGTACTCGTAGCGCGCGGGGTCGTGGAGCACGATCGTGTGGGCGTCGTAGTCGATCTCGTTCACGAAGCGCCCGATGAAGTCGAACCCGATCACGCCCGCGGCCTCGCGCCAGAAGTAGGGCGCGAGGATCGCGTTCAAGTCGAGCACCGCGACCTCGAGGCCGTCGATCGCGACGCCGTCCCCATCCGGGGCGGCCACGCGCAGCGAGTCGACGCGCGCGAACGAGCCGGTCCCGCTCGCCCCCGCGCCCTGCCCCTGGATGTGTCCCTCGGTGGCGATCCCGACCGAGGCGGCGTAGGTGCTGTCGAGCACGGAGAGGCTGGCGCCGGTGTCGTAGAGGAAGTCGGCGGGCGGTTTCCCGTTCACCGACGCCCGGAGCCACACGTGCCGCGCGCTGTACTCGAACGGAAGGCGCGCCACGCCCGCGCTCCGCAGGTAGCGCACCGGCGTCGGGCCCGAGCCGGGCGGCGCGAAGCGCGCGGCCGGGATCGGCTCGTTGAAGCGCAACGAGTCCAGCGCCAGCGTGGCGTCGTTGGCCGGCATGCCGGCGATCTGCTGCACCGAGCGGAAGGAGATCTTGCGGCCTCCGACGTCGCGCCAGTCGGAGAGCGTGATGGTCACCGTGCCCTGATCGCTCCTCGACACCACGCGGTCGATCAGCCACGTGCTCTGGTCGATGTAGACGCGCCGCGACCGGCCCGCGGGGGGCACGACCTCGAGCACGGCGTAGCTCCGGTTCCCGTCGCGCTCGATGCCAGAAAGCGTCACCTTGCCGCCGCCCTGGTCCGGCGCCATCCAGCCGTCGCACTCGAACCACGCGCCCGCCTTCGCCTCCTCGAGGTCGTGGCCGTCGAGCATCACCACCTTGCCGGTGGGATCGGTCCGCCAGGCGCTCGTGCCGTCGCAGCCGTCGGCGAGCTTGAAGGGCCCCAGGGCCACCTCGGTCGCCCGCCGGCCCGGGGCCTCGAGCCACACCTCGGTGCGGCCCGAGAGGCCGAAGGCGGCGAGAGTGATCCAGAGGTGGGTGCTGTGGAGCGTGTCCAGCGCGGCCCGGTCGCCGACCGCCTGGACATGGCGCTCCACCGCCTGGCGGGCCTCGGGGGTGATTTCCGCCTGCGCAAATGGGCACTCAACCGCGGCCGCAAGTGTGCCGATAAGAAAAGTGCGCGCAAAGCAGCGGAAGGTATGGCCGGTCATCCGCGCCCTCCGTTCATCGCATGGCTAAATCGCTGCGGAGAGGCAGCATAACGCAAACCCATTGCGCCCGGCATCGCTTGCTCCGTAAGCTAGGCGTCGCATTGGCTCGCTCCCCACGGAACCAGGAGAGGACTACAATGCTCAAGAAACTCGTGGTGTTGTGCGCAATCGCAGCGCTTCTGCCGGCCGCGGCGTGGGCGAAGACCCAGCGAAGGGCTTCCTCGCATTCCACGCATCGGACGGCCCGCGCCTCGAGCTCGGGGGCCCTGGTGACGAGCTGGGGTCCGAGGCTCGGATTCAGCTCGAATCCCGACCAGTTCGTGGTCGGCGGCCAGCTCAATTTCCGTGATATCGCGGAGAATCTCTCCATCAGCCCCAACCTCGAGTTCGGCTTCGGTGACGATTTCACCTGGACCGCACTGAACGCCGACCTCAAATACCGCTTCGACGTGCGCGGTGCGAACTGGACGCCCTACATGGGCGGCGGGTTGAGCATGAACTTCTGGAGCTACAGCGCCCCGCTCGGGCTGCCCGACGGCTCGGGGACCGAGATGGGCGCCAACCTGATCTTCGGCGCTGCCGTTCCCACCCGCTCCGGCAGTCGGTTCTTCACCGAGGCGCGCATCGGTCTGGGAGACATCCCCGACCTCAAGGTGATGGCGGGCTGGAATTTCCGCATGTAGCTCGGCTTCGCGGCTGATCGAGGCGCCCGGATCGCTCCGGGCGCCTCGAGTCGTTTCGGGCCGCGCGGTTCTCGGCGCCCGCGCCCGGCGTCACCAATCTTCCGAGCACAGCTCACTCGCCGCCGCGCGCGCGGCGCGCCTCCTCCTCGTCCAGCGCGTGCAGCAGGCTCGTCGCCTCCGGATCGCCGGGCTTGAGCTCGAGCAGCCGGTTGAGCGCGCGGCGGCACTCGGCGAAGTCGGGGATGCGCGAGGTGACCGCGGCGAGCCCCATCCAGCCCGAGTAGCTGTCGGGCTCCTTCGCGAGCTGGCGGTGGTAGGCCTCGACGGCGGTCGCGAGGTCGCCAGCCATGGTCGCGGCCAGCGCCCACTGCTGGAGCATGCGGGCGCTGGGCGCGGTCTCGACCGCGTGGCGGAAGGCGTCGGCCGACGCCCGCCAGCGCTCGAGCTGGTAGTTGCGGGTGCCGAGGTAATCCCAGATCGAGGCGCGCTCGGGCCCGGCGCGTGCCGGAGGCTCGTTCACCGCGGCGAGCGCGCGCGCGATCCCGCGATCCACGTCGGTGGGGTGCGCGAGCCACTGGAGCGCCGGGCCCGCGACCGCGAGCGCGACCGCCACGCCCAGCCAGGGGCGCGTCGTGCCGCGCAGCGTCTCGGCCACGAGCCAGGCGGTGAGCATCGAGAGCGCCGCACCCATCGCCGCGAAGTCGTCCCAGTCGCGCAACAGCCCGCCGCTCGGATGGAGGAAGGGAGTCACCGCGACGAACGGCAGCGCGAGCACGGCGAGGAAGAGCGCCTCGCGCGCGCGCGGCAGGCCGCGGGCGAGCGCGAGGGCCGGGACGAGCACGGCGAGCGGGGAGAGCGCGGTGACCAGGCCCAGCATGTCGGCGGGCCTGGAGCCCGCGAACGCCGCCTTCCACACCCCGCCCTGCGCCATGACCTCGGCCGAGGCGAAGTGCGTGGGGTCAAAGCGCCGCGCCACGCTCACGATGCGCGGCCCCATCACGGCGAGCGCCGCGAGCGGGAGCGCGAGCGAAGCCAGCACCCGCGGCTCGCGCCACCGCGCGCGGCCCGCGCCGCCGAGCGAAAGCCCCCACGCCAGGACGAGCGCCGGCACGAATCCCAGCGCCGAGCGGTGGAGTGCGAGCCCGACCGCGACCGCGGCGCCGAGCGGCAGGAGCCCGCGCCCCTCGCGGATCAGCGCGATCCCGAACGCCGCGTTCGCCGCGGTGAGCACCGCCATCTCGGCGAACGCCTTGCTGTAGCCGGTGAGGAGGCCGAGCGCGCCGCCGAAGAACGCGACCGCCGCGGCTGCGAGCGCGGCCGGGCCGCGGAGCGCGAGCGCGCGCGCGAAGGCCAGCGCCACCAATGCCAGCAGCGCGGCCTCGGCGGCGCCGAGAAGGCGCGCCGCGCCGTTGGCGTCGGTCCAGCCGGCGTTCGCGAGCGCGAGCGGCAGCGTGTAGTGGAGCAGCACGTCGAGCGGGAGCGCCTGCGGCCACACCGCCGCCGGCCGGATTCCCTCCTCGACCGTCCCCTGGCGGATCAGGAAGTCGCCGACGAAGCGCGCGCGGTCCTGCAGGAGCCAGACGAGGAGCGCGGCGGCCGCCGCGCACGCGAGCGTGGGAAGCGCCGACCCGCGCGCGATCGCATCCCCGAGGCGCGCGAAGGCGGGCTCGATCCGCCGCGCCAAAGGCGGCAGCAGCGCGGCCGCGCCCGCCGCCCACGGCAGCCACGCAAGCGCGGGCGAGAGGAAGCGGTGGAGGTTGAGGCCCCAGGCCCACATGCCGGGCACGAAGCCCAGCACGAGCCGGGCGAGCGCGAGCGCCGCGAGCCCGATCCAGAGCGCGAGCGCCGCGCGGTCCAGGGCGGGCACTGCGCCGGGCGGGGCCGGCGGTGCGGCTCGCGGGGCGCCGCCGGGCGCGCGGGCCGGGCCGCGGCCCTCGGGGCGCTCGGTTCGAGGTTCGGGCGTACGGTTCGGGCGCGAGGCGGGCATGATCGGAGCGCGGGATTATCGCACAGTCGCTTGATCGATCGTTGACACCCCGCTCCGCGGTGCTACGCTTTTCGACGAGGGCGCGAGAGCGGCGAACGCCGATGTGGCGACGCACGGGTGCCTCGCCTCCGTGGGTGGCCGCGGCTCTCGAAGTCGGGCCGGCCGCAGCGAAGATTTGCGCGGAGATCCCCCCTGGACTCCATCCGCCGGCAGATGGCCGGCGGTCGGGACGCGACGGCGCCACGCCGACGCGAGACAAGGGATGAGGCGTGTGTCCTCGAGCCCGCTCGATGCTGCCGAGCTGCTCGGCCGGCCGCGCGTTGGAGGCCCCCTTTCCTCCGCGCGACCCGGGGCCCGCACGCGCACGCCTCCGGCGCGTCCACTCGAGCCATTTTCCCGTCTGCGCCGAAGCGCTTCCAGGTGTGCCACCGCTTCCGGCAGGGAGGTAGCCCCATGAACCGGTCATCGATTGCGATTCTCGCGGGCCTCGTGGGCGCTTCGTTGGCGGGCGCGGCGGCGGCCGACCTCGCCGACATCACCACCGACGCCTCGCCCTGCCCCATGCAGGCGAACCCGCGGGCAGCCCAGGAGCTGAGAACGCATGTGCGCCGGCCTGGAACCGCGACTCACCTTCCCAACGACACGACGTGGGTGGGCTTCAATCCCGCCTACGCCGCGAGCAACTACTGGTCGATCGGCGTCGGGCATCGGAGACCGCGCGGCGCCTACGGCCCGGGCAAGGGCGACATCCCTCCCGTTCCCGACGACGACACCGGCTACTGGGACTGGGAGCACCCGGTGCACGGCGACTCGCTCCAGGGCTGGTGGCCGATCCGGCACCTCTACACCACGTTCGCGATCGCGGGGCAGAACGACAAACTGCGCCCGTGGCACGCGGTCGACATCGGCAACCAGATCTCCTACACGATCAACCAGGGCGCCGGCTTCAAGCGCACCTTCGGCGTGACGGGCGCCTGGCACGTGGACGCGGGGCGCAACGAGAAGACGCCCGATCCCGCGCCGATCAAGAGCGACGTGAACCCCAAGCCGCCGCGCTGGACCCCGATCGCCGGCAACAGCTCGGCGTGGTGCGGCCTGCGGGCGCACGGCGACATCGCGCGCATCGATGCGGTGACCGGGAATCCCTACAACGTCGACGCCCTGGAGGAGGTGTCGGCGGGCAGCCCGACCCAATCGGTCGCGCCCGGCTGGACCAACCGCCGCTTCCCGGGCTACGCCGGGCAGTGGGACCAGATGCTCTACCGCGACGTGAACATCGCGGGCGCCAACGCTGCGTCCAACGTTGCGGTGACCTTCAGCTACCGCACCCGCATGTCCACGGGCAAGGGCACCACGTCTACCCAGCGTACCGGCTGGTTCGACAAGGACCCGCTGGCCGTGGTGGCGGGGAACTTCATCAGCAGCAGCGACGCAGGTAACGGCGCTCCGATCGATTCGTTCATGGTGTACGTGGGCCAGCCGGTCGGCGATGCGGCGGGCTCGACCTGGACCGGCTCGGACGGCGCCTCGCACCAGGTGTTCGATCCGGTGCGGCGCTGGTTCGGGGAGCTGATCCGGGCGAACGACGCGGGCGGCTACTACGAGCTGTTCACCACCTACGGCAACCGGCCGCCGATCAACGCCCCGGCGGACAGCAACGCGTTCGTCGCGGGCCAGGTCGCGACCCGGGCCGTGACCTACGGCGCGCTGCGCACGGCGTGGGGCAACACGATCCGGCTGGTGTTCCGGATCAAGACCAACCGCGGGGCCGGCACCGGGGCGCTTTCCGACGACGGGGACGGCTCGGTGGTGGGCGCCTACAACTCCGGCTACCTGGGGGCCGCCCAGCTCGACGACGTGAGCATCAACCTGGGCGGCGGGCCGGTGTCGCTCGGCGGCTTCGAGGCCCAGAGCGAGATCGACAACGATACCGCCGTCCCGGCGCTGAATGCGTGGAAGACGTCGAGCAAGCCGCCGGCGATTTACTTCCACGTGCGCGGCCTCTCGGACCTGACGTACCAGGACCTGTGCGGAGGCCCCGGGGCTCCGAGTCGCATCTGCAACATGGCGGGCAACGTGATCTCGATGGGGAACTACGACCTGGGGGAGGCCGCGAGCGGCCCGTTCAATAGCGCGGAGCAGGAGCACTTCCAGGGGATCTTCTCCCCCACCATCAACCTGGCGCACGACCCGGGCAGCCCGACGGCGAAGAACAACATGGGCCTCGACGCCGACACCGCGGTGCCGACGCAGGAATTCGCGATGGCCTACGACATCTACACGGGCTACATGGATCTCTTCAACCTCGGCCAGGCCTGGCGCTGGTTCTTCCAGAGCTATCCCGCCGTCCAGTCGGACGGCACGCGGATGTGGGGCGAGATCCGGACGCCGAGATGCGAGGAATTCGACCCGACCAAGGAGTGCTTCGACGGGGTCTGGGGATCCTCCCAACACGGGATGGTGCGGACCTCGAATCCCAGCGGCGTGCCCGACTCGATCCGGATCGGCCTCCTCAAGCTCTCCCAGTGCTACCGCTTCGGGATCTCGGTCAACTGCGGCAGCACCCTGGGCGGATACATCGACAACATGTCGCTCGCCATCATCGACGCGCCGACCCCACCGCTCACGGCCAACCTCTGGGAGTTCTGGAACGACACATTCCCGGCCAACGAGACCACGGGCCTGCCCGGCACCTCGGCCTTCGACACCACGGCCGCGCTCATCAAGACCGGCCTCAACATGGCGCAGTTCACCGGCGACCTCACCCGCTACGACGTGCCGGGCGACACCACGGTCGTCGACGCCGCCGGCGACTCCGCCGAGGTCCAGCTCGTGTTCCGCATCCTGCCCGGCCCGGGCAACTACAAGTTGGTGGGCGATCTGTGCGGCGGCCTGCGCCGGGTGCCGGCGGACACCAGCCGCATCACGCCCGGCGACGACGCGTTCTGGACCGAGTACATCCTGAACCCGGGCAAGAGCCCGGGCGCCTTCCCCACCACCGGCCCGTGCAAGGGTGGCGGCGCGCTGCGCCACGACCAGCGCTGGAGCGAGCTGGTGTGGTGCACGGCACGCTGCGACACCGCGGAACAGAACCTGTTCCCGATCCAGGTCCGCAGCATCGGCGGCCCATCGCCCGGGCACTACGCCTCGATGTACCACGAGAGCGACAAGCACCTCGCGGCGCTGGGCATCGCGCGGCGCAAGTGCTTCCTGGTGGACACCCTGGGCGTGATCGACTACACGAACATCACGTGCAGCGCGGTGCCGGCCTGGGTGACGGCGGGCGGCGTCCCCTACAAGACCGGCTATGACGGCAGCGCGACCACCGTGGAAGGCACCAAGATCCTCCCCGACGGCCTGCTGACGCCCGGCTCGCACGTCGAGTACTTCTACGAGAAGAAGGACCTCAGGACCGGCTCGATCGCCATGTGCCCGGACACGACGCTGGTCTATCCGCAGGCTTCCGAGGGCAGCCTCGACGCCCATCGCTGGCAGGAGTTCAGCGTCCTGCCCGACGCGTGGAAGTTCAGCTCCTACGGAGGGCTCGGCAAGGCCTGCATGCTGTACGTGGACTGGGACGATCGGGGCGGCGACGAGGGGGTCTGGGTATCGATCGCGGATTCGATCGGTGCCACGGTGGCCGCCAGGCGCGGGGCTCACAACGGCTGGAGCGCGCCGGGCGGGGCGGACGTGAACGACCCGGCGTACTTCGTGAACAAGAACGGCCAGCCCGGCACGACCTGGGACATGTACGGCGTGAAGGCGGCCGAGTCGCTGAACTCGTCGTCGGGCTCGCTCGGGGCGCGCCTCGCGTATCGCGGGGTCGGGACGCTGCTGACCAGCAAGGTGGCGAAGAACGCGCCTTCGCCCGAGATGCTCGGCGCCTACTACCGCATCCTCATGATCCTGACGGGCGACCTCAACTCCACCCTCATCGGCCCGTTCGACGACCGCTCCCAGGACGACACAGGGATCCTGCACGGCTTTCTCGCGGAAGCGACGGCCGAGGCCCACCGCGGCTTGTTCATGCAGGGCGACGGGCTCATCGAGGACATGCAGTTCAGTTGCAACAACAGCAACTACGGTCAGTGCCAGTTGCTGGCCGAGATGAACGTGTCGCTGCGCGATCCCTCGTACCTCCTGCTCTCGGGCAACAAGGCGTTCTGCGTCGACCTGATTCCGACCCCGGTGATCACCACCAACGGGGACATCTACGGCCTGCGGAACACCTGCCTGTTCACGCTCGACGTGCTGAACACCGAGGCGGACGGCGTGGCCGCCTCGAACTACGGCGCGGTGGGCGGCGGCGCGCCCTACGTCGCGGGGGTGTTCGCCGACGCCGAGCCGGTGTTCAACCCCGACCGCCACTTCCAGACCCTGGTGGAAGGCTGGGGGATCTCGCGGCTGAGTAGCCGGCTGTGCGACACCGCCACCGGGCGCCTCGCGTACTACTGGAAGCTGTTCAGCAGCGTGTTCGGCAAGATCTGCACGGTGGTCGGCACGGGCCCGATGACCGTCGAGGTTCCCAACAACGACGACGGCCGCCCGTTCGTCAACCTCGCCGGCGTCGGCAACAACCCGCTGCGCCAGGGGAGCGCGGTGATCCACCTCGAGCTCGCCCAGGCCGACCGGGTCACGGTCCGGATCTACGACGTGAGCGGACGCCTGGTGCGCACGCTCGCGGACGGCCAGCTGTTCAAGGCCGGCCGGGTGGACCCGGCGCTCACCTGGGACGGGCTGGACGACGGCGGCCGGGCCGTGGGACGCGGGATCTACTTCGCCAGCGTGAGGTACCAGAACAGCCGCTACGAGGCGGCGCGCAAGATGATCGTGCTGAAGTAACCGGCTGCAGGGCACGCGACCCGCGGCGATTCGCCGGTCCATCGCGCGGGTCGGCAGGAAGGAGGCAGTGCCGTGAAGAGGCCCTCGCTCGTGATCCTGGTCACGGCGGGAGCAGCGTCGCTGGCGGCGCCTGTAGGGGCCCAGGAGTCCGGCTACGACGAGCCCGTGCCGGTGCATTCGAATGCCCGCATGGCCCAGGACCTGCGATCCCGCGGGGCCCGCCTCGGCGCCGCGACTCACGTGCCCAACGACACGACCTATGTGGGATTCAATCCCGCCTACGCCGCGAGCAACTACTGGTCGGTGGGGGTCGGGCATCGGAGACCGCGCGGCGCCTACGGCCCGGGCAAGGGCGACATCCCTCCCGTCCCCGACGACGACACCGGCTACTGGGACTGGGAGCACCCGGTGCACGGCGACTCGCTCCAGGGCTGGTGGCCGATCCGGCATCTCTACACGACGTTCGCGATCGCGGGGCAGAACGACAAGGCGCGCCCGTGGCACGCGGTCGACATCGGCAACCAGATCTCCTACACGATCAACCAGGGTGCCGGCTTCAAGCGCACCTTCGGCGTGACGGGCGCCTGGCACGTGGACGCGGGGCGCAACGAGAAGACGCCGGATCCCGCGCCGGGAAAGAGCGACGTGAACCCCAACCCGCCGCGCTGGACCCCGATCGCCGGCAACAGCTCGGCGTGGTGCGGGCTGCGGGCTCACGGCGACGTCGCACGCATCGACGCGGTGACCGGGAACCCCTACAACGTGGACGCGCTGGAGCAGGTGTCGGCGGCCAGCCCGACGATCGCAGTGGCGGCGGGCTGGACCAACCGCCATTTCCCGGGCTACGCCGGCCAGTGGGACCAGATGCTCTACCGCGACGTGGACATCTCGGGCGCCAACCCGGCGGCCAACGTATCGGTGACCTTCAGCTACCGCACCCGCATGTCCACGGGCAAGGGCCTCTCGTCCACCACCCGGACAGGCTGGTTCGACAAGGACCCGCTGGCCGTGGTGGCGGGGAACTTCATCAGCAGCAGCGACGCGGGCGCGGGCGCCCCGGTCGACTCGTTCATGGTGTACGTGGGCCAGCCGGTCGGCGATGCGGCGGGCTCGACCTGGACCGGATCGGACGGCGCCTCGCATCAGGTGTTCGACCCGGTGCGGCGCTGGTTCGGGGAGCTGATCAAGGCCAGCGAGCCGGGCGGCTGCTACGAGCTATTCACCACGTATGGCAACAACCCGCCGATCAACGCTCCGGCGGACAGCAACGCGTTCGTGGCGGGCCATGTCGCAACCCGCGTCGTGACGTACGGCGCGCTGCGGGCGGCGTGGGGGAACCGGATCCGCCTGGTGTTCCGCATCAAGACCAATCTCGGGTTCGGCACCGGGGCCTTCTCCGACGACGGTGACGGATCGGTGGCGGGCGCCTACAACTCGGGCTATCTCGGGGCCGCGCAGCTCGACGACGTGAGCATCGACCTGGGCGGCACCGTTCTGTCCCTGTGCGGCTTCGAGGAAACGAACGACATCAACAACAGCCCGGCGGTCTCGGCGCTCGCGGCGTGGAAGACGTCGAGCAAGCCGCCGGCGATCTACTTCCACGTCCACGAGCTCTCGACGCTGACGTACCAGGATCTGTGCGGCCTTCCGGGGTCGCCCACACGTGTCTGCGACATGGCGGGCAACGTGATCTCGATGGGAGATCACGACCGGAACGAGGCTGGGGGCGGCAGCCAGCACGATACCCCGGAGGGGGAGCACTTCCACGGCATGTTCTCCCCCACCATCAACCTGGCCCACGACCCGGGCAACCCGGCGGCGAAGAACAGCTTCGGCCTCGATGCGGGCACGGCGATGCCCACGCAGGAGTACGCGATCGCCTACAACGTCTATACGGGCTACTTCGATATCTTCAACTACGGCAACGGGTGGCAGCCGTTCTTCCAGTGCTATCCGGCGGTGCAGTCCGACGGGACCCGGATGTGGGGCGAGATCCGCTTCTCGCGGTTCCAGGAGTTCAACCCCGACAAGCAGTGCTACGACGTTCTTGACGGGTCCGCGGCGCAGGGCCAGGTCAGGACCTCGAACCCGAGCGGCGTGCCCGACTCGATCCGGATCGGTCTGCGCAAGCTGCTCCAGTGCTACCGCTTCGGCATCACGGTCGCCTGCGGCGGCACGCTGGGCGGCTACTTCGACAACGTCTCGCTCGCCATCATCGACGGGCCCGCCCTGCCGATATCGGTGGGGCTCGAGGAGTTCTGGAACGACACCTTCCCGGCCAACGAGACGCCGGGCCTGCCGGGTACGGCGGCCTTCGACACCACCGCCGCGCTCATCAAGACCGGGCTCAACACCGCGCCGCTCACGGGCGACCTCACGCGCTACGACGTGCCGGGCGACACCACGGTCGTCAGCGCCGCGGGCGATTCGGTCGAGGTCCAGCTCGTGTTCCGCATCCTGCCCGGCCCCGGCAACTACCGCATTGCCGGCGATCGGTGCAGCGGCCTGCGGCGGGTCCCGACCGACACGACCCGCATCACGCCCGCCGACGGCTCGTTCTGGACCGAGTACATCCTGAACTCCGGCAAGGGCGGCAATGCGTTCCCGACCACGGGCGCGTGCAAGGGCGGCGGCACGCTGCGCCACGACCAGCGCTGGAGCGAGCTCACGTGGTGCAACGCGCGCTGCGACACCGCGGAGCGGAACCTGTTCCCGATCCAGGCCCGCGCCATCGGCGCGCTCCCGCTCGGCCTCTACGCCTCGATGTACCACGAGGCCGACTCGCACCTGCCGGCGCTCGGCATCGCGCGGCCCAAGTGCTTCCTCGTGGACACGATGGGCCCGGTGGACTACACCAACATCACGTGCGGCAGCGTGCCGGCGTGGGTGTCGCTGCCCGGCAAGGGCTACGACGGCAGTCCCAACACCGTGGAAGGCACCAAGATCATCCCCGACGGCCTGCTGACGCCGGGCTCGCACGTCCAGTACTTCTACGAGAGGAAGGACCTCGCCACCGGCGCGCTCGCCATGTGCCCGGACACGAACCTGGTCTACCCGCAGGAGTCGGAAGGGAGCCTCGACGCCCACCGCTGGCAGCAGTTCGGGGTCCTGCCCGACGCGTGGAAGTTCAGCGCCTACGGCGGCCTCAGCAAGGCTTGCCTGCTCTACGTCGACTGGGACGACCGCCGTGGCAACGAGCGGGCCTGGGTGTCGATCGCCGACTCGGTCGGCGCGACGGGATTCGAAAAGCGCGGCATCCACAACGGCTGGAGCGCGCCGGCCGGAGGGGACGTGAACGACCCGGCGTACTTCGTGCACAAGAATGCCCAGCCCGGCACGACCTGGGACATGTACGGCGTGAAGGGGGCCGAGTCGCTCACCGTGCCCGCCGGGACGCTGGGGGCGCGGCTCGGGTACCGTGGACCCGGGACGCTCCTGACCAGCAAGGTGGCCCGCAACGCGCCCACGGTGGAAATGCTCGCGGCCTACTACCGCATCGTCATGATCCTGACGGGCGATCTCAGCGCGACCATCATCGGCCCGTTCGACGACCGCAGCGCCGACGACGCGGGGATCCTGCACCAGTTCCTCGCGGGCGCGACGCTGACGAACCGCCGCGGCTTGTTCATGCAGGGAGACGGCCTGGCCGAGGACCTGGACTACGGCTGCTACTCCTACGACTACGGCCAATGCCAATTGCTGGGGGACCTGGGCGTGTCCCTTCGCGACACCTGGTACACGCGGCTCTCCGGCAACGCCCTGCCCTGCATCGACCTGATCCCGACCTCGGTGATCACGACCAGCGGGGATCTCTACGGCCTCAGGAATTCGTGCGTCCACGGCGGGGGGTCGGACGTTCTCGCGCCCGAGGGGGACGGGGAGCCCTCCTCGTACTACGACCCGGCCGGGGCAAACGCGCTCAACGCGCCCTACGTCTCGGGCGTGTACCGGAGGGCGGAGCCTCCGGGCAATCCGAACCAGCACTGGGAATCGCTGGTGGACGGTTGGGACATCGCGAGCCTGACGAGCCGGCTGTGCGCCGGCACCCGCGGCCGGCAGGGGTACTTCTGGAGCCTGTTCACCAGCGCCTTCGGCAACATCTGCGATGTCGTCTCGCTCGAGATCTGCTCTCAATGTCTGGAGGTGCCCAACAACGACGACGGCCGCCCGTTCGTCAACCTCGCCGGCGTCGGCAACAACCCGCTCCGCCAGGGGAGCGCGGTGATCCACCTCGAGCTCGCCCAGGCCGATCGGGTCACGGTCCGGATCTACGACGTGAGCGGCCGCCTGGTGCGCACGCTCGCGGACGGCCAGCTGTTCAAGGCCGGCCGGGTGGACCCGGCGCTCACCTGGGACGGGCTGGACGACGGCGGCCGGGCCGTGGCGCGCGGGGCCTACTTCGCCAGCGTGAGGTACCAGAGCAGCCGCTACGAGACGGCGCGCAAGATGATCGTGCTGAAGTAGCGGGCGACCGGCGCGCTCCTGCGCCCGGTCATGCGCTCCGTGCCGGCGCGGCCGCTATTCTCGCGCCGCGCGCGGGCCGGCCTGCGCGACCATGCGCAGGCGCTCGGTGAACGCGCTCGCGGGCACGAAGCCCTCGACGCGCGCCTGCTCCACCTCACGGCCGTCGGGGGTGAGAAACACCACCGTGGGCACGCCGCGGATGCGGTACTGCTTGCGCCACGCCTCGGACTCGGGCGAGTCGAAGCGCGTGAGGTCCACCTTGAAGGCCTCGAAACCGCGCGCGGCCTGGATTACGCTCGGGTGCGTGAAGGTGGCGCGCTCGAGCTCGTGGCAGGGCACGCACCAGTCGGCGGAGAAGTCCACCAGCACCGGCCGGCCGCGGCCGAGCGCGGCCGCGAGCGCCTCGGGAGTGCCGTCGCGGAACTCGATCCCGCGCGCCGGGGTCGAGGCCACGATCCACACACCGGCCGCGACCGCGATCCCACCCACGGCGCGCTTGAGCCAGCGGAAGCCCACGCGCGCGTTCGCGCTCTTCTCCACGAAGCCCAGATAGACCCCGCCCGCAAGGAGCACCACCGGCACCACCCAGCCCGCCAGCCGCGGCGCGAGCCCCAGCATGCCGTAGAAGAGCCCGACGCCGAGCAGGATCACGCCCATCAGGCGCTCGACCCACACCATCCACTCCCCCGAGCGCGGCAGGCTGCGCAGCAGGTTCGAGAACGTGCCGAGCACGAGGTAGGGGGCCCCGAGCCCGAGCGAGAGCGTGAAGAAGACCGTGAAGCCGAACCACGCGTCGCCGCGCGCGCCGACCAGCGCGAGCAGCGCCACCACCGGCGGGCCGATGCAGGGCGCGGCGAACAAGCCGACCACGAGCCCGGAGAGGAACACCCCGATCGCGCTCGTGGCCGACGCCCCGCCGAGCCGGGCGAGCAGCGCGGGCGGCGGCTGGAGCTGGTAGAGCCCGAACATCGAGAGCGCGAGCGCCACCATCAGCACGCCGATCCCGACCGGCACCAGCGGATGCTGGAGCGCGGCGCCGAACAGGCCGCCGGTGAGCGCCGCCACCACGCCCAGCGTGGTGTACATGGTCGCCATGCCCAGCACGTAGAGGAGCGCCAAGCCGAACACCTGGAGCGGCGGCGCCGCGCGCCGCGCGCCGAAGATCGAGAGCGTCACGCCCAGCATGGGGTAGACGCAGGGCGTGAGGTTGAGCGCGAGCCCGGTGCCGAAGATGGTGAGCAGCGCGAGCGCCGCGGCGAGTCCGCCCTGCTCGAATGCGCCCGCGAGCGGGTTGCCGGCCGCCGCGGCGCGCGCGCCGCCGGCCGGCGGCGCGGTGGTGAAGCCGCTGCCCGCGGCGGGGCCGGGGGCGGCGCCGGGCTCCACCACCTCCACCGGGAGCGTGAACGCCACGCTCGCCGGGGTCAGGCACACCTGGTCGTTGCACGCCTGGAAATGCACGGTGCCCTTGAGCGCGCGCGCGCCACGCGCGGCGTCCCGGCCCGCGGAAAGCGGAAGGCGCACGTCGAAGGTGGCGCCGAAGGTCAGGATCGGAGTCTTCTCGAAGCCCACCTTGAGCGGCGTCGGCACCGGGTATTCCCCGTGCCCCGCGGTCACGCCCCCTTCGGGCTCGATCGCCACCTCGGTCGGGATCATGTAGTCGGGGGACGGCGGGTTGGCGTTGATGTGCCAGCCGAGCTCGACCGTGACCTCGATCGTCGCGACCGCGCTGCCGCCCGCGGGCACGCGCACCGGGGCGGCCGTGGCGTGCACCAGCGTCTCGGCCGCCGGTGCCTCCGCGCCGCCGAACTGGGCGAGCGCCGCGGGCGCCACGAGCGCCGTGGCGAGCAGCGCGGCGACCGCGGCCGCGCGCACCCGGCGCCCGCCGCCCACGCCGAACCACGCCGCCCGCGCCGTCACCGCCGCTTCTCCGCCGCCGCCCCCGCGGCCACGCGCTCGTCGAGCTGCGCGGCCAGCGCCGCGCGCTCCGTGGTCGGGAGCCGGCAGGCGTGGCCGATGCACACGTACGCGGTGGCCCTGCCGTTCCGCGGCGCGAGCGCCGCGACGAACGGCGCGAGCTTCGCGAGCCGCGCCTGTGCTTCTCCTCCGCCCGCGAATAGCAGCGCGTCGTGCGGCAGGAAGCGGCGGTTCACCTCCGCGAGCATCGCGCGCGCATCCTCGGCCTCCGCGTTGCCCGCGATCACCACCTGGCGCGGGGTCGAGCGCTCGAGATCCATCGCCACCAGCATCTGCGGCATGAGCGCCGCGCCCGGGCCGAGGCGGCGGGCGAAATAGTCGAGCGTGCGCCGCGCGCGCTCGCTCAAGTCCGGGCGGTCGAGCAGCACGGCGAGCATCTGGAGGTTCCAGGCCGCGATCGAGTTGCCCGCCAGCTCGGCACCGTCGAAACCGTCCTTCATGCGCACCGCGATCGAGGGGTCGCCGGCCGGGCTCTCGAAGAAGCCGCCCTGCTGCTCGTCCCAGAAGCGCGCGATCTGGGCGTCGGTGAGCGCCACCGCGCGCTCGAGCCAGCGCGGATCGAACGTGGCCTGGTAGAGGTCGAAGAACCCCAGCGTGACGTAGGCGTAGTCGTCGAGCTGGCCCGCCCCGCGCGCCTCGCCCTCGCGCCACCGGCGCCGCAGCTCGCCGGTCGCGGGATCGCGCAGCCGGTCCCAGACGAACTCGGCCGCGCGCGCGGCGCGGGCGGCGAGCGCCGGGTCGCCCAGCACCCGCGCCCCGCGCGCGAACGCCGAGATCATGAGCCCGTTCCAGGCCGCCAGCACCTTGTCGTCGCGATGCGGCCGCACGCGGCGCGAGCGGACCTCGAGCAGCTTCGCGCGCGCGGCGTCGAGCCTTCGCCCCGCCTCGGCCGGCGCGAGCCCGAAGCGCCGCGCGCAGTCGTCCAGCGCGTGCGCCTCGCTCAGGATCGTCGTGCCGTGCTCGAAGTTCCCCTCGGGCGTCACCCCGTAGCGGTACGAGAACAGCGCCGCGTCCGCGCCGAGCGCGGCCTCGATCTCGGCCGGCGTCCACACGTAGAACCGGCCCTCCTCCCCCTCGCTATCCGCGTCCTCGGCGGAATCGAACCCGCCCTCCGGCGACGAGAGGTCGCGCGCCACGTACTCGAAGATGCCGCGCGCGGTGGCCGCGTAGTCGGCGTTGCCGGTGACCTGGAAGCCCTCGAGGTAGGCCCAGGCGATCTGCGCCTGGTCGTAGAGCATCTTCTCGAAGTGCGGCACCAGCCACTCGCGGTCGGTCGCGTAGCGGTGGAATCCGCCACCCAGGTGGTCGTGGATCCCGCCGGCGCGCATCGCGTCGAGCTGCTTCAGCACCATCGCGCGCGCCGCTTCGCGGTGCTCCGGTTCGGCCGCCCAGTAGCGCATCAGGTAGTCGAGGTTCGCGATCGAGGGGAACTTGGGCGCCGTGCCGAAGCCGCCGCGCTCGTGGTCGAAGGCGTGCTCGAAATACCCGTAGGCGCGATCGAAGACCTCGGCGCGGCCCGCGACCGCGGTGTCGGGCTCGACCAGGCTGTCGAGCGCCGCGAACACGTGGCGTCCGGTGGCCTCGATCTCCGCGCGCTGGCGCTCCCAGGCGTCGTGGACCCGCGGGAGCAGCTCCATCAGGCCCGGGCGCCCGCCGAGGGACCGCGGCGGAAAGTACGTGCCGCCGAAGAACGGCTCGAGCCCGGGCGTGAGGAACACGTTGAGGGGCCAGCCCCCGCCCGAGCCCATGGCCTGCATCGCGTGCATGTAGAGCCGGTCCACGTCCGGGCGCTCCTCGCGGTCCACCTTGATCGGGACGAAGAGCCGGTTGAGCAGCGCCGCCACCGAGTCGTCCTCGAACGACTCGCGCTCCATGACGTGGCACCAGTGGCAGGTGGAGTAGCCGACGGAGAGGAAGATGGGCTTCCCCTCCGCGCGCGCTTTGGCGAAGGCCTCGTCCCCCCAGGGGTACCAGTCGACCGGGTTCCCGGCGTGCTGCTTGAGGTACGGGCTCTTCTCCCGAGCGAGGCGGTTGGGCATGGTGGGGGGACTATAGGTCAAAGGGCGGCCACGGCGCTGACCGCGGCGGGGTCACCCCACGCTCAGGATCACGGGGGCGCGCGCCACCAGGACCGTGGGCGCGCGATCGCGATACAGCCCTGGCGGCGCGCTGCGATC
>DASXQT010000075.1:0-105459 GCA_036507005.1 Candidatus Eiseniibacteriota bacterium
TACGTGCTCTACATCACTCGGTTCCAAATCATCCCGGAAGAACGCGTGTTGGCGTCTCTATTTGGGGCAGAGTACGAGGCTTACAAAGGCAGGGTACGCAGATGGATATGAGGCCTAAGGAAGGTCTGGACCTGAGCCGACATGGAGTGTCTTCCTCGCGCACTGGAAAACGAAGGTCCTCGCCGACCCGGCCAACTGCGCGCAGACGATCGTGTGGAACGAGCGAGTCGTGGGGTACATCTCGAGCTGGTCGCAAGAAGAGCGGCGCCTGATCGCGTACTGGATCGGCCGCGAGTACTGGGGACGAGGGATCGCGACCGCGGCGCTGGCAGAGTTCCTCGGCTACGAGCGCGCGCGCCCGCTCCACGCGTTCGTCGCGGCTCACAACGCCGGATCGATCCGCGTGCTCGAGAAGTGTGGCTTCGTGCGGATCGGCGCCACGACCGGGCCTGGCGAGGTCGACGAGTGCCTCTACCGCTTGGGCTAGCCTCTTGCGGCGCAATCTGGCAACCCGGTTCCGTATTCCGGAAGGCGAGTGGCGTGTCTTCTCGACCTGGATTCCGGCGGAGACGGTCCCAGCCTGGAATGCGGTACGAGGAGCGGGACAGGGATCCCGGGTGCCGCGGGAAGTTGGTGCGCCGCCTTGGAATCGAACCAAGAACCTACTGATTAAGAGACACTGACCGCCGCCACCACGAAGCGATTGTCGCGCAACGTATAAGCAATAACCGCAGGAACTTACGCTCGGAGCACCCGGGCATCGCAGGGAACGCAAGGGCACTCGTTGGAACGAAGAACGGGACCGTCGGTCCCGTTTTCACAGAGCTGCGCTTGGTCGCCTAGGATCCGCTTGTGATCTTCCCTCCAGCCCAGATCTTTGCGTCGCAGTTTTTCCCGCACGGGCTTACTCCCGCTGAGGACGTAAGCGGGCCGCCAACTCTCCGCCACACTCTTCCCGATTGTATCTCCTCGTGCCTTGATGCCGAAGGGCAGCTTGAGCACCGGCGTCTTGACGGTGCCCGTAATCAAGGCGCTCGTAGCCCATTGATTCACGAAGCCAGTTGCAATTCCCCTGGCAGGGACGCCCTACTCCCTGGAGCCGGACTACGAGCTTCTGAAACATGCCGAGCTCCAGCGGCCCTGGTCGGCCTCGATGTCGTGTGATGAGTCAAACGCTTGAGTCCCTGCTCTTGGAGGCCACTCTGCGCGCTGGCTGCGGGGGCTTCCGCAGCCAATGATCCGGGCGACCCTGGCCGGCTCCCTGTTCGCCGCCGTCAATGGCGGTTCTGGTGGGCTCGGGACCGCGCCAATCTTCGAGCCCGTTCCTGCTCAGCTCAAGATGCGCTGGGTATCGATCGCTTCCGGCACCTGCACAGGCTCGGTCGTGAACGTGGGCGCTCAGACCGCGCAGGACGTCAGTGTGTTCTTCTACTACTCGTCCGCGCAAGGTGACACAGCGCTGGGCACCCATATCGGCTCCGTCGCGGGTGGCGCCAGCGTCATGGTCCACGCCCCTCCCCAGATTACCCGGTGAGAATCCCGTTTCCCTGATCTGGCCGGCTTCAGCTATGCGGGTTCTTATCATCAGGCTGGTTGGAGCCGGTGCCTCGCGCGTTGCCCAAAGCCAAGTTGGTGCGCCGCGAGCGGGGGAGCCCGCGTCCGGTGACGCCGACGGGCGCATCGAGCCCACTCCGTGGTCGCGGTGCAGGTGGTGAGCCATGGCCTGCGCGCGCGTCCGTGCTCGGCACCGGTCGTAATGACCATCACTCGGCATGGAGCGGGCGCACTCAGGTGGCCCCCAAGATCCCCGGGGGCGGCGCTGCGCCAGGTTCCGCTAGGGACTCGGACCTCGCGGCCTGTCCCGCACGCGGCACGCCTCCGTACCTCCCGAGGCGCCCGCAGCCGTCCACCTCGCGCTCACTGGGATCCTGAGCCGCCCGCGCTCCGAGGCCGCCCGCGCCGCGCACCGCGCCCCCGCGACCGTCCACAGCGCGCCGTCAACGCAGACCACGGTGCTGGTCCGCGGCCGCCCGAACATGCTGCGAGCCGCCGGACGGCTCATGGAGGTGAAGCGCTTCCGGAAGAAAGGCCACCGGATCACCATTCTCTATGTGGGTCAGTTCTGGAGGTTGGTGGAGAGGCGCCAGGAGCGCCCACGCTGAGAGCTCCCCGGGATCCGTCCCGGACGCCGCTCCGCATCACCGCCCCGCCGACGCCGCCACTCCCCTGGCGCTGGCGAGCGCCGCACGCGCTTCCTCGATCAACGGGCGCAGCCCGGGATCGGGGCTGTGGACGGCCGTGGCGAACGCACGCCAGTGATGCTCCGCGTCCTCGACGCGGCCCATGCGCGCGTAGAGCAGCACGAGCCGCCGGTGAGTCAGGGAGGAAACCGTGCGGAGGGGCACACGATCCTCCCAGTACGTTCTGACCGGCGAGAGCGCCAGCTCGAAGTAGGCCGCCGCCGAGTCGGGGCGGCCAAGGCGATCGTAGGCGGAGGCCACGAGCCACCGCATCGGCACTCTGCCGATCGCATCTGAGACGTATCCCAGCTCGTCGCCTTGCCTCGCTGCCGGTGCCAGGATCCGGACAGTTTCGTCCCAGTGGCCCGACTCTCCGGCCGCCCAGGCCTCGAGGAGCGCGGGGCCCGCACCGTGGAATCCGAGTTCATCGCTCCGTCGCGCGCGCATCTGACGCATCACTTGCTGCGCCAGATTTCGATCTCCTGCGGCGAGGGCCCACATCCCCCGGGTGATCAGCCCGGCGGTCGTCGTGTCGCGGCCGATCGCGTCCTGGAGCGCGCCGGGCGTACCGCCGCGCGCGGCCGCGAGCAGGGCCTGGGTGCGCACGACCTGCGCCGCCAGGTCGGCGCGATTGGCTGAGATCCCGGCGGCTTGCGCCAGCCGGAGCTCCTGATCCGCAGCGTCAAGAGCCCCCGCCTCGGCCCGGCCGGCGGCGATCATGAGGCGCGCCGGTATCTGCACCTCGATCGTGACGGTCGGATCGGTCACGAATCTGACAGCGAGGCTGTCGGCCAGCATCCAGTCATTGGCCGCGACCGCCAGTCCGAGCGCCCAGTAATGAGCGTTCGGCCCCTTCAACTGCCGTGCCATCTCTCGTGCCTCGTCCAGGCGCCCGAGGAGTACAGAATTGACGAGCACGTCATGGACGATCCATTGCGCAGGCGCGAACGGACCCATCTTCGCTGCTCGCTCCAGGTCCGCGAGCGCTTCCTCGTACCGGCCTGCGTAGCCCAGATTCACTGCGTGATTCGCGAGTGCGTTGGCATCGTTCGGATTCATCCGGGCCAACTGCTGCCAGGTGGCATCGGCAGTCGCGAGATCGCCTGTGAGCTGTGCGATCATTCCGGACGAGTAGAGCTTCCCACTTTCCGTGAGGCGATCGCTGTGCCGCGACGCCTCCTCGAATGCCACGACCTCCGAATCCGGCTGGAACAGGCCATTCCAGGTCCATCCCTTCCACATCCACGCCCCCGCGAAGTCCGGATCGATCCTGAGAGCTTCCTCGAGCGGTACGAGCGCGCGACGTAAGTCTCCTTCACGGTACAGATCCACGCCCTTGACGAAGAGTCGATAGGCTTCGTACGAAGGCGTCGCCACCATCGGGAGGGGCTGCGTCGCACGAACAGCGCCGGCCTTCTCGCCAAGCCCGTCGCGCAGTCGACGGGAGAGGCGGCCGAGCACTGGGATCAACGCGTCCGGATCCTTCGCCGTCTCGGTCGCCGTGTAGACCGTGCTCCCGTCCTCGGCGCTCACCGCACGCAGCACGACCAGCCGGGCGCTTCCCATCCGGCTGATCTCTCCCTCGATCACCGCTCGGACGGAACTCCGGTTCGCCAGCTCCCGCGCAACCTCCCCGCTGATCCGCGTCGTGTCGGGTTTGCCGGCGAGGCGAAGCGCCTCCTTCAACTGTGCGCGCGGCACTGTGGCCACGATCTCCGATTGGTCGAGCGCCGTGCCGACCAACTCACGCGCCGCCGACAACATCTCGTGGTCTTCCGCCGGCCCGTCGAACTCCGCCACCAGGATCCAGCTCTTCTTGGCCGGGTCGGGTGGATGGCGGCGAACCAGCGAGGGACCGAGCCGCCACACCGCCAGCGCCAGGACGATCGACGCGATGGCGCCGGCCACAAGAAGCCGTCGGCGCCGCCAGGGCGCACGGCCCATGGGCCTCGTGATCTGTGATTCGATGCCCCGGCCGTCGAGCGGTTTCTGGGCCTCCTCCGCATGCTCAGGCCGCAGCCCCATCGCCTGTTCCCCGCGCGGCACGATCGCCGCGGCGAACTCGGCGGTCGTGGGGAAGCGGTCCGCCGCCGCCTTGGCGAGCGTGCGGTCGATGGCGTGCGCAACTTCCTTCGGCACTGCCGGCCTCAGGTCCGTGACCGGCCGTGCGGCGACGCTCAGGTGTTGATGGGCGAGGCTCTCCACCGTCGGACCGGTGAAAGGCGGCTGCCCCGCCAGCATCTCGTACAGCACGCAGCCCAGACTGTACTGGTCGCTGCGGCCGTCGAGCTGCCTGCTTCCCGCCGTCTGCTCAGGGCTCATGTAGGCCGGTGTGCCGATCACCACCCCGGTCGCCGTCAGCTTGTCGCCGCCCGCCGCCTGGATGGCGCGTGCGATCCCGAAGTCGGCCACCATCGCGTGCTGTTCCGCAAGCAGGATGTTCTCGGGCTTGATGTCGCGGTGCACGACTCCGTGGCGGTGGGCGTAATCGAGCGCGTCCGCGACCTCGTGCGTGATGCGCAGCGCATCCGCGAGCGGGAGCTGCTTCTCACGCGCCAACCGCTGCCGCAGGGACTCGTCCGCAGCGTAGGGCATGACGTAGTAGAGCAGGCCGTCGGCGACTCCCGAGTCGTGGAGCGGCAGGATGTGCGGGTGGTGGAGTCCGGCCGCGATCTCGATCTCGCGCAGGAACCGCTCGGAGCCGAGCGCAGCGGCCAGCTCGGGATGCAGGACCTTGATCGCGACCGAGCGATGGTGCTTGAGGTCCTCGGCGAGGAACACGGTCGCCATGCCGCCCGTGCCCAGCTCGCGCTGGATCGCGTAGCGGCCGGCGAGCGCGGCGTTCAGCAGGCCACTGAGTTTAGACACGGCCCGGGGTCCCCCACGAAACGCGTGAGACGGCAAGCTAGGCTAGCATACGGAAAGGCGCTTGGGAGGCTCCATCGTGGGACGGATGCTGCACACGGAGCGGAGGGATCGCGTGCACGGACAAGCCTGCCTCGATTTTCGAGCGCTGACACGGCCACACGCGACGCGACGGACCGCGGCGAGTCCGCGGATGAGCTGGCCGCTCAAGCTCGAGGGGCATGCGGATGCCTGGGATGCGATCGTGCGGCGACACTCGCGGCCCTTACGGGCGGCGCTGCTCGTGCACAGGTATTCCAAATCCGACCAGGATCCTTTGGGCGCAACGTTGAGCTTCTGCCCGCTGCTGGACGCCGAAGGATAATACCAAACGTCCAGGTTGCCACGCCGTTCACGGCCCAGAAGCGTCGCTCACCACCTGCCGCCGAGCGCAAAGCGGGTGGATCGCTCGCTACGCTTCAGCAAGTTGCGCCGAGCGCTATCAGGTAGCGCCGGGCACCCATGGCTACTTGAAGGAACGCAAAACGGGACCAATTGTGCCGTTTTTTCGTCGCGGTGCTCTCATCGCGGCGCGGCGGTGCGACGAGGGGGACCGCGAGGCCGCCCGTGATCAAACGCACAATGGAGCCCACCGCAGGGGAGTTGGTGCGCCGCGAAGGAATCGAACCTTCAACCTACTGATTAAGAGTCAGTTGCTCTGCCAATTGAGCTAGCGGCGCGCCGAGGGTCTGCGGGGTCGTCGGGTGGATCGGGCCGACACCCGCGCCGATTCGAGAGCGGCACAAGCTACTCGCTCCCCCGGCAGCGACGCAAGCGCGGAAGCGCACGCCGAGCGCAATCGTGCCCTGGCCGGGCGCCGCGCCTCACGGGCGCTTCTGCCACAAACAATCGCGGCGCGCAGCGCATCCCTGCGCTGCACGCCGCTCGGTACGGCCGGCCCGACTCAGGCCGCTTTCGACTCCGCCGCACCGTCCTCGTCGGCCGAATCGTTCGCGTAACGGCCGCGCAGCGGGATCACCTTGGGCAGCGTGTCGCCCTCCCCGTAGGTCCGCCGGTTGGCCGCCACCTTCTCCACGTGCTCGCGGTGGATCGCACTGCGCGCCCACGCGAGCAGCATCCACGACAGCGCAACGGCGAACGCCGCGCCGCCGATGAACGCCAGCGCCAGCCTCACGCCGCGCTCTCCACTTCGTCGTCGACGCCTCCGGCGGCGGCAGCCGCCCCGCCCACGCGCACCGACAGCTCGCGTTCCTGGCGCAGGCCTTCGATCGTGGCCTCGGCCTGCTTCACCAGGAACTGCAGCGAGCCGGCCTTCTCCACCGCCTGGTCGACGATCGCCTTCTGCCCCTCCAGCGCCTCGATGCTGGAGCGCACGTCCACGAGCAGCGCTTCGGCGCGGGCCAGGCGCTCCTCGGCCTTCGCCATCTGGCGCTTGCGGTCCTCGAGCGCGCTGGTCGCGTCCTTGAGCTCCCCGAGCCGCCCGGTGACGTCGACCAGGAGCTTTCGCGCCTGCTCGACCTCCTGGTGGGCCGAGGTGATCTCGCGGACGTCCGCGACCGTCTTCTCCGCCAGCCCGAACAGCCGGTCGAAGTCCCCGCGCAGCGTCTCGACCGTGCTCTGGCGGACCGACAGCTCCTCCAGGGACCGGCCGAGCTGGTCCTCCACGGCGTTCCACTTCGCGAGCCGCTCCTCGAACGCGCCGATCCGCTTCTCCACCGACTGGAGCCGCGTCGCCCGGTCCTCGAGCCCGGCGGTCAGGGTGTCCACCTGCGCCACCTTCTCGCTCGCGTTCTTGAGCGTTCCGCTCAGCTTCTTCGCCAGCTCCCCGAGCTTCTGCGCCGACTCGGCGGCCTCCTTGCGCAGCTCCGAGGCGCTTTCGAGGTTCTGGGTCGCCTCCTCGAGCGCCTGGTGCCGCTGCTCCAGCTCCGGCCGCAGCGCCCGGGTGCGCTCCTCGAGGTCCTCGACCGTCTCGCAGCGCGCCGCGATCGCGGCCACGCTCTTCGCGACCTCCTCCGCCCTGCGCTCGGCCTCGGTCACGCCGGAAGCAACCACGCTGATCGACGTGGCCAGACGCTCGGCGTCCTCGGCGCGCGCCGTGAGTGCGACGAGCTGCTGCTCCGCGACCTCGATGCGGCTGTGAAGCTGCCGGTCGCGCTCGTCGAGCCTCCCGGCGAGCGATCCCAGGTCGGTGAACTTGCGGTGCAGATCGTCCACGAACTCGCGCCGCAGCTCGACCGAGTTGATCGACTCGGCCACCACCTTGGCCTGCTTCTGGAGCCCCTCGATCGCGGGCGTCATCTTGTGCAGGTCGCCGACCTGGCCGCGCAGCTCGCCCACGGTCTGCTCGACGCTTCCGAGCCACGCGCGGGTCTCGGCCTGGCTCTCCCGCACCCGGGTGATCTCGGCGTGTGTGACCTTGGTCTGCTCCAGGGCGTCCTTGACCAGCGCGTGGGCCCCGCTCAGCTCGGCGAGGTCGCGCACGCCCGTCTCGATCATGGGCCGCGCCTCTTCGAAGCGCGCGACCTGGGTGGCGACCTCGTTCACCGTGCGGGTCGTGTCGTCCAGCTCGCGGCGGATCGCGCGCAGCTTCGCGGTCTCATCGTCGAGCCGCCCGACCTCGTCCGAGATCGTCTGGAGCTGCGTGGTGATGGAGGTGGTCTGAGCCTTGAGCTCGCCCACCGCCTGCGTGGTCTCGGCCAGGCCGCGCGAGCGGTTCTCGCAGTCCGAAAGCTCGCGGCGCAGGTCCGACACGCGCTGGCTCACCGACTCCAGGCCCCGGCTCTCGAAGTCGAACCGATCGACCGACTTCCTCGCCTCGTCCGTGAGCTGGGTCAGCTCCTGGCGGGTGGCGCGGATGTGCTCGTCGGCCTGGCGCTGGAGCGAGGAGACCTCGCTCGAGCGCTCGAGCACGGTCTCGTGCAGCGAGCGCAGGGTGTTGACGTGGTCCTGCAGGGTGCGCAGCGCCTTCTCGTTCTCCTGCTGCTGGCGCACGCCCGACTCCACCTGGCGCATGGCGCGCTCGAGGTGGTCGGCCTGGGCGAGCGCGCGCTCGACCGCCTCGCGCTGGGCTTCGAGCGCGGCGGTCTTCTGGGCCACGGTGTCGCCGATCGCCTTGAGCGTGCCGGTGCGGCGCTCGAGGTCCTCGACCGTGCGCTGGATGCCGTCGAGCCCCTTCACCGACTCCTCGACGCTCGAGACCCGGCGCTCCTTGTCCTGCATCGAGCGGCCCAGGTCGTCGCGGCGCCGGTCGAGCGCCTCCAGCTTGGACAGGGCGAGCTGGTGCGCCTCGATCAGCCGGTCGTGCTGCTCGCGCAGCCGGGCCATGCGCTCGCCGGTCCCGTCCACGTGGGTGCGGACCGCCTCGGCGTCGGTGCGGAGTTGCTGGAACGGCTTCTCCACCTCGAGGAACGCCTCGAGTCGGTTCTTGAGGTCGAGCGCGACGTCGACCTTCTGGCTCAGCTCCTCGAACACCGCACGGATGCGGTCGGCGTCCTCGACCGCGCGGGCGATCTCGGCCGCGGACTTCTCCTGGCTCCGCGCCATCTCCTCGGCGCGCTCGTCCACGGCGTGCAGCCGCGCGGTCAGCTCCGTCATGGCGGAGACCCGTTCTTGCAACTCCTCGAGGCGGGCCATCACGGTGTCCACGTCGGTTCCCACCTTGGCGACCGGCTCGCCGAGCTCCTGCAGCCGCTCGCCCGAGCTGCGGGTGTTCTCGATGATCGCCTCGCAGCGGCCGCGCTCCTCTTCCATGCTCTGGAGGATCGCGCGCATCTCGTCGCTGAGGTCTCGTTCCTTGTGGCCGTTGCCGAGCAGGTTCTTCAGAAGACCAGCCATCGCACGCTCCTTGGGATTCGCCGGGGTTCCGACTGCGGGGCCGCCGGATCCGCTGCGTGATCGGGTTTCTGTCTCCAAGCCTCACGGCCGCGGGGCCATGCGAGGCAGCGGCTCGCGCTTGCAAGAGGCGGACCCCTGCGGGCCAAAGCCCCCAAGTGGGCCCTGCCACGCGCATTCAAGCCTCGCGCCCGCGTCCGGACCGGAGCCCAGGTCGGCCAGATTCGAGCCGCACCGCGGCCCCGCCGGCCGCGTGCGGACCGCAAACGGCCGTATCCCCAAGCCGGGGCTCCGCGACCGGCCTGGCTGGAACTCAGGGCCCGCATCCTGCTAAGAATGCGCCACCGGGGCCCGGCCGCGGTCCCGCGCCTCCATTCCACCGGGAGACTCGCCATGCGACGAATGCTCATCCTGGCGGCGCTGCTCGCGCTCGCAGACGCGCGAGCGGCGATGGCGGACCGGGTGCAGGTGTTCTCGGTCCAGGCCGCCGACTGCGGCGACTGCGAGCGCGAGATCGCGCCCGGGCTGAAGAAGCTGAAGGGCGTGAAGGCGTGGGGCTTCGATCGCGAGCGCTTCGAGTTCACGATCACGCTCGCCGACGGCGTACCCGACCAGGCGGTGGTCGCCGTTTTCGAGCGCCAGGGCTGCTATCGCGCCGTCCCGGGAGCCGGACACGGTGCGAAGCCGGGCGCGTTCCAGCTCGAGCCGTATCCCGAGGGTGCGGACGTGAAGGTCGTCACGGGCAGGGGCGAGGCGGTCGGACCGCTCGAGAAGCTGCGCGTGCCGGGCAAGTACACGGTGCTCGACTTCTACGCCGACTGGTGCGGGCCATGCCGGGCCGTGGACAAGCAGCTCCGCGGGATCCTCGAGGCGCGCAAGGACGTCGCGCTGCGCAAGCTGAACGTCGTGAGCTTCGAGTCGGCGCTGGCGCGACAGCTGGGGCGCAGGCTCAAGGCTCTGCCCTACGTCGTGATCTTCGCTCCCGACGGCCGGCGCGTGGAGATCACCGGCAGCGACCCGAAGAAGCTCGAGTCGGCGCTGGGTGGCGGCGGATGAGGGCCCGGCGCGCGAGCCTCCTCGTGGCCGCGGCCCTCGCGCTCGCGCCGCGCGCCGGCTGGACCTGAGCCGGCTGAAGCAACCCCAACCTGCCGGTCGGCGGGTCCGCCCTGTTGCCACCCGCGCCCGGTGCGTGGAGCTTCTCCGCGACGCTCACGGGCACGAAGTTGGACATCGAGCACGTCGCCGACGGCGAGCCCGAGAATCCCGTGCCCTACTGGCACGTCCAGGAGCTCGTGGTCTCGGAGCTCGCGCTCACCGTGGCCCGCGGCCTGCGTGCGAACCTGGGCGCCGAGATCCAGGTGCCGCTGCGGGTGGTGCGCGATCGCGTGCACTACCTCGACCTCGCGCGCATGCCCTACCTGCCGCCCAACCCCGACACCCACCACCGCAACGAGACGCTCACCGGGGTCGCCGATCCCCAAGCGGGGCTCTGCCTCGGTGGCGAGTGGTCACCGTGGACGCTGGCCGCGCGAGCAGGGGTCTCGGTTCCCGTCGGGCGCGCCGAGCCCGACCCGTTCGCGCTCGGGCGGCTCGGGCTCCGGCACCAGCACATCCAGTTCGGCACCGGCACCTGGGATCCGGTTCTGGGGCTCACGGTCGGCCGCCCCGGCGGACCGGTGGGAGTCGAGCTGGGCGGCATCGCCCGGCTGGCGCTGGCGAAGAACGATCGTGGCTATCGGGCCGGGAACCGCTACGGCCTCCACCTCCGCGCCTCGCCGCGGCTCGGCGCCGGATGGAGCGTCGACGTCGGCCTCGCGCTGGCCCGCGAGGAGACCGAGAGGTGGGGCGGCCATGTCGAGGAGGAGGGCAATCTCGGCCGAACCGACCTCTTGCTCTCGCTCGGAGGCGGCCGGGTCGTCGCGCCCCTCGGCGCGCTCTCCCTGAGGGTGCAGGTGCCGCTCGCGAGCGAGACCACCGGGGATCAGGTGAAGATCCCGGTCATCGTCACGCTCGCCTGGCGCGACTGAGCTCGGAGGCGGCGATCCGGCGTGCTTCCAGGCGGCGCCCTCCGATAGCGCCCGCCGCGAACGCCGTGCTATTCTGCGCTGCCTTTTTCGCGGCGGGCGGCTTCCGCGGGCGCCGGCGCGATGGGGGCGGGCGCGACTCGGTGCCCGCCGCGCGCGATCCCACTGGAGGCCAAGCGAGTGGAGCGACCGCCGGAGCGAAGATTCTTCGTCCTCTTCACCCGCTACTGGCTGCCCGTCCTGCTCTACGTCACCATGGTCATCGCGATCAGCGCCCAGCCCTATCTCGTAGTCCCCGGCGATTTCCGCTATGGCGACAAGATCGCGCACATCGGCGAGTACTTCGGGCTCGGCGTCCTGATCGCGCGCGCGCTCCGCGCCACGATGCGCATCCCCCTGCCACTCGCGGCGGCGCTGATCGCGCTCTCCCTCGGCATCGTGGTGGGCACCGGCGACGAGTACCTCCAGTCGTTCGTCCCGGGCCGCCAGTCGAGCGCGCTCGACCTGCTCGCGGACACCATCGGGCTGACGCTGGCGCAGCTCGTCTACCTGGCCTTCACCCGCGAGTAGCGGAGCACGGCGGATGGGGATCAAGTTCCAGGCGCCGCGCGGCACGCGCGACCTCCTGCCGGAGGAGCTCGAGCGCTGGCAGTGGGCCGAAGCGCGGGCGCGCCGCGTGCTCGAGCGCTACGGCTACCGCGAGATCCGCACCCCGCTGTTCGAGGAGTACGAGCTGTTCGCCCGCACCTCCGGTGAAGCGAGCGAGGTGGTGCAGAAGGAGATGTATCGCTTCCAGGACCTCGGCGGCCGCACGCTGGCGCTTCGCCCCGAGGGCACCGCGGGCGTCTGCCGCGCCTGGCTCCAACACGGGATGGCGGGCAAAGGTCGCATCCACCGGCTCTGGTACCTGGGCCCGATGTTCCGCTACGGGCGCCCGCAGAAGGGGCGCTTCCGCCAGTTCTGGCAGATCGGGGCGGAAACGATCGGGACCGAGGCGCCGGGCGCCGACGTCGAGACGATCGCGCTGTTCGTGGACATCTTCGAGGCCTGGGGGTTCGAGGGTCTCACGGTGGCGGTGAACAGCCTCGGCACCGCGGCGACGCGCCGCGCCTACGGCGAGCGGCTGCGCGAGTGGCTGGCGCCGGTCCGCGAGCGGCTGAGCGCGGATTCCAAGGCCCGCCTCGAGACCAATCCCCTGCGCGTGCTCGACACCAAGGACGAGGACGAGCTCGGGCTGATGCGCTCGCTGAGCGAGATGCCGCGCCTGATGGACGCGCTCGATCCTGCGGACCGCGCGCACTTCGACGAGGTGCGCGAAGGGCTCGCCACGCTCGGCATCGCGCACGAGATCGACCACGGCCTGGTGCGCGGCCTCGACTACTACACCCGCACCGCCTTCGAGGTGCACGACCGCTCGCTCGGCGCCCAGAGCGCGCTCGGCGGCGGCGGGCGCTACGACGGGCTGATCGAGGCGCTCGGCGGCCCGCCCACGCCCGGGGTGGGGTTCTCGATCGGGCTCGACCGCGCGCTGCTGGTGATGGAGGAGCGCGTGGCCGCCGCGCCCGCGGCGCGCGACGGGCTGTTCGTGGTGGCGATGGAGGGCACGCGGCGCGAGGCGCTGGCGCTCACCCGCGAGCTCCGGCGCGAGTTCGTGGTGGACTGCGACCTCGAATCGCGCGCGTTCGGCGCGCAGATGAAGGGCGCCGGCAAGAGCGGGGCGCGGCTCGCGGTGCTGGTGGGGGAGGAGGAGTGGAAGCGCGGCGCGGTGGTGGTGAAGGACCTGGCGCGCGGCGAGCAGGAGACCGTGGCGCGCGCGCAGCTCGCCGAGACGCTGCGCGAGCGGCTCCGGGAGCCGCGCGCGGAGGGCGCCACGCCATGACGGAGCGCCCCGTGACCGAGCGTCCCGGCCTGGCGCTCGAAGGCCTCGGCGACTGGCGCCGCTTGTACACCTGCGGCGAGCTCAGGCGCACCGACGCCTCGCAGCCCGCCACGCTCATGGGGTGGGTGCACCGCACGCGCGATCACGGCGGCGTGCTGTTCGTGGACCTCCGCGACCGCCACGGGATCACCCAGATCGTGTTCCGTCCCGGCGTGGAGGGCGGCGCGCTGCTCGAGCGCGCCTCGCAGCTCGGGAACGAGTGGGTGATCGCGGTGCGGGGTGTGGTCGCGCAGCGGCCCGCGGAATCGGTGAACGCCGAGCTCGCGACCGGCGAGGTCGAGCTCGAGGTGCAGGAGCTGAAGGCGCTCTCGGCCGCCGACCCGCTGCCGTTCCAGGTCAACGAGGAGACCCGGCTCGCGGGCGAGGACTTGAGGCTGCGCTACCGCTATCTGGACCTCCGCCGCCCCGAGCTCGCCCAGGTGCTCGCGCTCCGCCACGAGGCGGCACAGGCGGCGCGCCAGCATCTCTCGAGACGCGGCTTCCTCGAGATCGAGACCCCGATCCTCGTCAAGCCCACGCCCGAGGGCGCGCGCGACTACGTGGTGCCGAGCCGGGTGCACCCCGGCAAGTTCTTCGCCCTGCCGCAGTCGCCGCAGCTCTACAAGCAGACGCTGATGATCGCGGGCATGGACCGCTACTTCCAGCTCGCGCGCTGCCTGCGCGACGAGGATCTGCGCGCCGACCGCCAGCCCGAGCACACCCAGATCGATCTCGAGATGAGCTTCGTCACCGAAGACGAAGTGTTCGAAGCGGTCGAGAGCCTGTTCCAGGCGCTGTGGAAGGACTGCCTGGGCGTCGAGATCCGCACGCCCTTCCCGCGGCTCGGCTTCCGCGAGGCGATGGCCCGCTTCGGCTCGGACAAGCCCGATTTGCGCTTCGGGCTCGAGATCACCGACACCACCCGCATCCACGCGCGCTCGCCGCGCCTCGTGATCGCCGAAGGGGCGCGCGCGGAGGGCGGCGTGGGCGCGGCGATGACGATCCCGGGCGGGGCCTCGACCTCCGGCACCCAACTCCGCAAGTACGAGGACGTGGTGAAGGCGGCGGGCGGCGGCGGGCTCTCGTTCTTCAAGGTGCTGCCGAGCGAGCGCGAGAAGCAGCAGGTGATCTTCCCCGGCGAGTTGCTCGACGAGTTCCTGAAGAAGGCGATGGCGCAGGAGGGCGACGCGGTGGTGTTCACCTCCGGCCCGTGGGAGCGCACGCTCCAGGCCCTCGGTTCGCTGCGCACCCAGCTCGGCGCGCCGCTCCTCAAGGGCAAGGAGAAGGAGTGGTCGTTCCTGTGGGTGCGCGACTTCCCGCTCTTCGAGTGGGACGCCGACCACAAGCGCTGGGCCCCGCGCCACCACATGTTCAGCATGCCCAACCCCGAGCACCTGGCGCTGCTCGAGAGCGACCCGGGCCGCGTCCACGCCCAGCTCTACGACCTGGTGCTGAACGGCGTCGAGCTCGGCTCGGGCTCGATCCGCATCCACCGGCCCGACATCCAGGAGCGGGTGATGAAGGTGGTGGGGTTCAGCCGCGAGCAGATGCAGGAGAAGTTCGGGTTCCTGATCGACGCCTACCGCTTCGCCTCGCCGCCCCACGGCGGGATCGGGCTCGGCTTCGACCGCATCGTGATGCTGATGGCAGGGCGCGACAGCATCCGCGACACCATCGCGTTCCCGAAGAGCGCGAGCGCCGCGAGCCTGATGGACGGCTCGCCCTCGCCGGTGGACGAAGAGACGCTGCGGGAGCTGCGGATCCGGGTGGAGTAGCCGAGGCGCGGAGGACATCGCAATGGGTGAGACCCGGGTCGACCTGATGCATCTGCTCGAGGACTTGCGCGATGCGTATCCCGGGTCGATCGAGGAGACCATCCTCACCGAGATCGTCGCCAACTCGCTCGATTCGGGCGCCACGCGCATCATGCTCACCGCGGATCCCGCCGGGGCCGCGCTCACGGTCGCCGACGACGGCTCGGGCATGCAGCGCCGGGAGCTCGCCCGCTACCACGACATCGCCGCCAGCACCAAGACGCGGGGTGCGGGGATCGGCTTCGCGGGCGTGGGGATCAAGCTCGGGCTCCTGGTGTGCGAGGAGGTGGTGACCGAGACCCGGCGCGGAGCGACCCATGTCGCAACCCGCTGGAACCTGGCGTCCAAGCACAAGGCGCCGTGGAAGTGGATGGAGCCGCCGGGCCTGCTGGCGCAGCGCGGCACGGCGGTGCGGCTCAGGCTCGGCAATGCTCTCTCCCCGCTGCTCGACGCGGGATACATCGAGGCGACGCTGCGGCGGCACTACGAGCCCCTGCTCGATCCCGGCTTCGATCCGATCCTCGCTCCGCACTACCGGCACGGCGTGCGCCTCGAGGTGAACGGGCGGCTGCTCGAGCGGGTCACGCCGGACGGCGGCGTGCGCGCGCCGCTCGCGATCCGCCTCGCCCACAAGCGCAAGCCCTCGGCGATCGGCTACCTCGTGCGGGGGAGCACGCCGCTCCCCGAGGACCGGCGCGGGATCGCGATCAGCACGTTCGGCAAGGTCATCAAGCGCGGCTGGGACTGGCTCGGGGTCACGCCCTCGGCCCCCGATCTGATCGGCGGGACGATCGAGATCCCCTCGCTTGCCGAATGCCTCACGCTCAACAAGGGCGACTTCATCCGCACCGGCCCGCGCGGCGCCACCTACCTCGCCTACCGCAAGGCGGTCCAGGAGGCGGTCTCGCGCCAGCTCGCCGAGTGGGGCGACGTGCGCGATCAGGCCGAGCAGGCGCGGCGTCGCGTGGCGCGGCCGATGGAGCGCGATCTCGAGAGCGTGCTGGTGGACCTGGCGGAGGAGTTCCCACTGCTCGCCTCGCTGGTCGAGCACCGCGCGGGCGGCCAGCGAAAGCTCCCGATGGCGAGCGCGGGAGCGGCGACCGACGCGCGGGCGCTGGTGGCGGCCTCGCTCCTGCGGGAGAGCGGCGAGGAGCCCGCGGCGGCGGTGGCGGTGGCGGTGGCGGAGGAGCCCCCGGCGGGCGCGGCGGGGGAGCAGGCGTCGCGCGCGACGGAGCCGCCCCCGGCCGCGAGCGCCGAGGCCCGCGCCGCGGAAGCCTCGCTCCCCGGGAAGGCGGGTCCGAAACGCCCCGCGCGCTACGGGCTCGCGATCCAGTTCGAGTCGCGCGCCGACGAGGCGGAGCTCGGCCGGCTGATCGAGTCGACGGTGTGGGTGAACGATGCGCACCCCGCGTACCGCCGCGCCGAGGCCTCGCACTCCACCGGCTATCACATCGCGCTCACGGTCGCGATGGCGCTCGCGCCGCTCGCGGTCGAGCCGGCGCACGAGCACCGCTTCGTCACCGCGTTCCTGGCGCAGTGGGGGCGCGCCCTGGACCGTGGCGCGCGGCGGAGGAAGCGCTCGAGCTGACCGGCGCGGATCGGGCCGACCCGCCGCGCTCGCCTGACACTCCAATGCCACGGCGACCCGCCGTCGGGCCATCGCCCCGTGGACACCGCCGCCGCGGAGTGGTCAAATGGCGCGGACCCCGTTCCTGCAGAACCGTGGCGTCGCGCCCGGCCCCGCGCGAAGCCGATGGAGGCGTGCCGTTCCCGTGTCGATTCGATCGCGTCCCGCGCCCGGGTGCCGCCACCCGCACAGGACGGGATCGTGATCCCCGGCGCCGAGCAGCTCCGGCTCGCCGAGGACGCGCGGCGCGAGAAGAACTGGAAGCGCTGGGGCCCCTACCTCTCCGAGCGCCAGTGGGGCACGGTGCGCGAGGACTACTCCGCCGACGGCCGGAGCTGGGAGTACTTCCCCCACGCCGCGGCGAGGAGCCGGGCGTACCGCTGGGGCGAGGACGGGCTGCTCGGGATCTGCGATCGCGAGTGCCGCCTGTGCGTAGCACTCGCGCTCTGGAACGGGCGCGACCCGATCCTGAAGGAGCGGCTCTTCGGCCTTTCGGCCGCCGAGGGGAATCACGGCGAGGACGTCAAGGAGTGCTACTACTACATCGACGCCACGCCCACGCACTCCTACCTCAAGGCGCTCTACAAGTACCCGCAGGGCGAGTTCCCCTACGCGCGCCTGGTGGACGAGAACCGGCGCCGCGGCCACGGCGAGCCCGAGTTCGAGATCGCGGACACCGGGGCCTTCGACGACAACCGCTACTTCGACGTCACGGTCGAGTACGCCAAGGCCTCGCCCGACGACCTCCTGATCCGCATCACCGCCGAGAACCGGGGCCCGGAAGCCGCGACGCTCCACCTGCTCCCCACGCTGTGGTTCCGCAACACCTGGGCGTGGGGCCGGAGCGGCGAGGGCTACTGGCAGCGCCCGCGCATCGCGCGCGGTCCCGACTCCACGATGCTCGCGGAGCACGCCACGATCGGGGCGTTCCGCCTCGCCGCGGGACTGGGGCCCTTCGGCCGGCCGCCCGCGCTGCTCTTCACCGACAACGAGACCAACAGCGCGCGCCTCTACGGCAACCCGAACGGGCCGCCGTTCGCCAAGGACGGATTCCACGAGTACGTGGTGCAGGGCCGGTCGGGCGCGGTGAACCCGGCCCACGTCGGCACCAAGGCCGCGACCTACTACCGTGCCGAGCTGGCCGCGTTCGATCGCGTCACGCTGCGCCTCCGGCTCACCGCCGCGGCCGAGGCGTCGGCGGCTCCGTTCGGGCGCGAGTTCGACGCGACGTTCGAGGCGCGGGTGCGCGAGGCGGACGAGTTCCACCGCGGCCGCCTGCCCGAGGGCGCCGGCGACGAGGAGCGCCGTGTCGCGCGCCAGGCCGCGGCCGGGCTCCTGTGGACCAAGCAGTTCTACCACTACGTGGTCCGCGACTGGCTCGAAGGCGACCCGGCGCAGCCTGCGCCGCCTACGGAGCGCCGCGCGGGCCGCAACCACGACTGGCCGCACCTCCACAATCGCGACGTGATCTCGATGCCCGACAAGTGGGAGTACCCGTGGTACGCGGCCTGGGACCTGGCGTTCCACATGGTTCCCTTCTCCCGCCTCGATCCCGAGTTCGCGAAGCATCAGCTCCTGCTCTTCCTGCGGGAGTGGTACATGCACCCGAACGGAGCGCTGCCCGCCTACGAGTGGGCGCTCGACGACGCCAACCCTCCGGTGCACGCGTGGGCGTGCTGGCGCGTCTACAAGATGACCGGCCCTCGCGGACGGCGCGACCGGCAGTTCCTCGAGCGCGCGTTCCAGAAGCTGCTCATCCACTTCACCTGGTGGGTGAACCGCAAGGACCTGGAGGGCAACCACCTGTTCTCCGGCGGTTTCCTCGGCCTCGACAACATCGGCGTATTCGACCGCTCGAAGCCGCTCCCCACCGGCGGACACCTGGAGCAGGCCGACGGCACGGCGTGGATGGCGTTCTTCTGCGCCACCATGCTCTCGATGGCGATCGAGCTCGCCGGCGGCGATCCGGCGTACGAGGACGTGGCCTCGAAGTTCTTCGAGCACTTCGTCGCGATCGTGGACGCGATGAACGCCATGGGTGGCGCCGGCCTGTGGGACGAGCAGGACGGCTTCTACTACGACCAGCTCCACGTCGGCGGGCGCGTCGTCCCGCTCAAGGTGCGCTCGATGGTGGGGATCATCCCGCTGTTCGCGGTCGAGAACCTCGAGGAGGGCGTGATCGCCCGGCTCCCGGGGTTCGCGAAGCGCATGCGCTGGTTCCTCGAGAACCGCCCCGAGCTCGCCCGGCACATCAGCGTGGGCCACGCGGCGGGCGATTCGGGCGAGGAGCGCCGGCTGCTCGCGGTGGTCTCGCGCGACCGGCTGGAGCGGGTGCTGCGCACCGTGCTCGACGAGAACGAGTTCCTCTCGCCCTGGGGGGTGCGCTCGCTCTCGCGCATCCACCGCGAGCGGCCGTTCACGCTCGCCGCAGACGGCGTCGAGTACCGGGTCGACTACGAGCCCGGGGAGTCGCGCACCGAGCTGTTCGGAGGCAACTCGAACTGGCGCGGCCCGGTGTGGTTCCCGCTCAACTTCCTGCTGATCGAATCGCTCGAGCGCTTCCACCACTTCTACGGCGACCGGCTCCAGGTGGAGTGCCCGGCGGGCTCGGGGCGGAAGCTGACCCTGCGCGACGTGGCGCACGAGCTGGCCGCGCGACTCACCCGCATCTTCCTCCCCGACGCGACCGGCCGCCGCCCGTGGCACGGGGACGAGCGGCGCTACGCCGAGGACCCGGCGTGGCGGGACCTCACGCTGTTCCACGAGTACTTCTGCGCCGAGACCGGGCGCGGCCTCGGCGCCTCCCATCAGACCGGTTGGACCGCGCTGGTGGGGCCGCTCATCGAGGACCTCGCGCGCCGCCGCGCGGCGGCCGCCGCGCCCGACGCCTCGCTCGCGGGCTCGCCCGGAGCGATCGCGGGCGGCGCCGGCGCCGAGGACGAGTGAGACGGGAGGTTCGACCGTGACGGGGATCCCGCATCCGGTCCACATCCGCTCCGACGAGTACGCGCGCCGCATCCGGGCGCTGCTCGGCCGCGGCGGCCTCGCGCACGCGCTCCCGCGGCGCGAGCGCGACCGCTGGATCGTGCTCCACGCGATCGCGCGGCGGTTCGCGCCCGGCGAGCGTCTGAGCGAGCGCGACGCCGGCGCCCGGATCGCGGACTTCCTGATCGGTCCCGGGCACTACCTGGAGCTCGACCGGGGCACGCTGCGCCGCGCGCTCGTGGACGACGGCTTCCTCGACCGCGACCCTGCCGGGAACGCGTATCGGATCTCGGCCCGCCACCGGCGGCGGGTGGTGTTCGAGGAGCCGCCGCAGGTCGAGGCCGTGCTGGGCCTCGCGCCGTGAGCGCGCGCGCGAAGGCGGCCGGGCGCTACCGCAGCTCGGCGGCGGTGGCGAGGACGGCGAGCAGGCCGTCGGCCGCCAGCGCGAGCGCGAGCAGGACGAGCAGCAGCGCCAGGATCGTGGCCGCCGTGATCCCGGCGCCGGCGCGGACCGTCACCTGGGATCGAGCCGTGCCTGGCTCAGGCGGCCCCAGGAGGGGCGCCGCGCCAAGTGCTTCGCGGGTGGCGAGTGGGTGCAGGGTCATGGCTCCGGGTGACTCGTGCCACTACGGATCGAGCGGGAGGGAGGTTGCCCGGGCCGCGACCCCGGGAGGGGCGCCGGGTCACGGCGCTTCCCCCGGGTCCCCGAGCCCGGCCCGGCGCCTCCCGCCCGGGACGTCCATCGCCGGGTGAGATGGCCCGACTCCGTGAAAGGTTGGACCGGGCTTTCAACCCTTTGCGGCCGCGAGCGGTCTGACCCTACGCATGCACGACTCGAGCCCCGGGGTGGCGAGTCCGGCACCCGAAGCGATCGCCCCCTCGAGGGGCGAGGATGCGGCCGACGTCTCGCTCGCCGTGGCGGGCGACCGCCGTGCTTTCGAGCGGCTCTATCGCCGGCATGTGGGACGTATCTACGGCCTCGCCGGGCGCCTCATGGGGCGTGACGAGGCGGAGGAGATCACGCAGGACGTGTTCGTGAGAGCCTGGGAGAAGCTCGGAACCTTTCGCGGCGAGGCCGCCTTCGGCACTTGGCTCTATCGCCTGGCCGTGAACCTGATCTTCGGCCGCCGCGCGTGGCTGGGAACCCGGCGCTCGCGCTTCGTCGCGGACGAGGTGGCGATCGAGACCGCCGCCGCGCGCCCCTCCGGGATCGAGGCCGGCCTCGACTTGGAGGCCGCGATCGGCAAGCTTCCGCCCGGGGCGCGCGCGATCTTCGTGCTGCACGACGTCGAAGGCTACCGCCACGAGGAGATCGCGGCCCGGTTCGAGATCACGACCGGGACCACCAAGGCGCAGCTCCATCGGGCGCGCATGATGCTGCGCCGCCATCTCGGCGGAGGGGGGGAGTCGCAGTGACCGACGCCTGGACCGACCGGCTCTCGGAGTACGTGGACGGCGAGCTCGACGCCCGCGAGGCGCTCGACCTCGAAGCCCATCTCGCCACCTGCGCCGGCTGCTCGGAGGCGCTCGCCGCGCTGCGCCAGGTCACCGCGCGCGCGGCGGCGCTCGGGCCGCGGGAGCCCGCGCGCGACCTGTGGCCCGGGATCGCCGCGCGCCTCGCGCCGCGCGGGGCCGAGCGACCCGGGCTGGCCGCGGCGCTCGCGGCCGCGCTGCGCTCGCTTTTGGGGCGCCGGCTCACGCTCTCGGTGCCGCAGCTCGCCGCCGTCTCGCTGGCGCTCATCCTGGTCTCGGGCGGCACGGCGTGGATCGCACTGGGCCGCCGCCCGGCGCCGCGGCGCGCGCCGCCGCCGGTCGCAGCGGCCCCCGGCGGCCCCGCGGGTGCCACGGCCGTGGGCGTGGCGCAGTACGACGCCGCGATCGCCGAGCTCGAGCGCGTGCTCGCCCAGCACCGCAGCGACCTGGATTCGAGCACCGTGCGCGTGCTGGAGCAGAACCTCGCGATCATCGACCGGGCGATCGCGGACGCGCGTCACGCGCTGGCTGCCGATCCCACCGACCCCTACCTGAACGACCACCTGGCGGGCACCATGCGCCGCAAGATGGACCTGCTGCGGCGCGTGACCGAGGCCGTGGCCTACTCGACCTGAGGAGAACCGACGCATGATCGCCGTTTTCGCCGCCGTGACCCTGTCCGCCTTCGCCATGGCCGGACGCACCGACACCACCTTCGCCGTCGGCGCCGAGACGCGGCTCGAGATCGAGAACTTCGCGGGCGACGTCACGGTCCGGACCTGGGGCCGGAGCGCGGTGCGGATCGAGGCCGAGCATTCGAGCCGGACGAGCGTGGAGATCTCGCGCGAGGGGCCGCGGGTGAGCGTGAAGAGCGAGGGCCGGCACGGCGTGCCTGCGAGCGTGGACTACCGGATCACGGTGCCGCCCACGGTCGCGCTCAAGATCTCGGGGGTCTACAACGACGTCACGGTCGAGGGCACCCGGGCGGACGTCGAGGTGGAGACCGTGCGCGGGGACGTGCACGTGACCGGGGGCGGCGGGCACATCGTCCTCCATTCGGTCGAGGGCGAGGTGACCCTGGAGGGGGGGCGCGGCCGCGCCGAGCTGAGCTCGGTCAACGCCGGGATCACGGTGCGCGACCACGTGGGGGACCTGTCGGCGGAGTGCGTGAACGGCGAGGTCACCCTCGAGGACATCGGGGGCGCCACGGTCGACGCCTCCACGGTGAACGGCGACGTGGTCTTCGACGGCGATACGCGAAGCGGCGGGCGTTACACCATCACCACCCACAACGGCGACATCACCGTCGCCCTGCCGCCCCGGCCCGATGTGAGCGTCTCGGTGACCAGCTACAGCGGGGAGTTCGAGTCGTGCTTCCCGGTCAAGGTGACGAGCACGCACCGCAACAAGCGCATGCGGTTCACCCTCGGCTCGGGCAGCGCCGAGCTCGAGCTGGAGACCTTCCAGGGCGCGATCCGGCTCGACTGCCGCGGCGAGAGTGCCGCGAGCGAGACCGGAAGGGCCAGGGAGCGGAAGAAGGAGAGCGACGGCAAGAAGGAGAGGGAGCCATGAGGCTGGCAAAGCACGGTACACATGCCGCGGTGGCGCTGGTCTGCCTGTGCCTCGGGGCGGGCACGGCGGCCGGGCACGGGCGGTGGGGCGCGGGCGCGGGGGTGCGCACGGCCGGGAGCTATCACTGGAGCTGGGCGATTCCGGCCGGCAAGGCGATCGAGATCAAGGGCGTGAGCGGCGGGATCCGGGCCACCGCGACCGCCGGGCGCGAGGTGGTGGTGGACGCGGTCAAGCGCGCGCGCCGCAGCGATCCCGACGAGGTCGAGATCGTGGTGCTCGAGCACGAGGACGGGATCACGCTGTGCGTGAAGTATCCGGCGCCGCCCGGGAAGGAGAACGAGTGCGAGCCCGGCGAAGGCGGGCACATGCACACGGACAAGAACGACGTCGAGGTGAGCTTCGAGGTGCGCGTGCCGGCGGGCGTGCGGCTGATCGCGCGCACGGTGAACGGCGAGATCGAGGCGGACGACCTCGAGGGCCCGGTGGAGGCCATGACGGTCAACGGCTCGGTGCGCGTGACGACGTCGTCCTACGCCTGGGCGCACACCGTGAACGGCTCGGTGGTGGCCTCTCTGGGGAGCACCGCCGCGCCCGAGCCGCTCTCGTTCTACACCGTGAACGGCGGCATCCGGATCACGCTGCCGTCCGGGCTCGACGCCGATGTCCGGGCCGAGACGCTGAACGGCGTGATCGAGAGCGACTTTCCCGTGACGGTGACGGGGCGGGTGAGCCGTCGCCGCCTGCACGGCACGATCGGCCGTGGCGGGCAGCGGATCGAGCTCGAGACCGTGAACGGCAACGTCGGGCTCTACGAGGGGCGCCGCGGCTCGACGGGCTCCTGAGGCGGCGGGGCTCATCGGTTCTGGATTCTCCGTCGCGGAGCAGGCATAATCGGCTCACCATGATCTACCGGATCGAGGTCGAACGAGAGGAAGACGGGCGCTGGATTGCCGAGGTGCTCGAGCTCGCCGGCGCCATGGCCTACGGCCCCACGCGAGAAGAAGCGATCGCCCGCGCAAAGGCGTTGGCGTTGCGCGCGATGGCGGAGAGGCTTGAGCACGGGGAAGCTGGCTCCGATCTCGAGGGCATCGCCTTTCGCGCCGCGTGACGGCTTGGCCGAGCACGCGAGCGGGGACTGTCCTGGCTGCGCTCGAATGGCTGGGCTAGACCCCAACCGAAGCCCGCCGAGGGGCGATCGACTTTGCCGAACAAAGTACTTGACGGTAGGCGCGGGGCACGGTAGCGTGAGGGGATGTCCGCGCTGAGACCGGTCCCGCCTCGCGAGCCCAGTCCACTGGGCATCGAGGCGCGGGCCCTCGACCACCTGCGCTACATCCGCGAGACCATGGAGCAGGCGGGGGCGCTGACCGCGGTGCCCGGCTGGGGCACGCTGTGGATCGGCGCGACCGCGCTCGCCGCCGCCGGCGTGGCGGCCCGCCAGCGAACGCCCGCGGCCTGGCTCGGGACCTGGCTGGCGGAGGCGATCGTGGCGGTGGCGCTCGCCGCCCTCACCATGCGGCGCAAGGCGCGCGCGGCCGGCGCGCCGCTCCTCTCCGGACCCTTCCGTCGCTTCGCGTTCAGCTTCTCCATGCCGCTGCTCGCCGGTGCCCTGCTCACGTTCGCGCTCTTCCGCGCCGGGGCCGGTGATCTGCTTCCGGCGGTGTGGCTCGTGCTCTACGGCGCGGCCGTGGTGTGCGGCGGCGTGTTCTCGGTGCGCATCGTCCCGGTGATGGGCCTGTGCTTCATGGCGCTCGGCGCCGCGACCGCGCTCGCGCCCCCGGCGTGGGGAAACGCCCTGCTCGCTACGGGCTTCGGCGGCCTGCACCTGGTGTTCGGGCTCCTGATCGCGAGGCGCTACGGTGGCTAGCGCCGGAGCCTTGCTGAAGCCGCGGACGCGCGGCTCCCGCCGCGGCCTGCGGGGGATGGGGGCGCGCGGCGCGGAGGCGCACGCCGTGGCGCTCGACCGGCTGATCCACGAGCGCATGCGGCTCGGGATCGTGAGCGCGCTCGCGGTCAACCCGTCGCTGAGCTTCAACGAGCTCAAGCGCCTGATGAAGACGACCGATGGCAACCTCAGCGTGCACGCGCGCAAGCTCGAGGAGGCCCGCTACATCGCATGCGTCAAGTCGTTCCAGGGCCGGATCCCGCGCACCGAGTACCGGCTCACCGAGGCCGGCCGGCGCGCGCTGGCCCGCTACCTGGATCACATGGAGGCGCTGATCCGCGCCGCGCGCGAGCGCTGAGCGCGTTTTTGATGCCCGAGGACTTTGCAATGCAAAGCACTTGTCAGAATCCGCCGCGCCGCGCCCCGCGCCGGCCGGCCCCCGCCCGCGGCCCGCGGGGACTGCACGTCGCGATCATCCTGGACGGGAACGGGCGCTGGGCCGAGGCGCGCGAGCTGCCGCGGCGCGCCGGGCACTGGGCGGGCGTCGAGGTGGTGCGGAGCGTGGTCGCGGCCGCCCCCGGGCTCGGCATCGGCACGCTCACGCTCTACGCGCTCTCCTCGGACAACTGGAAGCGCCCGCGCGCCGAGGTCCGCTCGCTGCTCGCGCTGCTCGAGGACTACCTGCGGCGCGAGACGCTCTCCGCCGCGGGCGGGATCCGGCTGCGCGTGATCGGCCGGCGCGACCGCCTGCCGCGCTCGCTGGCCGCCGCCATCGCCGCCGCGGAGCGCGCCACCGCCTTTGGCCGGCGGCTCGAGCTGCGCATCGCCCTCGACTACTCGGCGCGCGGCGCGATCCTCGCCGCGGCGCGCCGGCTCGCGCGAGCCCCCGAGGGCGCCCGAAGAGCCGCGTTCGGGCGGCTGATCGCGCGCGCGAGCCACGCGGGGTCGGCGCGCGACGTGGATCTCCTGATCCGCTCCGGGGGCGAGCGGCGGCTGAGCGACTTCCTGCTGTGGGAGTGCGCCTACGCCGAGCTCTACTTCTCGCCGGTGCCCTGGCCTGACTGGACCCCGGCCCACCTCGAAGAGGCGCTGCGCGACTTCCGCGGCCGCGAGCGGCGCTTCGGCGCGCTGCCGGCCGCGGGCCGGGGCGCCGCCGCGCGCGCGGCGCCCCGCGGGAGCGCACGCGCCCTCGCCACCTCGTCGCGGCGCGCCGATACCCTTCCCGCCGCTCTGCCCGTCGTCCGTCCTCGGAGGAATCCATGAAACGCATGTCGCTCGTCCTGGTGGTCTGGCTCGGCTGCGGCCTCGCCTGGGTGGTGCTCGGAACCTCGCTCGTGGCCCGCACCGGCGAGTGGTCCGGAGACCTCAAGCCCCAGGTGCAGAAGCTGTGGGGCCCGCCGCTCGAGCAGGGGCCGCCGAGCGCGTCGTACGGGGTGAAGCACGAGGTGCAGACGACGGTCACCCGCCGCGACGCCGCCGGGCGCACGATCGAAGTCCCGGGCACCAAGGTGGTCCAGGAGTCGGTCGCGGTGCCGATCGAGGCTTCGGATCTCCAGGTGCGGCTCGCCCTCGAGCACCGGCGCAAGGGCCTGCTGTGGTTCCCGACCTACGGCGTCGACTTCTCCGGCCGCTACGCGTTCGTGAACCCGAGCGCGGAGCTGAAGCTCCTCACGATCGTCTTGCCGCTGGCGGGCGAGAACACCGTGTACGACGGCTTCGAGGTGCGCGACGGGTCGGGGATTCCGTGCGAGGCCGACTTCCGCGGCGGGAGCGCGGTGTGGAAGGCGCGCCTCGCCCCGCACGAGCGCCGCGAGTTCACCGTGAAGTACGGCTCGCGCGGCACCTCGACCTGGAAGTACCGGCCCACCGAAGGCACCTCGCGGGTGAAGAACTTCCGGCTCGCCGTCACCACCAACTTCGGGAACGTGGACTTTCCGCCGGGCTCGATCTCGCCTTCGAGCCACGCACGCGAAAGGGGCGGCTGGCGCGGCGAGTGGAGCTTCCAGAGCCTGGTCGCGAACGCCCCGGTCGGGATCCTGCTGCCCGAGCGCCTGAACCCCGGTCCGCTCGCCGCGCGCATCACGTTCTTCGCCCCGGTCGGGCTGCTGTTCTACTTCTTCGTGCTCGCGATGGTGGCGCACGCCCGCGGGCAGAGCCTCCATCCCATGAACTACTTCTTCATCGGGTGCGCGTTCTTCGCCTTCCACCTGCTGTTCGCGTACCTCGTGGACCACCTTTCGATCGGGCCGTCGTTCGCGATCGCTTCGGCCACCTCGATCCTGCTGGTCCTGACCTACGCGCGGCTCTTCACCGGCTGGGGCTTCGCGCTCCGGCTCATGGGCCCCGCCCAGCTCCTCTACCTGGTGCTGTTCTCGTACACCTTCTTCTGGGAGGGCTTCACCGGGCTCGCGATCACGATCGGCGCGATCCTCACCCTGTTCGTGATGATGCAGTACACCGGCCGCGTCGGCTGGGACCAGCCGCAGCTCCGGCGCGCGGCCTAGCCTTGGAGGAACGATCATGTCCCTCGAACAGCGAATCGCACGCTTCGCCACCGCCGTGCTCGGCGCCGCCTCGGTGCTGCTGGTGCTCGCGGCCGGCAACCTGTTCTTCGCCGCCTGGCTCTTCTCCACGCGCCACCAGTGGCCGCTCGCGCTGGGCTGGGCCGCGGCGGGCGCGACGTTCGTGGCCTACGCCGCGCTCATCCTCCTCGACCTCTCGCGGCGCGTCGCCGCCACGCTCATGAGCCTGCTCCGGCCGCTCCTCAAGCTCGGAGCGATCGCGCTCGCGCTCGCGGGCGTGGCCTGGGCGGTGGACACCGAGGTGCGCTGGCAGCGCAGCGGCGACTTCGAGGCCTACGGCGTCGTGATCGGGCTCGTCATGGCGGTCGAGGGCGCCGCGGCGTTCTGGTGGCTGGAGCAGCCGCGCAGCGAGCGCGCGCCGGGAGCACGTCCGGGCGCATAGCCGCCCCGCAGCGTGGACGCTGGTTCGGTTCGAGCCCTGCGTCGGACGCCAGCGGGGCCGAGCCCAGAGGCCACGGCCCTTGAGAGCGCGCGATCCGTGCTGCATCGAGAACTGGAGATTGCCAGAGCAACCGCGCGGATGAAGACTGCTAAGCGACACTGGCAGATTGATGAGGCCACGGAATGCGGCTTCGCCGGGTCATGACGACTGCTCACTTGCGTTGTACGCCGAATTCCCGTTCGAGGCGTCCCTGGCTTGACACCAATACAGCAAGATACCGCTTTGGCGTCGGTGACAGGACATCGCGCCGCGGAGGCAGCCAGTAGAAGAAGTACCTGCCGGTTCGCAGTGTACCTTTGAAGAGGGTCTTGAGACGGTGGTGCCGCTCCCCGAAGATTACGAGCTCGTAGTGGTCTGCTTTCGGGCAATGACAATCCAGCGTCACGATTGGAGGTATCTCCGAACTGACCATGAGGTCCGTCGGATAATGCACAATCCAGTCCGTGGGGAGAGGCTCGTGCCCATCCTTTTCGCATTCGTCGGGTGTGCCGTTATGATCGACATCCTTTGAGCGTCCGTAGGCGATGTCCTCCAGGTCCGCGAACCGGTTGCCATCACAGTCGGGAAAGCTGGGGACCAAGTTAATGGGCGGTTCTATTGAAAAGCGAAACCGCGGTGTGTTCGCGACGGATCTCGCCGTCGTATCACGGATAGATGGCGCTGACCTTACGTGTGCTGAGGAAGATGAGTCCGCGGGGGCGGACTGAGAGTCCACGACGCCAGTGGAGAGGACGTGCTGGGCGCCGGCAGAAGGGGCCGTTGGCTGGGCGGCGTGAACTGCGGGGACGAAGAGGGCCGCGCCAACTGATGCTGCCAGGAGCGCGCGGGTGAGTCTGGGGTAACTTCTGGAGGCCGATGCTCGGAGAGGCATGGCGGATCACTCCGCGGTGAGCGAATCGAGGCGTCGGGTCCGAGCAAGACCAGCAGCCGCGCTTGGATTACCGGCAGCCCCTGCATGTTAGCGTTTGCAAGCGGAGGTCGCCATCCTCTCCGGCAGGTTGGTTTGCTTGCGATGATGTGCCCCCGCGTTGGCCGGTGCCCCTTCAGAACGACATTGCCGCTCGTCTTGACGCTCGCGGGCGCCTACCTGCTGCACCATGTGGAGGTCCGCGCCGAGTGTTCCACCGTCACCGTCGGCGACCGCTGGGGAGTGCTGAAAGTCCGATACCGCTGACATGGAGTGACCTCTTGCCCACGGCGACCACCCTCGATTCCGGGGGCCGTCGCTGCATTCGTGGTCGGCGGCGTCGTACGGCGGAGAGGACCGGGCGCTTCGGCGCCAACCCGCGCGGCGGGTTGGCGCCGAAGCGCCGATCCCGCTATGGTGACGTTCCTGCCAGCTCGTCCCCGGCCTCTGTCCCCTCAGGAGGCAACATGACCACGAGTGAGTACGTCACATTCTTCTCGGAATGGGACGCCGAAGCACGAAAGACCGCGCAGCTCATGCGCTCGCTGCCCCCGAGCCAGTACGACTTCCGTCCCGATCCGGGCGGCCGCTCGCTCGGCGAGCTGGCCTGGCACCTGGCCGAGATCGACGGCTACTTCAGCCACTCGATCGAGACGGGCAAGTTCGAATCCGGCGGCCGCATCCCGGGCCTCGAGCGGCCGCGGACCGTGGCCGAGCTCGCGCCGGGCTACGAGCGCGCGCACCGCGAGGCGGTGGCGCGGCTCAAGAAGCTCACGCCGGAGGACTTCCTCCGCACCATGCCGTTCTTCGGCGGCCGCATGCTGCCGATCGGCGTGATCCTCTGGAACGCGCTCCTGCGTCACATGGTTCATCACCGCGGCCAGCTCGTGCTGATGTGCCGGCTCGCGGGCGGCCGTCCGCCCGGGATGTTCGGGCCGACCCGCGAGGAGAGCGAGCAGGCCGCACGCGGCAAGGCCTGAGCCCGGCCGCCGCGTAGAAGGCCGCCGCGTAGAAAGCCGCGGCCCCGGCGCCGTGCCCTGGCGCCGGGGCCCGCGGGACCGCGCGGCTCAGTCGCCGGCGGCTTGCGCCTTCTCCGAAGGGACGAACTCCTCGGTCACCGCCTTGTCGAGCAGGCGCGGCGGAAGCATGCCCTGCGCGAGCACGAAATCGTTGAACCGGGTGCGGTTGAAACGCTTCCCGAGCGCCAGCTCGGCCTTCTGCCGGATCTCGAGCAGCCGGCTGTAGCCGACGAAGTAGGAAGGCGCCTGCCCGGGCGCAAGGAAGGTGTAGCGCTGCACCTCCTGGGTGGCCATCGCCTCGGAAAGCCCCACGTCCTCCTGCAGCACCCGCATCGCCTCCTCCTGGGTCACGGCGCCCGACTGGAGCCCCGGATCGAGGAAGGCGCGCGCCGCGCGCATCATGCGGTGCTGGAGCGTGATGAACTGGCCCTCGAGCGGCTCGTAGGGCTGCAGCTCCGACTCCGCGTAGAGCCCCCAGCCCTCCACGTTCACGCTGTTCAGGGCGAACAGCGCGCGCGCCAGCGACACGCCCTTCTCCACCACGCTCGCGAACTGCAGCTCGTGGCCCGGGCGCCCCTCGTGCGCGGTCAGGGTCCACGAGGCGGCCTCGAACGTGAAGTCGTCGAACGCCAGCTTCTGCTGCGGCGTCTTGCCCGGGATCTGGAGCGGCAGGACGAAGGTGCCCATCTCGCCGGTGTTGCCGATCAGGCGCGGCGGCTGCATGTTGGGCGCCGGGACCGCCGCGGCCTCGGCCTCGCTCGCGAGCCGGATCAGCATCTTGCGCTGCGGCAGCGTCACGATCCCTTCGCGGCGGATGATCTCCTCCACGTCCTGGATGCGCTTCTCGTAGTAGGGGAGGATCGCGTCGCCCGCGAGCTGCTGCTTCTTCAGCTCGCGCAGGACGTCGCGGTAGCCGGTGAGCTTACAGCCCTTGGCCTCGGCGACCCGCGGCGCCATGGCCTGCATCTGGTTCTGGATCTCCTTGAACGCCACCGCCGCCCGGCTGGTCAGCTCCGGGACCGCCATGTCGTTGCCGAATTCCTTGAGGCCGAAGGCGTAGAGCTCGGGCGGCTGGCGGAAGTCGGTGCGGGCGCGGGGCAGGATCTCGGCGCGCACGAAGCCTTCGTACGCCGCAAGCTGCTTCTGGAGCTGCTCCAGGGGCTTCTGGTAGCCCTTGATCTTGTACTTCTCGAAGAGCTTCCCGATGCCGGCGACGTACGTGGCGCCCTGGCTCAGGTCGCGCTCGACCTCGGCCTTGACCGGGCCGATCAGCGCGGTCTCGGGCAGCCGCTCGCGGGTGCGCGCCTCGGCGAGCTCGGCGAGCGGCGTGTAGCCCTTCTCCATCCCGGCGTACTTGCGCAGCCGCACGAGCGCCGCGCCGCGCCGCTCGGCCGACACCTGGTCGTCGAGCAGGGGCCGGATCCCCTGGAAGACGGTGGAGGAGACGTCGAAGTAGGGCAGCATGAGCCTGTGGTTCAACTCGTGTCCCTCGTGGCCCTGGTTCGCCCGGTCGATCAGGATCTCGAGGTCCTCGCGCACCAGCGGATCCTTCTCGGCCTCCAGGTTCTTCTGGAGCGCGGCGACCGCCTGCCGGCCCGCCGCCTCCGCCCGCTCCTCGTACCCGGGGGTGAGGTCGAAGATCTCGGTGTCGAGCCCCGGAACGCCCATGCGTCCGGCCTGCTCGGGGGCGAGCTTCGCGAACACGCCCATGAGGATCTGGGCGTCGGCGTTGCTGCGCTGGATCCACTCCGGCGACTTGGGCTGGGCGAGCGCCGCGATCGGCAGCGCGGCCAGGAGCAGAGCCGCCGCCAGAGCCCGCATCACGACCGTCCGCTCCGGACGGAAGGGGGATGAATGAACGTGCACGACGCGCCTCCTCGATGGTGAGGGTGAAGGGTCGTCCCGCGCGGCTCGCGATTCCCCGCGGGGGAGCGCGGCTCGTGCGGGCGATGGCCGGGTGCAGCCACTACGGATCGGGATCGAAATGGTTTCGCGCTCCGCGACGGACGGAGGCGCGCGAAATCGGGAACCGACGGAAGCCGCACGAGAGGCTATCATGGGCGCGGCGTGGACCGGCGCGCGGGAAGCCGCTTTCGGAGCCCGGATTGCTGCGTTCGGCGCGAAGAGTTTCGGGAGGCGAGCCCGCGAGCGCGGCGCTGCGCTAGTCTCGCGGGCGCTTCCGCGACCCGCACCGGCATTGCGCCTTCAGGCTGGAGGAGTCCCGTGAACCATCGCCCCGCCGTGATCCTCGGCACCGTCGCGCTCGCCCTCACGCCGCTCGCGGCCCGGGCGGAGAGCGCGCGCTTCTCCACCGATCTCGCCCGCAAGATCGTGAGCGTCTCGAGCCCGAGAGTCTCTCCCGACGGCAGGACGGTGGCGTTCGTCGTCACCCATCCCAACTACGCCGACGACCGCAACGAGTCCGAGCTGTGGGCGGCCGACGTCGCGGGCGGGACGCCACGGCAGCTCACCTTCGAGCGCCGGCAGGTCTCCGAGCTGCGCTGGTCGCCCGACGGACGCACGCTGGCGTTCCTCGCCCCGGATTCCGCGGGGAAGAGCCAGGTCTGGCTGATGCCGATGGGCGGCGGCGACGCGCAGCGCGCCACGCGATCCAAGACCGACGTGCAGCACTACGCCTGGCGACCCGACGGCGCCGCGTTCGCGTACGCCGCAGCGGACGAGGAGCCCAAGCGCGAGGGCGAGGCGAAGCACCTCGCCACCATGGAGATGGGCGAGCAGGACATCTTCCTCCACGCCCCGATTCGCCCGCAGCACATCTGGCTCCAGGCCATCGACACCACCGCGGCCCAGCGTCTCACCAGCGGCCCGTGGTCGCTCGAGCTGGTTCTCCCGCCCGGGAGCCCGCCCTCGCACCTCTCCTGGTCGCCGGACGGGAAGCAGATCGCGTTCGCGCGCGTCCCCGTGCCCCAGACCGGACACTTCGATTCGACGAGCGTGCGCGTGCTCGACGTCGCGAGCCGCTCGATCCGTCCGCTCGACGGCGCCGATCGCTTCCAGAACAACCCCGAGTGGTCGCCCGACGGGCACTGGATCCTCTACGTCTACCCGCGCGAGGGACGCGGCGATCTCGGCTGGATGAGCGAGGTCCACATCGCGCCCGCCGCGGGCGGCCCGGGGCGCAGCCTGACGCGCGCGCTCGACCGCCAGGTGTTCGAGGCCGAGTGGCTGCAGGGCGGCAAGGCCATCCTGGTCGCCGCCAACGACCGCACCACCGTCGGCCTCTGGATCGTGCCCCTGCAGGGCGCGCCCAAGCGGGTCGAGACCGGCGACCTGGTGATCAACGGCGCATTCGGCTACGACGTCACCGCGACCTCGAAGGGAGCGATCGTGTTCACCGCCACCTCCGCCGACCGCCCTTCGGAACTCTACGTCATGGATTCGCCGGCGGCCCGCCCGCGGCGCCTGACCGAATTCAACACGTGGGCGCGGGACGTGGCGTGGGGGCGCGAGGAGCGGGTCACGTGGCGGAACGACAAGTTCGACGAGGACGGCGTGCTGGTCTACCCGCCGGGCTTCAGCGCCTCCTCTTCGTATCCGCTGGTGCTGCTGATCCACGGCGGCCCGCAGTCGTCGTCCAAGACCAGCTTCAGCTCGCTCGCCCAGCTCATGGCGGCCGAGGGCTGGCTCGTGTTCCAGCCCAACTACCGCGGCAGCGACAACCTCGGGAACTCGTACATGGCGGCGATCACCGCCGACGCCGGCCCCGGGCCGGGCCGCGACGTGATGGCGGGCATCGAGGAGCTGCGCAAGCGCCCCTACGTCGCCCCCGGCAAGCCCGCCGTCACCGGCTGGTCCTACGGCGGCTACATGACCACGTGGCTCATCGGGAACTATCCGGACGCCTGGCAGTCGGCCATGGCCGGCGCGCCGGTGTCAGACCTCATGGAGGAGTACAACCTGTCGGACGGCAACGTCACGTTGCGGTACGCCATGGGCGGCTCGCCGTGGACCGGAGACCGCGAGAAGCTCTATCGCGATCAGTCGCCGATCACGTACGTGCGGCGCGTGAAGACCCCGACCCTGGTGATGTCGCTGATGGAGGACTTCCGCGTCCCGACTTCGCAGGCGTTGTCCTACTACCGCGCGCTCAAGGACAACGGCGTCGAGACCGAGTACGTCGCCTTCCCGGGCCGCGGCCACAATCCCCGCGACCCGGTTCACCAGCTCGAGCGGCTGCGGCTGTGGGTGCAGTGGGTGAAGCGGCACGCGGGCGCGCCGACGCCGTAGCGGCGATCGCGAAGCCAGGCCAACTCGCTCCGGAGCGAGTTGAGGCAACTATGCCGGAATCGGCTACGGATACTCATCTGCGCGCGGATCGGCACTAGTCATCCTGTATAATCAGGGCCCCCCCGCGTTCGTCGCTCGCCCCGCACCCGGAGGTCCGCATGTCGCCGCGCCCGCTCGCCGCCTTCGTCCTGCTTGCTCTCGCCGCGCTCGCCCCGACCGCAATCGCCGGCCCCGGCGACGCCTACGTGACCAGCGATGCGTCGAACCTGGCCCGCCAGTACGCGGGCGGGACCGGCGCGTACCAGAGCGTCTTCACCTCCTCGGTCGCGGCCTCGGGGCAGCTCGGGATCCATTTCGGCAACGCCAACAACCGGGTGCTCATCGGCCACTGGGGAGGCGGCGTGGAGGAGTTCGACGCCACCACCGGGGCCTACATCAAGACCTACAACGCCGGCGGCGGCACCCAGTGGGCCGGGCTCTACGCGCCCACCGGCGGGGTCTACATCGGGAGCTGGACCACCGGCGACGTGCGCGAGTACGACGCCACGACCGGGGCCCTGATCCGCGTGGTCGCGGGGGTGAGCACGCCCGCCGACATGCGCTTCGGGCCCGGCAATCGCCTCTTCATCGAGTCCTACAACGGCGGCTACGTGATGGCCGTCCACGCCGTGTCCGGCGCGTTCATGGGCCTGTGGCCCATGCCGTACCCGAGCAAGCCAAACGACATCGCGTTCCTGCCGAGCGGGGACATCCTCGTGACCTGCATGAGCACCGATTCGGTCTATCACTTCTCCCCGGCCTTCACGCCGCTCGGCGCCTTCGCCAGCCCCGGCTGGGTCAACCCGCACGGGATCGAGATCGGCCCCACCGACGGCCGGATCTACGTGGTCGAGGGCGGCGCCGGCCAGGTGCACGTGTTCGACCCCGCCACGTTCGCCGAGCTGAACACGGCGTGGCTCACGCCGGCTCCCGGCGACAAGGTCGTGGACCTCGCGTTCCGTCCGGGCGGGGGCCCGACGCCCGCGACGCCGTCGAGCTGGGGGAGCATCAAGCGACGCTATCGGTAGGGCTTCCGGCCGGACGCAGAGTCCGCGCCGCGCGGCGTTGGAGTTGGCCTGCGGCTCTGCTATACCTCGCCGCCCGATCCGCCTGCTCTAGCCCGGAGCCGCACCGCCATGGAGCTGCTCGAGTCCCACCTCGACACGTCGAGCGACGAGTTCAAGGCCAACGCCGCGCACCATCGCGCGCTCGCGGCCGAGCTGAAGCAGAAGCTCGCCGCGGTCAAGCAGGGCGGCGGCGCGGAGCTGGTCGCGCGCCACGCTTCGCGCGGCAAGCTCTTCGTGCGCGACCGCATCGAGCGCCTGCTCGATCCGGGCACCGCGTTCCTCGAGCTCTCTCCGCTCGCCGCGCACGGGCTCTACGAGGGCGAGGCGCCGTGCGCCGGGCTCGTCACCGGCATCGGGCGGGTGCAGGGCCGCACCGTCATGGTGGTGGCCAACGACGCCACGGTGAAGGGCGGCACCTACTACCCGATGACGGTGAAGAAGCACGTGCGCGCCCAGGAGATCGCGCTCGACAATCGCCTGCCCTGCGTCTACCTGGTGGACTCGGGCGGGGCGTTCCTGCCGCTCCAGGCCGAGGTGTTCCCGGACCGCGACCACTTCGGGCGCATCTTTTACAACCAGGCGCGCATGTCCGCGCTCAAGATCCCCCAGCTCGCGGTGGTGATGGGATCCTGCACCGCGGGCGGGGCCTACGTGCCCGCGATGAGCGACGAGGCGGTGATCGTCCGGAACCAGGGCACGATCTTCCTCGGCGGACCGCCCCTGGTGAAGGCGGCGACCGGCGAGGTGGTGACCGCCGAGGAGCTGGGCGGGGCCGACGTCCACACCCGCATCTCGGGCGTGGCCGACCATCTCGCCGAGGACGACGCGCACGCGCTCGAGATCGCGCGCGACATCGTGGCCCACCTGGGCGCGCCCGCCCGCGCCGCGCTCGAGCTGGCCGCGCCCGAGCCCCCGCGCTACGAGCCCGAGGAGATCTACGGCCTGCTGCCCCGCGACCTGCGCACCCCCTACGAGGTGCGCGAGCTGATCGCGCGCCTGGTGGACGGCTCGCGCTTCCACGAGTTCAAGGCCCGCTACGGGCCCACGCTCGTCACCGGGTTCGCGCACCTGAACGGCGTGCCGGTCGCGATCCTCGCCAACCAGGGCGTGCTGTTCAGCGAGAGCGCGCTCAAGGCCACGCACTTCATCGAGCTCGCCTCCCAGCGCGGCATCCCGTTGCTCTTCCTCCAGAACATCAGCGGCTACATCGTGGGCAAGCAGTACGAGCACGGCGGCATCGCCAAGGACGGCGCCAAGATGGTGCACGCGGTCGCGAACGCCGCGGTGCCGCGCCTCACCGTGATCATCGGTGGCAGCTTCGGGGCCGGGAACTACGGCATGTGCGGGCGCGCCTACCAGCCGCGCTTCCTCTTCATGTGGCCCAACGCGCGCATCTCGGTGATGGGCGGCGAGCAGGCCGCATCGGTGCTGGCGCAGGTGAAGCAGGCCCAACTCGAGAAGAAGATGAGCGCGGCGGAGGAGGCCGCGTTCAAGCGCCCGATCCTCGAGAGCTACGACGAGGAGGGGAGCCCCTACTACTCGACCGCGCGCCTGTGGGACGACGGCGTGCTCGATCCCGCCGAGACCCGCACCGCCCTCTCGCTCGCGCTCGCCGCCGCGCTCGAGGCGCCGGTCCAGGAGACGCGCTTCGGGGTGTTCCGGATGTGAGCGGTACGCCGGGGATCGCTGATGGCGAAGCCCCCGCGGGCCGGGAGCGACGGGCCTTCCATCCTCCCGGCGCCCCGGTGCCCGCGGAGCTGCGCACGCCGCGCCTGCTCCTGCGCCCCTTGCGGGCGACCGACGTCGAGCTGGACTACGACGCCGTCATGTCCAGCGCCGCGATGCTGCGCGCGTGGAGCCAGAGCGGGTGGCCGGCCGACGACTTCACGCTCGCCGAGAACCTCGAGGACCTGCGCCGGCACGAGCGCGAGCACGAAGCGCGCGAGGCGTTCACGTTCATGGTGCTCGATCGGGAAGGTAAGCGCTGCCTCGGGTGCGTCTACCTCACGCCGCTCCCGCCCGAGGCGCGCGCGCTGGGCGAGGGCGCCACGTACCCCGCCAAGGCCGCATTCTGGGTGCGCGCCTCCGAGGTCGCGGGCGATCTGGACCGGCACCTGGTGACCGCCCTGCGCGAGTGGCTCGCGGCCGAGTGGCGGTTCGACCGCATCGTGTTTACGATCTCCGAGCGCGACACCCGACAGACGGCCCTGCTGGAGCGGGCAGGATTGAAGCTGCGTTCGACGCTGACCCTGTCGGACGGGCGCGCGTGCTCGGCATTCGTCTGAGCGCGCGGCACCGAGGCGCCGCACCCTAGTAGGAGGCTGAGATGACACCGGACACGGGCAGCCGCAGCGTCGTGGTCGCCCTTCGCGACGTGGTCGACCAGATGGACCTTCCGAGCGACGAGATGACCGCCTACCTCAACCGGCGCACCGGGGAGCTGGTCGTGGTCACGGACACGGACCGGGAGCTGGCCGAGGAGGAAGAGGAGCCCACCGGCCTTCCCGACTGGCAGAAGGAATCCGTGGCCGCGGCGCGCGAGGTGATGGAAACCGGCGACTTCCTCGAGCTTCCGGACAAATTCGAGATCAACGAGTACGGCATCATCGAGCGCTTCTGTCACCAGGCCGAGCCGGGGGAGGCGCGGGAGGCTCTGCTGCGCGCGATCGCCGGGCGCGGCGCGTTCCGCTACTTCAAGGACGTGCTTCACGACCGCGGCATGACGGACGCCTGGTACGCGTTCCGCCACAAGGCCCTGGAAGAGATCGCGGCCGCCTGGCTCGACGAGAACGGGATCGCCTACACCCGCGAGAGCCCGTCCCCCGGCGGGGCGTGAGCCCCCGCATGGCGCTGCTCGAAGTCGTCCGCGACGGCCCGGTCGCGCGCGCCTGGCTCAACCGCCCCGAGCAGCACAACGCGCTCTCGTCGGATCTGCTCGGCGCGATCACCGAGGCGTTCCACGCGCTGGCCCACGAGGACGCGGTGCGCGTGGTGGTGCTGGGCGGGCGCGGGCCTTCGTTCTGCGCGGGCGCCGACATCGCGACGATGAAGGCCTCGGCCAACGCCTCGTTCGACCAGAACCTCGCCGAGGCGAAGCGGCTCGCCGGCCTGTTCGCCGCGATCGCGGACTTCCCCAAGCCGGTCGTGGCGCGGGTGCACGGCAACGTGCTGGGCGGCGGCATGGGCCTGGTATGCGCCTGCGACATCGTGGTGGCTGCGGACGACGCGCGCTTCGGGCTCACCGAAGTGCGGCTCGGGATCCTGCCCGCGATCATCAGCCCCTACGTGATCCGCCGCCTGGGCGACGCGCGGGCGCGCGAGCTGATGCTCACCGGCGAGCGCTTCGACGCCGCGACCGCGCTGCGCCTCCACCTCGTGCACCACGTGGAGCCCGCCGCGGGGCTCGACTCCCGGGTGGAGGAGCGCGTTCAGGCGCTGCTCGCCGGGGCGCCGCACGCGCAACAGCGCGTCAAGATGCTGCTCGAGCTGTGGGGCGAGGTGAGCTGGGAGGAGTACCGGTCCGCGCTCCCGCGCACGCTCGCCGAGGTGCGCTCCGGTGAGGAGGCGCGCGACGGGCTCGCCGCGTTCTTCGAGAAGCGCAAGCCGCGCTGGCAGGCGGGCGGCTGATGGGACGCTCGCCGGCGCCGCGAGCAGGCCCGAGGGCGGGCCTCACGCGGTGAGCCCGATCCGGAAGGTCCTGATCGCGAACCGCGGCGAGATCGCGTGCCGCATCGCCGCCACGCTGCGCGAGATGGGGATCGCGCCGGTCGCGGTCTACTCCGATGCCGACCGCGGGGCGCTCCACGCCCGCATCGTGGACGAAGCCCACGGGATCGGCCCCGCCGAGCCGCGGGCCTCGTACCTGAACGCCGAAGCGCTGATCGCGGCGGCGAAGCAGAGCGGCGCCACCGCGATCCATCCCGGCTACGGGTTCCTGGCCGAGAACGGCGACTTCGCCGCCGCGGTCGAAGCCGCGGGGCTCGCGTTCATCGGCCCCACGCCCGAGCAGATCCGGACCCTGGGCGACAAGCGCGCGGCCCGCGCGCTGGCGGCGCGCGCGAAGGTGCCGGTGGTGCCGGGCGCCGAGGGCGCGGACGCGGCAACGCTCGCGCGCGAAGCGAAGAAGCTCGGCTACCCGCTGATCGTCAAGGCCGCGCTCGGCGGCGGCGGCAAGGGCATGCGCGTCGTGGAGCGCGAGCAGGATCTGCGCGAGGCGATCGAGGCCGCGCAGCGCATCGCGGCCTCGGCGTTCGGCGACGCCACCGTGTACCTGGAGAAGCGGCTCGAGCGCCCGCGCCACGTCGAGGTGCAGGTCCTGGGCGACGGCAAGGGCGACGTGATCCACCTCTTCGAGCGCGAGTGCTCGCTCCAGCGCCGCCACCAGAAGGTGGTCGAGGAGTCGCCCTCGCCCGCTACGGGAGAGGCGCTGCGCGAGCGGCTGGCCTTCGCGGCGGTCGCGATCGCGAGTGCCACGCGCTACCGCGGCGCGGGCACGGTGGAGTTCCTGGTCGAGCCCGGCGGCGATTTCTACTTCCTCGAGATGAACACCCGGCTCCAGGTCGAGCACCCGGTGACCGAGATGGTGACCGGCGTGGACCTGGTGCGCGCCCAGGTCGCGATCGCGGCGGAGGGCGCGCTGCCGCTCGAGCAGGGCGACGTGGTGCGGCGCGGCCACGCGATCGAGGCGCGGGTCTACGCCGAGGACGCGGCCGCCAACTTCCTGCCCCAGGCGGGGCGCGCGCTCGAGGTGCGCTGGCCGCGCGCGCCGTTCGTGCGCGTGGATCGCGGGATCGAAAGCGGCGACGAGGTGCCGGTGCACTACGACCCGATCCTCGGCAAGGTCGTCGCGTTCGGAACCGACCGCGCCGCGGCCCTCGTCCGCCTCGCCGCGGCGCTCGACGAGACCCTGATCCACGGCGTCACCACCAACCTGCCGTTCCTGAGGGCGCTGGTGCGCGCCCGCGAGGTGGAGCGCGGGGCGTTCGACGTGGAGTGGATCGAGCGCGAGTTCCTCGCCGGCTTCGCCGCGCTCGCCACCGCTCCCGCGCCCGAGATCGCGCTGCTCGCGGCGGCGCTCGCCGAGGCCGTCGGCGCCGCGGCCCCGGCGCGCGGCGCGGGCGCGGCGGCCGGCCCGCGCCCGGACGACGCCTTCCGCGGCGCCGGACGCTGGCGCCTGCCGGGGCTCGGCTAGTGCGCCTCGCCTTCCGCGATCGCGACCGCGTGCGCGAGGTCGAGGTCGCCCCGCTCGCACCGGGGAGATTCCGCGTCGTCCTGGACGGCGCTCCGGTCGAGATCGGCGTCGAGGACCTGGGCGGCGGCCGCCTGCGCATCCACACGCCGCAGGGCGCGGTGCTCGCCGAGGTGACGGCGGCGGGCAGCGCGCGCTTCGTGCGCGTCCACGGCATGGACTTCGTGCTGGAGCGCGAGGTCTCGGCGCGCCCGCGCGCGCGCGGGCGGGGTACCCACGCGAAGCGTGGGTCCGGCGGCCTCGAGGCGCCGATGCCGGGCGTGGTGACACGCGTGCTGGTGCAGGCCGGCGAGGCGGTCCGCCAGGGCCAGCCGTTGGTGGCGATCGAGGCGATGAAGATGGAGCACGTGCTGCGCGCGCCGCGCGATGGAAAGGTGCGCGCGGTCGCGGCGCGCAAGGGCGAGATGGTCGCGGGCGGCACGGCGCTGGTCGAGCTGGAGGAGACGGAGGGGTCTTGAGCGGCGGGCCCGCGCCGGGACCGAAGCCACCGCCCGCGCCGGGAGCGCCGCGCGCCGGCGCCGTGAAGCCCGCGGGTGCCCCCGCCACCGGCGCCGCGGGCGATGGCGCGCGGCTTCGCGCCGCCGCGCTCGCCGCGGCGCTCGCGATCGCGCTCGGGCTCCGTCTCTGGAAGATCGGCCACGGGCTTCCCGACTTCCTCGACGAGGCGCTTCCGTTCCGCTGGGCGCTCGCGATGTGGGACGATCCCGCGGGGCGCATCGACTGGAACCCGCACCTCTTCCACCACCCGTCGCTCGCCACCTACCTCCATCTCTTCGTCCAGTTCGCGCACTACGGTCTCGGCCGCGTGCTCGGCCGCTACCACGGCCCGGCCGACTTCCACCTCGCCTTCCTCGTGGATCCGACGCCGATGGCGCTCGCGGCGCGCTCGGTCGGCGTCCTCGCCGACCTCGCGACCGTGGTGCTGGTGGCGCGCATCGGCGAGCGCCTGAGAAGCGGTGCCGGCTCGCTCGCCGCGCTCCTGACCGCGTGCTCGCCCACGCTCATCGTCGCCGCGCGCTCGATCTGCTCCGACACGGTGATGGCCACGCTCGCGATCGCGGCGGTGGAGCGCATGCTGGCGTACCGCGAGCGCGGCGGCACCGGCCGGCTCGTGGCCGCGGCGGCGCTCGCCGGGCTCACCGCCTCCGCCAAGTACCCGGCCGCGGCGCTGCTCGCGCCGCTCGCCCTCGCGCTGTGGCTCCGGGGCGGGGCGCGCGCTCTCCGGCTCTGGCCGCCCGCGGCCGCGATCGCCGCCGCGGCGTTCCTCGTCACCACGCCGTTCGCCGCGCTGGATTTCGCCACCTTCCGCCGCGACCTCGGGTTCGTCCGCGGGCTCGCGCAGGAGGGCCACCTCGGAAACCTGGCCGAGAGCGGATTCCTCTTCCATCTCCGCAACCTCGCGCGCGATCTCTCGTGGGCCGACGTCGCGCTGCTGCCGGTGTCGCTGGCGTGGACCGCGCGCCGCCTGCGCGCGCGCCAGGGCGAGGCGATCCTGTGGCTCGCGCTGCTGGCGTTCGGTCTCCCGATCGCGCTCGCCCGAGTCGAGGCGGAGCGCTATCTCGTGGCCGTCCTCCCGCTCGCCGCGCTGCTCGCGTCGGACATGGCCCTGGCGGCGGCGGGCCGGCTCCCGGCGCGCGCCCGCGCCGCGGGCTTGGCCGCGGCCGCCCTGGTGCTGGCGGTGCCGGCGCTCGCGGCGGGCCTGCGGGCCGCGGCGGCGGGCGGCGACGAGACCCGCATCGAGGCGCGGCGCTGGATCGAGAGCCACCTCGGCACCGGCGACCTCGTGGTGCAGGAGACCTACGGCGCGCCGCTGCTGCGGCACATGGAGTGGCTCACCGTGCGCAGCGGGCCGATGTACCGCGCGGCGAGCGCGGAGTGGCGGCGGCGCTACGACGCGCGGCGCTGGCGCGCGAGCGTGACGCTCCCGCTCGAGGTGGTGGGCAGCCCCACCAACCGCGTGCAGCCCCGGTCCAGGCCGGCGGTCGAGATCCGGGTGGCGCCGCACGTCGCGGACCTGAACCAGGCGGCCTACGACCCGCGGCTCTTCCAGGGTGTCGACTGGTTCGTCACGAGCAGCGCCGTGCGCGGCCGCTTCGCTGCCGACCCCTTGCGCTACGCCGCGGAGAATCGCTTCTACGCCCTGCTCGATTCCGCCGCCGAGGACGTCGCCCGCCTCCGCCCGCGCGGCGCGGGTGGCGGTCCCGAGATCAGGTTCTATCGCCTCGGTCCGCGCGCCCAGCGCGCGCTCGCGGCCTCAGGCCCGCTCGATCCGCTGTGGTGGGCGGAGACGATCCCCGCCGCCTATCGCGAGGAGGCGGAGCGGCTGCTCGAGCCGGCTGAGCCGGGGGCGGCGGGGGCGCGACTCGCTCCGGAGCGAGCGGGCTCGCCTCCGGGCGCCACCGCGGTGCGCCGCGCGGACGGATCGCCCGCGGCGTGGGTGACGAGCCTGCGCCCCATCTATCGCTTCCAGTTCTCGGAGTTCGCGGTTGCGATGGGCGCCGAGCTCGCCGAACGCGGCCGGTTGGCGGAGGCCCGCCGCTTCGCCGAGGCCACGCTGCTCATGACGGCGGACGACATCCAGGCCTGCGTGCTCCACGCCCTGTGCTCCGAGCGGCTGGGCGAGTGGGACGCCGCCGAGCGCGTGACCGTGCGCACGCTGGCGGTGCTCGACGCGGAGGGCGACACCTCACCGACGCTGCGCCTCCAGCTCGCGGAAATCCTCGCGCATCGCGGGGACCGCGCGGGCGCGCGCCGCGAGCTCGAGACGGTCGCGGCCGCGGGAGGCGAGATCGCCGCCGAGGCGCGGCGGAGGCTCGAGACCCTGCGCTGAGCGCGGCGCGCGGCCGGCGCGGGGCGGCTCCCGCCCGCCCGCGTCAGGAAGGGATCGCCCGGCGCGACGAGCGCGCCGGCCTGCGGGACTCCCCGAGCGTGCGCTCGATGGTATGAAGCTGCATGGCCTGCTCGGCCACGAGAGCGCGCAGTCGCGCGTTCTCCTCGCGCAGCCGCCCCATGAGCGCCCGATCGAGCGGCTTCGTCCCCGCGAGCCGGGCCTTCCAGCGGAAGTAGGTCCGGCGGCTGATCCCGTGCGCCCGCAGGAAATCAGACCGGTCCACGGCCATCTCGATCTCGCGGAGCAGGGCGACGATCTGCTCCGGGGTGCGTCGCGGCCTCTTCAAGGTCGGACCGGCTCCTCCGGCCCGGGGCATGGGAATCTCCGCCGTCGCCTGTCCCGGTCGAGCGCCCCGGCTCCTCGTCCAGGTCGCGGCTGGCGGGGTGGTCGGCAGACGCCGCCGGGCGGGAATCGGCTCGGCACGTCGATTCCCACCCGATTCGGTCGTCTGATTCGCGCTCAATCTACACAAGTGCGGTTGAGCCGTTCTTGAGGCACCTCCGTAGCGGGTTGGGCCGCAGCGAGATCGCGGGCTTGAGCGGCGGCGCCCGCGGGGGGGACGCGGGCGCCGGGATGCCTACCGATAGAGCGCCTTGAGCATGCCCCAGGTCGCGCGGGCGCTCGGGGTCGAGCAGACCACGTCGCTGTGGGCGGTGGAGAGAATCACCTCCTCGCCGGTGCCCAGGATCAGGTGCAGCGCGTTGACCGTGATGTCGATCGAGTTCGGCACCGTGATCTGCTCGTTGATGATCAGGGTCGCGACGTTCGCGATCACCACGGTCTGGTTGGGCTGGCCGGTCACGGTGACGGAGCTGCCGCCAAAGGTCAGATCCGTGACCACGCTCGACCCGCTGGCCCCCGAGCAGTCGGCGTGCGAGTCGGCGCGCACCACGGAGGCCGTCACCTGGGCGGGCTGGCCCGGGAACGCCACCACGTTCTCCTGAGAAGCGGAGCTGTTGGCCACGCCGCTGCCGCCGCTGGTGCTCGCCGTGATGGTGTGCGAGCTGAGCGTGTTCTGGAGCTGGATGGTGAGCAGCGTCGCTGAGAGCGAGCCCCCCTGGGGGGGGAGGTCGCCGGTGTCGGCGAAGACCAGGATGTTGGGGCCGGGGTTGACCAGCTTGACTGTGGCGCCAGTCGCCCGGCCGCTGTAAGCGGTCGCGCCGGACGTGGACACCAGGCTGGCGAGCAGCAGCGCGGCCGCCACGCCCCCCGTGATGAGACGCTGCAGTGGAGTCGTACGAGTGTGCTTCATGGCCGAAACCTCCCTCGGCGCGCGGCGCCGGTGCGGGAACGGGGGATGTCTCGCTTCCTATATTGTAGCGCAGCGAGCGTCTCCCGGGGCGCTTGAGTGCCACTTGAGTGCCACTTGAGTCCGGTCCGCCCGGGGCCGGCTCGCGCACGGCGATCGCGTTGCTGGATCGCGAATTGGCACAGGCAAACCGAATTGCTGGATCCGCACGGCGCCGTCGCGACATGTGCCGCGGAAGTGTCACTAGAGCGGCGCTACATCGAGGCCCGGGGGCGCCGATTCGGCGCGGGCGCCGGGCCCCTGCGGGGCACCGGCGGTCGCCCTCAACCGCCCGCGCGGGGGCGCCGATAACCCCCGCGGAGGCAGGGTTCGGCGCAATCATCGCCCACAAATTGACGGTGGGCATGGCCTGTGCTAGCTTGAGTTCGCCGTTGGGGATCGAGGCGGTGAGCATGCCGAGCCCGCGATCACGCAACGGGAGAGCAAGTCTCTGGACCCTATCGGGTTGAACCAAAAACCACCAGCCGTCACGCCAGTCGCTCATGCTCTTGACCTGGCCCTTCCCGGGGCCCCCACGGTCAAGAGTTTTGCGTTTTACCCGGCCGCGAGGTTGCTCCCTTGATCGTTCGAAAGTTCCCGGTCGAACACGTCGAGCCGGTGTCGCTGCTCGGCCAGAACGACGCCAACCTCCGGCAGATCGAGCGCGCGCTCCCGGTGCGCATCACGCTCCGCGACGGGACCATCACCGTGGCGGGCGAGGACGAGGCGGTGAACTCCGCCGCGCGCGCCCTGCGCGAGCTGCTCGACCTGGCCGAGCGCGGCAAGGTGATCGAGGAGGCGGACGTCATGACCGCGCTCGGCCAGTCGCGCCGCAACGGCAACGCCCCGCGACTCGCGGACGCCTACGAGGGCGCGCCCGGCTACAGCTTCGACCGCAAGGGCGTGCGCGCCCGCACCCCGACCCAGGCCGAGTACCTGAAGGCCCTCGAGGAGCACGACGTGGTGTTCGCGATCGGCCCGGCCGGCACCGGCAAGACGTATCTCGCGGTGGCGGCCGCGGTGAACGCGCTGCGCACCCGCAAGGTGGACCGCATCGTGCTCGTGCGCCCCGCCGTCGAGGCGGGCGAGAGCCTGGGCTTCCTGCCCGGCGACATGCAGGAGAAGGTGGATCCCTACCTGCGCCCGATGTACGACGCGCTCTCCGACCTGATGTCGTTCGACAAGATGCGCCGCTACATCGAGCTGGGCGTGATCGAGATCGCGCCGCTCGCCTTCATGCGCGGGCGCACGCTCCACAACTCGTACGTGATCCTCGACGAGGCCCAGAACACCACGGTGCGCCAGATGAAGATGTTCCTCACCCGCATGGGCGTGAACTCGCGCGCCGTGATCACCGGCGACGTCACGCAGATCGACCTGCGCGATCCCGACAGCTCGGGGCTGGTGAAGATCCAGACCATCCTCTCGGGTGTGCCGGGCGTGCAGTTCGTCTACTTCCACCCCGAGGACGTGGTGCGCCACCGCCTGGTGCGCGAGATCATCCGCGCCTTCGAGGCCTTCCACGCCCGCCAGAACGGCAAGGTCGAGGACGGCGTGGGCACCGCGCTCGATCCCCGCGAGGCGGAGGACGCCGCCGAGCCGACGCGCGCCGAACCGCAGCCTCCCGGGGCCGCGGAAGGCGGCGAGACCGGGCGCGGACCCTCGATCTGATCCGGCCCGCGCCGGATCGCCCCTGACGCCATGACCGAAACGGACGTCGCCCCGCTGCCCGCCCTGCCCGATCGCGCGCGATCGGTGCGTTGGGGCTACTACGCGGTTCGCGCCCTGCTCGTAATCGTGCTGCTCGCGCTCGCGGGCGCGCTGCCGCGCGGCCCGCGCACCCCCGAGCGCTACCGCTACCGCGAGGGGGAGATCGCGCGCGAGCGCGTGGTCGCGCCCTACGACTTCCGGGTCGAGAAGGACGAGCCCACGCTGCGCCGCGAGCAGCAGCAGGCGGCGGCCGCCGTGCCTCCGGTGTTCATGGTGGACGCGCGCGCCTCTTCCGAGATGCTGAGCCGCTTCGCCGCGTTCCAGCAGCAGGCGCTCGCCGCGGTGCTCGACTCCGCGCTTCCGCCCGCCGGGCGCGCGGCGCGGCTCGGGGCGCTGGGCGTCCCGCTCACCGAGGAGAGCGCGGCGGCGCTCGCGGCCCCCGGCCGCGCGCGGCGCACCCTCGAGCTGCTCGGCGAGTGGCTGCGGGCGGTGTACGAGTCCGGCATCGTGGTCGAGAAGCGCGGCGACCAGCTTCTCGGCTACGACACCGTGAACGTGCGCGAGGGCGAGCGTGAGACACCGCGCACGGCGAGCGGGCTCTACGACCGGCGCGAGGCGCTGGCCTTCATCGAGCGCCGCGCGCACAGCGCGTTCTCCGGCGACGCGCAGGGCCAGAAGCTGGTGGGCGAGATGGCCGCGCCCTTCGTCCAGCCCAGCGTGCTCTACGACCGCGCCGAGACCGAATGGCGGCGGGTGCAGGCCCAGTCCCAGGTGCCGGCCACCATCGGGTTCGTGCAGAAGGACGAGCTGCTGGTGGACGCGAACCAGCGGGTCACGCACGATGCGCTGCTCAGGCTGCGCTCGCTGCGCAACCTCGAGGAGGCCCGCCGCGGGCGCAGCGATCACCTCTACCCGCCGCTCGCGCGCATGCTGCTCATCCTGCTCTTCATCGCCGTGTTCTCGAGCTACCTGCGCATGGAGCTGCCGGGCGTCTACCGCGACAACGCCATGCTCGCCATGTTCACCCTGCTCACCGCGGTGGTGATGGTGGTGAGCGAGGCTCTGGTGGGCGTGCTCGGGGTCTCCGAGTTCACGGTGCCGCTGGCGCTCGCGCCCCTGGTGGTGGCCTCGCTGCTCGAGAAGCGGCCGGCGCTGGTGTTCACGCTGGTGCTCGCGGTCGCGGTCTCCGCCGTGGGCGAGATGCACGCGCCGTTCGCTCCGGTCGCGGCGCTGAGCGGCGTGACCGCCGTGTACTCGGTGTCGCGCCTGCGCCACCGCTGGCACTTCGCGCGCGCCACGCTCACCATCGCCGGCGCCACGCTCGCTGCCATCCTGGCCTGGGACCTGGCGCGGGCGGTGCCGCTCTCCACCCTGGCGCGCGACGCGCTGTGGGGCGGGCTCAACAGCTTCCTCTCGGTGTCGATCGCGTTCCTGCTGCTGCCGCCGGTCGAGCACCTCTTCGGCCTCACCTCCGACATCACGCTGCTCGAGCTGTCCGACCTCAACCGCCCGCTCCTCAAGCGCCTGCAGCTCGAGGTGCCCGGCACCTACCACCACAGCATGGTGGTGGGGAGCCTGGCCGAGGCCGCGGCCGAGGCGCTGGGCGCCAACTCGCTGCTGGCGCGGGTGTCGGCCTACTACCACGACATCGGCAAGCTCTCGAAGCCCGAGTACTTCGCCGAGAACGAGCCGGTCTCCTCGCGCAGCCGCCACGAGAAGCTCGCGCCCAGCATGAGCGCGCTGGTGGTGCGCTCGCACATCAGCGAGGGCCTGGAGCTGGCGCGCAAGGAGCGCCTGCCCCGCGCGGTGCAGAACGCGATCCCCGAGCACCACGGCACCATGGTGATGGCGTTCTTCTACGTGAAGGCGCAGGAGCTTGACGCCGCCGTGCGCCGCGAGGACTACTGCTACCCCGGCCCCAAGCCGCGCTCGCGCGAGACCGCGATCCTGATGCTCGCCGACGGCGTCGAGGGCGCCTCGCGCGCGCTCGCCGAGCCCACGCCGAGCCGCATCCGCGGCCTCGTCACGCGCATCATCGAGGAGCGCGTGCAGGAGGGCCAGCTCGACGACTGCGGGCTCACGCTCCAGGAGCTGGCCAAGATCCGCGAGGCCTTCATCCCGGTGCTGACCGCGATCTTCCACGTGCGCGCGCCCTACCCCGAAGATCCGCGCAAGCGCGCGCGCGCCGACGCCGAGGCGCGCCGCGAGCCCTCGTAGTCGGGCCCGGCCGCCGGGTGCGCCGCGCGCGCGCAGCACGATCACGCTGAAGGCGCCGCGCGGGCTCGCGGGGCTCGCCCCGCCGCTGCGGATGCTGGTGCGCGCCGCGCTCGCCGCGGAGGGCCGGCGGGCGGGCGAGATCGGCGTGGTGCTCGCCGCCGACGCCGAGCTGCGCGCCCTCAATCGCCGCTGGCGCGGCATCGACCGCGCGACCGACGTGCTGAGCTTCGAGTACGGCGAGCGCGACGGGCGCCGCGTCTCCGGCGATCTCGTGATCTCGATGGATCGCGTGGGCGAGCAGGCGCGGCGCTTTCGGGTGACCGAGGGGCGGGAGCTGGCGCGGCTCGCCGTCCACGGCGCGCTCCATCTCGCGGGGCTCGATCACGCAAGGCCCGGCGAGCGGCGCCACATGCGGCTGCGCGAGGACCGGGCGCTGCGCGCCGCGGCCGCCGCGGTGCGGGCGCTCGAGCGCGCGCTCGCGCGCGGGCGCGGACGACAACAGGGCGTGGTCTCGGCGTCACTTTCGCGCGCAACCCAAACCTGATAGAACCCGCATCATGCTACGCGGCGCCGCCATCATTCCTGCCGAACGCATCCAGTCCATGATTCTCCTCATTCGAGGAGAGAAGGTGATGCTCGACCAGGACCTTGCCAATCTCTACGGAACGACTACCAAGAGGCTCAACGAGGCCGTGAAGCGTAACCGAAGGCGCTTCCCGCCCGATTTCATGTTCGAGCTTACGCATCAAGAGGTTGCGGGTTTGAGGTCGCAGATTGCGACCTCAAAGCTCTCAGCCCGCGGGGGCCGCCGCTACCTGCCGCACGTGTTCACCGAGCAGGGAGTCGCGATGCTCTCCTCGGTTCTCAATAGCGAACGCGCCGTCCAGGTCAACATCCTCATCATGCGTGCTTTCGTGAAGCTCAGGCGACTTCTGGCCACGCACGCGGAGCTGGCCCGGAAGCTCGACGCGCTCGAGCGAGAATACGACGCGCAGTTCAAGATCGTTTTCGATGCCATCCGAGAACTCATGGAGCCGCCCGAGCCCAAGAAGCGCCGGCTCGGATTCCGCAGCGACTGAGCGCGTGGCCTGCGTCGAGCGACGACCGAGATCGAGATCGCTTCCGAGCGGGCGGGAGAAGACCATGCGCCGATTCCTGCTCGCCGCGATCGCCGCGCTCGCAACGCTCGCCGCCGCCGGCGCGGCGGCCGCGGCCGATCTCAACGCCGGGATCGAGCACCGCATCCTGAGGGCCGACAGCGTTCGCGTGGCGCGGATCCGCGAGCCGGTCTCGGGCGAGTCGGGCGTGGCGGGCGACGACCGCCTCGACGACTTCATCGTCGAGCGCCCGGGGAGCGCCGACCCCGCCTGGAAGGCCGCCATGGCCGAGCTGCTGGCGCGCGCGATGCGCCGCTACCCGGAGCCCGCGGTCTGCCGCCGCGAGCCGCGCCCGCGACAGGTCCTCTTCGGCCTCCAGTTCTTCACCGGCGACCTGCGCACGTCGTTCATCGTCTATCTCTCCGACCGCTGCATCGAGTTCTGGACCGCGCGCGTCTTCGAGGGCTCCACCGAGATGCACGACTTCTCCCCCCGCTTCCTTGCGCTGCTCAAGCAGGTGTTCCCGTCGGACACCACGGTCCGCCATCTGGACCTCTCGGGCACCATCTCGTGCGAGGACTACCACCGCGAGCACCCGGAGGCGGCCGTCGTCGAGCAGCTTCCGGAGGCCACCCGGCGCGTGCCGCCCGCGTACCCGAGGGCGGCGAAGAAGGCGAAGATCGAAGGCGAGGTGGTGCTGGAGGCCATGGTCGGAGCGGACGGCGCCGTGGGCGAAGTGCGGGTCTCGAAGTCCGTGCCCGAGCTCGACGCCGCGGCCATCGCCTCGGTGCTCGAGTGGCGCTTCGCGCCCGCGCTCGACTGCCGGGGGCAGCCGGTCGCCTGCCGGATCGTGATCCCGGTACAGTTCACGCTGAGCCGGTAGATCCCGCGCCCATCCGCGCGACGTGACCGCCGCACCCCGGACGCGCTACATTTGCCTCGGCTACTCACCCCATCTCCGAGGAGAGAGATCGACCGATGACGCCCCCCCAGAAAAAGCGCGCCCGTGGCCCCGGGGTCATGGGCCGGATGCGCAACTACCTGCTCGCCGGGATCCTGGTGCTGCTGCCCTCGGCGCTCACGGTCTGGGTGCTGCTCCTGCTCTTCAACCGGGTGGACAACCTGCTCGGCCGCTACCTGCGCTTCGAGTTCCTCGACTACCGGCGCATCCCGGGGCTCGGACTGCTCGCCACGGTGCTGCTGCTCATGCTCGTGGGCTGGGTGGCGTCGTGGATCGGCGCCCGCCCGCTGGTGCGCATGTGGGACCGGCTGTTCACCCGCATCCCCGGCATCGGGATCGTCTACGGCTCGACCAAGTCGCTGGGCGAGGCGTTCCTGAACCAGCAGGAGCAGGCGTTCCGCCAGGTCGTGCTCGTGCCCTGGCCGCACCCCGGCATGTGGCGCATCGGGTTCGTCACCGGGCCCCCGGGCCCGGACGTGCGCGGGCTGCTCTCGAGCGACATCGAGGTGGTGTTCGTGCCGCACACGCCCAATCCGGCGTCGGGGTTCGTCCACTACGTCCCGCGCAAGGACATCATCTACCTCGACTGGCCGATCGAGGACGGGCTCAAGGTGATCGTCTCGGGGGGCGTCGTGCAGCCCGACATGGAGCGCGTGAACGCCACGCGAGCCGCGCGCGGTCTCGAGCCGGCCGCCCCGCACCCGCTGGCGTCGGGGCAGGCGGGGCCGGAGGGCGCTCCGGCCTCCGGAGCCGCCGAGGGCTGACCGTGGCGCTGGTCCAAAGCGAAGGGATCGTCCTCAAGACTCACGCGCTCGGCGACACCAGCCGGATCGCGGTGGTCTACACCCGCGAGCGCGGGATGGTGAAGCTGGTGGCGAAGGGCGCGCGCAAGACGCCGAGCCGCTTCGGCTACGCGCTCGAGCCGCTGACCCGCGGGCGCTACGTCTACTACTGGAAGCCCGACCGCGACCTCCACCTGCTCTCGCAGGCCGACACGATCGCGCCCACCGGGAGCCGGCTCACGGAGCTCACGCGGCTCGCGCACGCCGAGGCGGCGATCGAGCTGATCGACCGCCTGGTGTGGGGCGAGGAGCCGCACGCCGAGCTGTTCGATCTGCTCGCCGTGACCCTCGAGGCGGTGACCGCGGCCCCGGCCGAGGGGCTCGCGGCGCTCACCATCGCCTTCGAGCTCCAGGTCGCGAGCCTGCTCGGCTACCGCCCGCGGCTCGACGCCTGCGCGCGCTGCGGCGGGGCGCTCTCGCCGCGGCGCCTGTTCTCGCCGGCGATCGGCGGGTTGCTGTGCGACCGCTGCGCCGCGACCGAGGCCACCGTGACGCTCTCGGCCGACGCGCTCGCGGGCCTCGCGCTTCTGCTCACGCGGCCGGTGGCGGAAGCCGGCGCCTACCTCGAGGTGCGGCGCACGGGCGAGATCCTGCGGGTGGTGGATGCGTTCCTCCGGCATCACTTCCAGCGCTTCCGCGGGCTGCGCTCGCTCGACATGCTGCGCGCCCTGCCCCGCGCGCGCTCCGACGAGGAGACGCCGTGCTCGACCTAGAGCCCCGCCGCTCGCTCCAGGACATGATGATGGCGCTCGAGCGCTACTGGGCCGAGCGCGGCTGCGTGATCCAGCAGCCCTATCCCTCCGAGGTCGGCGCCGGCACCTTCAACCCCGCGACCTTCCTGCGCTCGCTCGGGCCCGAGCCGTGGCGCGTGGCCTACGTCGAGCCGTCGCGGCGCCCCAAGGACGGGCGCTACGGCGAGAATCCCCACCGCTTCCAGCAGTTCTACCAGTACCAGGTGCTGCTGAAGCCCGCGCCCGCAGACGTGGTCGAGCAGTACTTCGACAGCCTGCGCGCGATCGGGATCGATCCGCGCGCGCACGACCTGCGCCTGGTGGAGGACGACTGGGAGTCGCCCACGCTCGGCGCCGCGGGCCTCGGCTGGCAGGTGTGGATGGACGGCACCGAGATCTCGCAGTTCACCTACTTCCAGCAGTGCGGCGGGATCGAGGTCGCGGTGGTCTCGGCCGAGCTCACCTACGGGCTCGACCGCATCGGCATGATGCTGCAGGGCCGGGATCGCGTGCAGGACCTGGAATGGGCGCCGGGGGTGACCTGGGGTGACCTGTGGCTCCAGAACGAGCGCGAGTGGTCGCGCTACAACTTCGAGGTCGCCGACGTCGAGTCGCTCTCCGACATGTTCCGGCGCTGGGAGGCGGAGGCGGCGCGGCTGCTCGACCTCGGCCTGGTCGCGCCGGGCTACGACTGCGTGATCAAGTGCTCGCACCTCTTCAACCTGCTCGACGCGCGCGGCGCGATCTCGGTGAGCGAGCGGGTGGGCACCATCGCCCGGGTGCGGAAGCTCGCGCGCAGGAGCGCGCAGGAGTACATGAAGCAGCGCGAGGTGCTGGGCTTCCCGCTGCTGCGCGACGAGGCCGAGCGCGCGAAGTGGGTGAAGCCCGCGGAGGCCGCGGCCGCGGCGCCGGGGGCGCGCTCGTGAGCCGGCGCGCGAGCCCGCCCCGGGCGCGCGCCCCGCGCGTGGGCACGCCGCGGGCGGCGCGCCGGGCCGGGCAGGAGACGCGGGGAGCGAGCGCGAGCTCCCGCCGCGCGTCCGGCGCTGACGCAACGCCCGCGCCACGGCGCGCGCCCGGCGACAAGCCCGCGCCTCGCCCCGCGCGTGCGGAAGGCGCGAGCCTCGACCTCCTGCTCGAGATCGGCGTCGAGGAGCTGCCCGCGGGCTACGTGCCCCCGGCGCTCGAGCAGCTCGAGCGCGGCGCGGCCGCGATGCTGGCCGAGCTGAGGCTCGCGTGCGGCGAGATCCGCACGCTCGGCACGCCGCGGCGGCTCGCGCTCGTCGCGCACGGGCTCGCCGCGCGCCAGACCGACGCGAGCGAGGAGGTCCAGGGCCCCGCGGTGCGGGTGGCGTACGACGCGGAGGGCAAGCCGACGCGGGCGCTGCTCGGGTTCTGCGCGGCGCGCGGGGTCGACCCCGCGGCGGTGCGCCGGGTCGCGACGCCGAAGGGCGAGTACGTCGCGGTCACGGTGCGCCACGAAGGCAAGCCCGCGCTCGAGGTGCTGCCGGGACCGCTCGCCGCGCTGGCCCAGCGGCTCTCGTTCCCCAAGATGATGCGCTGGCTCGCGGACGAGACCCGCTTCGCCCGGCCGGTGCGATGGCTCTCGGCGCTGCTCGGAGGCGAGATCGTGGCGGTGCGCGCCTTCGCGCTCGAGGCGGGGCGCGAGTCGCGCGGCCACCGGTTCCTGGCACCCGAGCCGGTCGAGATCGCGGGCCCGGCGAGCTACGTCGAGGCGCTGGAGAAGCGCCGCGTCGTGGCCGACCACCGCGACCGGGCCGCGCGCCTCGGCGGGCAGATCGAGGCCGCGGCGCTCGAGGCGGGCGGGCGCGTGGTGGCGGACGAGGAGCTGGCCGGGATCGTGAATTTCATGGTCGAGTGGCCCACCGCTTTCTCCGGGCGGTTCGAGGAGCGCTACCTCGACCTGCCGCGCGAGGTGATCGTCACCGCGCTGCGCGAGCACCAGCGCTTCTTCGCGGTCGAGGACGAAGCGGGCCGCCTGCTGCCGGCCTTCGTCGCGGTGCGCGATGGCGACGAGCGCGGGCTCGACCAGGTGCGCAAGGGGAACGAGGACGTGCTGATCGCGCGGCTCCAGGACGCGCGCTTCTACTGGCAGACCGACCTCAAGCATCCGCCCGCGGAGCGGGTGGATGCGCTCGCGGCCGTGGTGTGGATCGAGGGGCTCGGGACGCTGCGCGACAAGGCGGCGCGGCTGGAGTCGCTGTGCGACTGGCTCGCGGCGCGCTTTGCGCCCGGTGCGGCCGCCGACGCGCGGCGCGCGGCGCTGCTGTGCAAGACCGACCTGCTCTCCGAGATGATCGGGAGCGGCAAGGAGTATGCGAGCCTCGAAGGCGTGATGGGCGGGCACTACGCGCGGCGCGCGGGCGAGCCCGAGGCGGTGGCGGCCGCGATCGCCGAGCACTACCGGCCGCGCGGCCCCGGCGACGCGCTCCCGGCGACCGAGGCGGGGGTGGTGCTGGCGCTCGCGGACAAGCTCGACCACGTGGCGGGGGCGTTCGTGGCCGGCAAGGTTCCGAGCGGGAGCGAGGATCCCTACGGCGTGCGGCGGGCCGCGAACGGCGTGGTGCGGATCGCGATCGAGCGCGACCTCCGGCTCGACCTGCGGGAGGCGACCCTGCAGGCCACCGCCCCCTTCTTCGCCGCCGACATGGAGCTGCCGCAGGCCGAGATCGTGCGCACGCTCGGCGAGTTCTGGCGCGGGCGGGTCGAGGCGGCGCTCGAGGAGCGCGGCGTTCCCTACGACGCGCGCGAGGCGGCGCTCGAGGCGCGCCTCGTGCTCGACGGCGTTGCCCGCGGGCGGCCGGGCTGGATCGACCCCGGCGACTGCCTGGAGCGCGCCCGCACGCTCACCGGCTTCCGCGGCGACGCGCGCTTCGAGCCGCTCGTGATCCTCTTCAAGCGCGTCGGCAACATCCTCAAGGCCGCGCCCGAGACCCTGCCCGACGCGCTCGACCGTGCGCGCCTGACCGAGGCCGCGGAGCACGAGCTGCTGGCCGCGCTCGAGGCGGCGCGCGGGCGCACCGCGCCGCTGTGGCGCGAGCGCCGCTACGAGAAGATCCTGCCCGCACTGCTCGAGATGGAGCAGGCGATCCACGGCTTCTTCGACCGCGTGCTGGTGAACGCCGACGACCTGCCGACCCGCCTGAACCGCCTGCGCCTTCTCACCGAGGTGCGCGAGCTGTTCGTGCGTGGCTGGGACCTGTCGCGCGTCGTCGTGGAAGGGGAGAAGGGCTGAGGCGCCCCCGCGATTCCAGGGTGCAGTCCGGCACGGCGGCGGACGAAGACAGGAGGGCGTCATGCGCATGATCTTGCCGGCACGAGCTCTCCGATCGGTGCTGGCCGCGGCTTTGCTCGCCGGCGCGGCCCTCCTCGCGGACGCGGCGCTCGCCCAGCGCTACGTCGAGAGCGAGCACCCCGACTTTCCCAGGATCAAGTACGCCGATTCGCTGGTCTCGGTGAACGCCCGCTGCATCGTCAAGCAGTCGAAGCTCAACCTCAAGGTGCGGCCGGTGTACGTGAACTGGAGGCCGATCGGGTTCTGCTGAGGGACCTGTCCTGGGGTCTTCGTGAAAGACCCGGAGCGTTATCTCAAGGCGCAGAAGACGGATCTCAGGTGCGTCGTGAACCCCGGCGGCCACGCCGTGCTCGAGCCCAGCCGGCGGCTGTTCGTCAACTACGAGATCTTCTTCTTCTCGACCAAGGGCGCAATGGACCTGTTCCGCAGGAAGACGCTGGCCTACTGCGGGTGGCTCACCGATCCCGTGTCCGGCGAGCGCTTCAAGCCCACGGTCAGCTCGCCCAAGCTCGTCTATAAAGGTAGGCCCTACTACTTCTCGACCATCTCCACCCGCATGAAGTTCGAAGCCATGCCCGACAGCTTCGCGGTGCGAAGGGGGATGTGAGCGAGGTGGACGCCGGCGTGAACAACGGGGTCGCCCGGCGCCGGTAGCGCGGCGGCCGCGGCGCGCCAACCCGCGTCCGCACCGCGTTCCGCACCTCGATGCGTGCCGGCACGCTCCGTGCCCGCGCCCTCTCCCAAGCCCGGCGCGCTCGATCGCACCTGACGTCGCCGGGAACGCACGGGGCGCTCCGGAAACGGAGCCGGGGGGATGGGAGGGGGCGATGAGGCGTCTCGCAGCGGTCGTGTGGGCTGGCGTCGTCGTGACGGCGTGGATCTTCGCCGCAGCGGTACCCGCCGCGGCTCAGTGCTGGGCCTGCTACACGGGATGCACTCCCGCCGGCCAGGGCTATCTGTACTGCACCGCGGGCAGCGTGGGAGGCGTTCCGTACTGCGCGGTTGGCGGTGCCTGCAGCAATCCCGGTGGCGATGGCAACGACATCCCGCCCAAGCTGCGCCGGCCCATCCTGGCCGCCGCGGCGTCCCCGCTCCGCGTCTACGAGCTGCTCTTCCGCTGCCCGCGGAGCGGGCGACGGTTCTTCGAGACGGAAGAGACCTCCCGCGTGCTCCCCGGAGCGGCGCGGCCGTTCGGGGTTCCGGCCGTGCTCGACGCGCTGAAGCAGCTCTCGCCCGGTGCCGCCGGCCGGCTCGCGGTCGCGGCCGGTCTGGTGTCGGTGGGCCCGGGATTCATCGACGGCGCGTACCTCGGCGTGGACGGCTCGGGCTTCGGCATGAGGCTCGCGGCCGAGGGAGCCGGCGTGCGGATGAGCCTCTGCTCGGTGCGCAACGAGGCTCCGGGCGGGTTGCTCGCGGAGGCCGTGCTCGCCGCGGGCGACCTGCTCGTGGTCCAGGTCGTGATCGGGGGCGAGAGCTTCGTGTGCGTGCTCTCGCCGACGCCGGTCGGGAGCGGGGCCGCCACGGCGGAGGACGAGGCGGCGGGCCTCAGGAGCGCCTTCCTCGACCAGGTGGACTCGGCCTGGCGCGTTCACCGCGATCCCGGGCTCAGCCTCGAGTTCGTTCCGCTCATCGGATCCTGCCCGTAGCGGCCGACGGCGGCCGCGTCGCCGCCGCGTCGCCGCTGCGTCGCCGCCACGTCGCCGCGTCGCCGCTCCGCCGCGCCGCGCGCAACGCCGCACTCGTCCGCGCACATCGCAAGGTCCGCCGCGGGATTCGCGCGGTCGCGGGATTGCGGGATGCGATGCCCGTCGGATCGCGCGGAGCGCCCACCCGTCGCGAGGGGGTCCTGCGACCTCCGTTCCCGGAACGGCTTGGGTTTTTCGGCGCCCCGATCCTGCGTCCCGCACGATCCTCCGGCATGGGCGATGCTGCGTACCGCACCTCGGCGTTTCTACGCCACCAGTACGGGCCCACACTCGACGCGTTTGACGCCGATCCCTGGGCCCCCGGCACCGACTCAGGAGTGACCGGGAGCGCCCGTTCTGGAAAACGGACGGATCACGCGAGGTGGATGCCGTGCGCACCATGTCTCGGTATACGAGCGCCCTTCCGCTGGCCGCGCTCGCGGCGGCGCTGTGGGCTTCGACGGCCCTTGCCGCCGGCTCATTCAGCCGTATTCAGGTCCTGCTTCCCGGCGAGAGCCCAGCACCCGGAACCACGAGCGGCAAGACCGGCACCCCGACGGCCCAGACCAAGGGTGTGCCCTTCACGTTCACGGTTCGCGCCTGCGACTCGAACTGGAACCTCGTCACGTCGGTGACGGACGTGGTCGACATTCTGAGCTCGGACGCGACCGCCACGCTGCCCCCCTCGGCCCCGCTCGCATCGGGCACGGCCAGCTTCCCGCTCACCTTCAACGCGGGCGGCACGTTCACGGTGTTCGCGCACGACCACGACGACAACACCATTCCGGACGGCACCTCGTCGCCGGTGACCGCGATGGTGCTGCAGAGCTTCACCTTCTCGGCCATCAACCAGAAGAACCAGTACGCGGGCGTGCCGATGACCATCACGGTCACCGCGCGCGATCCCTCCGGGGCCCAGATCACGGGCTACAACGGCCCGGTGCACCTGGATGAGAACACGAGCCTCGGCGACGGCCGCTGCTCGCCCGACTCGGTGACGATGTCGGGCGGCTCCTGGACCGGCGCCGTCACCATGTACCGCGCCGACGAGACCAGCATCAACCGCGGCAACGTCAACCTCGTCGCCTTCCTCGGCAGCGCCAATGGGAGCAGCGATCCCTTCACCGTGCACCCGGGCTCGTTCTCGCGGCTGCAGCTCGTCGTGCCGGGCGAGTCGCCGCTGCCCGGAAGCGTCTCGGGCAAGGTCGGCGTTCCCGCCACCCAGATCTCGGGGCGGGCGTTCAGTGCCAGCGTGTGGAGCACCGACAACTGGTGGAACCCGGTCCCGAGCGCCGACAACGTTCGCCTCACCTCGAGTGACGGCGCGGCCAACACGCCTCAGACCGGCGCGCTCTCGAACGGCTACCGCGCCTTCAGCGTGACCCTGGGCACGGTCGGCACCCAGACGCTCGCCGTGACGGACCTCACCGACGGCACGAAGACGGGCATGACCAGCCCGGGCATCCCGGTGATCCCGAGCGCCCTCGACCACTTCGTGGTGGGTGCGATCGGCTCGCCCCAGACCGCGGGCGTGCAGGTCACCGTCACGATCCGCGCCGCCGACGCGAGCGGCAACACGGTCACGAACTACGCGGGCGATGCGTTCCTCACCGCCAACACCGGCACGGGCAGCATCTCGCCCGAGCTCATCGGCTTCACCGCCGGCGTGTGGACCGGCCCGATGACGTTCAAGGGCGCGGCCCAGGCGGTGGCGTTCACCTGCTCCGACTACTTCGTGCCGCCCCACACCGGGGCCAGCAATTCCTTCCAGGTGAATCCCGGCCCGGTCAACCACCTCCAGGTGCTGCTTCCGGGCGAGACGCCGAACGGGGGCACCGCCGACGGCAAGACCGGAACACCCAACGGCCAGCAGGCCGGCACCGCCTTCACGGTCACCGTGCGCGCGGTGGACCAGTACTGGAACCTGGTGACGGGCGTGGGGGACAGCGTCGCCCTCGGCTCGAGCGACGCCTTCGCCGCGGTCGCCGCGCGCGTGGCGCTCGCGAACGGCCAGGCGCTGGTCCCGACCACGCTCTACACCCCGGGCGCACAGCGCATCTGGGCGAGCGACGTGACGCAGCCCGCGGTGCTGCCCGACACCTCGTCCGCGGTGACCGTGACCGGCGGCACGTTCTCGCGCGTGCTGATCCTGGCGCCCGGCGAGAGCAACGCCCCCGGCACGCCCAGCGGCAAGACCGGGACTGCGACCGACCAGTCGATCAACTACTCGTTCAACGTCACGGTGCTGGCCACCGACCAGTGGTGGAACCCGGTCACCGGAGTCACGGACGTGGTGCATATCACCTCGGACGACCCGGGCGCCACGCTGCCCGCGGATCAGGCGCTGGTGGACGGCCGCGGCGAGATGTCGGTGCGGCTCGTCCGCGGCGGCTACAACCTGATCACGGTCGCGGACGTGACGCGTCCCAGCATCCAGGGGAGCAACACGCAGGTGGTGGCGATCTCGAGCGGGTTCCACCTCGTGGCCAGCGTGACCCCGGCGAGCGTCGGGGCGGGCGAGGCCTTCACGCTCACGGTCAAGGTGGTGAACGACGCGGGCAGCACGATCCGCGAGATCAACTCCGACGTCACGCTCCAGGCGCTCAACGCCTCGACGCTCCAGCCCGGTCGCGGCGCGCTGCTCCCGTCGCGATTCTCGCTGATCCAGGGCGAGCGCTCGGTGACCGAGACCTATTCGTTCGCCGAGCCCATCGTGATCCGGGCGCAGGACGACGCCGGCAACGCGCCCGCGACCAGCAACCAGATCGCCATCACTCCGGGCCCGGCGGCGGCGGTCCGCTTGAGCGCCCCGACCTGGATGGGCGGCAACAAGCACGTCACGCTGACGGCCACGCTCGTGGACGCCTACGACAACGGCATCTCCGGCGTCGCGATGAGCTACCTGCTCGTGAGCGGGAACGGCACTCTGACGCCGATCGACAACGTGACCGCAGCCGACGGCAGCGCGCGCGCCGACTTCCTGAGCCCGCGCACCCCGGAGCGGGACAGCCTCCGCGCCTCGGCGGCCGGGTTCGGCGCCGGGGCCGGCATCGAGGTCACCTACGTCGATCCCGACGCTCCGGCGGGCTCGCTCACGAACTATCCGAACCCGTTCCAGCCGTCCAAGCAGCCGACCACGATCTCCTACAAGCTCTCGGACCAGGCGGCGGTGACGCTGCGCATCTTCGACCAGAACGGCTCCACCGTGCTGGAACGCACCTACGCGCGCGGCGGCGCCGGGGGCAGCGCGGGCCTGAACGAGGTCACCTGGGACGGCAAGAACGGCAAGGGCGAGACGGTGTCGAGCGGCGGCTACGTGCTCCTGGTCGAGGCCCAGGGGACGGGCGGCACGCTCCACGTCATCCGCCGCAAGATTGGCGTGGTGCGGTAGCCGGCGTCGCGGAACGCCAGACGCGCGACACCAACGCATCACGCCTTCACGCACGCGGCCCCGACGATCGACTCCGGCGGGGCCGCGGGTCGTTTCGCCCCCCACCGCCGCGACCTCCGCGGCAGGTTTGCGTTCGGGCGCGGTCTCCCATTAGGTTCTCCGAACCCCGGCGCCGCCCCACGCCCCCTCCGCGCGCCGCGACCGACAGATTCTCGAACCTCCCGACCCGAGGCATCATGGCGCTCAAGGAAAAGGCCGAGATCATCGAGGCCGACGGCCTGCGGCGGATCGTCACGCGCATCGCCCACGAGATCGTGGAGCGCAACAAGGGCGTGGACGACCTGGTGCTCGTGGGCATCCGGCGCCGCGGCGCCCCGATCGCGTCCCGCCTGGCGCAGAAGATCGCGGAGTTCGAGGGCAAGGGCCCGGTGGTCGGGAGCCTCGACATCACGCTCTACCGCGACGACCTCTCCACCATCGCGCATCAGCCGGTGGTGGGTGCGAGCGAGATCCCGATCGACATCCAGGGCAAGGTGGTGGTGCTGGTGGACGACGTGCTCTACACCGGCCGCACGGTGCGCGCCGCGATGGACGCCCTGATCGACCTCGGCCGGCCGCGCGCCATCCAGCTCGCGGTGGTGATCGACCGCGGCCACCGCGAGCTGCCGATCCGCGCCGATTACGTGGGCAAGAACGTGCCGACCTCGAAGAAGGAAGTGATCGGCGTCAAGCTCGCCGAGGTGGACGGCGTGGACGCCGTAGTGATCAAGGAGCTGGACGAGTAGCGAGGGCCCGGCCGCAGGGAGGCAGAATGTCCGACGTGGAGATGCGCGCGGAGCTCGAACGCCTGCGCAAGGAGAACGAGACGCTGAAGGCCCGCACCGAGCGCGGGGTCAGCCTCAAGGTCAGCGGCAAGGGGGCGGTCTCCGTCTACGGCCTCCAGAGGTTCCCCATTACTCTCTACCGGGAGCAGTGGACGAGGCTCCTGGACATGGGGAAGGAGATCCGGCAGTTCATCGAGGAGCACGCGTCCGAGCTGAAGACGCGGGAGGATCGGGCGGGCCGCTGAGCGGGCGCAGCGGTCGGCGGCCGGCGTGGCCTCGCCTCGCGAGAGCCGGCCGGTTGCGGCGGCGCCGGGCCCGATAACTCCGCAAGATTCGGCGCGACGCCCATCCCCGTTCGCCGTAGTGTTGCGCCCATGACGACCGCCCTCTCCATCGCCTCCGCCCCTCGCCCCGGCGCGCGGCTCACCCGCGCCGAGATGTGGGCCGCCTTCGCCGGCAGCGACCGGCGCTACGACGGGCGCTTCGTCACCGCCGTGCGCACCACCGGGATTTTCTGCCGGCCCTCCTGCACCTGCCGCAAGCCGCGCCCCGACCGCGTCGCGTTCTTCCCCACGCCCGAGGCCGCGGCCGGCGCGGGCTTCCGCCCCTGCAAGCGCTGCCGCCCCGAGCTCGCGGGCGGGGCGGCCGAGGCCGAGCGCCGCATGGCGGAGCGGGCGCTCGAATTCATGCGCGCGCACTGCGGGGAGCGCCTGGCGCTCGCCGACCTCGCCCGCGCCGTGGCGATGAGCCCCTCTCACTTCGCGCGGCGCTTCCGCGCCGCGACCGGCGATTCGCCGATGAGAACGCTCGCCGCGGTCCGGGCCGAGCGCGCCGGGCGTCTGCTCGCGCGCGCGGGCACCGGCGTGCTCGAGGTCGCGCTGGCCGTGGGCTTCGGCAGCGCCGCGGCGCTGGTGCGCGCCTTCCGCCGCCGCACCGGCACCACCCCGTCGCGCTGGCGCGCCCGGCGTCCCGTGGGGCCGCGCCACGCGCGGCGAATCACAGGAGGTGCATGATGGATCGTGCAGTCGTGACGACGGATCTCGGCCGCTTCGAGCTCGCGGCCGGCGAGCGCGGACTGTGCTCGGCCGTGCTTCTCGCGGACGACGCGCCGGCCGGGTGCCAGGCGGCCGCGGCGACCTCGCCGCGTCTCGCCGAGGCGGTGGATTGGCTCCAGGCCTACGCCGCCGGCGACCGGCGCCCCTTCGCCGGCGCGCTCGACCCCGGCGGGTCCGAGTTCCAGCGCCGCGTTTGGCAACGGCTCATGGAGCTTCCCTTCGGCGCGCGCGCCACCTACGGAGAGATCGCGGCGTCCCTGGGCGCGCCCGGAGCCGCGCGCGCGGTGGGTGCGGCTGCGGCGGCCAATCCGCTCGCGGTGTTCATTCCCTGCCACCGGCTGGTGGGGGCGCGGGGAAGCCTGGGCGGCTACGCCTGGGGGAAGGAAAGAAAGCGCGCCCTGCTCTCCCACGAGGGCGCGGCCGGCGCGGGGCGCCTGCCCCTGGGCTAGGTCGCCCCGCGCGCGGACCGGGGAACGGCTACTTGTTCTCGGTCGCCGCCGCCGCCGCGCTCTGCATCGCGCTCATGGACAGCGTCTCCTGGTGGTACATGGCCATCCACTTGCCGCCGCGCATCACGTAGACGCTCGAGCAGTAGACCGGCCCCGCGGGCATCGGCTGGCCCTTGTACGTGGCCGTCGCGTTCGTGGTGTAGGTGAGGACCGCGGCGTCCTTGTCCAGCTTGACGATCTTGAAATCCGAGAGCGTGTAGCTCTGCACCGCGTAGTCCTTCATCATGGACTCCATGTCCTTGGAGCTCGTGAGCCCGTTCATGTCGACCGACATCGCGTCCGGCGCCATCGTTTCCGAGAAGGCTTTGAAGTCCTGGGCCTTGAACGCCTCCCAGCCCTTGCGCTCGATCGCCTCGAGCTTCTGCTGGAGCGCGGCGTCGCCCTTCATGGAGGTGGACGACATTCCGGACATCTTCTCGTCACCCGACGCCGGGGACGTGCGAGCGGCCAGCGAGCCCGCCGCCAGCGCACAGAGCACAGCGACCGCGAATCCCATCTTCCGCATGTTGGTGTCCTCCTCGTGTTGGACCGTTCACCACCGATCGCGCGCGGCGCGAGGCGCCGACGCACCGATCGAAAGCACTGCAGGTGGGGCAGACTACTCTTTCGCTCGCCCCCGGGGTCAAGCCGCTGTGATTTTCTGGCCCCGGCCCTTGATTTCCCGGCACTCCACGGCTACACTGTGTTCAGCAAGTCGCAGCGATTCCCTTTAACGCGGCCCGGCGAGGTCGCAAAGGAGAGCGAATGAATCGCACGAGCCTGATCGACGCAGCCCCGGCGCCTCCCGGCGCGGGGGCTTTTTTGCAGGCGCGCGACCCGCGCCACCTGCTCGGGCTCGAAGGCCTCCCGCGCGAGACCCTGCTCGGCCTGCTCGATTCGGCCGCCCGCTACCGCGAGCATCTGCGGACGCCGCGCTGGACCTCGGACGAGCTGCGCGGCATTGCAGTCTGCAACGCCTTCTTCGAGGACTCGACCCGCACCCGGCTCTCCTTCGAGCTGGCCGAGCAGCGCCTGGGCGCGATCCACACCACCTTCACGGTCTCCGGCTCCTCGCTCTCCAAGGGCGAGACCATGCTCGACACCCTCAAGGTGCTGACCGCGATGCACGTCGACCTGATCGTGGTGCGCCACCGCTCGGCGGGCTCGTCGGCGTTCCTCGCCCGCCACCTCGAGGCCGGCGTGATCAACGCCGGCGACGGCGAGCACGAGCACCCCACCCAGGGCCTGCTCGACCTCCTCACGCTCTCCGACGCCTGGAGCGGGCGCTTCGAGGGCCGGCGCCTCGCGATCGTGGGCGACATCGCGCACTCGCGCGTGGCGCGCTCGGCGATCTTCGGGACCCTCGCGCTGGGCGCGGAGGTCGTGATCGCCGGACCGGCCACGCTGGTCCCGGCCGAAGCCGAATCGCTCGGCTGCGCGGTGGCCACGACGGTGGAGGAGGCCCTGCACGGCGCGGACGGCGTGATCGCGCTCCGCCTGCAACGCGAACGGATGGAGAGCGGGCTCCTCGCCTCGCTCGGCGAGTACAGCCGGGTGTGGGGGATCACGCGCGAGCGCATCGCCCTGATGCACCCGGGCGCGGTCGTGCTCCACCCCGGCCCCATGAACCGCGGGGTCGAGATCGCCCCCGACGTCGCCGACGGCGGCGAGTCGCGGGTCTTGAGGCAGGTCGAGAACGGACTGGCGGTGCGGTGCGCGGTGCTCGCGCGCTCGGCCGCCGCACTCACGGAGGGGTCATGAACGGCGCCACGGTGATCCGGAACGCCCGTCACTGGCGGACGGGGGAGAGCATCGACCTCGCCTTCGACCGCGGCGTGATCCTGGCCTCGCCGCTGCGCGACGGATCGCGGGTCCTGGACGCGCGCGGCCTGGTGCTCGCCCCGGGGCTCGTGGACCTCCACGTGCACCTGCGCGAGCCCGGCCAGTCGGCGCGCGAGACCATCGAGCACGGCACGCGCGCGGCCGCGGCGGGGGGCTTCACGGCGGTGGCGTGCATGCCCAACACCGAGCCGGTGCTGGATTCGGCGGCCTGGATCGAGTGGGTGCGGTCCCGCGCCGAGGCGCGCGGCTACTGCCGCGTGCACCCGATCGGGGCGGTCACGGTGGGGCAGAAGGGCGAGCAGCTCACCGAGTTCTCGGCCCTCCAGTCGGCGGGCGCGGTGGCGCTCTCGGACGACGGCCGGCCGATCATGAGCGCTTCGGTGATGCGCCGCGCGCTCGAGCACGCCCGCGCCCTCGGGCTCCCCATCGTGGCCCACGAGGAGGATCTCACCCTCTCGGGCGAGGGGCAGGTGAACGAGGGGCGGGTCGCCACGCGGCTCGGGCTGCGCGGCCTGCCGGCCGCGGCCGAGAGCGTGATGGCGCGGCGCGACGTCGAGCTGGCGGCGCTCACCGGCGGCCACGTCCACCTCGCGCACCTCTCGTGCGCCGGGGCGCTCGACGCGCTGCGCGACGCGCGCGAGCGCGGGCTCCCGGTGACGGGCGAGACCTGCCCGCACTACTGGACGCTCACCGAGGAGGCGGTCGGCGACTACGACACCCACGCGAAGATGAAGCCGCCGCTCCGCTCGGAGCGCGGCCGCGCCGCGGTGATCGCGGCGATCCGCGACGGCGTGATCGACTGCCTCGCCACCGACCACGCGCCTCACACCCAGGAGGACAAGCGCCAGCCCTTCGATCACGCCCCGTTCGGGATCGTGGGGCTCGAGACCGCGCTCGCCCTCACGATCACCCACCTGGTGCGGCCGGGCCACGTGCCGCTCGCGCGCGCGCTCGAGCTGTGGACCGAGGCGCCGCGGCGGGTGTTCGGGCTGCCCGAGGTGAGGCTCGAAGCCGGCTTCCCCGCCGACCTCGTGCTGATCGATCCCGAGGTGGAGTGGGTCGTCGAGCCCGCGGCGTTCCAGTCGAAGGGGCGCAACACGCCGTTCGCGGGCTGGACGCTCGCGGGCCGCGCGCTCGCCACCATCTGCGACGGCGAGATCACGCACCTCGATTCGGGGCTCGTGGTCGAGGGCGCAGGCTCGAGGCGGCGGGAGGCCTTCCGCCCGGACTCGGTCGCCACGCCTCGGTAATCCCGCGCGCGGTTGCGGCTGGGACCTCACCGCCACGCGGGCAAGCGCGCTCGTCAGGCCGGGGAAGCCCGTGCTACCCTGCCCTGGCTTCCCGAAACAGGATGCGGTGCCCGTGCGCCTGCCGATACCCGCGGGGGGCGCTGCGGGCGGCGAACCCGGATTCGGCCGAGGAGCGGCCGGCGCTCCTCCCGCCTCGGACCTGCGGCTGCCATCGGCCGGGCGACCGCGGGCCTCCACGGCCACAGCGAGCGCTCCCTCGACGATGGATCGGAGGAATCCCCGGAGCCGGGGTATGGAACGACGGCGATGCGAATGAGGGCGCAACTCCCAGGGCCGGGCCGGCGGGCGGGTACGCCCCGCCCTCCCGGCGCGCGCGCCTTCGCACTCCGGCTCGCCGCGCTGGCCGCGGCGCTGGCCGCGCTCTCCTCCTGCGCCTACTACAACACCTACTACCTGGCGCGGAAGTACTACTACCGCGGCACCAGCGGCGAGCCCTACTCGGTGGAAGGCCCGTCTCAGGCGAACGCCTCGCAGTTCAACAAGGCGATCGACTACTCCAAGAAGGTGCTGGCGCAGTATCCCAAGTCGAAGTGGGTGGACGACGCCTACCTGATGTGGGCGCGCTCGCTGCTCGGCAGGGACGACCCGATCCAGACCGTGAACATGCTTCAGGACTTCACCACGCGCTTCCCCAAGAGTCCGCTGGGCTCGGAGGCGATGTTCTACCTGGGCGTGGCCAACCGCCAGGCGCGGCGCTATGCGGATGCGCTCACCGCGCTCGACGAGTTCCTGCGCCGCGCTCCGCGCCACGCGCTCGCGCCCCACGCGTACCTCGAGCGCGCGCGCACCTTGGTGGCGCTCGAGCGCCCGGCGGAGGCGGCGGAGGCCGCCACCCGGCTGCTCGAGCGCTATCCCAAGAGCCCGCTCGTGCCCCGGGCGCTCGCCCTGCGCGCGGAGGCGCGGCTCGCCAACGGCGACTACGAGCTGGCGCGCGCCGACTTCCACGCCCTGGGCACGCGGGCGCTGAGCGACGAGGAACGCCTCGGGTTCCTCCTGCGCGAGGCGGATTGCATCGAGGCCGCCCGCCAGTACGAGAAGGAGCTGGCCCTGCTGCGCGACGCGCTCTCGCACGAGCACGAGCCCGTGGCGCCCGACACCACCGGCGGGAAGCCCGCCGTCGGGCCCACCACGCCGGCCGCGCAGCACTGGGGGCGCCTCATGCTGCGCGTCGGCAGCGCCCAGCTCCTGGCGGGGCGCGTCCCCGATGCGCTCTCGGCCTACGAGCGCGTGGTCCACGCGTATCCCAAGACCGAGCTGGGCGCCGAGGCGCAGTACCGGCAGGGGTTCGCCTACGAAACCGCGGCCGAGGACTTCGACAAGGCGCGCGACCAGTACCGGAAGGTCCGGGACCATCTGGCCTCGGGGCCGTCCTTCAACCTCGCCTCCGAGCGGCTGGGCAATCTCGACCGGCTCGCCCAGTACCGCAAGGCGGGCGGCGACTCGCTGCAGAAGGGAGCCGAGGCGGATTTCCTCCTCGCCGAGCTGTACCTGTTCACGCACGACAAGCCCGAGCGCGCGCTCGAGGAGTACCGCCGCATCGCGAAGACCTATCGAGGCACGCCGTACGCGGCCAAGGCGATGAATGCCGAGGCCTGGGTGCTGAGCCGGAAGCTGGACCGCAAGGCCGAGGCCGAGAGCCTGTTCTGGCGGGTGGTGCGCGAGTATCCCGCGACCGACGAGCAGCTCGCCGCGCGCGATTACCTGGAGATCGCCGGGCAGAAGGTGCCGGACAAGCTCATCAAGCGGCCGGCGCCCAAGCCGCCTCCGAAGCCCGCGCCGCGCGACACGCTGGGGCAGGCGCCCGCGCCACGCGACACGCTGCCGAAGGCGCCGGCGCCCCAGGCGCCGGCCGTCCTGGGTCCCGCGGTCCGCCCGCCGCTCGTCGCCGGTCCCGACTCGCTGCGGCTCGGGATCCGGCATCCGGGCGTGGGCCTGCAGGTGCCGGCCGGACCCGTGCCGTTCCCGGTCCCGCCGCCCACGCGGTCCGCAGGCGACAGCGGCGCGACTCGCGACACCGCCACCGCGCGCAGAGTCGCGCCGCCCGACACGGCGGCCCGGCGCGCGCCGGTGCTTCCGGCGGCCCGGGACACGGCGCCTGCTCGCCCGCGATTCGGCCTGCCGCGGCCCACCCCGGCGCCGTGGACGGTCGCGCGCGACACGGCGCGTTCGATCGCGCGCGCGGACAGCGTGCGGCGTCCCGCGGCGCGCGACACGGGGCGCTCGGCGGCGCGGCCGGACACGGCGCGGCGGGCGATGGTGCGCGACACGGTGCGCTCGATCGCGCGCGCGGACAGCGTTCGGCGTCCCGCCATGCGCGACACGGCGCGGCGGGCGATGGTGCGCGACACCTCGCGCTCGGCGGCGCGGCCGGACACGGCGCATCGCGTCGCGGCGAAGCGCGCGCCGCGCGACACGGCGCACGCCGCGCGGCCCGATACCACGCGGCGGCGCACCGGCAAGCCGGCGCGCCGAGACACCACGCATTCGGGCGCCCGGCCGGATACCGCGGCCCCGGCGCCCGCGCGCGACACGAGGGAGTGATCCCCGATGGCCGAGCTGGCTCTCTGGACACAGGCCCGGGCCACGGTCGCGCGCCATCTCGACTACGGCGCGGGCCACCGCTGGCTCGACCTCGACCTTCCCGACCCTTTCGCGGCTCCCGAGCCCGGCCAGTTCGTGCAGCTCCTGCTCGCCCCGCCCTCGCCCGTTCTGCTGCCGCGGCCGATGAGCGTCGCCGCGGTGGGCCCGGGCGCGGGCGGGCTCACGCTCGGCTTCCTCTACGCGGCGGTCGGAAGCGGGACGCGCGCGCTCGCGGCGCTCGCGCCGGGAGCCGGAGTGGACGTGCTGGGCCCGCTCGGCCGCGGCTTCCCGCTCTCGCGCCCCGGCACGCCCGTGCTGGTCGCGGGCGGCCGCGGGGTGGCGCCGCTGCTGTTCGCCGCTGCGGCGCTGGCGCGCGCGGGACGGCGGAGCGAGTTCCTGTTCGGTGCGCGCGATCGTGCGCGGCTCGTGGGGCTCGATCGGGCGCGCGCGGAGATCGCGGCGATGGGCGGCCGGCTCCACCTCTCGACCGACGACGGAAGCGAGGGCGAAGAGGGCGACGTGGTGCACCTGCTCGACCGGCTCGCGCCCGGCTTCCGCGCGCCGCTCGTGATCCACGCCTGCGGCCCGCACGCGATGCTCAAGGCGGTGGCGGAGTGGAGCGCCCGGGGCGGCGCCGAGGCGCACGTGGCGATGGAGTCGGTGATGGCGTGCGGCACCGGGGTGTGCCGCGGCTGCCCGCTCCCGCGCAGCGCCGGGGCGCGCGCCGCGTTCCGGAACGGCGACACTCCCTCGCTGCTCGGCAACCGCGAGTTCGCGATGTGCTGCACCGAGGGGCCGGTGTTCGAGGCGCGCGCGCTCGACTGGGAGCGCATCGAATGAGCCCGCGCCGCGTGACGGCGGGGACCGTCGGCAGGGGCGCGCGGGGCGCCAAGCCCGGCGCGCCGCGGCTCGGCGCTTCGCGTGCCCCCGGGCCCGACGGCACCGGGCTCGACCTGTCGGTGCGGATCGGGCCCGCGAGGCTCGCGAACCCGGTGCTCACCGCCTCCGGCACCTTCGGCTACGGCGACGAGTACGCCCACGTCGTGGATCCGGCGCGGCTCGGCGCCGTGATCACCAAGACCGTGACGCTCGCGCCGCGTGCCGGGAATCCCCCGCAGCGCATCGCGGAGACCGCGGGCGGCATGCTCAACTCGATCGGCCTCGAGAACGTCGGGCTCGAGCGCTTCCGAAGCGAGAAGCTGCCGCGCCTGCGCGCGCTCGGCGCGGTCGTCATCGCCTCGATCGGCGGCGAGACGCCGCGCGATCTCGAGCGCCTGCTCGAGGCGCTGGGCGCGGAGCCCGGCGTGGCGGGCTTCGAGATCAACTTCTCCTGCCCCAACGTGGCGCGCGGGGGCGCGCGCTACTGGGCGGTGCCGCGGAGGCTCGAGCGCACGCTCGCGCGCCTGCGCCCGCTCACCCGCGCCGCGCTGGTCGCCAAGCTCTCGCCCGACGTCACCTCGATGGCCGACCTGGCCGTGGCGTGCGAGCAGGGCGGAGCGGACGCGCTGACCGCGGTCAACACCTTCGTGGGGATGGCGGTGGACCTCGAGGCCATGGGGTCCAGGCTCGGGCGCGCGACCGGCGGGCTCTCGGGCCCCGCGACCAAGCCGCTCGCCCTCGCGCGCTGCCACGAGGCCGCCGCGGCGGTGCGCATCCCGGTGATCGGCTCGGGCGGGATCATGAGCGGGCGCGACGCGCTCGAGTTCATCGCCGTGGGCGCCGCCGCGGTCCAGGTCGGGACCCTGTCGTTCGTGCGCCCGCAGGCGGCGCTCGAGGTGCTGGAGGAGATGCGCGAGCTGCTCGCGAAGCGCGGGATCCGGAGCCTCGACGAGTGGCGCGGCTGCCTCGCGGGCCTGGAGCGAGGCGATCGCGACGCGCGAGCGGTCGCGGCGCCTGCGCGCGCGGTGCGGCGCGCGTGAGCGAGATCGCGATCGCCTACGACGTCGGCTCGCTCGCCGAGGCGCTTGCGCTCGACGAGCGCCTCGGGCCGGGCCCCGAGATCGCCAAGGTCGGGCTCGAGCTCTTCACCGCGGCCGGCCCCGAGGCGGTGCACGCGCTCGCGGGCCGCGGCCGGCGCGTGTTCCTCGACCTCAAGCTGCACGACATCCCGAACACGGTGCGGGGCGCCGCCACCGCGGCCGCACGGCTCGGGGCGGAGCTCCTGACCGTGCACGCGATGGGCGGCGGCGAGATGCTGCGCGCCGCGGTCGAGGGCGCCGCGAAGGGCGGCGGGAGGACCGGCGTGATCGCGGTCACCGTGCTCACCAGCCTCAACGCGTTCAACGCCCCGCCGGGGTTCACGAGCCCGCTCTGGGTCCCGACGGTCGCCGGGCAGCTGCTCGAGCTGGCCGAGCGCTCGGGAGCGCGCGGCATCGTGTGCGCGGCGGGCGACCTCGCGGCCCTGCGCGGCATGCATCGCGCGCCGTTCTACGCGGTCACGCCCGGGATCCGGCCGGCCGGCTCCCCGGCCCACGATCAGAAGCGGGTCGCGACGGTGGCTGAGGCGGTGCGCCTGGGGGCGAGCCTGATCGTGCTCGGCCGCGCCGTGACCGCGGCCGCCGACCCGCGGGTGGCGCTCGAGGCCGCGCGCGCCGAATGCGATGCGGCAGCGGCGCTGGCGCAAACCTAGCGGGCGCTTGAGTTTGACAGCGGCCCAGCCAAGGGGGTAGCGGTCGGGAATGAACACGGCCCCGCGGCGTACCGAGTGGATGGAGCCCGGAGAGGAGTCCGACCGGGTTCGCGAGGCGCAGGGCGGCAACACCCAGGCCTTCGGCCGGATCGTGCGCTGCTACCAGCGCGCCGTCCATCGCGTGGCCTACGGCGTGACGCGCAACGTGGGCGACGCCGACGACGTGACGCAGGAGACGTTCCTGCGCGCATGGCAGGCGATCGGGCGGTTCCGCGTGGGCGAGCCGCTCTACCCGTGGCTCGCGCGCATCGCGCTGAACGTCTCGTTCTCGCTGCTGCGGCGCCGCAAGCGGCGGCCCGAGACCGCGCTCGAGCCGCTGGTCGAGGCCGGAGCGCAGTGGTCCGGGTCGGACGATCCGGTCGAGAACGCGGCCGCGGGCGAGCGGGACGAGAGGATCGCGAGGGCCTACGCCGGGCTCTCGGAGGAGCACCGCGCGGTGCTGGCGCTGCGCGTGGTGGAGGACCTCTCGTACGAGGAGATCGCGCGCACGCTGCGGATTCCCGTGGGCACCGTGATGTCGCGGCTGTCGCGGGCGCGCGCGGAGCTGAGGTCCCGCCTCGGGACCGTGACCGGGGAGAGCCAGTGAAGCACCTGAATGCAGACGAGCTGAGCGCGCTCCACGACGGAGCGCTCGATCCGGAGACGCGCGCGCGCGCCGAGCGGCACCTCGGCGAGTGCGCCGAGTGCCGCGCCGCGCTCGAGACCCTCGGGCGCCTGGACGAATCGCTCGCGGCCGCCCTCGCGCACGATCCAGGCGACGCCCACTTCGAGTCGCTGGCGGCGCGCATCGAGGAGCGCATCGCCGCAGCGGGCGCGCCCGAGGCGCGGGCCGCGCGCGGGTGGCTGGGCGGCCTCGGCGCTTCACTCCGCAGGCCGCGCACGCTGGCGTGGGTGGGGAGCGCGCTCGCGCTGGTCGTCGTTGCGGGCGTGGTGCTCATCAACCTGCAGAGCGGGGAGAACGCGGCGCTGCGGGACCGCATGCTCGCGCAGCGCGCCGGGCAGGCGGCCGGCCGGGAGCGCGCGGACGAGACGGGGCGGGCTCAGCACGCCGAGGAGCGGGCGGGAGCGCCCGCGCCCGTGCCCGAGCCGGCGCCGGTGCCCGCGCCGGGCGCGGCGTCGGGCGCGGCGTCGGCGCCGATCCCGGGTGCGGGGCCCGCGTCGGAGAACGCGCAGGCCGTAGTGCCGGCGACGGACAAGACCAGGGCGAGCGCGCCCGCGGCCGGCGGCGCCGAGGGAAGCGCGACTCCGTCCGCGGCGCTGCGCGCGCGCGAGGAGGGCGGGAAGCCCTCGCCGGCCCAGGCGACGACGCCCGCGCCCGGGGCACCCGCGCCCCATCGCGAGGCCGCGCCGCGCCGCGCCTACGAGGTCAAGCGTGGGCCGTCGGGAGAGGATGTGCCCGCCCGGAAGCCCGAGGGGAGGTTCGCGCAGCCGCCCCCCCCGGCTCCGCGCGCGGCCTCGGGGGACGTGACGCAGAGTGCCAAGCCGCGCCTCGCGCTGCCGCTCGACGGCCAGCCCGCGCCCCGACTGGACGAGGAGTCCAAGAAGGATCTGAGCGCGGCGACCCCTGAATCCACGCCGCCGCCTCTGGGAAAAACCCTCGCTGGGCGGCGCACCGCCGAGCTTCCGCCCGAGCCGGAGAAGCCCAAGGTCGAAGCCGGCGCGCAGGCGGCCGGGCTCCTCGTGTGCGGCGACGTGAAGGACGCGCTCGGGCGGCCGGTGGCGTCCGCCACGGTGACGCTCGTGACCTTCGGGCGCGGGGTGTCGACCGACGCGGGTGGCCACTTCTGCCTGGAGGTCCCGCCCGGCGACCAGACGCTCTCCGTGATCGCGGTGGGCTACAAGCCGCTGCGCCGCGAGGTGCACGCCGCGCCGGAGGTGCCCGCGCTCGCGCTCACGCTCGAAGCCGTGTCGGCTCTCGACCAGGGACGGAGCGGCTCCGTGTCCTGGTTCCGCGGCCCGCCGCAGGCCACCTTCCCGCAGGAGGAATCCGCCGACGACGCGTTCCGCACGGCTCCCCGCGCGCTGCAGGCGGCCGCGAGCGGCGCGGCGCGGCTCACCGAGGCGGCCGTGCGCTCGAAATCGGCCCCGAGGTTCGAGGCCGCGGCGGCCGATTGGGAGCGGGTGCGCGCGCGAGCAAAGGACGGCCCGTTCGAGGTCGCGGCCCGCTACCGCATCGCCGAGGCGCGCTTCCGCGCCTGGGAGCTCGAGCCGACGGCGAATCGCGCCTTCGCCGCAACCGACGCGCTGACCTCGTTCCTGGTGCGCGCGCCGATCGGCGTGGAGCGCGACCGGGCCGCGGTCTGGCTCGACCGCGTGCGGCGGTAGGAAGCTCGCCCCGAGGCGCAGGTGGCGCGGGCGCTCGCGCCCGCCGGCCTGCAGCGCCGCCGCGGTTCGACTCCCGCGCCCCGGCTCACAAAACCCCTTGAGCCGAGCGCGCTTCTCGTCCAACCTTGGGGCTTTCCGTGGGACGCCGCCCCAACGTCCCCTCCATCGCGAGGAGAGACCGTGGCCACCGAAACGATTCCTGCGGCCGAAGCGCCGCGCACCGCCGAAGAGATCGAGCGCGAGTGGTTCGAGACCGTCTACGCCGGCGACCGCATGCCGCAGCTCACCCCGCGGGCGGTCGTGATGGGCATGCTGCTCGGCATGCTCATGGCGTGCTCCAACGTCTACGTGGGCCTCAAGGCGGGGTGGAGCCTGGGGGTGGGGATCACCTCGTGCATCCTCGCCTACAGCATCTTCGCCACGCTCCACCGGACGATGCCGCGGCTCTTCCCGCCCTTCAGCATCCTCGAGAACAACTGCATGCAGTCGTGCGCCTCGGTCGCGGGCGTGATGACGAGCGGAGGGCTCGTGAACGCCATCCCCGCGCTCATGATGCTCAACGCCACGGCCCTGCCCCTCGACTTCAGGCAGCGCTGCCTGTGGCTGATCCCGTGGATCGTCTGCATCTGCTGGATGGGCGTGTTCCTGGCCGTGCCGGCCAAGCGCCAGATGATCAACGTCGAGAAGCTCCCGTTCCCGACCGGGACCGCGGCGGCGGCCACGCTGCGCGCGCTCCACACCAAGGGCGAGACCGCCGCGCGCCAAGCGTCCTCGCTCGGCATCGCGGGGCTGATCGGGGCGGTCATCACCTGGATGCGGGACGCCGAGTTCAGCTTCCTCAAGATCACCACACTCGCGGGCGCGCCGGACTGGTCCCCGGTCAAGGGGCTGGTCACCCCGGCCTGGGGCTGGTGGCAGGGCCATCTCCCGTGGCTGGGCTATCCCAAGATCGAGTCGGTATGGGGCACGAGCTGGATCAAGCTCGGGCAGTACAAGGACAAGCTGCTCGGCTTGAACCAGGTCACGATGTCGCTCGAGGGCTCGCTGCTGTTCGTCGCCGCGGGCGCGATCATCAGCTTCCGCCAGGCGTGGAGCATGCTGCTCGGGGCGGTGATCAACTACGGCGTGCTGGCCCCGTACTTCCTGCGGGCCGGGGTGATCGAGGCCCCGAGCTTCCGCAAGATCTCCTCCTGGAGCCTGTGGATCGGGGTCCCGATGATGGTGACCTCGGGCCTGCTGCTCTTCTTCATGAACTGGAGGACCGTGCTGCGCGCCTTCAGCACCATCACGGCGTTCCTCAAGCGCAAGGCCGGCGTCGACCCCATGGACCGCATCGAGGTGCCCGGATCGTGGTTCCTGGGCGGATTCGCCGCGCTGGGGGTGGTGATCGTGATCCTCGGCCACGGCCTGTTCCACATCACCTGGTGGATGGGCGCGATCGCGGTGCTCGCCACTTTCCTGCTGGTGGTGGTCGCGGCGCGCGCCACCGGCGAGACCGACGTCACGCCGGTCGGCCCCTTGAGCAAGATCACCCAGCTCACCTTCGGCGCGATCAAGCCGGGCGACATCACCGTGAACCTGATGACCGCCAACATCACGGCCGGAGCCACGGGCTGCGCCGCCGAGCTGCTCACGGACCTGAAGAGCGGCTACCTCCTGGGCGCCAAACCGCGGCAACAGTTCTTCGCGCAGCTGTTCGGCGTGCTCGCGGGCGGCCTGATCGTCGTGCCGGTCTACTTCATCCTGATTCCGACCGTGGACCTGCTCGGCACCGAGCGCTGGCCCGCGCCCGCGGCGCTGGTGTGGCGCGGCGTGGCCGAGCTGCTCGCCAAGGGCGTGGGCGCGCTGCCGGTCTCGGCGCGCTGGGGGCTCCTGATCGGGGGCGTGATCGGGATCCTCCTGCCCCTGCTCGAGATGGCGTTCCCGAAGCACAAGAAGTTCATGCCGTCCGCGACCGGGCTCGGGCTCGCGTTCACCATCAACGGCTTCAACTCGATCTCGTTCTTCCTCGGCGCCACCCTCGCCCTGTGGTTCAGGAAGGCGCGTCCCCAGCTCGCCGAGCAGTACACCATCCCGGTCTCCTCCGGCATCATCGCGGGCGAGAGCCTGATGGGCGTGCTGATCGCGCTCTTGACCATCGCCGTGGCGCGCTGACCGGCGCCGAAAGCGCGCCAGTTCCGGCCCGGCCGCGCCGATACCGGGGGAGCATGATCACGATCCTCCCGCTCCTGGTCCTGCTCGCCGCGTCGGGCGGCTCCGCGGAGACGCATCACTTCGAGCGCCTGTGCGCCCAGGTCGCGGCCGACTACGACAGCGCCCGCGGCGGCTTCGTCACCAAGGACGGCGCCCCGATCGAGAGCGCGGTCGAGCTCGGCTTCGCCCTCGGCGGCGAGCGCGGCGACCCGCTGTGGCTCGCGCGCGCGCACCGCACCGCGGAGTGGATGCACGTGCTCTACGACTCGGCCGGCGGCGGCTTCTTCCTGCGGCTGCGGGATGCCGATCCGTCCTACGCCTCGTTCGAGAAGCCCACCCGGGCCAACGCCCGAAGGCTCGAGAACCTGATCGACGCCTGGCAGCACGGCGGCAGCGACGCCGACCGCCGCGCCGCCGCGCGCGTCGCCGACTACATGGACCGCGTGCTGCTCGACGCCCGCGGCGGGTTCGTGGCCGGGCAGGTCGGCGACCGGCAGCTCGTGCCCGAGGCCAACGGCTACGCGATCCGGGCCTGGCTGCGCTGGGCCGGGGCGAACGGCGACCCGCGCCTGCGCGAGTTCGCGTGGAAGAGCCTCGACCGCGTGTGGCAGGAATGCTGGGTCGAGGGCCTCGGGCTCATGCGCCTCGACATGTTCGGCCGGCGCGAGGGCTCGCCGCTGCTCGAGGACCAGTGCGAGATGGGGCGGGCGTTCATTCTGGCCGCCCACTTCGGCGGCCGCGAGGCCGACCTCGCGCGGGCGCGGGTTCTCGGCAACCTGGTGGTGGAGCGCTTCGAGGAGCCCGAGAAGGGCGGGTTCGCCCAGTACTCCCGGCCGCGCGGCGACGAGGGCAAGGCGAAGCGCGGCGGGCGCAAGTTCGACGAGAACGCGCGCGCCGTGCGCTTCCTGGCCGAGCTGGCCTCGGTCACCGGCAAGAACGAGTTCCGCGACGCCGCGCGCCGCGCCATACAGGTGTTCGAGCGCGACCTCGGCCGGGCGCGCGAGGACGCCGCCGACTGGGCGCTCGCGCTGCGCGCGCTCGAGGCGTCCGACCTGCCCTCGCGGCCGAAATGGAGCGAGCCTCCCAAGGCCGCGCCCGAATCGCCGCGCGTGTTCCGGATCCGGGGCCGGAGGCGGTAAGGCGGGGGGGCGCGTCGGGAGGAATCGCTCGCCCGGCAGCGAGCACCCTCCGCGCGTCCGCCGGATCACCTCGGAACCCACCCGGCGAGCTTGAACAGTTCCCCGCCCCCGGGGGCGATCGTTCCGGTAGCGAACGAGCCCGAGTTCGATGCGACGGGGATCAGGCGGCCGTCGAGCTTGCCGACACGATGGACGGTGCGAGCGACCCCCCTGAGCGTGACGCGGAACGACTGTGCGAGCAGCGTATCCTTGTTCGCGATCAGGACGTAGTCACCCTCCCCGTCACGCGCCTTGAAATAGCCAGCCAACCCCTCGCTGGAAGCGCCCTCGAGGTCCGACACCGGGGTGAGCGCGCTCCCCGGACGCGAGGGCGTGTCGTCGCCGCGAGGCACGACGAATCGATTGCCGGCGGCGTGGAAGACCGCCACCGGATCGACCTGCATGAGAGTGGGGCCGAGCCCGCGAAGCTCGGCATTGAGCGCGGCCAGCGAATCGTGCAGGGCCCCGTTCTCGGACCCATCCCTGGTGAGGAACGAAGCGCCGTAGCCCGGCTCCGACGGGGGACCATCCCGGGGGCGGAGCGTCCAGTACAGGATCCCCTTGGCGCCGTACGCAATGGAGACGTAAGCCTGCCAGCGAATCTGCTGGAAGGTCGGCGTCGGCCGATACGGGGAGCGCATGTCCTCCCGGCGCGGGGCCGCTTGGATCACCGACCAGAACGGGATCCGGTAGTTGGGCCGGCTGTGCTGGGCCGCTTTCTCCCTGACCAGCGCGAGCTGCACGAAGTACAGGCGGAAATCGGCGGAGGGTGTCTCGAAGGGGTACTTGTCGAACGAGACGACCGGCGCCGGGAAGGAGTCGGAGTCGAACGGCGACAGGTACTGGTCCAGGTAGCATCCGTACGCGGCCAGCGTGTCCCGGCTGCAGGGGGGCTGGAACCATTCGTACGCCTGGATGGGAAGCAGGTTGACCAGGGCGAGCTTGTCGTGCGTGCCAGCTCCGTTCGTGGAGTCGCGAAGCATGAGCGTCATCTCGTGGATCGTCGTGAAGACCCGATCCGCGGCGAGCTTCCGATGCGGCGGATAATAAAGAGGCGGCTCGTCCCACAGAATCCAGCCCGCCACGGACGGGCTGTTGAGCCCGGCGGAAGGCATCAGCTCGCCCAGGAGGGCGGCGCGGTTCGCGGCCGGGTTCGGGTTCTTGAACAGGCTCCGCGGGTCGCCGGTCTCCAGATACGCGAACTCCTGCATCCGGAATCCCGGCCGAGTCGCGCGCAGCGAATCGAGGCGCGCTGCGATCCGGCGCGCGAGCGCCGGGGTGGGGTTGTCGAACGGCACCACGAACTCCAGGCCGGCGTCGTTCAGCCGGATCAGGCTCATGGGGTCGCCGCCCACGCCGAAGCCGCCGATCACGAAAGTCGTCTGTCTCCAAGCTGCGGGCGCGTCCCGCGTCTGGCTCCCGAGAACAAGCAGGGCAGGAAGCAAACGGCAGAACATCCTGCCCATCCATCCTCCTCTCCGCAGGGGTCCGTGCTGCCACCTTCGCCGTTGCGCGACGCTAGGGTTCGAGCTGGTCGGGGGTCAAACTCGCCGGGGAAGGTGCCGCGGCACGCTTCGGCGCGGGCCCGCGGCGCGAGCGTTGACCTCTCCGGCTTGAGCCCGTAGGTTGACGCGCCGGCCGCCGGTGCAGGCGGCGCGAGATCGGCGGGGCGCGCGGCGAAGAGACGAGAGGCGCGAGATTCCGGACCGGCGCGAGGCGCGCGCAGGAGCGGGCACGCTGTGAGGATCGTTCACCTCTACAAGGACTACTACCCGCCCGTGGAGGGCGGCATCGAGCGCACGGTCTGGCGAATGGCGCGGGGGGCTGCGGCGGCCGGCGCGGACGTGACCGTGCTCACCTCGGCGCACGGCGCCCGCCATACGTCGGAGGAGAGGCTCGATGGCGTCCGGATCGTCCGCTGCGCCGAGTGGGCCCGTTTTCTCTCGACGCCGTTCTGCCCCGGCATGCCGGGCCGCCTCGCTTCGCTCGAAGCCGACATCCTCCATCTCCAGTTCCCGAGCCCCCCCGGCGAGATCAGCACGCTGATCGCCAAGCGCTCGGTGCCTGTGGTCGTGACCTATCAGTCCGACATCGTCCGGCAGGCCGCCCTGCTCCCAGTCTACGGGCCGGTGGTGCGCGCCATCCTCGCCCGGGCGCGGGTGATCATGACAACCTCTCCTCAGTACCTGGATCATTCCCCGTTTCTGCAGCCCCACCGCGCCAAGTGTGTCGTGATCCCGCTCGGAATCGAGCTCGAGGGCTTCAGCGGGAACGGCGCGGTGGACGCCGCCGCAGCCGACCTGCGCGCGCGCCACGGGACGCCGCACATCCTCTTCGTGGGCCGATTCCGCTACTACAAGGGGCTCGACGTCCTGATCGACGCGATGCCCGCGGTGCGCGCGCGGCTGGTCCTCGTGGGGGCGGGTCCCGAGGAGGCCCGGCTCCGCGCGCAGTGCGCGCGCCTCGGGCTCGGCGAGCGGGTGGTCTTCGCCGGCTCGGTCGAAGACCGAATGCTGGCCGCTCACTACCGCGCCGCCGACCTCTTCGTGCTGCCTTCGACTCACCCGAGCGAGGCGTTCGGCCTGGTCATGGTAGAAGCCCAGGCGAGTGGCCGGGCGGTGGTCTCGACCGAGCTCGGCACCGGCACGTCGTACGTGAACGTTCACGGGGAGACCGGCCTCGTCGTGCCTCCGCGGAATCCGGCGGCCCTCGCGGCGGCCATCAACCGCCTGCTCGAGGATTTGCCGCTGCGAACCAGGATGGGCGATGCGGCTCGCCGCCGTTGCCGCCAGCTGTTCTCCTCCGAGCACATGGTGTCCTCGGTGCTGCGGGTCTACGAGTCCGTCGTGGGCTCTCCGGCGGCGGGCGAACGGGGGGTTCGCGCCGGCGCCTCCGCGTCTTGAGGGCCGCGGGCCGCGACGCCCACCCTCTGCTTCACGCCCCGCGAGCGGCAATTATGCCGTTGCCGGAAAGGAATGTGCGAGAGAGAATGATTCAATGGGTCGCTGCCGGAGACGCCGGGGGACCAGCCGCCGCGAACGATCCCACGGGGAGGTTTCCAGCATGCACCGACGCCCCTCGCCCGCGCTGTCTGCCGCCATCGTCTCTCTGCTCTTGATCGCTGCGCTTCCGCGCGTGACCCGCGCCGCGTGGCCTCACGATCCCTTCGCCAACATCCAGCTCGGCCCGTCCGCCGCCGACCAGCTCGTCGGCTCGGTGATCTCCGACGGGGCGGGCGGTGCCATCGTCGCCTGGGCGGATTCCCGCTCCGGAGGGCTCGACATCTACGCCCAACACATCACCGCCCAGGGCACCGTGGCCGCAGGCTGGCCGGGGAGCGGGCTCGCGGTATGCAAGGCCACCGGCGACCAGTCGGATCCGGTCATGATCTCCGATGGCGCCGGCGGAGCCATCATCGCGTGGGCCGACGGCAGAGTCGGTGCTGGAAATCGCGACATCTTCGTCGAGCGCGTGGACGGCTCGGGAGCCGTCCCCGCGGGCTGGCCGGAGAACGGCCGGCAGCTCTCGGCCGTGAACCTCACGAAGGACGAGCAGAATCCGGTCATCGTCAGCGATGGGGCAGGCGGCGCGATCGTCGTGTGGGAGCTGATCTTTGCCATCGGCACCGATATCGACATCTGCGGCGGCCGGGTCGACGGGAGCGGGAACGTTCTGTGGTCTGGCCCGGAGTACGAACCGGGATCGATTCAGGAAGCCCCTGCCGTGGTGCCGGACGGAGCAGCGGGAGCCATGGTGGCCTTCGAGGACAACCAGTCCGGCAACTTCGACATCCGGGAGCTTCGCTTCGGCCCGAGTGGGTTCCATATCTGGGGCGCGAACATCGTGTGCAACGACCCGAACCCGCAGACCGCTCCTGTCGCCGCCGGTGACGGTGCCGGAGGAGCCATCATCGCATGGCAGGATCTCCGAAACGGGGACAACGACATCTTCGCATCGCGGATGACCTCGACCGGAGCCCGGTCGCCGGGCTGGACCAGCAACGGGAATCCCGTGGCCGTCTTCGCCTCCGGCCAGAGCGGTCCCCTCGCCATCTCCGACGGGAGCCAGGGCGCGTTCATCGCCTGGGCCGACTCCCGAACCGGGAACGCCAAGGTCTTCGCCCAGCACCTGCTGCCCAGCGGGGCGGCGGATTCGGTCTGGCCGGCCAACGGTCTCGGGCTGTGCAGCGCCGTGGGAAACGAGTTCTTGGGCGCGATCGCGCCGGACGGCTCCGGAGGCGCGATCGTGTGTTGGAGCGACGACAGGACCGGCCAGCTCGACGCCTACGCCACCCGCGTCACGGCCGGAGGCGTTCTCCCCACGCCCTGGCCGGCCGTGGGTGATCCGATCTCCCTGGCTCCCGGGAACGTGCAGCCTTCCCTTCTCGCCGCGGACGGGAACGGCGGCGCCGTGGTGGCCTGGTCGGATCTGCGCGACGGCTCCTTCCAGGCGGCCTTCGCCCAGAACGTGGATCATTTCGCCCAGCTCGGCGACGCCACGCCTTCGATCGCCAGCATCCGCGACGTCACCGGCGATCAGGGCGGCAGGGTGCGGATGGTGTGGAACGCCAGCTATCTCGACGTCGACCCTCAGTACGCCATCGGGGAATACTGGATCTGGCGCCAGTCGCCGGCCTCGCTGGCGGAGGCCGCCGTGAAGGGCGGCGCGCGCTGGCTCGATGCGGGCCTCGAGGCCGAGGCGCGCAGGATGAGCGCCGGCGAGTGGAACGCGCTCGCGCGTCGAGGGCTCTTCATGCGGGCGGATGTGTACGCTGCGAGCTACGCCTGGGAGTTCGTAGCCTCTCAGCCTGCCAGCGGCTTCGGGCAGTACAGCTACGTCGCCGGGACGACGCGCGACTCGCTGGGATCGGGAAATCCACAGACCGTCTTCATGGTGCAGGCGCGGTACACGTCGGGCGTCGCGTTCTGGAACTCGTCGCCCGACTCGGGCTACTCGGTCGACAATCTCGCACCCGTGTCGCCCTCGCCCTTCACCGCTCTCTACCAGGCGGGAGCCACCCGGCTCCACTGGGGCGCCAACGGCGAGGCGGATCTCGGCGGCTACCGGCTCTACCGCGGCAGCTCCGCCGGCTTCGTTCCCGGCCCGGACAATCTGGTGGTCGCTCAGCCCGATACCGGCTATGACGATGTCGGCCCCGCGGGCAGCTACTACAAGCTCTCGGCCGTGGACGTGCACGGCAACGAGAGCCTCTTCGCGCTGGTGACCCCGTCAGGCACCGTGGATGTGGGATTCGCTGCGCTTCCGCGCGAGCTCGCGCTCGGCTCCGCCGCGCCGAACCCGGCGCGCGTGGGGACCGCGCTGATGTACGCCCTTCCCGCCCGCGCACGGGTCTCGCTCACGGTCTGCGACGCGGCCGGCCGGCGGGTGCGGACGCTCGTGGACGCCGACCTCGAGGCCGGCGAGCGCGTCCAGCGCTGGGATGGAAGCGACGACGCCGGTCGCGCAATGCCGAACGGGCTCTACTTCGTGCGCCTGAGCGCCCTGGGACGGACGCTGGTGCGGCGGGTCGTCATCGCGCGTTGACGAGTCCACGCCGCGCGCGCGGCTCGTTCAGGGTCTAGCCGAGCACGACCAGCTTGCGCACGATGCTCTGGCCCGCCACGCGCAAGCGGTAGATATACAGTCCGCTGCGCCGCCCGACCGCCGACCACCTCACCGTGTGGCGGCCCGCCGCGCGCGTTTCGTCGACCAGGGTCGCGACCGTACGGCCGCCGACATCGAACACGTCCAGCTGCACGGGGCCTGCGCTCGGCAGTGTGAACTCGATGGTGGTGCCCTCGTGCAGGGGATTGGGTCCTGCCTTCGCCGTCAGCAGCAGGCCTGGAGCTGGATCAACCCCCACGTTGCTGTCGATGTGTCCGTGCAGCACCACGCTCTGCGCCACCATCTCGGAGCTGCTCTGCTGCACCACGTACAGGCGCGAGTCCACCGCCCCTCCCTCCACCGGGCTGTAGGTCACCTGCACCAGCGTCGTCTCGTCCGGCGCCAGCGTCACCGGCAGCGGGCCGCTCACCAATGTCGCACTGAAGGTGCTGTCGGTGGTACGCAGGCAATCGATACTGATCGTCTGATTCCAGTGGTTCCACACCTTCAGCAACATGACACCGCTGCTGCCCACCGCGGGCGCACCGATGTCCATGCTCTGCCGGTCGGTCAGAATGCGGTTCGTGCGCCACGGGAAGCGGAACGCGCGGTAGTTCACCAGCCCGGACGGGAATTGCAACTCCGCCGCGATCGTGCCGTCGGCGAGAAGGTCGGTCATCTGCGGATTGCTGAACGTGCCGCCCCAGCCGATCGTCACGCCGCCGTCGGGGTGCACCTGAACGTTCCCCATGAAGCCGCCGTACACATCGGGCACGTGCCGATACTCCCACACCTTGGTCGCCACGAAGTTCTGCTCGTCGACCACGAACTCCAAGGCACGGCTGTACCGGGGCGAGAGGTTGTTGCCGTTGTCGAACAACGTCAGGTGACCGTTGGGCTGGACGCGCGCATCGTGCTGATGCGACCAGCCGCGCGTCTCGTTGGGAAACTTGAACATGTTGTTCAACGCGTTGAGCCCCATGCGCCACAGGACCGCGCCACTCTGCCGGTCGATCTTGGTGAGCTCGTTCAGGTGCCGGCTCGAGATGAGCAGATTGCCGTCCGGCATCATCTCCACCGAGTTGCCGTGCACGTAGTCGATCCCGCTGGCCAGCAGGTTAATGTCCGGCGACGACCTGGCGTCGGTGATCTTGAAGTGGTCCCAGCTGCGCCACTGGAAGACCACGTCCTTGTTCTCGTCCAGCTCCTGCACGATCAGCCCGATCACGATGCAGTTGGGGTTGCCACCCGACACCACGGTGTCCATGCCCACGGGCTCAGGGTCGTACGACATGATGAGCGCGTGGCCGTTGGGCAAGATTTGGAGGTCGTGCAGGTCTGGCGAATAGCCGTTGCCGGTGGTGAAGCTGTCGACGCGGGCATACGCGCTATCCAGCACGAGGAACTTGAAGGCGCCGTTCATCCAGAACGAGAGCCGGCCGTCGGGCTGCACCTTGAAATCGAAAGGTATCGAATTGGCGTCGTAGCTCGCCTCATAGAGCGGTTGCCCGCGGTCATCCATGATCTCGAAATCCGCGCGATTCGAGGGTCCGAGCACCCACGGTGCGATGAAGAAGACGCCGGGCTGGGAATTGCTGACGTTCACCAGATGGAGCGCCGGGAATCCCGGCAGGAGCGTGTCGCATGGCTCCCCGCTGTCCTGAATGGCGACCCCCGGCCGCAGCCACGACGGGTTGTCCGCGGGCGGGTCCGGCATCCGCTCGGACGCAGGCCGCGGCATGAGCCTGGGGTCGACGGTCGAGACCCGGAACTCGTAGGCGAGCTCCGGCAGCGTCGTGCCCGCAAGCGTGCGCGTTCCGGCGGCCAGGCGCACGCGCACCCTCTCACCCAGGGCGTAGGGCTGGTCGGGTGTGAACAGGATCGTCTGGCCGTCGCTCGCGAGCCTGAGCCGGCCGGCGTGCGGGCCGCTCTCGCCGCCCACGACCGACAGCCGGCGAGCGTCCAGGCTGGCGGGATCCAGGGCGCTGGCCTGCCTTATCACCAGATTGTTCCAGCGCGACACCTTGTCGGCGCCGGGAACGGGCGAGAGATACAGAAAAGCACGAGGCGCGGCCGCCGCGGGCGGCCCGAAGCTGGCGATGAGCGCGAGGATTGCGAAACTGATCGACGGAGGGCTGGAGCGCACGACGGCCCCCTTTCTCGGTCCGACGTCCTGCGGAGCCGTTCTCGTTGGGGACATGGCGATCTCCGGACACCGGCATCCGTACCGGGCCGTGTATCCCATTAATAGAGTATATCGGCGCGAACGGGAACCGTCGAGATGCGTTTATTAGGGCTGTCCGCCCTCGGGTTGCATTTTCCGCGGCGCGATTCGGAGTGTTGACCCTACTCGGCCGAGGCTTTAACGTCGCGAACCTTGTCCACCCACTCGCGCTCTCCCCTGGGGCCTCCCATGCGACGCGTTCTCGTCACGGGCGTCACCGGTTTCGCCGGCAGCCACCTCGTGGACTACATGCTCACCCGGAACGACTGTCAGATCTTCGGCATCCAGCGCTGGAGATCGCGCACGGAGAACGTTGAGCACTTCCTGGATCGGATCACGATGCTCGAGTGCGACTTGCGCGACGCCTCCTCCACGCGCGACACGCTCGAGAAGGTGAAGCCGGACTGGATCTTCCACCTCGCCGCCCAGTCGTTCGTGCCCACCTCGTGGATCGCGCCCACCGAGTCGCTCACCACCAACGTGCTGTGCCAGGTGAACCTCTTCGAGGCGGTGCGGCGCCTCGGGCTAAAATGCCGGATCCAGCTCGCCTGCTCGAGCGAGGAGTACGGCCTGGTGCTTCCGGACGAGCTGCCGATCCGGGAGACCAACCCGCTCCGGCCGCTCTCGCCCTACGCGGTGAGCAAGGTCGCGCAGGACCTCCTCGGCTACCAGTACTGGATGTCGTGGAAGGTGGACAGCGTGCGCACCCGCGGATTCAACCACGAAGGTCCACGCCGCGGGCCGGTGTTCGTGGCCTCGGACTTCGCCAAGCAGATCGCCGACGCCGAGAAGGGCCGGCGGCCGCCGGTGCTCTCGGTCGGGAACCTGGAGGCGAAGCGCGACTTCACCGACGTGCGCGACATGGTGCGCGGCTACTGGCTCGCGCTCGAGAAGTGCGAGCCCGGCGAGGTCTACAACCTGTGCCGCGGCCGGTCGTGGAGCATCCAGGAGGTGCTCGACATGCTGCTCGGCATGACGAAGCTGAAGCTCGAGGTACGCAAGGACCCCGCGCGGCTCAGGCCCAGCGACGTCCCGGTGCTGCTGGGCGATCCTTCCAAGTTCGCCAAGGCCTCGGGCTGGGAGCCCACCATCCCGTTCGAGCAGACGCTGCGCGACATGCTGGACTACTGGCGCGCGCGCTGACCCGTGACGGAGCCCGCCCGACGAACCAGCAGCTCCGGGCTCGGCCGTCGACTGGTCACGAACACGTTGCACGCGGCGACCGGCCGCTTCGTGGCGCTTCTGGTCTGGCTCGTTTTCACGCCGGCCATCCTTCGTTCTCTCGGACCTCAAGCGTTTGGGGTATGGGCCCTCTTCTACGTTCTCACGGGCTATTTCGCCGCTCTCGATTTTGGCCTCGTGCAGAGCACCTTGAGGTACGTCGCCGCAGCTCGCGAAAAAGGCGCCGACGCCGAGGCGGGGGCCTACGCCACGCTCGGCGTTCTGGGCTACCTCCTGCTCGCGATCCTGTGGTTCCTGGTGGCCCTCGGCGCCGGAAACGCCGCGATCGCCTGGCTTCGCATTCCGGCGACCGAGGTGCAGGCGGCCCATGTGGCGGTGTTCGCCGGGGCAGGAGTGTTCGTGCTGGCAGGCGTGGCGAACGTGACGATTGCCGTTCTCCAGGGATATGGACGCTTCGACCTCGCGAACCTGATGGTGCTGGCGATGGCGTCTGTGCAAACCGTGGGGTTCCTCCTGGCGCTCCGCCTTCACTCCGGCTTCAATGGTTTCGTGGTGGCCGTCGTCGTCGCGTGGTCGCTCACCGGACTCCTGGGTCTGGGAATCGTTCCCCTGGCGGCGCCGCGCTTCCGGTGGGCCACACCGATGGCCATTCGAGCGCACGTCCGGGAGATGTGGCGTTTCGGAGGGCCGGTTCAAATCACGAACTTGCTGGGCGTACTCCACTCACACGCGGACAAGATCCTGCTGTCCCGGTTCGTCGCGCTCGCCTCCATCGTTCCCTATGAACTCGGCTCGCGAGTGTCGCTCACGGTCTGCGCGCTGCCGCAACTGATGCTGATGGCCGTGCTACCGGAGGCCTCCGCGATTTTCGTCGCAGGTGACCGCGACCGCCTCCGCCTGCTCTATGAGCGTGGAAGTCGCCATGTGATGACGGCCGTGGCGGTGACGCTGGCTCCAGTGCTCGGCGCGGCAGACAGAATCTTCGCCGTGTGGCTGGGCCCGGGGCATGGCGACGCGGCGCTGGTGACGAGAGTCGTGACATCCACGATCTGGTTCACGATGACGACGGGGATGGGGACGACGTTGGGACGAGCCATCGCGCGCACCGAACTGGAGACCTGGTATGCCACCGTGACCGTGGCGGTCCACCTGACTCTGAGCTGGCTGCTGCTGCCGCGACTGGGGCTTCCGGGTGCACTCATCGGGTACGCGGCAGGCGGGGTGTGCGGCGTGGCGCTGTTCTTCATCGTGTTCGCACGGGCACTGGGGTGGTCGCTGGGCTTCGTGCTCGCGTCGTGCGGCCGACCCCTGGTGGCAACGCTGGGGGGGAGCACCGCCGGCTGGCTCGTGGATCGCCTGCTGCCGGTCTCGGCGGGGGGGGCACTGGGGTGGCTGCTTCTTTGTCTGTCCGCGGTAGCGGCCTCGGCCACGGCGTTCGCTCTGGTGTTGGCCACCCAATACCTGAGGTGGTCGGACGTGCGAACGGGGTTCGCGGCCGTCGTGCGGACACTCCGCGTGCAGGCGGGGTAATGCGCCCCGGCGATCGAATGCCGGTATCGGGTCCGGGTGACAGGAGAACATTGGTAACGTGCCGGGACCGAGGAGGAGGTAGGGGGGGTGGGGGACGATCGTTCGAAGCTCTGAGGAGCCGGGGATGATCAGACAGAGGATCCTCGTCACCGGAGCCAACGGCTTCGTGGGTCCGCACCTCACGCGCGCGCTCGCCGCGCGCGGCGCGCGGGTGCACGGCGCGGCACTGGGGGCGGCGCCGCCGGGTCTCGCGCTCGACGGCTGGCACGCGGCGGACGTGCGCGCGCCCGAGTCGCTCGCGGCCGCGATCGCGGCCGCGCGGCCCGACGCCATCGTTCACCTCGCGGGCCAGAGCAGCGCCGCCCTCTCCTTCGAGGACCCGGTCGCCACCTTCCAGGTCAACGCGCTCGGCACCTGGCACCTACTCGAGGCGGTGCGGCGCGCCGCCCCCCGCGCGCGCGTCCTCGTCGTCGGCACGAGCGAGGCCTACGGCCCGCGGCCGGAGGGAACGCGGGTCGCAGAGGACGCGCCGTTCATGCCGGTGAGCCCGTACGCGCTCTCCAAGGCCGCGGCCGACGCCCTGGCCGAGGTCGCGCACCGCACGTGGGGGACCGACGTGGTGCGCACTCGCTCGTTCGCACACGCCGGGCCGGGGCAGACCACGCGCTTCGCGATCCCGTCGTTCGCGGAGCAGATCGCGTCGATCGAGGCCGGGAAGGCGGACCCGGTGCTGCGGGTGGGCAACCTGGAGGTGACCCGCGACCTCACCGACGTGCGGGACGTGGCCGAGGCCTACGCGACGCTGATCGAGCGCGGGCGATCGGGCGCGGCCTACAACGTGTGCCGCGGGGAGGGCGTGCGGCTCCGCGACGTCGCCCAGGCGCTGGCATCGCGGTCGAAGGTCCCGGTGCGGATCGAGGTGGACCCGGCGCGCTTCCGCCCCGCCGACGTCCCATATCTTGTGGGGGACCCTTCCGCCATCGCGCGCGACTGCGGATGGCGCGCGACCACCCCGCTCGAGCGCACGCTGGACGAGCTGCTCGACGAGTGGCGCGCGCGGGCGCGGCCCGCGTGAAGCGCGGGACGCGCGACGGCACCGGACCGACGCGCCGCGTCGCCCGCGCCGCGCATCGGGGCTTCACCGGAGGCGCGCTTGCGCGTTTCGCCTGCGCTCGGTTGCGGTTGACCGCTCCGTGACGAGCCTCTAACCTGACTCGCCCGTCTGCTCCACCTCCCTGCGGGACCGCGTGCGCTTCGCGGGACACGCCGCACGACCTCGGCGCGAAAGGACCTTCTCGTTGGACAAGATCACCGTGGTGGGCACCGGCTACGTGGGGCTCGTGACCGGCGCCTGCCTCGCCGATTTCGGCAGTCGCGTGGTGTGCGCGGACAGCGACGCCGCGAAGATCGAGCGCGCGAAAGCCCTCGAGCTGCCCTTCTTCGAGCCCGGCCTGCCGGAGCTCGTGCGCCGCAACCTGAGCGAAGGCCGGCTCGCCTTCTCGAGCGACGTCGAGGGGGCGATCCGGGGCGCGGCGGTGGTGTTCATCACGGTCGGCACCCCGCGTCACACCGACGGGAGCGCCGACACCAGCGCCATCTTCGAGGTCGCGAGGATCGTGGCGCGGAACCTCGGCGCCCGCAAGCTCGTGGTCCAGAAGAGCACCGCGCCGGTGGGCACAGCGCGCAAGCTGATGGAGTTCCTGGGCAAGCACGCGCCGCGCGGCGCCGACTTCGAGGTCGCCTCGAACCCCGAGTTCCTGCGCGAGGGCGCGGCGATCGAGACCTTCATGCGCCCCGACCGCGTGGTCATCGGGGCCGAGACCCGGCGCGGCGCCCGCATGCTCAAGAAGCTCTACGATCCGCTGTTCCTGATCGAGACCCCGCTGGTCGTGACCTCGCTCGAGACCGCGGAGCTGATCAAGTACGCGGCCAACTGCTTCCTCGCGACCAAGATCTCCTTCATCAACGAGATCGCCAACCTGTGCGAGGCCCAGGGCGCCGACGTCCAGGTGGTGGCGAAGGGCCTGGGGATGGACCGGCGCATCGGCAACAAGTTCCTGCACGCCGGCCCCGGCTTCGGCGGATCGTGCTTCCCCAAGGACACGCACGCGCTGGTGGCGATGGCGCGCGGGCTGGGCGTGAAGGCGGGGATCGTGGAGGCGACGATTGCCGCGAACGAGCGGCAGATGGACCTGATGGTGGAGAAGATCCGCGCCGCGGTCGGGGGCCGGCGCGGCGCGCGCGCCGCCGTCCTCGGCCTCTCCTTCAAGCCCAACACCGACGACCTTAGGGAGGCTCCGGCGCTCCACATCGTCGCCGGGCTCAAGCGCCGCGGCTTCGCGGTCTCGGCCTTCGATCCGGTGGCCGCGGAGCCCGCGAGCCGCCTGCCGGTGATGAGCGGGGTGAGAATCGCCGCCGACGCCTACGACGCCGCGCGCGGGGCGGACGCGGTCGCGATCGTGACCGAGTGGAACGAGTTCCGGAACCTGAACCTGGGCGAGCTCAAGCGCATCATGCGCAAGCCGGTGCTGTGCGATCTCCGGAACATCTACGACCGCGAGGAGGTCGAGGCCGCCGGTTTCACCCACGTGGGCGTCGGGCGCGGCCGCATCGCGAAGGCGCGCGCGGCCCGTCCCCGGATGCGGGTCGCCGCCGCGCGGCGCAGGAGGCCAGCGTGATCGAAGGCGTCCGGATCAAGCGGCTCAAGGTCATTCCCGACGAGCGCGGCTACCTGATGGAGATGATGCGCGACGACGACGAGTTCTTCCAGAAGTTCGGCCAGGTCTACCTCTCGGTGGTCTACCCGGGCGTGGTCAAGGGCTGGCACTACCACAGGAAGCAGACCGACCACTTCGTCTTCGTGAAGGGCATGGCCAAGGTCGTGCTCTTCGACAACCGCGAGGGCAGCCGGACCAAGGGCGAGATCAACGAGTTCTTCATGGGCGAGGCCAACCCGATCCTGCTCGTGATCCCGCCGCTCGTCCTCCACGGCATGAAGGGCGTGGGGGTGGAGCCGGCGTACCTGGTCAACACGCCGACCGAGCACTACGTGTACGACCAGCCCGACGAGTTCCGCATCCCGCCCCACAGCCCCGAGATCCCCTACGACTGGAGCCGCAAGGATGGCTGACCGCGCCGCGCTCGACGGCAGCCGGGTGCTGGTGACGGGCGGGGCCGGGTTCATCGGCTCGAACTTCGTCCACTTCCTGCTGCAGCGCCATCCCTCGTGCCAGGTCGTGGTGCTGGACGCGCTCACCTACGCCGGGCGGCGCGAGAACCTCGCCGGCCTGCCGGAGCGGTCGGTCACGTTCGTCCACGGCGACATCCGCGAGCCGGAGGACGTGGCGCGCGCCATGGCGGGCTGCGACTACGTGCTCAACTTCGCGGCCGAGTCCCACGTGGACCGCTCGATCGAGGCGCCGGGCGAGTTCATCCGCACCGACGTCTTCGGCGTGTTCGTGCTGTGCGAGGAGGCGCGCCGCCAGGGCGTGCGGCGCTTCCTCCAGGTCTCGACCGACGAGGTCTACGGCGAGGTGCTCGAGGGCCGCGCCACCGAGGACTGGCCGCTGGTGCCGAGGAGCCCCTACGCCGCGAGCAAGGCGGGCGGCGACCGCCTGGCGTACGCGTACTTCGCGACCTGGGGCCTGCCGGTCGTCGTCACGCGGTGCTCCAACAACTACGGGCCGCGCCAGTATCCCGAGAAGCTCGTCCCGCTGTTCGTCACGAACGCGATCGAAGGCGAGCCGCTGCCGGTCTACGGCACCGGGAAGAACCTGCGCGACTGGATCCACGTCGAGGACCACTGCGCGGCGCTGGCCGAGCTGCTCGCGCATCCCGGCATCGAGGGCGAGACCTTCAACATCGGCGCCGGGCGCGAGCTCGACGTGCTCGCGATCACCGACGCCATCCTGCGGCTGCTCGGCAAGCCCCGCACCCTGATCCGCCACGTCGAGGACCGCCCCGGCCACGACCGGCGCTACGCGCTCGACGTCGGAAAGCTCGAGCGCCTGACGGGCTGGAAACCCGCGATCGCGTTCGAGGACGGCATCCGGCGCACGGTCGAGTGGTACCGCGCGAACGAATCGTGGTGGCGCCCGATCAAGCAGGGCGAGTTCCGCGAGTACTACGAGCGCATGTACGGGCGGCGCCGCGTGCTCAAGGAGGTGCGGGGATGAGGTGGCTCCGCGTGGCCGCTTGCGCCGTTCTGTCGCTCGTGCTGGCGACGTCGTCGCGGGCCCAGCAGACCTTCGCGCCCCAAGCGGAGGGCCAGCCCCAGGTGCAGATCGACACGGGCGATCAAAACGGCGCCTCGAGCGAGAGGACCGCCGCTGCGGGCACAGAGGAGACGTCGGGGCTCGCGTCGCTGGCTAGGAACCTCCTCCAGCTCCCGGGGGCAGTGGATCCCGACATCTACCGCCTGGGTCCAGGCGATCTGCTGCTCCTCCAGCTCTGGGGTCGCGTGTCGCGCAGCCTGCCGCTGGAGATCGGCCCGGAAGGTATGGTGCTGGTTCCGGGGGCGGGGCCGGTGCGGGTCGACGGTCTCACCCTGAGCCGCGCGCGCCAGATGCTTCTGGACCGGATGGCGACCCAGTTCAAGGGAGTCCACATGGATCTGCGCCTGGCGCGACCCAGGACGTTCATCGTCTACATGACCGGCCAGGTGCGCGCGCCCGGGCCCGTCGCCGCCACCGGCACGAGCCGCGTCGCGGACGTCCTCCGGCCCGACGTCCTGCTCGAGGACGCTTCCCGGCGCGCCATCGAGGTGCTCCACCGCGACGGCAGTCGGGAGCTCGCGGACCTGGACCTCTTTCATCGCATCGGGGACGCATCCGGCAACCTGTGGCTGCGCGACGGGGACGTGCTCAACGTGCCGGTGGCCACCGAGTTCGTGTTCGCCGAGGGCGCCGTGGCCCGGCCCGAGCGCATCGAGCTCGGCGCGCGGGACAGCCTCCTCAACCTGCTCCGCTTGGCGGGCGACCCGATCCCCGCGGCGGACGCGGCGCGGGTCCTGCTTGTGCATTTCCGGATGCCGTTCCAGCCCGAGTCCCTGTGGCTGACCCTCGACGACATCTACTCCCGGCGCAACAACCCGCGGCTCCACGACGGCGACCGGCTATACGTCTATTTCGTTCCGCAGTACCATCTGCAGCACGAGGCGACCCTCCTCGGCGAGGTCGGCCGTCCCGGGGTCTACCCCATCGCGGAGGGCATGACGCGGCTCTCCCACTTGGTGCAGGCGGCGGGCGGGTTCCTGAACTCGGCGGACCTGTCGGCCATACGGGTTCACCGGCGGAACGTGGGGACGGGCGAGAAGGATCCGGAGCTGGACCGGCTGCTGAGGCTGTCGCGGAACGACCTGACCGCCACGGAGTACGTGGTGTTGCGCACCAGGCTCGCGGGCCTTCGCGAAGACTACCGGGTGGACTGGAGGCGGCTCACGGCCGGCAACGAGCTGGATCTCCTGATGCGGAACGGCGACCTGGTGCAGGTCGACCGGTTGGTTTCCTCGATCCGCGTCGACGGGGAAGTGAAGCGTCCGGGGGTTCTGAACTACATCAAGGGACAGCGCATCGACGACTACGTAAAGCAGGTGGGCGGGTACACCGGCCGCGCCTGGCGCGGGAAGGTGCGCGTGACGCGGGCGGTGACGGGCCAGACCATCCTCGCTCGCAACGTCCAGACCCTCAACCCCGGCGATTTCGTGTGGGTTCCCGAGAAGCCCGACGTCACGATCTGGCAGCAGACCCGGGACGTGCTGACCGGGCTCGCGGAGGTCGCCACCATCATCATCGCGATCCGGAGCGTGCGGTGAGTGGCCTTTCCATCGAGCGCTCGTCGGTCCCGGACATCGGGCCGTCCGGGCTCGACCTGCGCCGGCTGTTCTCCGAAGCCGTCCGCGAGTCGAGGCGGATCGCGGTGGTGACCCTGACGGCGACGCTGGTCACCCTCGGGATCGCGTTCCTGCTGCCCCGGTGGTACCGCGCGACCGCCGTGATCCTGCCGCCCGAGCAGACGGATCTGTTCTCCAACGTGAGCATGGCGCAGCGGGCGCTCTCGAAGTTCCCGGCCTTCGGTGTGCTGCCCGATTTCTTCACCCCGGCGGACATCTTCAAGGCCATCCTCGAGAGCCGCACGACGCAGGAGGAGGTGATCCGCACCCTCGACCTGCAGCGCGTGTACCGACAGAAGAGCGCGGAGAAGACGATCCGGGAGCTCAAGAACCACTACAAGGTGACTCTGCGGAACAACGGCACGATCAGGATCGACGCCGAGGACCGCGATCCCAGGAGGGCCGCGGCGATGGCGAACACCTTCCTGGTGGCGCTCGACCGCTACAACATCGAGAACCGCAACACCCAGGCCCGGCGGACCCGTTTGTTCCTCGAGCGGCGGGTGGGCGAGACCGACTCGCTCCTGCGGGACAGCGAAGTGCGTCTGAAGGAATACCAGGAGGCACATCATGCGGTCGCCGCGACCTCGGTGGGAAGCGCCGATGTCTCCGCCTCGGCGAACGTGATGGCGCGGAAGCTCGTGCTTGAGGTGCGGCTCGGGCTGCTGCGCAGCTACCTGCTGGAGAACAACGAGCAGGTGATCCAAGCCCGCAACGAGCTGGACCAGCTCAACCAGCGGATCGCCTCGCTCCCGGCGCTACAGACCGACCTCCAGCGTCTGGTTCGCAACAACAAGGTTCAGGAGCAGCTCTACCTGCTGCTCACCGCCGAGCTGGAGCAGGCGCGGATCCGGGAGACCATGGACACGCCGACCGTCCAGATCCTCGACCCCGCCCGGCCTCCCGAGCGACACTCGCGTCCTCGCCGCATTCTCCTCGCTCTGGGCGCCGGCGCGCTGGCGTTCCTCGGCTCGATGGTGTGGATCGCGGTCCGGCAAGCCGGGGCCGTGGTCCCGGAGGGATGAGCGGGCCGCCGGGTCACCCTGCCGGGACCGCCTCGCGCGGTGACGGGACGCGGGGCATTCCGCAACTCGATCGGCTGATCGCGCGAAACACCGCGTTCACGCTGCTCGGCCGCTTCGCCTACGTGGCGGGATGGATCCTGATCGCGCCCTTCATGGTCGCCGGCCTGGGAGCCGAGCGCTTCGGCCTGTGGTCCCTGCTCACCGTCGTCTCCGGGGTCTACCTCACCTTCGATTTTGGACTCCAGAGCGCGCTCACCAAGTTCGTCGCCGAGTTCCACGCCACCGGGGATCGCGCCTCGCTGCGGGGCATCTTCACGCTCGGGATCCTGCTCTACGGCGGGCTGAGCCTGGCCTTCTTCCTCGCGATCGCGGCGTTGCGCGAGCCCCTGCTTGGTTTCTTCCGGGTCGCCCCCGGACTCCACGCGGAGGCCGCCTGGGCCCTGGTCGGCGCCGCCGCCGTCTACGGCGTAATGAACTTCTACATGCTCCTGTCCTCCGTGCTGAGCGGTCTCCAGCGCCTCGACCTCTGGAACCGAATCGCCATCGCCACGACGCTGCTGCAGATACTCGGCGTGGCGATCGTGATCTCCCTGGGCGGAGGACTGCGCTGGCTGGTGGTGAACACCGGGATCTCCATGGCCCTCGCGGCGCTGTGGTGCCGCTGGAGCGTGAGGCGCCTTGCCCCGGAGATCCGCTTCGAGCTGCCTGTGGCAGTGCCGGGCCTGATGCGGCGGCTGACGCGCTACGGCGCGGCGCTGCAGATCATCAACCTGGGGGGCCTGGTTCAGTTCCAGCTCGACAAGGTGCTGTTCGGACGGTTCGTGTCGCTCACCGCTTCGGGCGACTACGAGCTGGGCTACCGTGTGGCATCGGCCTTGTGGTCGCTGCCGGCGCTGCTGCTGCCGGCGCTGCTGCCGGCCGTGGCGCACCTGGATGCGTCGGCCGACCACGCCCGCATCACGCGGCTCTACCTGCGTGCGAGCCGCTACGTGATCGGGGTGGCCTTCCCGCTCGCGACCGGGATCATCGTGCTGTCCCCGGTGCTGTTCACCGCCTGGCTCGGCCCCGGGCATCCGGATGCGGCGCGCGCCGCGATCGCCCTCGGCGCGTTGATGGGGGTGAACATCCTGACCGGTGTCGGGGGGAGCGTGGCCCGCGGCGTCGGGAGGCCGGGTCTCGAGGCCGAATACCACGTGCTCGCGATCCTCCTGCACTTCGCGCTCAGCCTCTCGCTGATCCCTCGTCTCGGCTTCACGGGCGGGCTGTGGGCGCTCTTCCTGTCCGGAGCGGTGGGCTCGATCTACTTCCTGGTGCGCTTCCACCTGAGTCAGAGGATTCCCCTCGGGCGCTACGTGCTCGAGGTGCTGGCGCGGCCGGCCGCCGCCGCCGCGCTTGGCGGGCTCGCGGGACACTCGGTCTCCCTTTGGGCCGTGTGGAGTCTCGTGCCCGAGGGGCGAGCGCAGGGGATCGCCCGTCTAGTCGCGGGAGGCGTCGCGTTGATCGGGGTCGCGGCGGCCGTGCTGATGGCCAGCCGCTACGTGTCGCTGTCCGAGGTGCGGGCGATCGTGGGTCCGGCCGGCGGGCGCCCGCGGGAAGCCGCGGGATGATGGCATGGGCCGACCCGTCGTGATGGTGGACGCGCTCGCCGGCCTGTTCCCCGGCGGGGGGATCGGCCGATACGTGCGCGACCTCGCCGACGCGCTGACCGACATGCCCGATGCGCCGCCGGTCTGCTTCGTCTATCCGCGGAACCTGCGGGTCCGTGCCCGGGCGCGGTTCCGACCCGAGCATCTTCACGAGCTCCCCTGGTCCTGGCTCCAGCTCCGTCTCGTCCTCGTCGCCGGCCGCGCCGTGGGCGCCCGATACGACTGGGCCTACGGCGAGCCCGCCGTGATGCACTCTCCGCTCGGCTACGGCCCGAGCTTCCGGCGGACCCGTCTCATCAACCACGTTCACGACCTGACGACCCTCGAGCATCCCGAATGGCACCCGCGCAGGACGAGCTGGTTCTACCGCGTCATGCTGCCCGCGGCGGTGCGGGACGCGGACGTCGTCCTCACCCACTCCCGGTACATGGGGAGGCGGGTGGTCGAGGCGCTGGGAGGCGATCCGGCCCGCACGGTCACCATCCCGCCGCCGCTCAGCCGGGGCTTCGAGCCCGTCCCGGCGGAGGAGGCGCGGACTCACGTGCGGCGGCGCTTCGGCATCGGGGGAGACTTCATCCTGCACGTCGGCACGATCGAGCCCCGCAAGAACCACGTGAGGCTCATGGGCGCCTTCGAGCGCCTGCGGCGCGCAGGCTTCCCCGGACCGCTGGTGCTGGTGGGACAGGACGGCTGGCTCGTGCGCCCGATCCTGCGCCGATTGGAGACATCGCCCGAGTCGGCGGCGGTGCAACGAATCCGCGACGCGGATGACCGCGATCTGGTGGCGCTCTACGGAGCATGCACCCTGTGCGCCTTTCCCTCACTGGAAGAAGGCTTCGGTATGCCGCTGCTCGAATCGATGGCCTGCGGTGCCGCGTGCGTGACCAGCCAGCACGAAGCCCTCACCGAGCTCGGTGCCGGGTGCTCGCTGGCGGTTCCGGCCACCGACGAGGCGGCCCTGGCAGACGCCCTTCTCCGGCTCTGGCGCGATCCCGATCTGCGGCGCGAGGTCGCCCGGGCCGGGCCCGCGCGCGCCGCGGCCTACCGCTTCGAGCGCTGGGCGGAGCGGATCTTCGCGCTCTATCGCGGCCAGCTCGTGGCCGCCGGCGTGCAGGGAGACGCGATCCCGGGTGAAGCTCGATGACCCCGCCGCCCGCGTCCTCCGCCGGGCCCGGGCTGCTTCTGGACGTCTTCCCCGGCCTCTTCCCGGGCGGCGGAATCGGTCGCTATGTGCGGGACCTCGCTGACCTGCTGCTCACGCGGGCGGACGCGCCCCCGGCGCGCTTCGTCTATCCCCGCTTCGTCGATGGGATCCAGGTGCCCTACCCGGCGGAGCGCTTGAGGCCGCTTCCGCTCGGGTGGCGTCGCATGCGCGTGCTTCTGGTGGCGAGCGCGCTCTGTGGCCTGCGGCCCGATCGCCTCTACGGGTGCCCGGCCCTGGTGCACTCGCCCATGGGATATGGCCCCTTGTTCTCGAAGGCCAAGCTCCTGATCACCATTCACGACCTCAACGCGATCCACCACCCCGAATGGCATCCGCTCCGCACCCGGTTCCTCGTGCAGGCGACGATGCCCTCCGCGGCGCGGCACGCCGACCTCGTCGTGTGCGACTCCGAGTTCGTGCGCGGCCAGGTGATGGAGGCCTTCGGCGTGGACCCGGCACGCATCACCACGGTCCCGCTCGCCGTCGGGCCAGCGTTCCGGCGACTGCCCCCGGGGGCGGCGCGGGACCACATGGCGCGGCGCTTCGGCATCGAAGGCGAGTTCTTCCTCCACGTGGGCACGCTCGAGCCCCGCAAGAATCACGTTGGTCTCGTTGCCGCATTCGAGCGCGTGCGGCGGGCCGGGTTCCCCGGGCCGCTGGTGCTGGTCGGCCACGACGGGTGGCTCATGAACCCGATCGCGGCGCGGATCGAGTCCTCACCGGACTCCGGCGCGATCGTTCGGATCCGCGACGCCGACGAGGATGATCTGGTCGCCCTCTACTCCGCCTGCACCGCGTTCGCGTTCCCTTCGCTCGATGAGGGCTTCGGCCTCCCGCCGCTCGAGGCGATGGCGTGCGGCGCCCCCTGCATCTCGAGCAACCGTTCCTCCCTTCCGGAGGTGGTGGGGGATGCGGCCGTGTCCCTCGATCCCGGCGACGTGGAGGCGTGGGCCGAGACCCTGCGCGGGCTGTGGCGGGACGCCGATCGCCGCGCCACCATGGCCGCCGCGTCGGTCGCGCGCGCCCAACGATTCACGCGCGACCGCTGGATCGCACGGATGCTCGAGATCTACCGGGTGCTGCTCGCCGGGGCGTCCTGAGCCGGAGCCCGGGACCGCGCGCCTCGGGACATCGAGTAGTAGCCGAGGTATCCGCCCATGATCCAGAAGAACACGAACTGGTACTGCTCACCCTGGAAGGTTGGCTCGACCAGGGTGTGCAGTTGACCGAGACAGAAGCTCACCATCAGGGCCCGTCCAACGCCCTGCCAATCCGGGTCGGACGCCAGCGCTGAGAGCCGGCGCCAGAGAAGGACGAGCACGCTGAGCCAGCCCGCCACCCCGAGCAGGCCGAGCTCGGAGGAAAGGGCGAGCCAGTAGTTGTGCGGATCCCGGTCGAAGAGGCGGTCCGGATACGTCCAGCCCTGATTCAGGCCCATTCCCCAGGGAAAGTGATCGACGGTGCGCTGCCATGCCACCCGGAAGTACCAGATCCTCACTGCGATGCTGGCCAGCTCACGGGAACTGGTGAAGCGCGACAGGAAGCTCTGACCCAGGGGGCTGATCACGAATCCGAACAGCGCGGCCGTGATCAGGAGCGCCCCGATCAGCTTGCGCGAGCGGTTGGCGAACGCCTGCACCGCGGTTCCGAAAACAAAGAGGAGAGCCGCGGCGCGTGAAGCGATGAGTCCCTGCATGAGCGCGATGAGCACGAGCGCGAGCCACGACGGCAGCCGCAGCCAACGCTGGCGCGAGTGCATCGCGGCTTCGAGCAGCAGGGGAGAAAGCAGCAGCAGCAGAGTGGCGATGTAGTTGGCCGTGCCCCAACCGAGATCCGTTGCAGCGGCCCGGTGAAAGGCGGTCTGCTCCACGTTCCAGCCGGTCGACAGCCACTTGCCGAGGGCCGCCAGCGACAAGGCCAGGGCCCCGAGGAGCAGGCCCACCTCGAACGTCGATCTCGGAACCACGCGCGCCAGGCGGTTCGCGACCCAGAAGGCGGCGAAGCCCTCCAGCAGCCGGCGGACTCCATGCACGTACCACGCGAAGTCGAAGCACCAGAACCCGGTGAACACCGCCCAGGCGATGAACCCCAGGTTGGCCGCCTCGATCCACTCCAGGCGGACCATCCACGCTGCACGCCGACGGATTCCCTGAAGACCGAGGATCAGCGCGAGCGCCGCGAAGGAGAACTCGAAGGGGAAGAAGATCGAGACCACCGTCCCGAGCGGGAGCAGGGCCGGGGTCACGACCACCAACACCTCCGGCGCGGCGTACAGCAGGGCAGCCAGCACCGCGGTCGCGAGCACGGCGCTGATCGCCAGGCCCGGGATCGAGAGGACCCCGACGCCGAAGATGGCGTAGACCAGCGAGACCACGGCGATCACGACCGCCGCGTCGGGCACATGGCGCTCGAGGACCGCGGGGACGCGCGCTAGCGCGATGGGCGCCCGGCTGCTCACTGCGTGGGCCGGGAGACGGGCAGCGGGAGGCGAATCACGCGGAAAGGTTAGCGCGCGTTCCCCGGGCTCGCAATCCCACCGGGCGCTTGGTGCGTTTGGACAGCCGTCCTCCCGGTGCCTATCATGCCCGCACGCATGTCGCTGCCTCGTGTCACCGCCTGCGAGAGGCCCTCAACCCCGATTTCGGAGGAAAATTGAAGCCTCAGACCGTCTCCGAGGCGCAGGAGCGGGAGCGTCAATTCTGGCGAACGACGCGGGACGAGGGGCCCCAGTCCAACACGGTCGACCTCCTGGCCCACAAGCTGAGCGAAGCACGCTCATTCCTCGAATGCATGAGGCTGTTTCGCGACGTCTTCGAGCGCGCCCGGGACATCCTGGAGCTCGGCGGCGGGGAGGGCTGGGCCGCGTGCATCCTCAAGCGCGAGCTCCCAGGGTCTCGCAGGATCGTCAGCTCCGACATCAGCGCTGAGGCGGTCGCGGCACTGCCCCGATGGGAGCGAATCTTCGAGGTGTCTCTCGACCGGGCCTTCCCATGCCTGAGTTACGAGATCCCCCTCGACAACGAGACCCTGGATCTTGTCTTCACCTTTCAGGCGGCGCACCACTTTCTGGCACACCGCAGGACCTTCGCCGAGATCTGGAGAGTGCTCCGCCCCGGGGGCACGTGCCTCTATCTCCACGAGCCCACGTGCCGCGCATTCTTCTATCCCCTCTACCGCGCCCGTGCGACCCGGGTCCGCGACTCGGCCCCCGAGGACGTCCTGGACTTCCCCAAGCTCATCCGCGTCGCCCGCCGACAGGGCTTCGAGGCCACCTATCGCTTCGACCTTTCCCTCACGAATCGCTCCCCGGTAGCGACTCTCTACTACATGGCTCAGCGAGCCGTGCCTTTGATCCGCCACGTCCTGCCTGGCACGAAGCACCTGCTCTTCCGGAAGCACGCGTCGGATCGCTCGGCGACGGTCGCGAAGCGGTGGTTCCCCGCCGCCGGAGGCGGCCCTCCGGCGTGATCGCACCCGCGTGACGATCGCTTACGACCTGCGCTATGCCTGCGACCACTTCGTCGGCATCGCCACCTACGCCCACGCCGTGCTCGACGCCCTGCTCACGCTGCCGGGAGACGAGCGCTACGTCGTGCTCTGGGATCCGCGCCAGCGCCAGTCGCGCTTCGAGCTGTCGGGTCTGCGCTCCCACCCGCGCGTGGCCTGGGTCGAGAAGCCTTTCGCGCCGCTCGGGCTGCTCGCCATGGCGCGGGTCGGCGCCTGGCTCCGCGCGCTCGGGCCCGCGGCCTACTTCAGCCCGTTTCACCTGCTCCCGTTCCGGCCGGCGTGCCCCTGCATCGTCACCATTCACGACGTGCGTCCCCTACGGTACATCTCCGAGCTGTCTCCATGGCGGCTTGCGCCGTACCGCTGGGGCCTGGTCCGCGCGACGCGCGCGCGGGTCATCGTGACCGTGAGCGAGTTCAGCCGGCAGGAGGTGCTGGCGATGCTCCCCGCGGTTCCCGATCGGGTGCGCACCGTGCACCCCGGCGTGCACCAGGGGCTGCGGCGGGCCGAGCCCCGCAGGCCCGACGGAATGCCCTCCCGTGAGTTCGGTCTGGTGGTCGGGGACAATCGCCCGCACAAGAACCTCTCGGTTCTGGCGCGGGCGTGGTCCCGGCTCGGAGATCCGCCGCCGCTCGAGTTGGTCGCCGTGGGTCCCACCCACGGCCGCTATCCAGGGCTAACAGAGCTCGCTCGCCGCTCGGGGGCCCGCGCAGTTCACCTGGGACGGCGGACCGATGCGGAGCTGGCCTGGCTCTACGCCAACGCCACAATCATGCTGTTCCCAAGCCTCTACGAGGGATTCGGCTCACCCCTGGTCGAAGCCCTCCAGCAGGGGGTCCCCGCGGTCGTCTCGGACATCCCCGCGTTCCGGGAGATCGCGGACGGCGCGGCGCGATTCGTGCCGCCCCATTCGCCGGAAGCATGGGCTGCCGAGGTGCGGCGCCTGCTCGCGGACGGGGACGAGCGCGTGCGTCTCGCGGCCGCGGGTCGCCGGCGCGCCGCCGAGCTGAGCTATCGGCGCACCGCGGAGGGCATCCTGGCAATCCTGCGGCGGGAGGTCGCCGCCCGGTGAGCCTCCGGAGCGTCGCTCGGAGCGTGCTCCAGCGCATGGGTCTGCTCGACGCCGCGCGCGGCTGGGCCGGTCGGCTCGCGGGAGCGGGCCGCATGCAATACCCCACGTTCGACTTGGCCATCCAGCGCGCCGCGATCGAGAGCGGCGACTACGCGCGCTACGCGAGCTTGGCGCTCGCGATCCGCCGGGTCGAAGCGGATCGGCTCACCGGGGCCATCGCGGAGGTCGGCGTCTACCGTGGGCACACCAGCCGGTTCATCCGGCGCTGCGCCCCGGGTCGGACGCTCTACCTGTTCGACACGTTCGAGGGCTTCCCGATCCAGGACCGGGAAGCCGCGAACCGGGGCGACACGCGCTTCCGCGACACCAGCGAAGCCGCCCTGCAGAGGGCGCTGGTGGATCTGAAGAACGTGGTGATCCGCAAGGGTCGGTTCCCCGAGACCGTGGCCGGGCTCGACAACGAGCGGTTTGCCCTGGTACTGCTCGATCTCGACGTGTTCGCACCGACGCTCGCGGGACTCGAGTTCTTCTATCCACGTCTCACGCGCGGCGGCTACCTCTTCGTCCACGACTACAACAGCCCGGAATCGAACTCGGCTTGCCGGCGTGCGGTGACGCAGTTCATGGCCGGCAAGCCGGAACAGATCGTCGAGTTGCCGGACACCTGGGGCTCCGTCGTGTTCCGCAAGGCGTAGCCGCGGCCGGCCTTTCCGGCAGCGTCTGCCTCAGCTAAGGTACCCCTCATGCTCGCCCGCCAGCGTCAGCTGCTCGCGACCGGGGTCTTCTTCTTCGACGGCGCGCTGATCTTCGGCGCCTGGCTCGCGGCCTACGAGCTGCGTTTCCACTGGCTCGACTGGCCCGCGCCGCTCGGGGTCCCGCCGCTCACGCTCTACCTCTGGTTCGGCGCGGTCATCACGCTCGGGGCGCTCCTCATCCTGCGCACGCTGCATCTCTACCGCTCGGCCCGCACCGCGCGCCTCGGGCGCGAGCTCTACGCCGTGACCCTGGGCATGATCGCGACCGCGGCGCTGGCGGCGCTCGCCTCGTTCTTCGCCCGCGGCGAGCTGGCGCGCTCGGTGCTGCTGATCTTCTCGGTGCTCGCCTGGCTTGCGCTGTGCGCGAGCCGCGTCGGCATCCGCATCCTGCTGCGCGAGATGCGCCGCCGCGGCCGCAACCTGCGCCACGTGCTGGTGGTGGGAACCGGCGATCTGGCCGCGACGCTGCTGCGGAAGATCGCGGCGCACCGCGACTTCGGCCTCGCGGTCGAGGGCGTGGTGGCGGCCGAGCCCGGCGACTTAGGGCGCAGCGTCGAGGGAGCGCCGGTGGTGGGCACGGTCTACGACCTGCACGCGCTCGTGGAGCAGAAGGGCGCCGAGCTGGTCTACCTGGCGCTCGCGCGCTCGGAGTACCGGGCCGAGGAGGAGGCGCTCAAGCAGCTCAACGACTCGACCGCCGCGGTGCGCCTGGTGCCCGATCTCGCCCGCGCGTTCCGGCTCAACGCCAGCGTCGAGGACTTCGACGGCATGCCGGTCGTGCTGGTGACGGAGAGCCCGGACCTGGGGTGGAACGGCGTGATGAAGCGCAGCTTCGACCTGGTGCTCTCGGGCGTAGGGCTGGCCCTGCTCTCGCCGCTGCTGGCCGCGATCGCGCTCTGGGTGAGGCTCGACTCGCCCGGCCCGGTGCTCTACTCCCAGGAGCGCGTGGGCCTGAGCGGCCGGCGCTTCCGCATGCTCAAGTTCCGCACCATGCGCGCCGACGCCGAGACCGACGATTCGCCGGGCTGGACGCGCCCCAACGACCCGCGCCGCACGGGCGCGGGGGCGGTCCTGCGCCGGCTCTCGCTCGACGAGCTGCCGCAGCTCTGGAACGTGTTCCTCGGGCAGATGAGCCTGGTGGGGCCGCGGCCCGAGCGCCCGGTCTACGTCGAGCAGTTCCGCGCCTCGATCCCGCGCTACATGCTGCGCCATCACGTGAAGGCCGGGATCACCGGCTGGGCGCAGGTGAACGGGCTCCGGGGCGACACGCCGCTCGAGCGCCGGATCGAGTACGACCTCTACTACATCCGGAACTGGTCGATGCTCTTCGACGTGCGCATCCTCCTGCTCACGCTCGTGCGCGTGTTCCGGGACGCGAGCGCGCACTGACGCGCGAGCCCTCCGCTCCGCAGGCGCTGGCGTGAACGTCGCGATGGTCGCGGGATCGTACCCGCCGATGCGCTGCGGCATCGGGGACTACACTCGCGAGCTGTGCGGCGCCCTGGCGCGGGCGGGCGTCGAGCCCACGGTGGAGCCGCCCCCCGGACCCGCGGCGCCTTTCGGGTGGACGTTCCGCGACGTGCGGAGGCTCGTGGCCGGGATCGCCGCCCTGCGGCCGGACGTGGTCCACGTTCAGTACCCGGGGCGCGGCTACCGGAACCGCATCGCTCCGACCTTCTTCGGCGCCCTCTGGCGGAGCGGAGGAAGCGGCGCGCCGCTGGTGGTCACGCTCCACGAGTTCCGCATCGCGCACCCGCTGCGCAAGCTCGCCGCCTTGAACCTCGCGCGCGGCGCGAGCGCGCTCATCGTGCCCGCGTCGACCGAGCGCGCGAGCCTGCTGCGCACCGGGCTCTTGTCCGGCACGCCCGTCACGGTCGTTCCGATCGGATCGAACATCCCGCTCCACCCCCTCACCGCCGAGCGGCGGCGCAGCCTCCGCGCTTCCTGGGGAGCGGGCGACGGCGACGTGGTGCTCTGCTACTTCGGCTTTGTCCAGCGCAACAAGGACGTGCCGCGCCTGCGGGCCGCGTTCGCCCGGGCGCGCGAGCAGGACCTTGGCCTCCGGCTCGTCCTGATCGGGGAGAGCGCGGGGACGCCTCCGGCGGGCGTGACCGCGGCCGGCTACCTGCCCGCCGAGCAGGTCTCGGAGTGCCTGTCCGCGTCGGACCTCTGCGTGCTTCCCTACGTGGACGGCGTCTCCGCGCGGCGCGGCACGTTCTGGGCCGCGCTCGAGCACGGCCTGCCGGTCGTCACCACCGCCGCGGGCGCGGAGCCCGCCGCGATGGGGCTCGAGCACGGCAGGAACGTGTGGCTGGTCTCCGCCCGCGGATCCGCCGAAGAGCTGGCGGGCGCGATCGTGACGCTCGCCCGCTCGCCCGAGCTGCGCGCGAAGCTGGGCGTGGGAGGGCGCGCGCTCGGGGCCGCGAACGGGTGGGACGAGGTCGCGCGGCGGACCGTGGAGGTCTACGACAGCGTGATCGGCCGGGCTTCGGAAAGCCGGCCGCTCAGCGCCGCCCGCGGGCCCCGCTGACTTCTTCGCTCCGCGGCGCCCGCTGCGCGCGGTACCAGGCGATGGTGCGCGCGAGGCCCTGGTCGAACGGCGTGGTGGCGCGCCAGCCGAGGAGCTTCGCGGCGCGCGAGGTGTCGAGGCAGCGGCGCGGCTGGCCGTCGGGCTTCTCGCGGTCCCACGCGATGCGGCCGCGGTAGCCGGTGAGGTCGGCGATCGCCGCGACCAGGTCGCGGATCGAGATCTCGCGCCCCGCGCCCAGGTTCACCGGCTCGCTGTCCGCGAGCCGCTCGGCGGCGAGCACGATCGCCTCGGCCGCGTCCTCCACGTAGAGGAACTCGCGCGTCGCCTTGCCCGTGCCCCACACCACGATCTCGGGCGCCCCGGCCTCGGCCGCCTCGAGGCAGCGCCGGATCAGGGCCGGGATCACGTGCGAGGTCTCGGGATCGAAGTTGTCGCCGGGCCCGTAGAGGTTGACGAGCATGACGTTCACCGCGTCGAACCCGAACTCCTGGCGGTAGGCCTGGGACTGCACGAGCAGCATCTTCTTGGCCAGGCCGTAAGGGGCGTTGGTCTCCTCCGGGTAGCCGTCCCAGAGGTGCTCTTCGCGAAACGGGACCGGGGTGTGCTTGGGGTAGGCGCAGACCGTGCCGGCGATCACGGTCTTCGGCACGCCGGCGACCCGGCAGGCCTCCAGCAGCTCCAGGCCCATGATCGCGTTCTCGTAGAGGAACTGGCCGGGATGGGCGCGGTTGGCGCCGATCCCTCCCACCACAGCGGCCAAGTGGACGACCGCGTCCGGGCGGATGTCTGCCAACATCCGATCGATCTCGGCCCGGCGCCGCAGGTCGTAACGGGCCCGGCCGACGGGCTCGACCTTGGCGCCGGCTCGGACCAGCTCGTCGCAGACATGGTGGCC